>JABEVE010000092.1 GCA_013044035.1 Burkholderiales bacterium
CGCCCAGCCCACCCACCAGCCAGGTGTGCCAGGCGCCGTTGTAATACAAATCGCCGGTACCGGGCGTGGCATCGACGAAATAGCGGTGCGTGTAACCCGGGGCGGTGAAGTTGAAGTTGCTGTTGATCGGTGTGCCGGAGGGGTTGCTCGCAATCTGGCTGAGCACGGTGCTCGGCATATAGGCGATCAACTCCTTGCCGTTATTCGTCGTGGTGTCGAACGTGCCCGCCGTGCTGTAGTTACCGGCAGCGAAACCATGGACGAAGCCATCGTTGCTGCCGGCGTAGACGACATGCTGGCGTGTCTTGCTGTTGGTTGTGTAGCTGCCGTAGCTGTTGGTCGATCCATTTTCTGGCGGCGTGAGCGAGGCATAGAGCGCATCACCCCAGGATGTCGGGTAGCTCAGACTCGGTGGCCCGACCCAGACCGGGCTGGAGCCGACGATATCGCCGAGCACGCTGGTGCGGGTGCGAAATGGGCCGCCCTGGCTTTGCTCCTTGCTACGGTCTCCACGCAGAAAATTCACCACGTCGGTGCCTGTGAGCGACGTTCCACTCAACACCGGATCATTGTTCAGAGCCGCCTGCTGCGCACTGCTCAAGCTGCCGTAGGCAAAAGCAACGCCTTGGCTGCCGTTCCAGGTCAACATCGTGCGGCTGGTCGCGGTTTGTGCTCCTGACGACAGATAGCCCGCTGCCGGCGTCGGCGGCGAGAGGCAGGGAGACCCGGTCAGTTCGCATGCAGCATCCCAGTTGGGGGTCGAACTGGCGGTGAGCCTGTTGCTGCTGTTGGGTCCGAGCGGGTAGGCGAACAACTGCCCCCACCAGTTCGCCGGGTGGTACTGGCCGAGGTAGATCTGGGTGGAGGTTTGAACCACGGCCCCCTTCACCGCGTTCACCCCGATGGAGTTGAGGGTCTGTGGCACCTGGGCAAGCTTCAGGCTGGCCATGGCCGGATTGGTGTCGATGGTTGACACCAGACTCGTGCTGTTGTTGCTCGCATAGGCATCCGTGAATTCCGTCGTGCTGATGCTGGCCACATTGCTGAGCGCACTGGTGGTGCCCGACGGAACCGTGCCCTGGATGGTGAAGGTGGCATTGCCCACGAGGGCGAGCTTGATGCCGCTCACGCTGAAGCTGCTGCCGGCGATCGTGCCGGCGCTTGCCGCCGCCGGGCAGGTCGAGCCTGCGCTCGCGGTGCAGGACCAGGTCACATTGGTCAGGGCACTGGGCAGGACGTTCGTGAGCGTGGCGTTGTTCGCCGGGGTGGAACCGATGTTGGCGGCGGTGACGACATAGGTGACCGTGCTGCCTGCGGCAATCGTGCCGGGGCCGGTTTGGGTCACGCTCAAATCCGGCAGCCCTTCAGTGAAGTAGACGTCACGGACTTCGTGGTAATTCGTCGCTCCGCCCGTGGAGCCGGCGAAGCCGAACTTCACAGTGGGTGGCAATGGGGTCCAGTTCGATGGGATGGTGAAGTTCGGCGCCTTGTTGCCTGCGGTGGGGGGCGTATTGCCCGCTGGGTAAGGCGCACTCATCATCTGTGTGAAAGCACCATTCGGCGTGGTCGCCCAATAGAGCGTGACGGTGTAGCCGTTTTGCGGATTCACCGTATCGGTGGGCGAAATATTGAGGCGCACGCGGCGGTAGAACTGCGTATCGGTCGGGCGTGTGGAAATGGAGGGCGTGTAAAAGGTCGAGAACGCTCCGATTGAACTCGGCACATTCTTCTGGTTGACGTCAGCCAGCCATTTGTAGCCATTGCTGCCGTTGCCCGGGCCACGGATACCCAGGGCGGTGTAATAGCCTGAGCTGTGACCCTGGGGCTCCCCGCCATTCTGGCAACGGTCATAGCCATTCTCGAAATTGCCATAGTCGTCGATGCCAACGCCGATCACGGCGTTGCTCAGTCCTCCAGGCGAGTTGCCGTAGCCGGCGCAATAGCCGAGCGCACCGCCAAAGTCACCCTGCACGAATGTCGTGGTCGCGCCATCGAACAAATACATGCTGATGCCGTCGGCACCGGTACCGCCCCAGGCGGTGTAGGTGAATTCCACCTGAATGCCCAGATTGCTGACGTTGATGGGCAGGTTGTAATAGGCCGAACCCTTCTGGTTGTTGGTGTTGTCGGTCAGACGCAGCCAACCCTGGCCTGCCGCGTCGATGCCTGTTGCCGCCGTCAGGGAAGAGTTTTTCCCTGTATAGGCCACCCCAGGGCTTGCGGCACCGGCATAGGTCCAGCCACTGGCGCCGGCATCGCGAAAACATTGCGAGACGGGCTGAAAGCTGACCGACGCGGTGGATGTGCCGCTGTCGGCCCGGGCCGCGCCGACGAGCGCGAACATGCCCGCCGCCACGATTGCCCGAACCGTGTGGCGGCAGCTGGGAATTGCCTGGAATAGCACCATGGTGCGTGCCCTTGGATGTGTTGTTGAATGAACAGACCGGACCGCAATTGGCATCATGGCCCGGTCAGATCCTTGATCGAGGTGAAGGCATAGGTGCTCTGCACCACGGCAACGGAACTGGCGTTACCGCCATAGCCCAGCGCTGTGATGAGATAAACGGTGGCATTCTTGGTGGCGTCCGGCCCGAGATACTGGATGTGGAACCTGGGGCTGGCGTAGTAGGTGCCGGCGCCTCCCGAGGCGGCAACAGTGGCTGATGGCAAGGCGTAGGTCGTGGCCACGGTCCAGTTGGACAAGTTGGCCGGGCTGATGATCTGGTTGGTGCAGACGCGTGCCGTGTCGACAGGCGAAGGCGCGCCGCTGCATGCGGCCCCGGAGCTGGCGTTGTTTTGGTTCAGCCACCATTCGGCGTAGCTGAGAGCACTATTGGCAGCCTCCAGTGCGCGGGTCTTTTCGCGCAGATTGCCGGCCATGCGTTCTTGCATGCCGAAGCTGCGGAACATGGCGACGGCGATGATGGTGAGCACCACCAGAATGAGCAGGCTGGCGATCAAGGCGAAGCCTGAACCTGTCATCTGACTGCGTCCCGCCTGTACGGGTCTGGAGTGTGACGGCGTTCGCGACCCGTTCATAGCTGTCCCAGGATGTCGATGACGCGGGTGAAGTTCACGGTGGCCGGCTGTCCGGGTTGTCCTGCAAGCGGGTTGTTGAAGGTCAGACTGACCTTGACACTTTTGACCCGGGACCAATTGGCCACATTGGCTGCCGCGAGATACTGGTTGGCCGAACCGCCGCCGTTGGTGTCGACGCCATACAGGAGGGACATGGCGGTGAGCCCGTCCGACTGCGTGGTTCCAGTCAGATTGCTGCCAACGAGCGGCTGGGTCGAACCCCCGCTGCCACTGCTCGCCGTGCTGACGCTGCATTGCAAATTGCCGCCGTTGAAGACGTAGGTGTTGAGATAGGTGACATTCGCCGTGGCGGTTGCCGGGTTGGTGTCACCCAGGCAACTCATGGTGCTGCTGCCTGGTGCGGCCACCACGCGGACGACGATGGCATCCTGCCCGTTGATCGTGCCGCCGAAAACCGACTGGCCGGCTGCAAATGATGCCGGCAAGGGGCCAGACGCCGCGTTCTGCGCCGGCAGCGCCGTCCCAGTGTTGGGAATCGGCGTTGGCGGCTGGGGGGTGGGGTAATAACCCGCGCCGTGGATGACTTCGCTCATCAGGGTCATCGCCAGGCGCTCGTTGTCCTGCAAGCCGGCAAGACCTTGCTGCGCGGAGAAAGTTTGCCGGGTGGTGTAGAAAATGGTGAACAGACCACCGAGCAAAAACAGGGCAATCGCCATGGCCACGAGAATCTCGACCAGCCCAAGGCCGCGCTGCCTGAAGTATCCCGCTCGGCTGAATGTGCGCTGAGGAAGGCAACGGGGTGACGTCATGGCTGCACCAGCAGGGTGTAAGTTTGTGTCGCCGAGGAGCCCGACGCCCCGTTCAGCGTCACCGATTTTTCGGCCCAGGACACACTGACCCGGCAGCTCACCGGATTGCCAGCCGCGCATTGCACCCGTCCGGTGCCCTTGGGCAGTTGCTGCACGATGAACAGGCCCCAGTTCTGCAAGTCGTAGGCGGCCATTTGCAACGGGGTCGAGCATGTACTCGCCGCGCAGTCGACGCCCTGGCTGCTCACGGAACCGCTCAGCGTGGTTGACGACCACGAGGTTCCGGACGACGCGCCCGTTGCCGTCACATCCACCGAGGTCGCCGACTCCCAATAGCCCCGGTTGGCGCGCATCATTGAACCCATGCTGGCGGCCTGGATGGCGGCCAGGCTGCGCTGGCGCGCCACGCTCGTGTTGCTCAGGGCAAGCGCCTGCATGCCGGCGATGCCAAGCAATCCGATGGCAATGACGACCAGCGCGATCAGCACCTCGATCAAGCTGAACCCTGCCTGCAGCAGCCGAGGTTTCATGGGCAGCTCGTCCCGGAAAGAAGTTGCGCATAGCCCACCACCGAAAGCTTGACGCACTGGATACGATCGGACGACCCTGCCGCATCGCCGAGTTTGATACTGCCGGCATTGCTGCTGAACCCATTGCGATTGAACGTCACGGCCTGCAAGCTCGAAGATGTCAGGGTGTCGGTAGACCCCAAGGCGGACTGAATCCGCAAAACCGCCTCGCCTGTGTTGACGCTGCGATTGCCGTTGGCATCCGAAAAAATCAACCACCCATTGGCCCAGTTCGTGGAGTTGCTGCATGCCGTGCCGTTGCTCGAAGCACACATCGTGACCGGCTGTCCTTCTTTCACTGCTTCACCACGGGCGTACTGCAGGTCGCTGATGAGGGCGTTCATCTCCGCCGCCATGCGGTTGGTGGTGGTGATACTTTGGTACGACGGCAGGCCGACGACCAGCAGGATGGCCACGAGGGTCACCGTCACCAGAAGCTCAACCAGGGTCATGCCGAATTCCGTTTTCATGGAGGCAAGCCTAGCTCGCGCTTGTTTCGTTTAGTAACTTTTCAGGACGAACGGTATCAGTCGACCGACGAACGGTCTGCCTCGTGATGGTTCCGCGACAGCGCACTCCGGGTGCGGCCCCTGCGTCTGCCTGCGGTTCACCGCTGGATCTGGCGCCGGGGAATAATGCCGTCTGCACCTACGCCACGCACTTTTGCGCACCCGCCATGAAATGCCCCTTCTGTCAGCATCCCGACACCCAGGTGGTGGAGACCCGTGAGGTGGAAGACGGCACGGCCCTGCGGCGCCGGCGGCGTTGCGCCGGCTGCGACAAGCGCTTCACCACCTATGAACGTGCCGAGGTGAGTTTTCCCGCGGTGGTGAAAAAAGACGGCCGGCGGGTGGACTATTCGCGCGACAAGCTTCTCGCATCGCTGACCCTGGCACTACGCAAACGCCCAGTGGGGGCGGACGCGGTGGATGCCGCCATCGGCCGCATCGAGGAAAGCCTGCTGCAGACCGGTGCGCGCGAGCTGGATTCAGCCCAGATCGGCGAATGGGTGATGCACGAGCTCAAGCGCCTGGACGACGTCGCCTATGTGCGCTTCGCTTCGGTCTACCGCAGCTTCAAAGACCCGGCTCAGTTCGTGCAAATCCTGGAAGAAATGACCCTGGCGCGCAGCAGCCGCGCCCCCAGGCGCCGGGGTAAGACCTGAGGCGGCCGCACCTCACGAAGCCGTCCGCATGTCCTTGCGGTTGCGCCCTTTGCAAGCCACCCGGCCCGCCATCCCGCACGACAACCCACCCGTCATGACTGCCGCATCGTCCTGCCCCCATCCCGCCTTCAGCGCCGACGATCTCGGCTGCATGCACCATGCCCTGCGCCTGGCCGAAGGCGCGCTGTATCGCACCAGTCCGAATCCGCGCGTCGGCTGCGTCATCGTCAACCATGGCCATGTGCTGGGCGAAGGCGCCACCGAGGCTGCGGGTTTGCGCCACGCTGAAATCGTCGCGCTGGACGATGCCCGCGAGCGTGGGCACGCGGTGCGTGGTGCCACGGTCTACGTCACGCTCGAGCCTTGCGCCCACTTCGGCCGCACCCCGCCCTGCGCCGACGCGCTGGTAGCCGCCGGCGTGGCGCGGGTGGTGGCCGCGGCGCGCGACCCTAACCCGAAGGTGGACGGCGGCGGGTTGGCGCGTCTGGCTGCGGCCGGCATTCGCACCGAGTGCGGCCTGCTGGAGAACGCGGCGCGTGAACTCAACCTCGGTTTTTTCTCACGCTTCGAGCGCGGCCGGCCCTGGGTGCGGTTGAAGGCGGCGGCTTCGCTCGATGGCATCACCGCACTGCCCAACGGCCAGAGCCAATGGATCACCGGGCCCGCGGCGCGTGCCGATGGCCACCACTGGCGTGCACGCGCATGCGCCGTGCTCACCGGCATCGGCACCGTGCGCGACGACGACCCCCAGCTCACGGTGCGCCATGTCGCCACCCCGCGCCAGCCGGTGCGTGTGGTGGTGGACAGCCGCCTGGAATTGCCACCCACCGCCCGCCTGTTGCAAGTCGAGCCGCACAAGGTGTGGGTCGCTCATGCGCTACCGCCGGAGGAGGCCGAGCCGCGTGCCCGGGTGCTGCGCGAACTGGGCGCCCAAATCATCGCCCTGCCGCCGGACGCCGCCAAACCGGGCAAGACCAATCTGGACGCCCTGCTCCGCGAACTGGCAGCGCGTGACATTGGCGAACTGCATGTCGAGGCCGGCGCGCGCCTGAATGCCTCGCTGCTCAACGCCGGCCTGGTGGACGAGTTGTTGCTCTACCTCGCCCCCAGGCTGCTGGGCCAGGGCGCAGGCATTGCGCCCTTCGGGCCGCTGCAGGCGGTGGCCGATGGTATCCGGTTGCACAGCCTGCACATCGAGCCGATTGGTGAGGACTGGCGGGTGCGCGCGCGCCTGGGCTGAACGGAGCCGGCTCAGGCACTGGCGCTGCGCCGAGTGCCGCGAGCCAGGTAAGCACCCAGGCGGGCGGCGGCTTCGCGCAAGTTCTCCACGCTGTTGGCGTAGCTCAGGCGGAGCCAGCGTTCTGGCTGCACGGTGGCGAAGTCCTTGCCGGGCACCAGCACCACGCCAGTCTCGCGCATCACGTCGAAGCAGAAGTCCCAGCTGTCTGCGGCGTGGCGTGAGCAATCGGCCCACACATAGAAAGCGCCGTCGGGCAGAACCGGCACGTCCAGGCCGATGGCCTGCAGCGCGGGCACGATGACGTCGCGCCGACGCTGAAACTCGGCGCGCCGGTGCTCAGCCTCGGCCAGGGTGGCGGGCGTGAAGCAGGCCAATGCGGCATGTTGTGCCGGGGTGCTGGGGCAAATGTACAGATTGCCGGCCAGACGGGTCAGCGGTTCCACGAGTTCCTGCGGCACCACCATCCAGCCTAGGCGCCAGCCGGTCATCTGGAAATACTTCGAGAAGCTGTTGATGCTGATCATCGCCGCGTCCAACGCCAGCGCGGTGCAGCCATAGGCCGGATCGAAACCGAGTTCGAGGTAGATCTCGTCCACCAGCAAAAAACCGCCATGCCTGCGCACCACGGCGGCGATGCGTGCCAGTTCGTCCGGGGCAATCGACGTGCCGGTTGGGTTGGACGGTGAGGCCAGCAGCACGCCGCGCGTGGCCGGGCCCCAGGCGGCGTCGATCTGCGCGGCAGTGGGCTGAAAGCGTGTGGCCGCGCTGGTGGGCAGCAGGCGCGCGCTGCCGCCGGCCGCCGCCACGAAATTCTTGTTGCAGGGGTAGGTGGGGTCGGGCATCAGCACTTCGCTGCCCGGCTCGACCAGCAGCAGGCAGGCCAGGGTGAGCGCGCCGGAGGCGCCGGCGGTGATGAAGATGCGCTCGGGCGACACCACCACGCCATGCTTGTCGGCGTAATGCCGGGCGATGGCTTCGCGCAGTGCCGGCAGACCCGGGGCCAGGGTGTAGCCGCTGCGGCCCTCGCGCAACGCGGCGATGCCGGCGTCCACCACCGGTTGCGGCGCGGTGAAATCGGGCTCGCCGACGCTGAGGTGAATCATGCTGCGGCCCTGTGCGGTCCATTGCGCCTGCTGCTCCCAGGCTGCGCGCACCACATCCATCACATAAAACGGCTCGACCTGTTGCAGACGGCTGGCGAGTTGCATGGGCTTCAGGACTCCTCGGGTTTGCGCCTCGCGGCCGGTTTGCGCCGCGCCCAGACGTCGTCGGCTTCGGGAGCGTGCCGGCTTGCTGTCGGGGCATCCTGTGCGGCGACCGAGCGGCGCGAAACCGCAGGGCGACGCGGCGCACGCTCCGGCTCGCGCCGAGCGGACTCCCGGGGCTTGAAGCTCACCGGAACCTTGGCCGTGGGGTTGGCCGGCATGCCGCCTTTATGTTCCTGGTAGGGCTGTGGCATCAGTCGATCGCCGGTTTCATCCGGACGCAGAATGATGGCCAGATGGTCGAGCACGCCATTGACGTACTTGAACCCGTCGGTGCCACCATAGATCTTGGCCAGATCCACCGCCTCGTTGATGATGACCTTGTAGGGCACGTCCAGCAGGAAGCGCAGTTCGTACGTGCCCAGCAGCAGCAGCGCATGCTCCACCGGCGACAGCTCGCGCGAAGGGCGGTCGAGATACGGCTGGATGATGGCGTCGAGGTTGCCGGCCTCGCGCATGCAGCCATGCAGCACGGCCTGGAAATGCTCGCTGTCGAGCTTGATGGTGGGGTAGCGCTCGCTCAGAAACGCCTCGATGGCACCAGCCTCGCTGCCCGACACCAGCCACTCGAACACGCCTTGCAAGGCCAGCTCGCGCGACTTGCGCCGCGCACTCTTGGGATTGGCTGAATTCATGGTCTGGCTGAGTCTCAGGCGCCGACCTGCGCCAGCAGATTGGCCATTTCCACCGCCACCCGAGCGCATTCGCCGCCCTTGCCGATGCGCGCGAGGGCCTGCGCCTCGGTGTCCACCGTGACGATGCCGTTAGCCACTGGCAGGCCGAAGTCCAGCGCCACCTGCTGCACACCCAGGGAACTGGTGTTGCATACCAACTCGAAGTGGTAGGTGTCGCCGCGGATCACGCAGCCCAGGGCGATGAGGGCGTCGAAATTCCCGCCATCGGCCATGGCGGCCAGCGCCTGTGGCACTTCCAGCGCGCCGGGAACGGTGATGTGGCGAACGGCATCGGGCCTGACGCCGAGCTGATGCAATTCAGCCAGGCAGGCCTCGGCCATGCGGTCGGTGAGTTGGACGTTGAAGCGCGCCTGGACGATGCCGATCCGCAGATCGGCACCGTCGAGCAGGGCGGAGTTGTCGCGGTATTGGGCGTGTTGCATGGCTGGAGACTCAGAAATGCGAGGGGTGTACCGCCGCGACGCCCGGCGCTGCAGGCGCTGCGGCCACCGCGGCTGGCGTGGAGGCGGCGTGGGCGGGAACGGGAGGAGGCTCGAAGCCTTCCACCTCCAGGCCGTATCCGGTCATGCTGGGCATCTTGCGCGGCGCGGCCAGCAGGCGCATGCGGCGCACGCCGAGGTCGCGCAGGATTTGCGCGCCAATGCCATAGGTGCGCAAGGCGGCGGCCGCGCCGCGCGGCGGCACCGGCTGGTGCAAGGCGGCGAAATGCTGCAGCAACCCGGCGGCGCTCTCGCCGGCGTTGAGCAGCACGGCCACGCCGGCCTCGGCCTGGCTGATGCGCGCCAGCGCCTGGGGCAAATTCCACGAATGGGTGGTGGCCTGGGCATCGAGCAGGTCGAGCGCCGACAGCGGCTCGTGCACCCGCACCAGCACCGCTTCGCACGCCACGGCGGGCTTGCCATGCACCAGCGCCAGGTGCACACCGCTGCCGGCGCGGTCGCGGTAAAGCAGGGCTTGGAAGGTGCCAAACGGGGTTTGCATCGGGCGCGCATCCATGCGCTCGATCAGGCTCTCGGTGCGGCTGCGGTATTCGATCAGGTCGGCAATGGCGCCAATCTTCAGGTCGTGCTGCGTGGCGAAACGTTCCAGATCGGGCAGGCGGGCCATGGTGCCGTCGTCATTCATGATCTCGCAGATCACGGCCGCCGGCTCCAGGCCCGCGAGGGCGGCGAGGTCGCAACCGGCCTCGGTATGGCCGGCGCGCATCAGCACACCACCGTCTTGTGCCATCAGCGGGAACACATGGCCGGGCTGCACGATGTCGGCGGGCTTGGCATGCGGCGCCACCGCGACACGCGTGGTGAGGGCGCGGTCGGCAGCGGAAATGCCGGTGCTCACGCCCTCCGCAGCTTCGATCGACACGGTGAACGCGGTGCCGTGGGAGGAGCCGTTGTGCTGCACCATGGGCTTGAGGCCGATCTGCTCGCAGCGCGCGCGGGTGAGGGTGAGGCAGATGAGCCCGCGGGCGTGCATCGCCATGAAATTGATGGCCTCGGGCGAGACATGCTGGGCGGCCAGCACCAGATCGCCTTCGTTCTCGCGGTCTTCTTCGTCGACGAGGACAACCATGCGGCCAGCCTGCATCTCGGCGACGATTTCGGGGATGGGGGATAAAGGCATGGAAGGCGGCACCGGGGAGGCGCGCTGAACGCAAAACGGCATTGTAGGAGGCCGGTTACGGCGATGTCGTCACGACGACGCACGAGCAGCCGGCAGCCGGCCGGCATGGGAACGAACCCCGCCGGGGCGCATGCCGTGCGCAGCGGCAGACCGGCTCAATCGAAACGGAAGGTGTAGAACAGATCCAGCGCACTGTCGGCGCCGGACTGCAGACGCAGATAGAAGCGGCGGGTGAAGTCGTAGCGGATGTTGAACAGGCTGCCGGTCGTGCCCAGGCCGCGCTCGACACTGACGGAGAGCTTGGAGGTGATGCGTTTGCCCAGCGTGACGATGCTGTTTTGCAGCCCGCCCTGGCCGCTGAGCGAAAGCTGATCCAGCCCGAGGGCGCTGGCGACGCGGCTGGTGACCGGAGCGCCCTGCCCCGAGGCCAGCAAGGCGCCGGCAGCGGTTTGCAACAAGGCCAGATTGTTGGGACTGGCACTGGTGAGATCCTGCCCCAGCACCAGCCAGGACAGGATTTCGCTGTCGGGCATGGCTGGCGTGGAGGTCAGCATGACGATGGGCGCGCGCAGGGTGCCCGTGACCTGCACCCCCACCTGCACCGGCAGACCGTCGCGCTGGGCACTGAAATTCAGCCCGGGGCTGTCGATCGGGCCGGAGAAATTCACCGCTCCGCCCCTCACAAGAGTGAGGGTCTGGCCGTAGGCGCTGTAAGTGCCTTTGCGCACTTCAATACTGCCGAATGCGGCCAGCGGCCTGCCGGGAGCAGCGCGAAAGGTGAGCTGGCCGCCGAGCTTGGCGTCCAGGCCGTAGCCGGTGACGTGCACGTCGCGCCCGAGATCGACCTCGACCACGGCCTCGATGCCGTAGCCGGCCGTGGGCGACGACGCGGGCGCCAGCACCGGCCGGCCCTCGACCACCACGTCGCTGGCCAGCTTGGGCGCACTGCCGCGGGGCAACTCGAAGTCGGCGCTGTCCACGCTCAGTTTGCTGTTCAGCTCCACGCTGTGGCCTTGCAGCGTGAGCGTGCCGCTGCCGCTGACCACCGCCTGGCGGTCGGGCCGGTTGAGCACCTGCAGTTGCTGCGCGCTGAACTGAAGGCTGACCTGCGGCTTGGCATTGGCGAAGCTGGCACTGCCGCTGGCCATGAGCTTGCCCTGCCCGCCCTGCATGCTGAAGCGGGTGAGCTCAAGCGTGTCGCCGCTGAAGCCGGCGTCGAGCACACCACCTTGCAGGTTCAGCCCCTCGGCAGGCAGGGTCACAGCCAGGGCGCGTCCGGTGAGCGCACCACGCAGTTCGGGATTGGCCACGCTCCCAGCGGCCTTCATGTCCAGCAGCAGCTTGCCGCCAAGCTTGGCGGTGGGGCCGAGCAAGGGCGCGGCCCAGGCGATGCTCGGCAGGTCGGCGTGCAGACTGCCGGCCAGCGGCGCTGCCGCGTCAACGCCCCAGGCCCGGCCATGCTTGCTCACCTGGGTCTGCACCTCGGCATGCACGCTGCCGAACAGGCCGCCGGTGGCGTCGAACCGGGCGGACAGGGCATCGTCTTTCGCTTGCAGTTGCAGCCGCAGTTGCGACAGGCCCAGGCTCAAGCGTGGGTTGGTGGGCAGGTTCACATCGCCCGCGCTGCGTGCCACTACGACGTGACCCGACAGGGTGTTGGCCGCATGCAGCGACCAATCGGCGTCGAACCGCAGGGTGGACTGCACGCCATGCAGGTCGGCGCCGAACAGGGCGAGCCAGTAGGCCGGGTCCACGCCCCGCGCACTGCCCGTGGTGTCGAGTTGCCCGGCGTTCCACGCGGCGCTGGCGAGGTCGAGCGAGCCGCCGGCGCTGCGCAACCTGGCGTGCTGCAATTCCACATGATTTTTCGCCAGCTGCAAGGACGCCGGGGCCAGCAAGTCCACGGCGTAGCGCCCGCGGTTGCTGAACTGCTCGATGCTCCCCTGCCAGCCCTGCGCGGCGGTGTAGCCGCCGGCCAACGTAGCGCTCAAGTCGAGGTCGGCATTGCGCAGGCGCAGCGCGATGCGTTGCGCGTCCAGTCGGCCCGCCGCATCCACCTCGGCCCGCTGCAGCGTGAGCGTTCCGGCCGTGATGCCGCTGGCCTTGAGGTGCAGCTTGAGCAGACCCTGCGCTCCGGCTTGCAATTGGCCACTGGCGTCCAGCGCCTGCATCCGTACCTTGCCGGGGGCGGCCAGTTGGTTGGCGCGCAAGGTGAACTGGCCCGACGGCGCGGCGGGCGTGCCGGCCAGGGTGCCGCGACCCTGCACCCGGCCGGCGAAAGCCGGGTCGATCTGGGCCAGCGCAGGCGCGTCCAGCGTCCAGTGCAGCAGGTCGCCGGCGCGGCCGAAATCGCCTCGCGCCTTGAGCGTGTTGCTGCCGAGCTTGAGATCGGCCTCGAGGCCGCGCACCCCCGCCGGTGACACCTGGCCACGCGCCGACCCGTCGAACACATGGCCGCGCCAGCGGCTGGGTTGTACCTGCAAATCCACCTGCGCGCTGCGTGTGGCGGCGTCGCCCCGAGCTTGCAGCTTGAGGTTGAGGTCGGCAGCGGGGTAGGAAGCGGATGCGGCACCGGCTGCGGCGCGCAAGCGGCTGGGATCGAAATGCTCGAGCACCACATGCATGGCGAAGCGTTGCGGCGCGTGCAAGTCCAGCGAACCGCTGGCGTTCAGCCGCCCGCCCTGTGCTTGCAGAACGGCGCGGGTGATGTCGATGTGCTCGCCACGCCGGCTCGCACGCAGCTCGGCCAACCAGCCGGGCTGGGTCAACCGCGCCTGCAAGATCTGCCGTTGCAGATTGCCGTGCAAGTGCAGCGGGCCGCTCAGGCGCGTGGCGAGCAAGGCAGAGTCGAGGGCATGCATGTCGATCTGGCCGGCTTGCAGGTCGAGGCGGTAATGGTCTGGGGCGGCGGCATCGATGGCGTGACCATCCTCCCGAGCGGCGGCGGTCGCGGCCATGGGCTGCGTGTCTGGCCGACTTGCGGGCAGGAGGGCAGGCGCAGTGGCAACCAGGCCGGGCGCTGACGCCCGCTTGGCCGTGGTGTAGCTGGCGCTGCCGGACAGGGTTCCGCCACCCGGCAGGCGGGCCAAGATCTGCTGGACCTGCACCCGCCCTGGCTGCACGTCCAGGACCGCCTGCAAGCCCAGCAGGGGCAGGCGCTTGGTGTTGATCGCGCCAGGGCGGGCGTTGCTCAGCTTCAAGCTGCCACGCACGCGCTGCGCGCTGGAAGGCTGCAGGTCGAGTTGCAGGTCGAGCAGGGCCGTGGGCAGCTTGGGGTCGATGCGCGCCGGGTCCACTTGTTTGGCGTCGATCGTCGCGCTGCGCAGCGGCAGCGCGGCAAACGGCGCCAGTTCGGCGTCGAAACGGGCGTGGGTCTGCAAGGCGTTGACCATGCCCTGCAGTCGCAAGGCTTGCAGGCTGCCGGAAGGTCGCACGTCGAGCTGCACCGACGATGGAATCCGCGCGCCCCGCAGGTGCAGCGTGGCCTGCAATCTGCCCTGCACGACAAACGGTCGCGCCACGCCCAGCGTCAACCGCGCCCGACCCTGGCCCCAGGGCGTACTGGCCTCGGCATGAATCTGCACCTGCCCCGCCCGGGTCCGCAGGCTGGCGTCGAATCTGCCCAGGGGCTTGCGCGTGCCGGGCGGTCCCAGGCGCAGGGCTCCAATATGCAGCCGCGCCACGCGCAACTCCAGTGGCAGTGCCAGGCTTTGCGGCAGCTTGGGCGGGCCGCTGCGAGGGCCGGGAGGAAGGTTCAAGTCGAGCGCGCTGACCGACAAGAGCCGCACATCCACCAACATGGGCTGGTGCAACAGAGCGCGCGGGTTCCAGCGCAACTGCAGATCACGCGCATCCACATCGACTCTGGGGCTTTGCAGTTGCAGCCGCCCGATGCGTAAATCGCCCCAGATATCGCCGTGCACACCTTGCAGTTCCAGATGGACGGCACCGAACTGCAAGGGCTGGCTGCTGAGCCAGCGCAGACCCGAGCCACTGCCCAGCCAGGCGAGTGCCGCCAGCAGCAGCACGATGAGCAGCAGCAAAACCACCAGACTGCGCCAGATCCAGCACCACAGCCCGCGCCAGACGCCGCGCCGACGTGACACGAGGGCCTCGTGGGCGGCGGCTGGGTTTGGATCCGGCCTCAGGGCCATCTCAGAAACTCACCCCGGCGTTGAACTGCAGGCGGTAGGCCTGGATGGCCTGACCATAGGCCAGGTCGATGCTGATGATGCCGGCCGGGCTGCGCCAGCGTGCGCCGATGCCGTAGCCGGCCACAGTCTTCAAGGCGCCGAAGCTGTTGGCAGCGTCTCCCCGGTCGTAGAACACCGAGGCACCCCATTGCGGCGTGAGCCAGTGCACCGCCTCGGCGCTGGCGGTAAGCAGGGCGCGACCGCCAACGATGGCATCGCCCTCGGGCACGCCCAGGCTCTGGTAGGAGTAGCCGCGCACCGAGCCGATGCCGCCGGCGCGAAACAGCTCCTGCTGTGGGATCCCGTTGGCCGAAGGGCTGAACACGCTGCCGACCTCGCCACGCAGAATGAGCTGGTTACGCGTACCCAGCGGGATGTACTGCACCCCGCGAAGCACCAGGCGAATGAAGTTCTGATCCGACAGGATGGCCTTGCTGCCGGCGCCGATCTGGGCATTGACCAGGCTGCCGCTGCTGGGGTCGATCGGGTTGTCCAGGCGCCGCCGCGTCCAGGAATAGTTGGGCATGAGCGCCTGGGCGGTGGTGCTGCCGTAGCCGGCCACATCCTGCCGCTCGGTGATGTACTGCAGCGACAGCACCGTCTCGATCGGTCCGTCCAGGCGCTGACGCTGGCCACCGAGAATCAGGCTGCGCGTGGTCAGGCCCTGAATGTTGGCATGCTGTGCATCGGCGCTCAGGCTGTAGCGCGAGCCGTTTGCCACCCGCGGAAACGCCAGGCCCGCGCTCAAGGACTGCAACAGGGTTTCCAGCTTCAGCGCGCTGGTGAAGCGCCAGGCGCGACCGAGGATGTTGAGGTTCTCGTAGTCCACCTGGGTACGCGCCCCGGTGTTGCTGCTGTAACCCGCCCCAAGCCCGAGTTTTTGCGGTTTGTATTCGACCACCCGCACCTGCACCGGCAGCGTGGTGCCTTGCGCCTCGGCCAGCGGCGCTGCTACCGTGGCCGTGCGGAAATAGCGGCTGCCCTGAAGCAGTTGCTGGTACTCCAGCAGCTTGGCCTGCGTATAAGGCTGGCCCGGCTGGAAAGGAGCCAGGCGCTGCACGATGGTTTCGGGGTAGAGCTTCAGGCCCTCGACCTGCACCGGGCCGAAGCTGTAGCCCGGGCCGGTGTCGAGCACCAGGCGCAGCGCCGCGCTGTGCCGCTTCGGGTCCACCCGTGCCTGGCTTTGCACGATGTGCGCCGCCGGGTAGCGCTGCGTCAGCAAGGTGAGCAAGGCATTGCTCTTGGCGGTTTCCCAGGCAGCGCTGCGAAACACCTGTCCGTCGGTCAGCGGCCAGTCGTGGCGCAGTCTGGCGGCCAGCGACGCATCGGGTTGGCCGTCGGGGCCGTTGACCTGCAAGTCCAGCCCGCTCACACGGGTGGCCATGCCCGGCTGCACCTGAACAGCCACCACCGGAGGTTGGGCCGCCGCGTCCAGTTCTACCCGGATCTGCGGCGAGAAATAGCCTTCGGCAGCGAGCAAGTCCGCCGCTTGTTTCGGCACCTTGGCGGTCAAGGCGCGCAACTGTTCCGGCGTGATGTCCGTGAACGAGCGCCAGCGTTCGATATCGAGATACTGCGTCAGCAAGGCACGCAGCGCATCGGGAGCTTCGATGCGCACGTCGTACCTCGCGGTTGTGGCCGGCGCAGATGCAGATGCAGCTGGCTGGGCTGAACCTGCCGCGATCGCCAGATGCGGCTGCAGCCCGCCCGCCAATGCCAGCAGCAGGGTCAACCGGTAAAGCGGCCACACCCGTGCGGGTGGGCTGACTGGCAGAGTTGGCGCGGCGTGCTCGCAGGGCATGGGTGAGTTGGTGCTGCGCGCGCACGCAGCAAAGGCAATTCTGGTGTCAAAAGCATCGGGGTGATCGTCGAATCGATCCCGAGGAATTCGCGATTATGGCCGCAGCGTCAATTCGGCGGGTCACACGGGTCACCCCCCCGGCGCCCGTGAGCAAGCGTGACGCAGATCTCAGTTCGACCGGGGAACGCCAGAGTCGATGCCGCGCAAGCGACGCACTCTCGCGTGTGACCGCCGCGCAAGGTCCATGACCTCCGCCTTGGCAGCGTCCACCAAGGGATGCTGACCCACATCGCCAGGCCGCAAACCCAATTGCCGCAGCTTGTGGTTGAGCTGGTGGGCGAGTGTCTGCTGGTCGGACCAGCGGGTGCGGAAGGTCAAGGCCAGGGAAATCGAAAGTTCTGGCCCGGTATGCACCCTGTGTGGTGCGATGAACGGGTGATGGATGCCCACGGCGGGGGTGAGCTCGAAGCGCATGGCCTTGGGCTCGAGCTCGGGCAACCACTGCGGCTTGCGCCCGGCGTAGGCCAGGAGCTGATCCTTTTGCGCCGCGCTCATGACGCTGGGATCGGCCTGGTTCCACAGATACGCTGTTTTGCTGCCGCGCACCTGCATCAGGAAGTTCATCTCGCGGTCCATGTGGTACGGCGTGATGGAGCCCTGGGCCGAAATAAACACATAGGTGGAGAACCAGGTGATGCCGGGATCCAAGTGCCGCGTGGCAACGGCAAACTCGGACAGGAGTTGTTCCAAGAAGGGACGGTAGGCTGGGTCTCGTTCGGGGTTGTAGATGCAGACGTAGGCGCGCCGGGCTTCGAGATTGTCGAGCGCGTCGTCCAGCGTCAAGCCTTCTCGGTAGCGCTGACTGTAGGACATGTCGAAGTCGGCATCGGGCGCAATCTCGCCGAAGCGGAACCGCACCTCGCGGGGCGGCATGCGCCGGCACAAAGCCTTGAGCTCTGGCCATTGCATCAGCGGGTGTTCGGTCAACCGATGTTGCATGGCAAATGGCAAGCGGTTGTAGAACTGGCGCATCGCCTCCGGCTCAAGCTGCAGCCAGCGCTCGGCCGATGCTCGGCCGCGCGCCAGCAAATCCATGTACTCGTCGCTCGCGATGTTTCGTCCCAGCATGCCTCGCCTCCGCCTGAAGTTGGCGCTTCAGAACCCGCTGTCTGTGTCGGGCTTTGACATAGCTTGAAACTCTAGGATGCTGCGCAACGCATCACGCCCCCGGGATTCGGGGATCGGAAACGTGACATCTGTATCAAGACATGTCGATCGCATGGGCCTGAGGCCCGATCAGCATGCGTTCCACATAGCGTGCGATCAGGTCCACCTCCAGGTTCACGGCGCTGCCGGGCCTGAGGTTGTGCAGATTGGTGTGCTGCAGGGTATGGGGAATGAGGTTGATGTGCACGCTGGCCGAGGCGTCGCTGGCGTCGGCCACGCGGTTCACCGTCAGGCTCACGCCATTGACGGTGATCGAGCCCTTGTAGGCGAAAAAACGCGCGAGCTCACGGGGTACCCGCAGCGCCAGATGCCAGGATTCACCCGCCGGCTCGAAGCGCTCGACCAGTCCGATGCCATCCACATGGCCGGTGACCAGATGCCCGCCGAGCTTGGTGGCCAGCGTCAGCGATTGCTCCAGGTTCACTTCGGCCCCCACAGCGTCGAGCCCGGTGGTGCGCGCCAGGCTCTCGGCCGAGATGTCGAAGGCAAACTGCGCCGTGCCCAGTTCCACCGCGGTCATGCAGGCGCCGCTCACGCAGATGCTGTCGCCCCGGCCCACGCCCTGGAGCCACACGGCAGGCGCCTGCACCGTGACGCGCAGCCCGCTGCCCTCGCCGGCTTGCAGCGGCACCACTTCGGAAAGACGGCCAAGCGCCGTGACGAGACCTGTAAACATGGGCAATGAGCGCGATCAGCGGGTTGAAAGGATGGAAATGGGTTTTTGGCGCCGCCGGCAAGACTGGGCTGCAGCCCTGGCGAGCATAGCCGGCATCGGCTGTGCCGGGGGAAAGCCGCCACATGTAGCGCAGGCCAACCAGGATGAGGTCAGAGCCTGAAAAATCAATAGACTCACCGCATGAGCACAGCGCCAACCACCGCCCCTGCCACCACGCCCGCCTTCACCTGGCCGGTGCGGATCTATTGGGAAGACACCGATGCCGGCGGCGTGGTGTATTACGCCAACTACCTCAAATTCTGCGAGCGCGCGCGCACCGAATGGCTGCGCTCCCTGGGCCTCGATCAGCAACGCCTGGTCGAGCGCGACGCACTGCTGTTCGTCGTCAGCAGTGCTCAGGTGCGCTACCTCGCGCCGGCGCGGCTGGACGATCAACTCGGCGTCAGCGTGACCGTGGTCGAGGTCGGCGGCGCCAGTCTGGAGTTGTTGCAGGAAGTGCGCCGCTGCGCGCCGGCATCCGCCGCGTCGAGCACCGCCGCATCTGTCCTGCTGGCCAGCGCGCAAGTGCGCGTGGCCTGTGTTCAAGCCGGCAGCTTCAAGCCGAGACGTCTGCCAGCGGTGGTGCTGCAAGCCATCGCAGGGTAGCCCGCGGAGCGCCTTCAGCGCGGGGGCAACACAAAACGTCACGCGGGTAAGGCGCACAGCGGTGCAAAATAGTGGTCTTCAGGTGTCTGTCCGCACTCCGGGGAACCCGGCGCCGTCTGCGGGCTCTGCACTTCTAGCGCCGCGCTTCCCGCCACTTTCAGCCTGGACTTTGCATGGACCAAAACTTTTCCATCATCTCGCTCGTACTGGGTGCCAGTACCGTCGTGCAGTTTGTCCTGGCGCTGCTCATGGCGGTGTCGCTGGCGAGTTGGACCGTTATTTTCCGCAAATACTTCGCCATCAAGAGCGCCCGCCTCAAGACCGACGATTTCGAGCAGGAGTTCTGGTCCGGCACCAGCTTGAACGACCTCTACCAGGCGGCCATCAACAGCGCGCGCCAGGGCAGCCCGCTGCAGCGCATCTTCGCCTCCGGCATGCGTGAATTCCTCAAGTTGCGCGAGCGCCGGCTCGACTCCACCACCCTGGTGGACGGCTCGCGCCGCGCCATGCGCGCCGCCTTTCAGCGCGAGATGGACGTGATCGAATCCAACCTGTCCTTTCTCGCCTCGGTGGCGTCGGTGTCGCCCTACGTGGGCCTGTTCGGCACGGTCTGGGGCATCATGCACGCCTTCGTCGGCCTGTCCAACCTGCAGCAGGTGACGCTGGCCACGGTGGCACCCGGCATCGCCGAGGCCCTGGTGGCCACGGCCATCGGCTTGTTCGCCGCCATTCCGGCCGTCATCGCCTACAACTTCTTCGCCCGCGACATCGACCGCCTGGCCATTCGCTTCGAGTCCTTCACCGAAGAGTTCTCCAACATCCTGCAGCGTCAGGTGGCACCGCACCCACAAGGCGCGCCGGCACAGGACGCCGGGCCGATGACCCGTCCCATGTCGGCTGCAACGGGAGCGCATTGAATGGCCACCGTACAGCGCGGCAGCGGGCACCGGCGGCGCGCTCTGGCGGAGATCAACGTCGTGCCGTACATCGACGTGATGCTCGTGCTGTTGATCATTTTCATGGTCACCGCGCCGCTCATCACCCCAAGCGCCGTGAAACTGCCCAGTGTGGGCCAGGCCACGCGCGCACCTGACACCGTGGTGGAAGTGGACATCAAGGCCGACAAGCTTTTGAGCGTGCGCCTGCGCGACCCCAAGGCCAAGGCTGGAGCCACGGGTCTGAACCCGCAACCCACCAGCATGGCCGATTTGCAGAAAACCGTGGCCCAGCTTGCCCAGCAAAGCGGCTCGACCCTGGCCGAGATGCCGGTGCTGATCGCCGCCGACAAGGACGTGAAGTACGACGACGTCATCAAGGTGCTCAACCGCCTGAAGGAAAGCGGCGTGCAGCGCGTCGGCCTGGCGGTGCAGGCAACCGGGCAAGTCCCGCGTCAACCGTGATGCCCGACACGTCGTTTCTCCCGCATGCCGCCCACTCCACGCCGCAGCGCCGGCACATGGGCGTGAACAAGCCTGGCCGCACGCCGACATGAACACCTACAACCCCCCGGCCGACAAGCTGCGCCCACCGCCCGAAAAGGGCATGGGCCGCGCGCTGTTGTTCGCCGCCCTCATCCACTTGCTGCTCATCATCGTCATTGCCCTGGGCGTGCACTGGAAAAGCCACACTCCCGAAGCCGTCGAGGCCGAGTTGTGGGCGCCCACGGCGCATCTGGCCGCGCCGCGGCCGCCTCAAGTCGAACCCCAACAGGCGCGGCCCACACCCAAACCGCAGCCGCAGGCCCAACCGCAGCCCGCACCACCATTGACCAAGGTGCAACCCACACCGGACAACGCCGAGATCGCGCTGGACAAGGCCCGCAAGCGCAAGCTGGAAGACGAGAAGCGCCAGGCCGCCCTGCTCGCCCAGCAGTTGGCGCAGCAACGTCTGGCTGAAAAACTGGCGGCGGAGAAGTTGGCGCTGCAGCAACAGCGTCTGGCCCAGGAAAACGCCGCCGAGCAACGCAAGCTCGCGGAGCAGAAAAAACAGCAGGAGCTCAAAGCGCTACAACTGGCGCAGCAACAGGCGCGACAACAGGCCGAAAAACTGCAGGCCGAGAAAAAGGCGGAGCAACTGCGCAAGGCCGAGCAACAGCGCGAGCAGCAACTCGCCAAGTTGCAACAGCAGGCGCGCTCCGATTACATGAAAAACCTCATGTCCCAGGCCGGCAACGGCCCCAGCACCAGCACGGGCACGGCCGCCGTGAGCTCGGGCCCCTCCGGCGCCTACAAGGCGCGCCTGGCGACGCTGGTGCGGCAGAACGTGATTTATCCGCAGATCGACCAGATCCAGGGCGACCCGAAAGTGATCATCACCGTCACGCTCGACCCGAACTCGGGCGAAGTTCTGGGCACGACAATCGAACGCTCCAGCGGTGTGCCGAGTTGGGATCAGGCCGTGCTGCGCGCCGTCCAGCGCGTCGGCCGCTTCCCGGCGGACGGCAGCGGCCGGTGGTACACGCCGATGGAGATCAAGGCCGGGCCGCGCGACGCGGGTTGAACACCATCCCGCCCCGCGTTCGCGCCCAGCGCATGCCGCAGGGCATCAATGCTGCATGCGCTGGGCAGCGGCGGAGTCGCTGCTGTCGTACACCACCTGCACCCGTCCATCCAGCGCCAGTGTGGCCAGCTCCGCGAGCACGTCGTCGCCGGGGCGCAGACGCACGCGGTCGAGGCGCAGCAGTGCAGCGGCGCCGCCGCGTTCGACTTCGATGTCCAGTGGCAGGCCGTCGTCCTTCCCGGCAGCCTGGGTACGGGCCAATTCGATGAGCGGAGCGGCGTCGGCCAGGCCGTTGACGCGCAGCCGAATACGCCGACCCAGGCGCGCACGGGTCTGCTCCAGGGTCCAGACGGCGTCGACGTTGAAGCGCAGACCGCCGCTGAAGCGGTCGTTCTGGGCGCGACCCTGCAGCACCAGCAGTTCGTCGTCGCGCAGCAAAGCGCGCACGGTGTCGAGCAGGCGCTCGGTGACCACGGTTTCCAGCATGCCGGAGCGGTCTTCCAGCGTGACGATGGCCATCCGTCCGCGCTGGCCCTGCACCACGCGCACGGCAGCGACGATGCCGGCGACGATCTGCGGCTCGCGCGCCTCGGCCAGCTCGGCCAGCGGACGCGGGGCGAAGCGACGCACCTCGTCGGCGTGGGCGTCGAACAGATGGCCGCTGAGGACGAAGCCGATGGCCAATTTTTCCTCGGACAGGCGTTTGCGCAAATCCCACGGTGGCTGCGGCTCAGGCGCAGGGGTGCTGGCCGCGGCGGCGCTGGTGTCGTCGAACAGACTGTCGAACAGCCCACCCTGAGTGGCGTGTTCGGCGCATTGGGCGGCATGCTCCAGCGCCATGCCCACGGCGGCCATGAGGGTGGCGCGATTGGGGTCGATGGCGTCGAAGGCACCAGCGCGGATCAGGGCCTCGAGCACGCGGCGGTTGATGCGGGTGCGGTCCACGCGCGCGGCGAAGTCCATCAGCGACGCGAAGGGTTTGTCACCACGCGCCTCGACAATCCCTTCGATGGCCGCACGCCCGGTCCCCTTGATGGCGCCGAGCGCATAGCGGATGGTGTGCGCGTCCACCGGGTCGAAGCGCCAGCCGCCGAGGTTCACGTCGGGCGGCAGCAGCTTCAGGCCCATGGCGCGGGCATCGTCCACCAGCACCTTGAGCTTGTCGGTGTCGTCCAGCGCGATGCTCATGTTGGCGGCCATGAATTCGGCCGGGTAATGCGCCTTCAGCCACGCCGTCTGCACCGCGAGCAGCGCGTAGGCGGCGGCGTGCGACTTGTTGAAACCGTAGCCGGCGAACTTCTCCATCAAGTCGAAGATTTCGTTGGCCTTGTCCGGCGCGATGCCGTTCTTCGCCGCGCCCTCGGCGAAGATGCCGCGGTGCTTGGCCATCTCCTCGGGCTTCTTCTTGCCCATCGCGCGGCGCAGCAGGTCGGCGCCGCCGAGCGAGTAGCCGCCGATGACCTGCGCCACCTGCATCACCTGCTCCTGGTAGACCATGATGCCGTAGGTCTCCTCCAGCACGCTGGCCATGCGCGGGTCCGGGTAGACGATGGGTTCGGTGCCGTCCTTGCGGTGACAGAAGCTGGGGATCAGGTCCATCGGCCCCGGCCGGTACAGCGCAACCAGGGCGATGATGTCCTCGAACCGGTCCGGCTTGGCCTCGCGCAGCATGCCCTGCATGCCGCGCGATTCGAGCTGGAACACCGCCACCGTGTCGCCGCGCGCCATGAGCTTGTAGGTGGCGGGATCGTCGAGGGGAATGTCCTCCAGCTTGAAACCGGCGCGGTCCGGGTGGTTGCGGCGGATGTGCTGCGCCGCCAACTCCAGGATGGTGAGCGTGGCTAGGCCGAGGAAGTCGAACTTCACCAGGCCGATGGCCTCGACGTCGTCCTTGTCGAACTGCGACACCGCGTCCGTGCTGCCGGGCTGAGCGTACAGCGGGCAGAAGTCGGTGAGCTTGCCCGGCGCGATGAGCACGCCGCCAGCATGCATGCCCACGTTGCGCGGCAGCCCCTCGAGCTGCTGCGCCAGGGTCAGCAGGTGGCGCACCTCGTCCTCCTGCTGCATGCGCGCCTTGAGCTGCGGCTCGACCTCGATGGCCTGGGCGATGGTGATGTGCTGCCCCGGCTTGTTGGGAATGAGCTTGGCCAGCGCATCGCAGAAGTTGTAGCCCAGCTCCTGCACCCGGCCCACGTCGCGCAGCGCGGCGCGCGCCGCCAGGGTGCCGAAGGTGGCGATTTGCGACACCGCGCCTGCGCCGAATTTCTGCTTCACATAGTCGATCACGCGGTCACGGTTTTCCTGGCAGAAATCGATGTCGAAGTCGGGCATCGACACCCGCTCGGGGTTGAGGAACCGCTCGAAAAGCAGGTTGTAGGCCAGTGGGTCGAGGTCGGTGATGCGCAGGCTGTAGGCCACCAGCGAACCGGCGCCGGAACCCCGCCCCGGTCCCACAGGGCAGCCGTTGTCCTTGGCCCAGTTGATGAAGTCGGCGACGATGAGGAAGTAGCCCTCGAAGCCCATCTTCGCGATGGTGCCGAGCTCGAATTCCAGCCGCTCTGCATAGCGCGCGCGCTGCGCCTCGCGCTTGGCTGCGTCGGGGTAGAGCTGCTGCAGGCGGCGCTCCAGGCCGTCGAACGACTGCGTCCGGAAATAGGCCGCCATGGGCATGCCGTGCGGCGTGGGGAATTCGGGCAGTTGCGGCCTGCCTAGCGTGAGCGTGAGATTGCAGCGCTTGGCAATTTCCACCGCGTTCGCAAGCGCCGAGGGAATGTCGGCGAAAAGCGCCTGCATCTCCGCCTGGGTCTTGAAATATTGGTCGGCGGTGAAATGCCGCTGTCGCCTCGGATTGCCCAGGGTTTCGCCCTCGGCGATGCACACCCGCGCTTCATGCGCCTCGAAGTCGGTGGCCTGGAGAAACTGCACCGGATGCGTCGCCACCACCGGCAGGCCGAGGTCGGCGGCCAACCGCACCGTCGCTGCCACGTGACGCGAACACTCCGCATGCCCGCTGCGTTGCAGCTCCAGATAAAAACGGCCCGCGAAGACGCTTGCATGACGCTGGGCCAGCTGGCGCGCGCGCGCCCCATCTCCCGCCAGCAACGCCTGGCCGATGGCCCCTTGACGGGCGCCGCACAAGGCGATGAGCCCGGCACTCAAACCCTCCTGTTCAAGCCAGGCCCACTGAACCTCCGCTTGACCGTTGCGCTGGCCCTCGAGCCAGGCGCGGCTGAGCAGGTCGCAAAGGTTGAGATACCCCTGCCGATTCGCAGCCAGGAGCAGCAAGCCGGTGTTGGGCGCCTGGGGTGATGGCTCCCCCGGAGCGACCCGCACATCGCAACCGATGATGGGCTTGACGCCTGCGCAGCGTGCCTCGGAATACAAGCGCACGGCGGCGAACAGGTTGTTCAGATCGGTGATGGCCAGCGCGCCCTGGCCGTCAGCGCGAGCCGCTGCAACAGCGGCGTCGACCCGCAAACTACCGTCGACGATGGAGAACTCGGTGTGGGTACGCAAGTGGACATAGGACATGGTCACATTGTAGGAAGTCGGGGGCTCCCAACATGGCTTGACAAATACAGAAGAACCGGAATTGTGAGTGGTCACTCTCACACAATCTCCTTGTTTTTAATGGGTTTTCAATTTTCCGATGTTGACTGGATGTGTCATGGCGGCTTCCTATAATCGTCTGGCCATTCGCATGGCGCAGACAGCTTGATGGCGTATGGCTCACCACGACACGGCCTCAATCCGACCGTGATGCAGCCATTTGAGCCGGCCATCAAAGCGCCCTGCGCCGATCCCCGCGCCGACATCTGCGGCTTGGTCTGTTCCTTCACGAGCCCCGCACCCGATGCCCGAATTCCACGCCCTGCCCCTGCTCTCGCTGCATGCCGACGGTGTGCTGTGGGTGGGCTTGGCATTGGTGCTGGCGACGCTGATGGGCGAATCGGTCTTTCGCTTCCTGCGCTGGCCGCGACTCATCGGCTACACCGTCGCCGGGCTGGTCATCGCCGCCGGCGGCGGTGGTCTGCAGGCGCTGGCGCTGCAACCCAGTGCGCGCGCCATCGTCGACGCCGCGCTGGCGGTGCTGCTGTTCGAAATTGGCCATCGCGTCAACCTGCGCTGGCTGCGCGCCAATC
Organism: Burkholderiales bacterium; assembly: GCA_013044035.1. Lineage (GTDB taxonomy): Bacteria > Pseudomonadota > Gammaproteobacteria > Burkholderiales > Burkholderiaceae_C > Thiomonas_A. Next base: position 25,586 of record JABEVE010000092.1, read on the forward strand.
CTTGGCTGATCTTCATCAGCCTGGGCGAATGGGCGCTCAGCCTGATGGCGATGTGGCTGGTGCTGAGCTGGCTGGGTCTGGGCGGGCTGCACGGCCTGGCCAGCGCCGCCGCGCTGGCGTGCACCGCGCCTGCGGTGGCGCTGCGCCTGAGCGGCGAGTTCAACGCGCGCGGTCAGGTGACCGAGCGTCTGCTGCTCGTCTCCGCCCTGGGCACCATCCTGTCCATCCTGGCCGTGGGGGTGCTCACGGCGTGGATGGGGGCGCAGGCCAGCGTGCAATGGTGGAACGCGCTGCTGCTGCAGGTTTACGGCATTGGCGGCGCGGTACTGGCAGCGGCGGTATTGGCCTGGGCAGTGAACTGGGTGGAGCGCCATTTCGACTTCGCCGACGAAGGCGCCGCGCTGCTGCTGGTGGGGCTGATCCTGCTGGTGCTGTCCATCACCCGCATGCTGCATTGGTCCACCCTGCTCACGCCGCTGCTGGCCGGGTTGCTGCTGCGCGCCCGCAGTCAGCGCCCAAGGGTCTGGCCGCGCCATTTCGGCACGGCCGGCGGCGTGCTGGTGGTGCTGCTGTTCCTCATTCTCGGCCTGAGCCTGAACTGGGCGGCGCTGGCCAGCGGCATGGTCATGGGGCTGGCGCTGGCTGGCGTGCGCGCGCTGGCCAAGCTGGCCGTGCCGCTGGCGCTGGGCAAACCCTCGGGCCTGAGCTGGCGGCAATCGACCGCGCTGGGACTGGCGCTGAATCCGGCAGCCGGCGTGAGCTTCGTGCTGCTGCTCGACCTGGCGCAGGCCGTGCCGCAGTTTCCTCACACGCTGATTGCCGCGGCCTTCGCCGCCATCGCCGTGCTGGAGCTGGCCGGCACCTTGCTGGCGCGCTGGGCGCTGGGGCGCTCGGGTGATATTGCAGCCGTGCGCAAGAAACCACAAGGATCGGCATGAGCCTGGGCCCGTTTTCGCAATCGGCGGCATTGAGCATCGGCATCGAGCTGGAGTTGCAGATCGTCAGCCGCCACAACTACGACCTCATGCCCTGTGCGCCCGACCTGCTGCGCCTGCTGGAAGGCTGCAAGCTGCCCGGGTTGGTGACGCCAGAGATGACCGAGAGCATGATCGAACTCTCCACCGGCATCTGCACCGGCTATGACGACGCGCTGGCCCAGCTCACCGAAATCCAGGGCGCACTGGTGAACGCGGCGAACAAGCTGGACGTGGGCCTGGCCGGCGGCGGCACCCATCCGTTCCAGCACTGGGCGCAGCAACGCATCTTTGACAAGCCGCGCTTCCTGCAACTCTCCGAGCTGTACGGCTACCTCAGCAAGCAGTTCACCGTGTTCGGCCAGCATGTGCACCTGGGCTGCCCGGACGCCGACACCGCCCTCTACACCCTGCATTGCGTTTCGCGCTTCATTCCGCATTTCATCGCGCTCTCGGCCTCGTCGCCCTATGTGCAGGGCGAGGACACGGGCTTTCACTCGGCGCGGCTGAACTCGGTGTTCGCCTTCCCGCTCTCGGGCCGCGCGCCCTTCGCGCTGACCTGGGACGCATTCGAGCGCTACTTCGAGAAAATGACAGCGACCGGCGTGGTCAAGAGCATGAAGGATTTTTACTGGGACATCCGCCCCAAGCCCGAGTACGGCACCATCGAAGTGCGGGTGATGGACACGCCGCTGACCATCACCAAAGCGGCGCGCATCGCCGCCTACATCCAGACCCTGGGCCGCTACATCCAGACCGAGCGCCCCTTCACCCCGGAGGAAGACGATTACCTCGTCTACACCTTCAACCGCTTCCAGGCCTGCCGCTTCGGCTTCGACGGAACCTTCGTCGACCCCGCCACGCGCGAGCACCGCACCCTGCGCGAAGACCTGATTCGCACCATCGTCAAGCTCGAAGGCCACGCCGCAGAATTGCAGTCCGACACCGCCTTGCGCGAACTGCTGGCCGACGTCGGCAACCGCGGCAATGACGCGCAATGGCTCCGCGAAACCTGCAACCGCGAAAAGCACCTGCCCGAGGTTGTGCGGCAGCAATGCGGGCGGTGGATGGGCAACGTCGGCTGATCCGCCGCGCCAGCACACGAGCTTCGGCCAAGGTCAATCGCGCCCGACTGGCGCTGGCGCAGATGCTGGCGTTGGTGCCGACTGCGCGGCGAACTGCATACGATGGAGTTGCGCATACAGCCCTTCATGCGCCAACAGTTCGGCCTGCGTCCCAAGCTCCACCAAGCGCCCTTCGTCGAGCACGGCGATGCGGTCGCAATGGGCGATGGTGGCGAGGCGGTGGGCGATGACGATGGTGGTGCGGCCCTGCATCAGCCGGTCGATCGCCTGCTGCACCAGGCGCTCGCTCTCGGCGTCGAGCGCGCTGGTGGCTTCGTCCAGAATGAGCAGCGGCGCATCGCGGTACAGCGCGCGCGCGATGGACAGGCGCTGGCGCTGGCCGCCGGAGAGCTGCGAGCCGTTATGCCCCACTTCGGCCTGAAGCCCGCCAGGCAGGCCACGCACGAAGTCGGCCAGCGCGGCGGCCTCCAGCGCGGCCCAGGCACGGGCGGCGTCCACCGGTTCGCCGAAGCTGACGTTGATGCCCACGGAATCGTTCAGCAACACCACCTCCTGGCCGACGTAGGCGATTTGCTGGCGCAGGCTGTGCAGGGTCCAGTCACGCAGCGGCACGCCATCGAGCAGCAGGCGGCCGGCCGTGGGCTCAAGCAGGCGCGGAACCAGGCGCATGAGCGTGGTCTTGCCGGCGCCGGAAGGCCCGACCAGTGCGAGGCTTTCACCCGCATGCACCCGCAGGCTGACGCCATCCAGCACCGGGCGGTCGAGCGTGCCGATGCGCACGGTCACGTCGTCGAACTCCAACTCGCCCTGCACCCGCGCCACCGCATGGCTGCCCGTGTCCAGTTCCTGGGGCGTGTCGACGATGCCGCTCAGGCGCTGCAGCGAACTGAGCGCGCGCATCATCGGCTGCACGATGTCGGACACCCGCCGCAGCGGCGACAGCGTCATCAGCATGGCAGTGATGAAGGAGACGAAACTGCCGACGCTGTGCTGGCCCGAAACATCGCTTTGCCACATGGCGTAGACCATCACCACCGACACCGCCAGTGCCGACAGCCACTGCGACACCGGCGTGGTGGACGAGCCCGACACCAGCGTCTTCACCGTGGTGCGGCGCAGGTTCTGGTTGATGGCCTCGAAGCGTGCGGCGAACCCCTCCTGCGCGTTGTGCACGCGCACCACCGGGGCGGCCAACATGCCCTCCTCCAGCGCATACGACACCTCCTCGGCCGCGCCCTGCATCTGCGCATTCAACCGCTTGGCGCGGCGGCTGATGCGGCGCATGACGAACAACAGCGGCAGCAGCACCGCCAGGGTGAGCAGCGTGAGGCTCCAGTTCACCCACATCAGGTAGCCGAACAGCGCCAGCAAGGTCAGGCTGTCGCGCACCAGGGTGAGCAGCCCGGGGAAGATCATGCCCAGCGCCAGCTGCGCCTCGTACACCGCCGCGCCAATCAGGCTGCTGGCGCTCTCGCGCTGCAGCCCGGCAAGCTGCGCATGCACGATCTGCCCATACACCAGCGTGCGAACCCGCGCCAAGACGTTCTGCGTCAGCCACTGTGTGAGAAACTGCGAGGCCAGCCATGCCAAGCCACGCACCGTGAACAGCCCGAGCAACACCGCCGGCACGGCCCACAGCGGAAAATCGCGCTTCGTGGTGAAGCCGACATCGAGCACATGTTTCATCAACGCCGGCAGCACCGGTTCTGTCGCCGCAACGATGGCGGCGAACAACACGATGAGCAATGCGGCCGAACGGTTGCGGGGGTTGGCTGCAAAGAGGCGGCGAAGCAGATCCAGGGCAGCTCGGTGATCCCACGCCCCCTGATTGGCCAGGGGCAGATTGTTGGATTGCATAGAGTCTCGCAATGATGAAATATGCCCATGCCCGGCTATCGGGGCCGCCTTTCTACCATACAACCCATTGGTCTCTCGATCCAGGCCATCCAACCCCAATCCTCCATGTTCAGCATCCTGATTCCGACTTGGAACAATCTTCCCTACCTGCAACTGTGCCTCGACAGCATTCGGCGGCACAGTTGCATAGAGCACGACATTCTGGTTCACGTCAATGACGGCTCCGACGGCACACTGGAGTGGGTTCGGGATCAGGGCATTGCGCACACGCATTCGACCGCCAACGTGGGCATCTGCCTCGCGGTCAATCAACTCGCCAGCATGGCGACTCGACAGTGGTTGGTCTATCTCAACGACGACATGGTGTGTTGCCCCGGATGGGACGCGGCGCTGATCAACGCCATCGATCATCAGCCGCACGATCTCGTCTATCTCTCGCCCACCATCATCGAGCCGCGCTCGACCGTCAATCCACTCACCATCGTGCGGGACTTCGGTTCGACCGCTGAAACCTTCAATGAGGCCGCCATGATGGAGCAGTTCGCATCCGATCCGCGCGGCGACAGACTCGGACAAGCTTCGCCGGTCAGCGTTGTAAGCAGGCGCTGGTGGCATATGGTCGGCGGCTACAGCATCGAATTCAGCCCAGGCATGGGTAGCGAAGACGACTTGATGATGAAATTCTGGGTTGCCGGTTGCCGCCACTACGCCGTGATTGGCGACAGCCGCATCTATCACTTTGCCTGCCGCAGCACGGGACGGGTGCGTCGCAACCACGGGGCGCGGACCTTTGTCACCAAGTGGGGAGTGACGCAGGGAGATTTCAAGCGCCGCTCGCTTTTACCCAGTGCGATTTCACAAGTGCCTGCACAGCCCATGCCCCAGCCGACCCCGATGGGTCGCCTCAAACGCGCCGTCTACGGCCTCGCTGGCAATTTCCCGCTGGGCGACCTTTCCGCCTGGGATGCGACCCCAGGCCAGCATCTTCGTGCTGAGCCTATCCCCGCGACAACACCGATGGATGCCAACTGATGCAGCCCTCAGACGTGAGCATCTCCGCCATCATCATTACGCACAACGAGTCCGAAAATCTCGCTGACTGCATGAGAGGACTCGATTGGTGCAACGAGATCATCGTGCTGGACAGCGGCAGTACGGACGACACACAGGAGCTTGCGCGAAGGCTGGGAGCACGCGTTGTCGTGCGCGCAGACTGGCCCGGCTTCGGTCCACAGAAAAACCGGGCATTGGATTGTGTCCAGTCCACATGGGTCCTCTCCATAGATGCCGACGAGCGCGTGACGCCTGAACTGGCAGTTGAAATCCGCGCCATCATCACCCGCCCTGACGCCGCGAATGCCTATTCCCTACCCCGCCTGTCCAGTTATTGCGGTCAGTTCATGCGCCATGGAGGCTGGTACCCGGATCGGGTGGTGCGTCTTTTCAGGCGCGGCACAGCGCGCTTTTCCGACGACATCGTGCATGAGTCCTTGCACACAACAAGCAGGGTTGGCAAGTTGCGACATGACCTCATCCACATCAGTTACCGATCACTCGACGACGTCCTGGGGAAAATGAACCGTTACTCGACAGCGGGCGCTCACAAGGCTGCCGCAAAAGGCCGAACCGCAAGCTTGCTTTCGGCCTGGTTGCACAGTCGATGGGCCTTTTTACGCGCCTACGTTCTGCGCTTGGGTTTTCTCGATGGGCGCCTGGGTTTTGTCCTGGCTTGCACCATCGCCCATGAAACCTGGTATCGCCACCTCAAGCTCTGGCAACTGACCAGGGCAAAGCTCCGCACTGTCGATCTGCCAGCGCAATCTGAAACGCTCGATTAACCGCCTTCGACCCCATGACTGTCGCCGACTCGCACAGACCATCGTGAACGTACGCCTTCAAACGGGACACGGTCCATCCCTTGTTGAAGCTCCGACAGGCGACAGCAAACAAGACCACAGCGCTTTGCACGGATTTCCGGTTGCATCCGATTACGCATCGCAGCCACGTGCCTACGTAAAATGGAATCGTCACCGTACGCCTTTGTTGCGACATTTGCGGTGTGCGCCTTTCACGTCTGCCCCATGTCCCTGGCGCCTACACCCAATCTCCCTGCCCGACACATGAAGCGATGAAGCGACGCCAATTCCTTCTCAATAGCTTTTCCAGTCCCTGGCTGCGTTCCGTTGGTGCAACGGCCGCCACGCTCGGCCTGCCCACGCTCGCCCAGGCCCAGTTCAAGATCGATGTTTCCGGCATCGGCGCCACGCAGATTCCTGTCGGGATTGCGCCGTTCAAAGGGCAGGACTCCTGCCCGCAGCCGATTGCCGACATTGTCCGCGCCGACCTCACGCGCAGTGGCCAGTTCCGTACCTCCAACCTCGGCGGCGCGGTGCTCACGGAGCAGGGGCCGCCGAACTACGCAGCTTGGCGCGCGCAGGCGCTGGAAGCCGTGGCCGGCGGCAGCATCACCCCCGAGGGGCCTAACCGCTGGATGATCCGCTTCCGCTTGTGGGACGCGGTGAAACAGGCCGACATGGGTGGCGAGATCTACCAGGTGGTCACGGGCGATTTGCGCCTGGCCGCGCATCGCATTGCCGACTTCATCTACCAGAAGCTCACGGGCCAGCGCGGCGTATTCGCCACGCGCATTGCCTACATCAGCAAGGCCGGACAGCACAATTTCGCGCTGATCGTGGCCGATAGCGATGGCGAAAACGCCCGCACCGCGTTGCGCAGCCGCGAGCCACTGCTCTCCCCGGCCTGGGCACCGGGCGGCGGCAGCCTGGCCTATGTCTCGTTCGAAACCGGCAAACCGGTCGTTTTCGTTCAAGACATTCGCAATGGCGCGCGCCGCATGCTGGCCAATTTCAGAGGCACGAACAGCGCTCCGGCTTTCTCGCCGGACGGCCGCACCATGGCCGTGGTGCTGACGCTCACCGGGCGTTCGCAAATCTACTTGATGCCGAACTCGGGCGGCCAACCGCGCCAGCTCATGCGCAGCGGATCCATCGACACCGAGCCGGTCTTCGCGCCCGACGGCAAGAGCATCTACTTCGTGAGCGACCGCGACGGCTCGCCGCAGATCTATGTGGTGGGTCTGGACGGCAGCGGCGTGCGTCGCCTCACGTTCAGCGGCGGCTACAACGTTAGCCCCGCCATCAGTGCTGACGGCAAGAATCTTGCCTACGTTTCGCAGCAGGGCAACAATTTCCAGCTTTGGCTGCAAGACCTGGCTTCCGGCAACACCCGCCCCTTGGGCAACGGCACCGACGACGGGCACCCGAGTTTTGCCCCGAACGGGCAAATCCTGCTGTACTCTGCCCATGAAGGCGGGTCCGAGGTGCTGAAAACCGTGTCCCTGGACGGTAGCGTTCGCACCACGTTGGCCGCCGCAGGTCTGCAGGTTCGGGAGCCGTCCTGGGGTCCGTGGACACCTGGCAATTGAAACCTCAAGTTCTGCGCGATCCGGTGCTGATGGTTGTCTCGATCGGCACACCTGGATTGCCGCCCACCGTTGAATTCTTCCCGAATCCTCTGCAAAATTCATCGTTGCACCGCAGTTGTTGAACCAAGTCTGACTCAAAACACCCTTTTCCACCACGCACAACCCTGACCTTTTGGAGAATCACGATGAACCAACGCTCTGCCCTTCTGCTCACGGCCCTCGCCGCAGCGCTCACCCTGGGCGGCTGCGCCTCGGGCGTGAAAATGCATCCGGCTCCTGTTGAATCCCAGACCGCGGCGCCGGTAAGCAGCACCGCAGGCGCCAACTCCCAGGGCGCCGGGCAAAGCCAGGTCGCCGCAGTGCAGGCCCCCGCCGAGAACAACGTCGGTCCCGGCCCTGACGTCCCCAAGAGCGTGTTCTTCGCCTTCAACAGCTACGTGGTCGAGGGTAAATACCGTCCGGTACTGGAAAACAACGCGCAATACCTGACCAGCCATCCGGCTGCACATGTGCAACTGCAAGGCAATACCGATGCCCGTGGCAGTCGTGAATACAACCTGGCGCTTGGCCAGAAACGGGCTGATGCGGTGATGAAGGGCATGGAACTGCTGGGCGTGAAACCCAGCCAGATGGAAGCCATCAGCTACGGCAAGGAAAAGCCCAAGGCGCTTGGCAACACCGAGGCTGATTACGCCGAAAACCGCCGTGTGGACATCGTTTACCAGAAATGATGCAGCACAACGTGATGGCAGCGCCCCGCCCTGCGGGGTTCGCCCGACTGCGCCGCGGGGCTCCGGCCCTGCTGCTCAGCCTTGGGCTCGGGCTGGTATGGCTGCCCCAGGCACATGCCGACATGTTTCCCGACAACGAGGCACGCCGCGCCATTCTTGATCTGCGCGGGCAGATTGCGCAAAACCAGCAGGCCAACCAGGCGCAATCGGCACAGCAGGCGCAGCAGATCCAGCAGATCCGCAGCTCGCTACTCGATCTGGCGAATCAGATCGAGCAGCTCAAAACGGAAATCGCCCAGCTGCGTGGCCAGCAGGACACCACCACGCGCCAGCTCAACGACACCATCGCCAAGGTGGCAGCCAGCCAGAAAGACCTGACCCAGCGCATGGCCCCGCTGGAACCGGTGGCAGTGCAGATCGGTGGCAAAAGCTATACCGTGCAACCGGCTGAAAAAGCGGCTTACGAACAGGCGCTGGCGGCCTTCCGCAGTTCCGACTTTGCCGGGGCCGGCGCCCAATTCAAGGCGTTCCTGGCCCAATATCCATCCAGCCCTTATGCCTCGGAAGCTCAGTATTGGCTGGCCAATTCCCTGTACGCGCAGAAGCAGTACAAGGATGCCGTCACGGCCTTCAACGGCCTCATCAACGGCTACCCGGGCAGCAGCCGCATCCCCGAGTCCATGCTCGGATTGGCCAATTGCCAGGTGGAGTTGCGCGAAGTGCGTGCAGCCAGGCTCACACTGCAAAAACTGGTGAACAAGTACCCGCAGTCCGAAGCCGCGCAAGCCGCCAAGGACCGCTTGGCCAAGTTGCGCTGAAGACGCATGGCTGAAGCAATAGCACCGGTGGCGGCCGGCACGCCCGCTGTGGTGTTGCTGTCGGGCGGCCTGGATTCAGCCACCGTGCTGGCCCAGGCGCGTGCCCAGGGCTTCAACTGTTACGCCCTCTCCTTGCACTACGGCCAACGCCATAGCGCCGAGCTGGATGCCGCGCGGCGGGTGGCTCAGGCGCTCGGCGCAGCACGGCATGAAGTCATCCCACTCGATCTGGCGCGTTTCGGCGGTTCGGCCCTCACGGATACCGCGCTACGGGTGCCCACGGAAGGTGCGCAGGGCGGCATTCCCATCACTTACGTGCCCGCGCGCAACACTGTGATGCTGGCGCTGGCCTTGTCGTGGGCCGAGGCGTTGGGAGCGCGCGATTTGTTCTACGGCGCCAACGCCGTCGATTATTCCGGCTACCCGGACTGTCGTCCGGAGTTCGTGGCCGCGTTCGAACGCCTGGCCAATCTCGCAACCAAGGCCGGTGTGGAGGGCGGCCACATCCGCGTGCATGCGCCCATCATCCGGTTGAGCAAGGCGCAAATCATCCGCGAAGGTCTGCGCCTGGGTGTCGACTTCAGTCAGACCGTGAGTTGCTACCAGGCCGACGACCAGGGCCGCGCCTGCGGGCGGTGCGATTCCTGTCGCATCCGAGCCGCTGGTTTCAGCGAAGCCGGCGTGTCCGACCCGACACGCTACCGGTCTGTCGACCCACCTGCTGCATCCGCGACCTGATCTTCTCCGGCCTGACGTGCCTTGACCGATGTCGAGTTGTGCCTCCGAGGAACGGCACACCGGCATGCAGCCTTGAAGGCCAAGAAAACTCGGGAGCCACTCGGCGTCGTCTTGCTGGCAGAAATGTCCAACGCCGCCAGCCGGCAAGCCCTGGCTGATGGGAGTTGCCCCACCCGTCCTGCACACGCGTGCAACAATTCCAGGGTGCCGGGAAATGTCGCCGTGCAATCGCCTGATCGATACCCCGAATCATTCCACACCCTTGTTCAACATCACCTTGCAAGATTTTTCCATCACTGCGCTTCACACCACTGTCCTGTGGTGGACGTTCTTCCTGAGCGTGGCCTTCGGTGCCATCATGCATCGCACCCAGTTCTGCGCCATGGGCTCGGTTGCTGATCTCGTCAATTTCGGCGACTGGACGCGCATGCGCATGTGGGTGCTGGCCATCGCCACGGCGCTGTTGGGCACCAGTGTCCTGGCAGCCCTGGGCCTGATCAACACCGATCAGACCATCTATACCGCCAACCGCGTGCTGTGGCTCTCGGCCCTGCTGGGCGGGGTGATGTTCGGCTTCGGCATGGTGCTGGCTTCGGGCTGCGGCAGCAAGACCCTGGTGCGCCTGGGCGCGGGCAGCCTCAAGGCGCTGGTGGTCTTCGTCATGCTGGCCGTGGGAGCCTACGCCACGCTGCGCGGCATCACCGCCGAGTTGCGGGTCTATGGGCTTGACCGCGTCGCCGTGGCGCTGAATGGCGCGCAAGACCTGCCCTCGGTCCTGGCCCGGCATACCGCCATCGCCCGCTCCACCTGGCTGCTCGTCCTGGGCGTCGGCATGGCGTTGGCGCTCGGGGCATGGGCGCTGTGGCCGCGCGAGGCGCGCAGCCCGCGGCATCTGCTCGGGGGCATCGGCATCGGCGCGCTGGTCGTGGCTCTGTGGTGGGTGTCCGGCCACCTCGGCTTTGTGGCGGAAGATCCGCAAACGCTGCAACACGCTTACGTTGGCAGCACCGGGAACCACATGGAGTCGTTCACCTTCGTCGCACCGCTGGCCTATACGCTGTACTGGTTCCTCATGTACAGCGACGCCAGCAATGTGCTGAACATCGGCATCGTCTCGGTGTTCGGGGTCATTGCCGGTTCCGCGCTGCACGCCCTGAGCACACGGCGTTTTCGCTGGGAAGGGCTGGCAGGCGTGGAGGACACCGCCAACCATATCGTCGGCGGCTTGCTCATGGGCATCGGCGGCGTCACCGCCATGGGCTGCACCATCGGCCAGGGCATCACCGGCGTGTCCACCCTGTCCATCACAAGCTGGATCGCGCTTGCCTCGATCATCGGAGGCGGCGTGCTGGGCGTGAAGTTCCAGGCCTGGCGCCTGGATCGGGCGGGTTAAGCCGCGCGCCACGCTCGAAGCTGCGGCCTGTGAGTCGCTGCGTTCATCCCTCCCATGTCAGCCCCGCCCTGCACCGTCAGTCAGCCTGACCCTGACCGCCGCTTCGGTGGCGTGGCGCGGCTTTATGGCGCGCAGGCCGCAGCGCGGATCGGCACAGCCCATATCGTCATCGTCGGGCTTGGCGGTGTTGGCTCCTGGGCCGCCGAGGCACTGGCACGCAGTGGCATCGGCGCGCTGACGTTGATCGATCTCGACCACGTCGCCGAGTCCAACATCAACCGCCAGATTCAGGCGCTCGACTCCACGCTCGGCATGGCCAAGGTCCGCGCTCTGGCGTCCCGCATCGCCGACATCAACCCTGCGTGCAGGGTGCGCGAAGTGGAAGACTTCGCCAGCCCCGACAACCTCACCAGCCTGATCCCTGCGAATGCACAAGCCCTGCTCGACTGCTGCGATCAGGCCCGCACCAAAGCCGCGCTGGCTGCACATGCGCTGCAGAACAGAGTGGCCATCATCATGGCCGGCGCCGCAGGCGGCAAGCGTCAACCCCAGCAGGCGCAGATCCTGGATCTGGCCGCGGTTCGGCACGACCCTCTGCTCGCCAAGGTGCGCTATCGTCTGCGCCGCGCCCATGGGGCACCGCGCAGCGGCCCCATGGGCGTGCCCTGTGTCTGCTCCGCCGAGCCCGTATCCATGAACACGCCGGGCGATGGTGCCCAGGCCGGCGAGGCCCCGCAAGGCCTTAACTGCGCTGGCTATGGCTCCAGTGTCATGGTCACAGCCACTTTCGGCATGGTTGCTGCCAGCCTGGCACTCGAAGCCGTGATGCACGGCGATGTCCCGTTCGCTGTTGAACCGTGCTGAGGCGACGGCTCCATGGTGGCGATGCTACGCGGCCAGGCGAGTGGCTTGGGCAGTGTCCTTTGGTGA
>JABEVE010000093.1 GCA_013044035.1 Burkholderiales bacterium
ACGCTCACGCCGAAAGTGTGGACGCCAGCCAGTGGAGAGCCGCGCCCGGTGCTGGACATGGTGGCGCATGCCTGCCTGACAACCTACGCGGTGCGGCGCAATCGCGAGGCCACAGCGGGCGCAGGCAAGGTTAAGCCCAATCAGGCTGCTGCGCCGTTCGACGATGATTGGGAGCCACGCGCATGAGCCCGCAACGCGAAACATTCGCCCGACACCTGGCGAGCGGCATGAGCCAATCCGAAGCGCTGCGTAAATGCAACATCAAGGCAGCGCATTGGAAAGCAGCCGCCGTCCATCAAACGGCAAGCAGGTGGGCAGCGGATGCGCAGGTTCAAGCAAGGGTGGCGGAATTGCAACAGCAGCTTGGGGAGCAAGCGGTTCTGCGGGCCGCCGATGCGTTGCGCGAAATTGCCCGCATTGCATTGTTCGACCCGCGCGGCATCGTGGACGACAAGGGACGTTTGAAGCTGCTGCATGAGTTGGACGACAAAACCGCATCGGGCGTTGCTGCGTTCGAGATCAGCGACACGGGCGGCATCAAGTACAAGTTCCACGACAAGAACGCGGCGCTGGAGAAGGCGTGCCGCATTCTTGGCCTGTACGAGCGCGACAACCAGCAGAAAACCGACCCGCTCACCGAACTGCTGAAATCGCTCAGCGGCAACGTGCTCGGTGTGGTGGCCAACCCCGAGCCGGAGGAGGCTGGCGATTGACAAGTTGCGTCATTGCGGGTCGGCAGTTCGGGCAGAATGGCGCGAATTCAAAAGGGGGGAACCATGTTCAAACTGTTCATTTGCGTCGTTGCCAGCGGTTTGCTTTGCTCGTGCACCAGCGTCGGCGGCACAGCGGATATTGTCCCCATCGGGCAAGACACCTACATGGTGGCGAGTGCGGGAAGTTTCTTCACCGTCTCCGGTGGTGAGGTCAAGGCCCAGCTTTTCCAGGAAGCCTACAGATTCTGTCGCTCGAAGGGCAAAAACCTCATGCCAGTGACTTCATCCTCACGAGACGCCGCGCCGTACACCTACGCCAGCGCGGAGTTGCAGTTTCGGTGCCTTGCCAATGGCGATCCAGGACTCAGGCGGCCGACCATGCTGAATCAGCCTGACGTCACGATCCAGATGCAAAAATAGCGCTCCGCTTGGCGCCCTCATCATCTTCGGAGCCAGGCCTTGCAGCCCTATCAACACGCCCCCCCCGACTTGCAGCCACTATTTCTGCATGCCGCCGAACTCATCGCGCAGGCCGATGCGCTGGTGGTGGCTGTTGGCGCGGGGATGGGTGTGGATTCCGGCCTGCCAGACTTCCGAGGCACGGATGGATTCTGGAACGAGTATCCAGCGCTGGCGGCGGCAGGCCTTGAGTTCTACCGCATTGCCTCACCCCGCAGCTTTGCCGACAACCCGGCGCTGGCCTGGGGCTTCTACGGGCACCGGCTGGCGTTGTACCGGAAAACGGTGCCGCATGACGGGTTTCGCTTGCTGCAGGAGTTCGCCCAGTGTGTGCCGTTGGGCGTCGGCGTGTTCACGTCAAATGTGGACGGACAGTTTCAGAAGGCTGGCTTCGATGCCAAGCGCATTCACGAGTGCCACGGCTCGATTCATCACCTGCAATGCACCAAGCCCTGCTGTAGCGCCATTTGGCAGGCTGACGACTTCGAGCCTGAGGTAGACGAAGTCGCCTGCCTGCTACGCAATGCCCCGCCACGTTGCCCGCACTGCGACGCACTGGCCAGGCCGAACGTGCTGATGTTTGGTGATGTGCAATGGGAGGACCAGCGGGCCGCGCAGCAGGAACAAGCCTTGCTGACTTGGCTGCGCCAGGCCGAACGTCCCGTGGTGGTGGAAATCGGCGCGGGCACCGCCATTCCCTCGGTACGGCATTTCAGCCACACCGTTCTGTGCGACCACAGCGGGCGACTGGTGCGCATCAACCCGACGGATTGCACCGTGCCCTCTGCGTTTGATGTCGGTCTGCCGCTGGGTGCGCTGGCCGCGCTGCAGGGCATGGCGAGCGCATTGGAGGCACTATAAACTTCGCGCAGGTTGGGGTATAGACGGCGTAGCCGCACTGGCATCGTGCCCGAAAGCGTTGATCCCGGACTTCCCGCCAACCACGCGCCACCCCTGGGTGGCGCTTTCTTTTGCGTCCTGATCGAGCGAGAAGCGTTATGGAGGATGCATGGTGGAAGCAACGTTGAAGTTCATCGATCGGGAACGCATCACGATCATGGCTGACTATGGAGGTGCGTTTGCTTGGCGAACCTTCAATGCCCGTGGTCTCGGCGGTGCCTTCGACTGCGACGAGGTGGCAGGCCTGGCTATCTCCCCAATGCTGATCCAAGACCTAATGGATTGGACCCGTGAATTTTCCCGTGCGCAATACATCGCCGAGGGCTCATTTGCGATCTTGGAGTGGGATCGGTTTCATGCTCGTGGGATCGAGCTGGCGCAAAAGCTGAAGGCCATCGTTGGAGACGCGGCATGCATCTGCTACGAAAAGCCCTACGAGGACCCCAACGTCTTCGACCAGGAGTGCGTCGAGATTCTTGCCGATGGCGCACTTCGCCCGGTCGGCAGAGCGCCACATCAGCGCCGATTCAAGGCTGCGTATACCTGGCTGCCGGACCGGGTGATTTCCGGTGGGCAGACCGGCGTCGATCGCGCCGCATTGGATTGGGCCTTGTCCAATCGCATCCCACACGGCGGTTGGTGTCCGCGCGGCCGACGTGCTGAGGACGGCGTGATCTCCCGCATATACCAGTTGCAGGAAACGGAGTCGGCCGGCTATGCCACCCGCACGCGCTGCAATGTCGTGCGTAGCGACGCCACCCTGCTGCTGAACATTGGTGCACTTG
>JABEVE010000094.1 GCA_013044035.1 Burkholderiales bacterium
TGCGGGATGAGCGCTTGGGAGCGGCCCGGCGCGCTCATGACCACCCTCCGCGCTGCGCGCTGCGGGATGAGCGCTTGGGAGCGGCCCGGCGCGCTCATGCTCAACGCGCCACGCCCACGCCTGCGGCCCTTGCGGCCTGCATCAACGCGGCGTCTTGCGTGGCGATGGGCAACTGCAGGCGCAGGGCGAGTTCCAGGTAGGCAGCGTCATGGCTGGTGAGGTCGAAGCGCAAGGCGAGTGCAAGGAGTGCCGCTGGCGACTGGGGTTCCGAGTCAATCGAGATGGGCAGTGCGGCGATTTCCGCGCTGATTTCCTGGGCCCGCTGCGCCACCATGGCCCCGCGCTTGCACGCCGTGCGCAGCACATTGGCGAGTTCCAGCGGCCACAGCCCGGGTGCAATGGCTGTATCGTCGAGCAGGCGCTGGGCTATGGCTTCGGTGTACGGGGTGGCCTGATTCGAGAGCAACCATCCGCAGATGACCGAGTTATCAATGATGAATGGCATCAGCGCGTGCCTTCGCGGGACAGAGCCTTGATGTCTCCCTCGAGTTGCACCTCATCGCGCCAAGTGCGCAAACGGGAAAGGCTGGCGGCAATGCGGCGCCTGGCGTCGGCCTTGCCAGATTGGGCAGCGGGCTCGGCGACCAGTCGCGCTACAGCAGTGCCTCGTCGCGTGATGGAGACGACTTCGCCTTGCTCAGCGGCGACAAGCAGTTCCGAGAAGCGGTTTTTGGCTTCATAGACAGGGACGATTTTCATGGCGCGCTCTATGGGTGAAATAGCTAGCTCGATTTTAGCCCTTCACCCATCGCGCTTGTACGTCAGGTTGGTGATCTGCTCGGAGATCAGCCCGATCAGAAACACGATCACGCCGGCGCTGAGCAGCAGCGCGCTCATGTTGGTGAAACGGTGGCCGACGGTGAAGGTGTAGGCATAGTTGCCCAGGCCGAGCAGGAAGAAACCCGCGGCCACCGGGGCGAACAGTTTGAGTGGCGAGTAGAGCGTCGCAATCTTGAAGATGATGAGCAGAAAGCGCACACCGTCGCGCAGGGGGCGGATGTGGCTGGTGCCCACGCGCCTGGCGGCCACGATGGGCACATAGGCCACCGGGTAGGCGCTGCGGAAAAACGCCATGGTGCTGGTCGTCGGGTAGGAAAAACCGTTGGGCAGCAGATGGACGAATTCGCGGAACTTGTCGGCCCTTGCGGCACGAAAGCCGCTGGTGAGGTCGGCCACCTCGTGGTTGGTCATCCAGGTGGCGAGGCGGTTGTACAGGCCATTGGCCAGGCCACGCCCCACGCTGGCCTGCGAGCCGTCGCCACGCGCCCCAACGGCCATGTCGTAGCCCTCGGCGAGTTTGGCGAGCAGCCGGGGAATGTCGGCGGGGTCGTGCTGGCCGTCGGCGTCCATGAACACCAGCACCTCGCCGCTGGCGGCGCGCGCCCCGGTTTTGATGGCCGCGCCGTTGCCCATGCCGTACGGTTTACTGATGACGCGCGCGCCCGCCTGCGCGGCAACGGCGGCGGTGGCGTCGGTGGAGCCGTCGTTCACCACGATGATTTCAGCCTCGGGGTACAGGGCCCGAATGCCCGCAACAGTCGTGCCGACCGCACCCGCCTCGTTGCGGGCGGGGAGAATGATGGAGAGGCGGGCGGCCTGCGCAACGGGGTCGGCGGGCAGGCCAAGGGTTTCCGGTCGGGTCAGAAGCATGGTCAATCCGCCCAAAGGTTTGAAAGCGGCAGTTCGATGGGGTCGAACGTGGGCACGCGCGACGCGTCGGCGTCGCTCCAGGCACCATGATTCGGCCGGGGTCGTGGCTGGGTGCGCAGCACGCCACCGATGATCTCACCCACCCTATTCTCCGGCAGGGAGCGTAAGTCATCGTGCGTGGTGAATTTCACGGCGGCGGTCATGGCAAACCCTTCCGGCTTGCTGGCAATCGGTCCATTATCGTGCGGCAGGCGGTGGCGCTTTCGCCGCGATTTCTGCGGCGAGCACCTTGCGCAAATGCGCTTCGCTGTGCTGATAGAAGCCGACATGCCGCAACCAGCGCTGGTGAATGGCGGCCATGCTCCAGCCGCGAATGTGTGCCAGCGGCGAAGGCACGGCGTTGAGCAGATCGAGCGCCCGTTGCTGCTGCCCGGCGCTTGCCAGTTCCACGGAAAACCGCAGGCGCGCGCCCACGGGCAAGTCGGGCAGGCGCAAAGCTTGCAGGTCGAGCGTGTAGGCCTGCTGCACGTCGTTGTGCGCCAGGGCGCGCAGCGCCAGGCGGTGCAGCAGATCGCGCCGCACCGTGGTGGTTTGCGCCTGCGGGTTGCGCAAGGCGCTGTCGATGAGCCGCAGCTCGAAGTCCGGCCCGAACGCGGTGCACTGGTCCATGCCATCCAGCAGCTTGCCGAACTGGTACTGGGTCACGTTGTCAGTGAGGCGCGCGTGGCCCGCGGCCTGCAACAAGGCCGCGCGCAGCCCGGTCGGGGCCTCGCCCTGGGCACATGCCACACCGGCACGGTTGATGAGCAGAATGAGGCTGTGCGGATGTTGCTGCAGCGCCGCGTTCAGCAGCCTGGCGGCTTGGGGGTTGTTGCCCACGCTGGACCATGTATTGGCTAGATAGCCTTGGGCGCGCGGCGAGTCGGGGTGTTCATGGGCCCATACCAGCGCCAGTTGAAAGGGCTTGCCCCAGACGTCGGCACGGCGCGCGGTTTGCAGCGCGAACAGGGCCAGCAAGGCGATGGCGAGCCAAAGCGGCCAGCGGCCGGGCCGTGGTGAAGCGACCGCCCCACCTCCCCCACCGGTGGGGGAGGCGAAAACACTCCCCTCCCACGCGTGGGAATCGCGGAGATGCAGATTGGAGTACGCCCGCACCAGCGCCATGGCCAGCGGCAAGAACATCAGCCCCGCAGGCAGGTAGTTGCGATGCTCGAAGGCGAGTTCCAGTTGCAGCCAGGTCGACTCCATCACCTGCCCCGCCAGATAAAACCCCACCGCCGCGCCCGCCGCGGCCACCACCGGATGCCGCGCCCAGCGCGACAGCGCCGCGAACACCAGCAGCGCGACGATGCCCAGCACCGCAAACAGCGTGGACAACGGCTGCAGCAGCCCGGTGGACAGGACGATGTCGTCGTGGAACAAGCCGCCATCGTGCGTGCGCGCCAGCCAGATGTCGCCCAGATACGTCCAGACGATGCGGCTTTCGGTCAGCAGCCGTTGCAGCGGCGTGAAGTCGCGCCCGGCCGTGGCGCCCGTCCACAGCCCAGGCAGGTACAGGGCCAGGTAAGCCAGCACCGCCAGCGCCGGCAGCCGGACGAACACCCAGCGCCAGGCCAGAAACGGGCGCCCGCCCTGCTCCAGCGCGGTGTGGTTGCGGTCGAACACCAGCGCCTCCAGCACCCAGGCGAGAAGCGGCAGCAGCGCGCCGTTTTCCTTGCTGAGCACGGCCAGCAGCGTGCCCAGCGTGAGCGACACGCTCATCCACGCATAGCCCGCGCGTTTGCGCCCCTGCCCCAGCAGCGCCCGTCCCTGCGCGTAACCCCACAGCCCGGCGAACACGAAGGTGGCCGCCAGCATGGCCATGCGCTGCACCACATACAACGTGGTCGATACCCAGAATGGGTCGAGCAACCACAGCCCGGCCGCCAGCACCCCGGCCCAGGCCGCCGGCCTGCGCGCCATGCCCAGCGCGCGTGCCAAGGCCGCACTCAAGCCGGCGAGCAGCGCGCCGTTGAGCAGGTGCAGGGCGACATTGGTCAGTTTGAAGGGCTCGGACGCTGCGGGCCAGTTGCGCGCGTCGAGCAGAAATGTCGCCAGCGACAACGGCCTGCCCGTCGGCCCGGCAAAGCCGGAGGTGAGAAAAGCCACCACCTTCCACCAGGTGTCGATGCGGCCGTAGTCCCCGAGCGTGGCGAGGTTGGAATAGTCGTCGAACAGGAAAGGGCCGTTGCGCCCGGGCCAATAGGCCAGCCAGGCGACGAGCAGCAGGGCGGCAAGGACGAACGCGGGCAGGAGACGGCGCCCGATGGAAGGCGGATCGGTGCGAGTTGGCATGGTCACGATCTCCCCACCCCAACCCTTCCCATGCCTGAGGAGGAGGTAGGCGAACGCTCCCCCGCACCGTGGGGGAGGTCGGGAAGCGGGGCTTCATGCCCCGCCGCCCCAGCCTTCAACGCCAGCTCCTGCGACAGTTCCTCGATTTGCGCATCGTCGATGCCGAAACGATTGAGTTCGCGCATGCGCTCCAGCACCTGGCTGGCGTCGCCGTACAGCCCGGCAGCGATTTGCATCACCACCAGATTTTTCCAGTAAGCGTACTTGCCGGGATCGAGCGCCACGGCGCGCAGCATCAGGTGGTAGGCCAGCGGATTGTCGTGGGCGAGGTTGGCCGCCCAGTTGGCCTGCAGGGTGACGAGATCGGCGCGGCCGGGGTTGCGCTGCACGGCAAAGGCCATCACGCGGCCGAGCTGCTGCAAATCGTCGGGCGTGTAGCGACACACTCCGTTAATGCCGCACTGGACCAGGCTGTAGAGCGAACCCACGTCCTCCGCGCTCATCGGCGAGGTGGCGATGGTGTGGTGCATCTCGGCCCACCAGCGCGGCCGGATGGGCAGGCCGTTCTTGGCCGACATGAACACCAGCGCCTGCAGCGGCTGCAGGTCGGCGCCGGGGAGCAGCGCGCCCTGTTCCATCTGCCGCATGCCCATCTGGAACAGCGGGCTGTCCTTGCCCTGCGCGGTGATGAGCATCATGCGGCCCAGGTCGTAGCTGGCGCGGGGCGACTGCGGGTGCGTGGTCGCCTCGAAGTACGCCAGCCGGTATGGATTGCCCCAGGTCTGCGCGCGGATGGCGGTGAACACGCCGTCCAGCGCGATCAGCGCCGACACCGCGCCCACGGTGAGCAGCCGCAGCGTGCCGCGGCGCCCGGCGTCGGGCGGGCTCCAGGTGAACAGCAGCGCGAACAGCGCCAGAAACACGCCCCAGTCCGGCAGATAGTTACGGTGCTCGTACACCAGCTCCAGCGGCACGAAGGTGGACAACAGCGACTGCCCCGCAAACCACCACAACACACCGAAGGCAAACAGCGGCAGGCGGCGGCGCAGCGCCAGCGCCGCGCCCAGTAGCGCCGCCAGGAACGCCCAGCTCGCCAACGTGGTCCACGGCGACAGCCACCCGGTGGAGACGCGGATGTCGTCGTGATAAAGGCTCAGCGCATTGGGCGTGGGCAGCACGATCCAGCGCAGATAGTCCACCAGCACGCGGCCCTCGGTGAACAGTCGCTCGGCCAGCGTGAAGGGGCGGGCGGCGTAGGCCGTGCCGTTGAGCGCGCTGGGCAGCAGCCATGCCAGCCCGAGCGCGCCGGGAATCAGCAGCAGCACGACGAACACCGGAATCAGCGGATGCAGACCAAAGCGGGATCCGTTGGGGGTGGCAGGCATGGGCCGGGCAAGCGCCCCGCGCAGCACCACCCACTCCAGCACGAAGGCATAGGCCGGCAGCATCACCCCGGTCTCCTTCGCCAGCACGGCCAGCATGGTGCCCAGCGCCAGGCTGCCCCAGATCCACGCCAGCGCGCCGCGCCTGCCGTCGATCAGCCGCATGCGGCCATGCCAGTAGGCCAGCAGCCCCAGCAGCACCAAGCCAGACGCCAGCGACTCCTCGCGCTGAATCACATACAGCACCGCCGTGAGCTGAATCGGCGCCAGCACCCAGGCCGCTGTGGCCAGCAGGGCCAACGTGGGCGAGGCCACCAGCCACGGGCGCGGCGCCCCGCTCTCCAGCCAGCCCAGCACCCGCACCGACAGCAGCCACACCAGCCAGCCGTTGAACAGGTGCAGCAGCACATTGGCCAGCTTCAGCGGCCAGGGGTGCATGCCGGTGAACCACATCTGCGCCGCGAAGGTCAGCATCGACAGCGGCCGGTCCAGCGGCCCGGCGTCGGCGCTCCAGATGGCGTGCCAGAAATGCGCATGCAGCGCGCTTTGCGCAAACGCCGTGTTGTCCACCAGATTGCCGAAATCGTCGAACACATACCCGCCGGCCAGCCCCGGCCAGTACACCAGCAGACCGAGAGCGAGGATGGCGAGCAGCGCCAGTGTGGCGGCCACCGCGGAGTGTTTGCCTGGCGCGGACGTCATCGTTTCCCCATGGGCGCGGCGGCATGCATCGCCGCAAGGGCGGCTGGCGTCGGGCTGCCATCGGTCAGCCTGACGCCGTGCCGCACAAACCGCGGCCGGGGTCGGTTGCTCAGGATGAAAGGCATGATGGCCATGGGAAGTTGTCGCGCTGGTCGCTCGGAGACATCGGCATGCTAACCAAGCCAGGGCCTGACCCACGCCAGCGCGGCGTTCCGGGCGCTGTGCGGCGCCACCCGACAACTGCACACTGCACCGCGCGATCGGGGCTTCTTTCGACAGGACAATTCCTGGCCGCAGCCGATATTTTTTGTCGACGCTGACAAAAAACTGTCCATGCCCGGGGCACAGACATGTTCGTAACCCCATGAAACGTGAGCCACTTCACGCTTGCAAGGCCTCTGTTTTGGGCATGAAAACTGCACAGACCCGGGACGACACCGCGATGAACGCAGGTGTCGTGCATCGCTCCACACAACACCACAGGGAAAAACAATGCAGCACACCTCGCGCAAGGACCATGGCTTTACTTTGATCGAACTGATGATCGTCGTCGCCATCATCGGCATTCTCGCGGCCATTGCCCTACCGGCCTATCAGAACTACGTCATCCGCTCGCAGGTCACCGAAGGGCTGTCGCTGATGGAGGGCACCAAGACGGCCCTGGCGGAGTACTACACCAACCACGGCACCCTCCCTGTGCACAATGCCTCGGTCGGGTTGCCCAACACGATTTCGGGCAATTACGTCAGTTCCTCCGGGCTCAACAACCTCAACCCCGGGTTGATCGTGGCGGTCTACGGCAACAAAGCCAACGCCGCCATCACCGGCCATTACCTCGTGCTGTCGGCCGTGCTCAGCGGTGGCGCCATTGGATTCGTCTGCCAGAACCGTCCGGGCGTGGGCTCACAGGGCCATCAGCCGGTGGACAACAAATACCTGCCGACGCCTTGCCAGACCTGATGGGTCTGGAAATGGGGTCTGTCACGAATAATGGGGTCAGACCCCGATTGGGCAATTCCCCTCTTGCTGCACCAGACTGGAGCGAAATCGGCCCTCCCAAAGCGTGCCGGTGCGCCGAGAGGTCCGATTGACATACTGCACATACCGCTGACCAAGGGTTTTCATCAGCAGCCCGGGCGCATCCGCATGCTCGGAGGACAGCAGCAGATGCACATGGTTGGTCATCAGCACATAAGCGTGAATGTGGCAGTTCGTTTTGCGGGGAGCATCAAGTAGCCAGTCGAGGTATGCGCGATCGTCCTCGTCGGCAAAAAAGCACGCCTGCCGATTGTTGCCGCGCTGAATCAGATGCAGCGGGACATGGGGCAGCGCGACATGGGGCAGCGTGAGCCGTGGGCGCCGTGGCATGGGAAGGCGATGGAGAGCGACGATGCGAGGCGCATAACTGCAAATGGGGTCTGTCCCCATTTTCCTGAATATGATGCACAATCGCATCATATTTGATGATAGGAGGTACCCATGAGAACTACCGTCACGATTGATGATGCCCTGTATCAGCGGGCGCTGGACATTGCAGGCCCGGACGTGGACAAGGCTGACCTGTTCCGTGAAGCCATCAAGACCTTTGTGCGCGTTCAGGCGGCGAAGCGGCTGGCAGCCCTTGGCGCAACCATGCCGGACATGCGGGAGACTCCCCGCCGCCGCGAGAACATTCAGGAATGAACGGGGTGCTCGTCGACACCTCGGTGTGGGTCGATCACTTCCGGCATCGCAACGAGGCGCTGGTCGATCTGCTGGAGCTTGACCTGGTGATGACGCACCCGCTGATTGTGGGCGAGATCGCGTGTGGAACGCCGCCCAATCGGGTTCAAACCCTGGCCGATCTCGATCGATTGCAGCCAACCCAACAGGCCAGCGCGCGCGAGGTTGTGGCGTTCGTCGAGCGCGAGCGTCTGTTTGGCCTGGGCTGCGGCATGGTGGACATGCTTTTGCTGGCCTCCACCCTGATGACGCCGGGGGCCGAACTGTGGACGCTCGACAAGCGTCTGTGTGCATTGGCGGATCGATTTGGCGTGATGCACCACCCCGCCCTGCACTGACTGATCCCTGCCAACCCTCACCAGGGAGTCAATGGGGACGGACCCCATTTTCACATTTTCACATCATTCCCCCGCCCGCCGCAGCACCGCCTCGATAACCTGGGCCGAGATGCGGAAGTCGGAGTCGTGTAGACGCGCGAAAACCGCGCGGGCCGATGGAATCAGTTGCCGCGCTTTCGCCATGCCGATCACTGCCGCCGTGCCCGCAACCGATAAACCGTGCTCCTGCGCGATGGCCCGTCCTGCCCGCTCGTCCATCAGCAGCAGGGCCGGGCCGCCGTTGGCAAGCGCCAGGCGGATGCAACCGGCTTCCCCCGCGTCCAGGTCGGGCAGGTCCGGCAAGGCTGGCGCTTGTGCACTCGCGCGCAGCCACCCTCGCCGTTCGGCATCGCGGATCGTGGCCTCTTCCGCATAGCCCTTGTCCGCCAGCACCTCGCCCCTCACCTCCGGCGGCATCCAGACCGTGCCGAACAGCGCCCCCAGCCAGGGCAAACCGTCCACCCGCGCCAGGCCGATCACCGGGCTGGCGTCGATCAGGACGATGCGGCCAGCCATGCGTCGAGCGTGTCCATGTCGCCTCCCGCCTCCACCGCGTCAAGCTGAACCACGGCTATGCCCAGGCGCGACAAATGCGAGGCGAACGCGCTCACCCCCATGCCCGCCAGCGCCGCAGCGCGCGGCAACGACAAGGCCCCGTCGCGGAACAGCGCCGTGGCCAGCGCGGGCCTCACCCCCGCGAACGACAGTGCCCCCACCGCTTCGATGCCCACCATGAGCGCGTCCGGGCGGTCGCGGTGCATCACCACCACCACATCGCCATGCGCCTTGCGCAACGCCTCGCGCGGGTTGTATTTCAGACCACTGACATTCACTATTTCCATGCCTATCCTCCATAGGAAGATCAGATAGGAAGCATGGTAACAGCCCAGCCTTGCCAGGCCGGATGCGCTGCGAGGACGAGCCGTGCTCCGTTCGGCTCACCAGTGGAGCGGATCAGGGGCGCGAAGCATGGCCTGCACCCCGCCGAGAAATGGCGAGAAATGGGGTCTGTCCCCGTTTTTTCCGGCAAGGCAAAACAAAAAAACCCGCCTCGCGGCGGGTCTGGGAGAAATGGGGTCTGTCCCCATTTCTTCGCCATTTATTCTTTCCTTAAGGGTTGCAAACCGTAGGACGATATTTGGTAGCAACGGTGGTACCGGCGCTAGTGCCACAAGTAAAAGAAATGGACCCGTTGTTATTGATAGCGCTGAGGACAAGTACGCTACCCTGAATATTAGCATTAGCTTTGGGTTGAGCGTAAGCTACAGTGATTTTGCCAACGCCATTGGCAACGGCAGCCAATGTAATTCCGCTTACATAAGTCCCAGCGTAAGACGTAGCTGACATTATACCATTTGTACCATTTGCTGGCCAATTACCCGTGTTAGTAAATGCTTCCATAGCCGGCGTTTTTAAGCCATCAGCCAGCGAAAAACCTTCAGAAACTTGCGCGCGAATCACATAGTCTTGATACGCCGGAATCGCGATCGCCGCCAAAATACCAATAATCGCCACCACGATCATCAATTCGATCAGGGTGAAGCCTTGTTGCAGTTGCTTTTTCATCTGAGAGCTCCTAGAAGTGTGAAGACCGCGAACTCCGCGCCTGTGAATCACCGGTGTTGACGCCGGTCCGCGGTGGGTTGGTGAACATTCCCCTTGAGGGGCATGCCTGAAGGAGCAGCATCTGTGCCAGCTTGCGGTGGGTTGCCTTTCGTGAACCTGTTCACGCTTTGCGGCTCCGCACCATCGCCAGCGGCAACAATTCCGGTCAGGGACTGACAATTTTCGTCGCCGCATCGCACAAGTTGTCGGCACAGCCGCAATCGCGGCCCGAGTCTTAGGCCCGGTGCAGGCGCAGCAGGCCCACGCCGAAGGCGCAGAACACCGTTCCCGACACGCGCTGCGGCCAGCCCGAGGCGAACCAGGTGTTCAGGCGCTTGCGCATCAGCACGGCAAGCCCGGCATAGAGACTCAGCACCAGCAGCGAGAGGGCCATGAAGGTGGCCGTGAGCACGGCGTACTGCGGCCCCATCGGCCGGGAGGCGCTGATGAATTGTGGAAACAGGGCGGCGATGAAGGCGATGGCCTTGGGATTGGTCAAGGCCACCGTCACGCCCTTGGCGTAGAGCTTGCGCGGATGGTGGTCGGCTCGCGGCTCACCGCCCGCGCCGGCCAGCGCGAGCGGTGAAGACTGCCCCGCCCGGCGCCATTGCTGAATCCCCAGCCAGATGAGGTAGGTAGCGCCAGCCACCTTGACCAGGGCGAAGGCCACGGCGGAGGTTTGCAGCACGGCACTGAGCCCGAGCGCGCTGAGCGTGGCAAGGGCCAGCAGCCCCGAGACGTTCCCGAGCGACGACCACAGCGCGCGCCGCCAGCCGAAGTGCATGGCGTTGTGGATGGACAACATGACCGCCGGCCCCGGCGTGAAGGATGCGGCCAGGGCAAAGCCGACGAAGATGAGGTAGGTGGTCCAGGTGGGCATGGCTCGGGAATAGGGTGGCGAAAGCCGCCGAAGCGGCCAAATTGTAGGCGCCACCCCGGGCCGCCCTGCCCTTGCCGGGCAGGCCCAAACCTTTGACTTCAACCCGCTTACTTCGGCTGCGGCATGACGCGCAAATAGGGCTTGAGCGTCTTCCACCCGCCGGGGAATTTCTGCTTCGCGGCGTCGTCGCTGAGGGAGGTGGGGATGACGACGTCATCGCCCGGGTGCCAGTTGGCCGGGGTGGCGACGCCGTGCCTGGCGGTGAGCTGCAGGGCATCGAGCAGGCGCAGCACTTCGTCGAAGTCGCGGCCGTTGCTCATCGGGTAGACCAGCATGGCCTTGATTTTCTTGTCGGGGCCGATGAAGAACACACTGCGCACCGTGGCGTTGTCAGCGGCGGTGCGGCCATCGGAGGCGCCCGACGCGTCGGCCGGCAGCATGTCGTACAGCTTGGCCACGTTCAGGTCGGTGTCGCCGATGATGGGGTAGTTGGGCGCCGTACCCTGGGTCTCGGCGATGTCCCGGGCCCACAGGCGATGTCCGCTGACGGGGTCGACCGAGAGGCCGATGAGCTTGCAGTGGCGGCGGTCGAACTCCGGCTTGAGCCGGGCGACCGTACCCAGTTCGGTCGTGCAGATGGGGGTGAAGTCCTTGGGATGGGAAAACAGCAGGGCCCAACTGTCGCCGATCCAGTCGTGGAAGTGAATCGTGCCCTCGGTGGTCTCGGCCGTGAAGTCGGGGGCGGTGCTGCCAATGCGCAAACTCATGCTGGTCTCCTGGGGTTGTGTGGCTGACGAACGGGCAGCCTTCCAGGGAGGCTAGGCGTTCCGCCGGCGCATGCCAACGAACAAATGTTCATACCCTCATGACGAAAAGGACTTTAGGTCGCTGGCCCGGGCTTGCGGCATGGGTTTGGGTCTGGAACGGCGTCCGGCGCCGCACGGCCGCCGGCGGTGCCGCTCAAACCCGCCGCGCCCAGAGACCCAGCGCCGTGCGCTCGAGGGCGCCCAGCTTGCGCTCGAAACGGGCCGAGGCCAGCAGCGAGCGCTCGACGAGCCCCGCCCGGACCGCAGCCGCGTAGTGCTCGCGCATCGCGTCGAACGGCGTACGCAGCAGCGACTTGGCCGCCGATACGAGCGGTGCGCAGTCACTCAACTGCGCCGAGGCCATGGACGACGGCTCGCGGCGGCGCGGACTGCCGCCCGGCGTGAGGGCGCTTACCACAGCGCCCGCCGATGATGGAACCCGGGGACGGAGGCGTGCAGCGGAAAGTGCTCGTCCGCCGCGCTGCGATACTCGAGCTGGTGAATGCGCCGCTCGAGGTCGCTCGCGTCAACGGATTGCGCCAGATACGCCTCGTCGCGTTGCTCTTGCGATTCGATGCCCGAAAAAACCTTGTGCAGCCATTGCTTGAACGTGCTCATGATGTTTCTCCCTCGTGAGGAGCCTTTCATTAGAACTAGGGTTAACCCTAATTTAGCACCTCCCAGCCCGATTTCAAGTGCGACGGTGGTTTTTGTTGCTTTGCAGCATCTCCGGTGCCACCCTGACGCCCCAATCACCCGAAGGAGCAATGTTCTTCAGGGTTTCACACTCGGCTGAGATTTGTGCTGCGCCGCAGCGTGATGGGCATCGTCTGTCCCGCTCGAGGCCCATGCTTCCTGATACTTGCCGGAGCATATGAGGCCGACATGCCATCGTTTTTTTTCGATTCAGATGTAGAGACTGGCGCCCAGATTCGACCAAGAGACTCCGATCAAGCGGAACCACACACGCGCATTTCCCAAGGAAGCTGCCGCGTGAACTTCTTCGCTAGCGTTTGTGCAACACCCAAGGAGACTTCAGGATAGCGACCAACTCCGCGCATGCCGGGCTTTCGTTCCTGGCAAATCGCAGGACCCAGCGCGGGTTGCCATGGGCGGCGATTGCGGGAACGATGAGGTTGAGGCCGTTGCCATCGCTGAGGGTGCGTGTTTTGTCGCTACGCCGGGCTGCTTCTTGTCGGATTTCGAGGGCGGTGAGTGGAGGCATAGTGAGGTTGTCGAGCGTGCTGGAAAAGCACCACTGCTAAACAACTCGCTAGATACGTCAAAGCCGAGACAGCGTGAAATCGCCTGACGTCGCTGGAAA
>JABEVE010000095.1 GCA_013044035.1 Burkholderiales bacterium
CTCCTTTCTTTGCTTGCGAGGCACCCGCATGCTCTCATGCGGGCGAAAGGAGCCGCCACCTTCACACTATCCGTTCAACAAATTCCGGGACATCGCCCAATCGAATACCGCAGGACCATGGGGATCGCGGCTTAACCAGTCCAAGTTTTTATCCGCACCCCCTTTTGATCAGCATTTGCGGCGTGAAACCACTCCACGGGTAACGTCCCCTGGTGAGGCAACATGACGCTCATGATACTTGACGTCGGGCACGCGGACAGTCGATTGGAGCAGTTCATCCCAGACGCCGCGCGCGCTCGGTCGGACTGACGATGTCGGTGAGGCGGATCCCGAATTTCTCATTCACCAACACGACTTCCCCGCGCGCGATAAGGAAACCGTTGACGAGTACGTCCATCGGCTCACCCGCAAGTCGGTCGAGGTCGACGACTGAGCCCTGGGCCAGTTGCAGCAGCTCGCGGATCTGAATTTTGGTGCGTCCGAGTTCCACAGAAAGCGTGACGGGAATGTCCATCACGAGATCCAATTGATCCCCGTATGCGCCCTGACCGACTTCCGGGCGAAGTTCAGGGAACGAGGCGCGCTGGGTGACAGCCTCAGGCGCAGGCTCAACTTCGGGCAGCTCTGCTGCCGCACCAGGCGCTTGCTCGGCCATCGCTGCGGCCCAATCGTCTGCGTCGGCTCCTGGCTCGGTCTGGATCATCTCAACAGTCTGCGTTTCGTCGGTCATAATTCGTGCGTGAAGATCTCGTCGTTAACTTGGCTCCGGCTCATCGACGAGCCAGAGCCAGCGAAGACTGCTCTTTGACAACCTCGGA
Organism: Burkholderiales bacterium; assembly: GCA_013044035.1. GTDB lineage: Bacteria > Pseudomonadota > Gammaproteobacteria > Burkholderiales > Burkholderiaceae_C > Thiomonas_A. Next base: position 819 of record JABEVE010000095.1, read on the forward strand.
CATCAGACGCTGCCGCACTTTAAGCGCCATGTGATCGTCATGCTGACCGAATTCGCCGGCGAGCACGGGAATTCCGTCCACACGCGCCACAACGATTTCCGGCATTTCAACCGGTAAGACGTCGCCCACACGCATCTGCAGCAGTTCACGCACGAGGATGGAACGCCGTAGCAACTCAACTCGCATTTCCACCTCGGCATCTTGCATCTCGCGTTGCAGAGCCTGCATCCAGCGCTGATCCACCTCATTGCGATCAGTGGTCATCCCGGTGGTCATTTGGTCGCGTATCGGCTCGATCATGCTGTAAGGAATGCAGATATGCAGGCTACCGCCCCCCCCCTCGATTTCGACTTCAAAGGTTGAGACGATAACCACTTCGGTCGGCGTGGCAATGTTGACGAATTGCGGGTTGACCTCCGAGCGCGTGACCTCAATCTCCAACGGCAGCACCGGGTTCCAGGCAATTTTGTATTCCTTGAACACCATATCCAGCATGCGGGAGATGATGCGCTGCTCCAAAGGCGTGAAGTCGCGCCCCTCAATGCGCGCATGAAAACGGCCATCACCCCCAAAATAATTGTCGACCACGCTGAATACCAAGCGTGGATCGAAAATGAACAGCGCGGTACCCCGTAACGGTTTGAGTTGCACCAGATTGAGATTACTCGGTACCACAAGGGTGCGGATAAATTCGCTGTACTTCATCAGACGGACCGAAGCCACCGAGATTTCGGACGACCGGCGCAGAAAGTTGAATAGACCCACTCGCCACAGTCGGGCGAAACGCTCATTGATGACCTCCAGCGTAGGCATGCGCCCGCGCACGATGCGGTCCTGGCTGGCAAGGTCGTAGGGACGCACGCCGCTGGAATCGGCCGGCACTTCTTCTGTTGCGGCGTCTTCGCCGCTCAGCCCTTGAAGCAGCGCATCAACCTCGTCTTGCGACAGAACGTCCTTAACCATCACTGCACCACGAAGGCGGTGAAATACACCCCAGCAATCGGGCCTGCGGGGACTGCCGCCCGAGCGATGCCGGTGGTGGGCGCGTGCGCCGGGTGAATGCTGCCACCCACCAGGATCTGGTTGATCGCCACCAGAATCTCCTGGCGCAACTGCTCGCGCACCTGCACCGTGCTGACCTTATCAGCCTGCTGTGCGGCAAGGATGCGCAAAATCGTGTTGCGTATCTCGGGCGTCATGGTCTTGACCTCTTCATCTGCCTTGGGCTCGTAGGTCTTCAGATCGATCTTGAGTTGCAAATAGTGGGCATTGCCATCCTGGCTCAGCACATTGGTGACGAACGGCTCCAGGGTGATGAAATGGGCGCGCCTCTCGCGCTGCGCAGCCAGTTGCTGTGGGGTGAGTTGGGGTTTGGGCCGAATCAGAAACCACCAAGCACTCCCAGCACCACCGCCAAGGATGACCAAAACGAACACTGCAATGATGCTCCGTCTGCCGTTGCCGGATTTGGCCTTGGCCGGTTTTGCTGCCATGTAGAGACTCCAGAAGTCATGCCGAACTTGACACTGTAAACGGCACGGATTCCAGGAAATTGAGCCATGGGTCTGCCGCAAGAGTCGGCTGGACGAATGCGAATTCAGACATAGGTATTGACCAGCCCCTGTTTCCAGCCTGGCAACTGTGAGGCTGGAACCTGCGTATTGGATCGTGCGGAGTTGCCAGAAGCGGAGACGCCGCCGATGCCTTCGGAATCTGATGGCCGATCTTGAGACATATTTCGCCCAGTTCCGCCCGAATCGACTGATGTTTGCATCAAGGTCAAACCTGCGCCGGTGAAGAGATCGTGCAATTGCGGCATCGCACTTTCCAGAGCCTGGCGTACCGCCTGATGCGGTGAGACGAATTGAGCGTTCACCTGCCCATCGTGCAGCTGCAGATGCACTTCGAGCGGTCCGAGCTGTGGCGGATTCAGGTGCAAGGTGGCCAACTGCTGCTGACCGTTGACCGCGAACAACATCTGCCTCCCGAGTTCTTGGCCCCAGGGAGCAGCGCCGACGGGAACATGCAGGGCTGCCGTGTAGGTTTGGGCCGGCGGCGAGGCTGACTGCAACTGCAAAGCGCCCGGCATCACTGCGCCGGGAAAGGTATTGGATGCTGCCCCCGAAGCCAGCGATGTGTCTGATCTTTGCAGGGACGCCCCGCCATTCAGAGGCTGTTCCCCTGTGGCCTTGGCAAGCAGGGCACCTTTCGGTGCGACTGGTTGATCCGTGTTGTCACTGCCTGAAAGACGCGCCGCATCTTCAGGTCCGAGCCGACCTTTGCTCCAGGCATTCAGCAATGCCTGAGCATCCTGGTGGGTCGCATCCTTGCCTAAAAATTTCGATGCCGCCATGCCATTCGCCAAACCGGCATTGGCATCCGCGGTACCTGCCCCGCTCTCCGAAGACGCGAGCGAATGGGTCGCCGGAAGGATGGACCGCGGCCATTCGGTGCGTGAAAGCGGTGACGCGGCCGCCGCCATTGCGGCAGTGAGCGGCAAGGTTTTGCCGCTCACTGCCGCAATGGCGGCATTCGGATTGGCACGCGATGCCACTTCTTGCGCAGACGTCTGAGGATCAAGCATCGCGCCAGGAGCCAGCACTGGATCCGTCGGCACGGCCGTCTGGCCCGGGCCCACAGCGGTGGTTTGGCCCTCCGCTTTCGGATCGTGTTTCGCCTTCGCGGTTTGAGCGTCTTTCGTTGCAGATCCGGGCGTTGACGTTGCCGCAGATGCTCCGACTTGGGCTACGTTGGCTGCCTGAGCCGTGCTCGCGTCTTGCCTTGGCGCTGACGGCTCCCGACCTTGAGCCTGGGATAAGGCCGAGGAAAACGTCGGCCGCCCCGTCTCGTTTGATGCTGGGCCCTGGGCCGCGCAGGTGGCTGCCCCTTGTCCGGAAGTGGCAGGAGGGGTGATGGATGGGATGGGTGTCATGCTGTGGTGCGTCTGTGGCCTTACCGCGATAAAAGCAAAAGCCACGCCAGCTCCGTTAGCACTCGCAGGGCACATCATTCCCGAGCTAGTGTCTAATTGCATTTAAAAACGATAGTATTATGATGCCCACATCGATTCACGAACGGGGGTTTCATATGGCACGAGTGGCGGTTGCGTTGTCGTGTACGGATGAAGTCATGGCCGAGCTTGAACGTCTGTCTCGAAGTCGAAGCGGCGAGGTTCGCATGGCCGAGCGTGCACGCATCGTGCTGGCGTGTGTGCAGGGCAAGCGCAACGATCAAGTTGCGCACGAGATGGGCCTGCGCCCGAACACGGTAGGGCAATGGCGCCGACGCTTTGCCGCCAGTGGCATCGCCGGGCTGCGCGATCAACCCAGGTCCGGCAAGCCGGCCAAGTACGGGGCCGAGTTGCGCGATCGAATCCTGGCTCGACTGGAGTTGCCGCCGCCGGCGGGCATGGCGAGCTGGGATGGTGGCTCCTTGGCGCTGGCGCTGGGCGTGTCGGATGACGCTGCGTGGCGCGTGCTGCGCAAACAAGGCATCCAGTTGCAGCGACACCGCTCTTGGTGTGTCAGCACGGACCCCGAGTTCGCGGCCAAGGCCGCCGACGTGATCGGGCTGTACCTGAACCCGCCGCAGAACGCCTTGGTGCTGAGCGTGGACGAGAAGCCTTCGATCCAGGCTCTTGAGCACGCGCGTGGCTATGTGCAGACGAGCAGCGGCAAGATCGTCCAGGGCATGCAGAGCACCTACAAGCGCCACGGCACGGTCAATCTGTTCGCTGCCTTGGAGGTTGCTACGAGCACCATTCGTGGCAAAACCACGCAGACCAAGAAGCGCACCGACTTTCAGTCCTTCATAGACGAAGTCATTGAGGATCAACCCGCCGGGCGCCAGATACATGTCATCCTGGACAACCTGAGCACCCACAAGAAGAACGACGACTGGCTCACCGCGCATCCGAATGTCACCTTCCACTTCACGCCCAGCAGCGCGAGCTGGCTCAATCAGGTCGAGATTTGGTTCGGTATCTTCCAGCGCAAGACGCTCACCAATGCGAGCTTTCGAAGCATCGAACAGCTGACCAAAGCGATTCACGATTTCACCGCCGCGTACAACGAGAACGCAGCACCATTCATTTGGCGCAAGCGTGAGGTTCGGGGCGCGCAGCTTCGAAACACTATCGTTAACTTACGCAATTAAACACTAGTTTCGCCAAACTAGCAGTGCCAGCAAGACTAAAACTTGGTCGGCTGATTGGTGTTCACGAAGTGCGATTGGGGATTCAGAGCCCAGTCCTGCATCTCGGCCAGGGCCCTTTTTTGCGCTAGCGACTTGACATGAACATGCTGCTGTGCAAGCAAAAGCTCATAGGCCTTCTCTCGCTGCCGCGCTGCGGCCCAGGCCTTGGACTTTTCGGCGTGCAAGGCTTGAATCCGATTGATCTCCGCAAGCTGAGCCGTTTGGGCGGCATCAACCTTGGTGATGAAACCACGCAGATCGCGCACTTTGCTCCAATCGCCGCCTTGCGATTCGAGCGCCTGAAGCTGCCGTCGATATTCAGAGGCATAGTTCCGCAGGTTGTCCAATTTGTCTCGGGCTTGGTCATGCTGAACCTGGGTCTGCTTGAGGTCCAGCGCCAGATGCTGGCCTGTCTCGACCGCCTGGGAATGAAGCGATCGCAGTGCTTCGATGCGCTGAGGCGTCGCTGATGTTTGCGGCATATCTTGAGTTTTGTTGTTTTGCGTGTCCCATTATGCGGCCCCCGTCGGTTGCAGATACGGCGCCATGAGCTGTCCCAGCATATCCTGGCTCGTCGAAAGATTGACGACCTCATGCATTCCCTGACATAAAAACGACCGAATCCCGGCATGCGCCTGCACAGCGAGGTCGAGGGTGGGGTCGCTGCCCGGCGTATAAGCGCCGACCGCAATCAAGTCCTGTTGGCTGGTGTAGCGAGACTGCAACTCTTTGAGCTTGTACATGTGTCGCAATTGTTCCGCATCGACCATGTTGGGCATCACGCGGCTGATCGACGCCTGTAGGTCGATGGCCGGGAAATGCCCCTGCTCAGCCAGGCGGCGGCTGAGCACGATATGTCCGTCGAGAATAGCGCGGGTGTTGTCGGCAATAGGGTCTTGCTGATCGTCACCCTCCATCAAGATGGTGTAAAACGCTGTGACGCTGCCACCACCATCCCAACTGTTTCCCGCGCGCTCCACTAAGGCCGGCAACTTCGCGAATACCGAGGGCGGGAAACCACGTGCGGCGGGTGGTTCACCCGCCGCCAGCGCCACTTCGCGCAAGGCCAAAGCGTACCGTGTGAGTGAATCCATCAATAGCAGCACATGCTTGCCCTGATAGCGGAAATATTCAGCCAGTGCCGTTGCCAGGCGAGCTCCACGGATCCGCGTCAGTGCCGGGGCGTCGGCTGGGGCGGCCACCACCACGGCACGCCGCAAACCTTCCTCGCCCACGATGTCTTCGATGAACTCCTTGACCTCGCGGCCGCGTTCGCCGATCAGGCCGACGACGATCACGTCGGCATCGGTGTTGCGCGCCATCATGCCCAGCAGCACGCTCTTGCCCACACCGCTGCCGGCGAACAGGCCCATACGCGCGCCACGTCCAACAGTAAACAAGGCGTTGATGGCGCGCACACCGACATCCAACGGCTTGCGCACCAAGGCACGCTCAAGTGGGTTGATGGGTGCACCGGTGAGTGTGGTGAACGCCGATGTCAGCAAGGGGCCCAGGTTGTCCAACGGCTTGCCACTACCGTCAAGCACCCGACCACATAGCTCCATTCCAGCGGGAATGCGGAGGTCGCCGGGAATAGGGCTCACGCGCGCCCCCGGCGCCAGACCCTGCATATCACCCGAGGCCATCAGTTGAACGTGGTCGCCATTAAAACCGACCACCTCGGCAGCCACTCGCCTGTGGCCTTCTGCGCTGATGATGCAGCGCGTGCCAAGGCTTATGTCCAGCCCCTGTGCTTCAAGGATCAAGCCGCGCACACGCACCAGACTACCGCTGGGCTGGAGCGGCAGGTCACCCGCCGCCTGCAGCCGTTTGTAGAGTGTGCGCAAACGCGTCAAGGCCGGCAGCGGTGCGAAGCAAGCTGAGGTTTCCTGGCCACGGGCAAGCAAAGACCCCACGGGATGCAGCTCAGGTTGATCCGATCGATTGCGCTCTGTAGAACCCGATGGCGTCCCTGGAGCGCTCACAGCGACCCTTCCTCAAACAGCCGTGCCATCACCTGTCTCCAGCGCTCATCGATGCGCAAATCGAGTTCCGAGTGGGCGTCGTGCCCACCACGCGGGCGCCAGCGACGCTCCGGAGTGGCACGCTGCTGCTCGCCACCCGCGGCAAGAATCAGGTCGCCGCGGTGCAACGCTTCGTCTGCAATCAGGCTCATGCCGCCAGCTTCCAATTCCGGAGCCAGTTCATGCAGCAATTTCACGTCTTCCGGATGAAGGCGCACCCAGGGCGTCCCGGCGTGCACCGGGAATGCGGCGAGTGCGCTATGCAGCAAATCCACCAAGTCCTCAGGGTGCGTATGCAGTTCACGCACAACCACCTGCCGGGCGATTTCGAGCGCCAGTGCGACCACCGCGGCCTCAACCTCGGCATCAAGCTGGCTGGTGGGTCCCTTGAGGCGCAGCAGTGCATTGCGCAATGCAGAAACGTCTGCTTCTGCCTGTGCCCGGCCAGCCGCTAACCCCGCAGCCTGCCCCTCGTCCCAGCCCTGCCGTCGGCCTGCCTCATACCCCTGGGCCTGAGCCTGGTCGAACACCGTCTCCAGGCTCTGAGCCGTTGGCAGGCTGATTTTTGGCTGCTCTTGCTGACCACTGGACGCGGTCTGAGCCAGGTTAGTGCCCAGTCGCAGTTCTGGCGCGAGCCATGTTCGTGCCTGGGATGCGTTGGCCTTGGGGATGATCGCGCTCATCGGACTTACGGGTTCAGCCAGACGTTGTCAATCAAGAAACCAGAGCTTCGGCGCTACCACCGCCAAGTTGAATCTGTCCAGCCGATTCCAGCCTAGTGGCGATCTGCAGGATTTCCTTCTGCGCGGCCTCCACTTCGGTCAGCCGTACAGGGCCTTTGGCCTCCATGTCGTCACGCAACATCTCGGCTGCCCGCTTTGACATATTGCCGAGAAATTTCTCCTTCAAGCCAGCGTTGGAGCCTTTCAGCGCGAGAATCAGCACGTCGGACGAGATTTCGCGCAGCAAGGCCTGCATGCTGCGATCATCGACATTGATCAGGTCATCGAACACGAACATCTGCTCCTGCACCTTGTTCGCCAGTTCCTCATCCTGTGAGCGCAGGTGCTCCATGATGCCGTTGGACAAAGTGGTGTCGAGGCGATTGAGAATTTCGGCCGCCACTTTCGGCCCACCCATGGCGCTGACCTGGACGCTCTGCGAATCACCCGACAGCAACTCATCGAGTGCATCGTTGAGTTCACGCAGAGCGCTCGGCTGCAGCCCGTCGAGATTGGCCAGACGCAGCAGTGCCTCGCCCGATACGCGCTCGGGCAGAAAATGCAGCACCTCGCCGGCCTGGTCGGGTTCGATATACGACAACACCAGGGCGATAACCTGGGGATGCTCCAGCTTGATCAGTTCGGCAATCGCACGTGGCTCCAACCATTTCAGGTTTTCCAACCCGCTGGATTCGCCGCCGTGAAGAATGCGCTCGATCAGCGAATTGGCGCGGTCGCCACCCAAGGCCTTGGTCAGCGCCCCACGCAAGAACTGGTCCGCGCCGAGACCAAGCGAAGTCTGTTGTTCGAGTTTTTCCCGAAACTCTCGCATCACTGCATGGGCCTGGTCGGTGCTGACCCGGCTCAGCTTGGACATGGCAACACCCAGGCGCTGCACTTCGCGAGGGGCGAGGTGTTTCATCACTTCGGCCGCCTGGTCCTCGCCCAGGCTCAGCATCAGCACGGCAGCGCGATCCAGACCCTTGAATGCCTCGTCACTGGCCATCGGCAATCCACTCCTTCACAACCTGCGCTGCGCGCCGCGCGTCCTGTTTCACTAGTTCACGCGATACGGTTGCATCATTTTCGAATGTATTACCCAGGCGGACCACGTCCGGCGCAAGTTCTGTCTCGCCTGAAGAGCGTGGCGGGCGCCCGCCAGCACCCCTGGCCTCGCCGGATTCCACCTCTTCGGATTCGTTGGCCATAGTATGGCCACCTGCGCCACCCAACTGTCGCACAGCTCGATAAATAAACAGACCGAGGATTAGCGCCACCAGATAAGGGAGAGCCTGCCTCGCACCGTTCCAGAGCCAGGACGAACGCCACCAAGGTAATGCCTTCTCAGCCGCAACGACATGGGCCGAGAAGGGCATGTTGATCACCGAGACCTGATCACCGCGCTTCGCGTTGAAGCCGATGGCATTTTCCACAAGCTGCTTGATTTGCGCCAACTGCTGCGCATTCATCGCGCGCAGCGTGGAAGCACCGCCGTCCCCTGAAACGGGTTGATCGTTGACCAGGACCGAAACCGAGATGCGCTTGAGGGAGCCAACCGGTTGCAGTGTGTGGCTGACGGTCTTATCAAGATCGTAGTTGACCGTAGCTGAACTGCTCGTAGCTGCTGGCGCCAGGGTTTTGAGGCTAGGGGTGATTTGCGCGAACTGCTGCGGCGTAAGCGGTGCCGAGGCCGACCCCACCGTGAATGGTGCTGTGACACCGCCCGGTGGTTGATTACTCAGTGCCCCAGGCACGCCAGCCGGCAGATTGGCGCCGCCAGAACTTGTGGTGGAGTGTGTCTGCTGGCTGAGTAGATGACCCTGACCATAGAACACCGAACTTGTCTCGGTTTTACTGAAGTCCAGATCGGCTGAAACCGCGACGCGTACGCCATCACTGCCAACCAGAGGCGCGAGAATGGATTGAATCTGCTTGCGATACTCCTGTTCTAAGTCGTTGCGGTAGGCTAACTGACCGGGTTCAACGCCCATGTCGCTATGCGTCGATGCTGTCAGCAGATTACCGTCCTGATCGACCACCGTCACGTTCTTGTCGTTCAGCCCAGCCACACCAGACGACACCAGATGCACGATGCCTGCAACCTGGGCACCACTGAGCACGCGGCCTGGGTAGAACTTGAGCAGGACCGAGGCAGAGGGCTTTTCTTCCTGACTGAGGAACACCGACGGCTTGGGAATGGCCAGATGCACCGTGGCCGATTCCACCGCCGAGAGCGATTCGATGGTGCGGGCCAGCGAACCCTGTAGCGCACGCTGGTAATTGATCTGCTCGACAAACTGGCTAGTACCCATGGGCTCGTTGTCGAGCACCTCAAAACCGACACCAGCGCCTTTTGGCAAGCCACTGGCTGCGAGCTTCATGCGTGTAGCGTAGACCTGGTCCGAAGGTACCTGGATCACGGCACCACCACCGGTGATCTTGTAGCGGATGTTGAGCTTTTGCAGCTCCGCGATCACGTCCCCCCCATCACGCTCGGACAGATTGGTATAGAGCACCTCGTAGCCCTGACTCCGGCTCCACAGCAAGATGGCCACGATCAACGCCACCAGCGCGGCCAAGCCAGCCAGCAGGGCGAAACGCTGATTCATGCTCAGCCTGCGGAAAGCCCCGAGCGGGTCTTGCAGCATGGGTGGCGCGGGCATGGCGGGATTGGTTGTGGCCATGGGTCAAGTGCTGATCGAGTAGCTCGAAGCGAATGGGGATGGGCGCGGGCGCAGCTGTCAAAGCGCGGCAGGATACTTGGCAAGATTTGCGGCAGAAACGCCGCTCTATCAGGCCTGAATGTTCATGATGTCCTGGTAAGCCGAAACCAGTTTGTTGCGCACCTGCAACACAGCTTGGAAGGACAGGCTTGCTTTTTGGCCAGCCAGCATCACGTCGCTCAGGCTGAGGTCGGAACGGCCCGCGGAAAATTGCTGCTGTAGTTTGTCGGCCTGCTGCATTTGCCGGTTGACGCCGTTGAGCGCAGATTGAAGCGTGGCCGCGAAATCGGTCTGCTGCGTCGAGGGCACACTTGCCTTGCCCTCTCCAGCCTGCGGCTTGGCCGCAGCTTCAGCAGCCAGTGCGCGCATCTGGCTGACGACATGCTGCATGCGATCAACATTCATCAGGGTTCCTTCCCGCAGGGTTGGTTGGTTCGCCAGAAATCCGGCGATATGCCAAAAAAGCAAAACTCGTTCCAGATACTCACCAAACCTAGCCTCTCACCCATCGTGCGTTGGTGGAAGCTCGACACCCGCCTCGCGCAAACGCTGGAGTTTGTGTCTCAGAGTGCGTGGACTAATCCCAAGCCGCTCTGCCGTTAGCTTTTTCGAGCCGTGGTTGTCTCGCAGTGCATCGGCGATCAATTGGCGCTCATTCTCAGCCAGTTCTGCATCGAGGTCGCGCCGGGGAGTGGCACGTGCTGCGTCTATGAAAGTTTGATCGGCACCCGGCAACTGCGGGAAGCTTGGCGGAATCACATCGAAAGATTGCAGGAACAGGTCAGACGCGGTGATCACCCCTTGCGAACAAAGAATCGCCGAACGCTGGATGACATTCTCCAGCTCGCGTACATTGCCAGGCCATTGGTGACTCTGTAAACTTTGCTTTGCCCCCGCATCGAGTTGTGGTGCTGCCCCAAGGCGAAAGCGGGCGGCATAGTGCTCCAACATGGAGGTTGCCAACGGCAGGATGTCTTCGCGCCGTTCACGCAACGGCGGAATGCGAAGCGGAAACACGCTAAGGCGGTAGTACAGATCTTCCCGCAACACGCCCTGCCTCACCGCCAGTTGCAGCTCGCGGTTACTCGTGGCCACGATGCGCAAATCAAGTGCAATGCGCTTGCGGCCGCCCACCCGCTCGATTTCACGCTCTTGCAAGACGCGCAACAACTTGGCCTGCAACCCGGCCGCCATTTCCGTCACCTCGTCTAGCATCAGAGTGCCGCCCTGCGCCTGCTCGAATTTGCCCGGCGCCGACTGCAAAGCGCCAGTGAATGCGCCCTTCTCAAAACCGAACAATGTGGCTTCGAGGAGGGTTTCGGGAATGGCGGCGCAGTTGATGGCGATGAACGGCGCTTGGGAGCGCGGTGAACTGCGATGCACGAAACGCGACACCACTTCCTTACCCACCCCGCTCTCTCCCAAAAGCATGATGTTCACATCGGTTTGCGCGGCTCGACACGCCATTTCGAGCACCTGCTGCATGGCTTGGGACTGAGCGACCAGGCCAGCCCCACACGCAGAGGTCGGTGGGGCTCCGGAAGGAAAATCCTCAGGCATCATTCAATGACCATTTCAGGAAAAAGCATGGCGTGACGGCAAAGTTTTTCGGTAGCCATCGAAAGTTGAACATCGCATGAAGCATCTTGAGCTTAGACAGGGTCAAGCGCAGACCCAAGTAAGGTTGCAGCTCAAAGCGGCTGAAGGAGCTCGCACAAATGGGGGCAAGATCGGTATCCCGGTCAGTCGGGCAGAACAACATTCACCTATGGAGCATTGCGCTTCGGCAGGCAACTGTCTCAAGCTAAGCAATTCCAGTGCCCAGTCGGTCATGGGCCTTAGAACCGGCCGCCTTGGGCGTAATCCGCAGGGCTCCACAACTCTGCCTTGGCATCAGTGTCAAAATATTGACTCGAACGGCTACGCTCCCTAGGCCCGAAATTTGACGCTCTCATTAGACTGCTATCGCCCGTGGTGTATGCGGCAGCGTCGTGCCAAATGCCCCGCCGACTTGCGCCTGGGGTGTGGAAATAGCACAGCACCGATCAGGGTATTCAGGAAATTTAAGTCCCGCGGGAGCCGTGACGCAATCCGTATTTTCTTATTTTCTCGACCAAAGTAGTGCGCCGTAGGCCCAACTTGCTAGCTGCATGTGCGATCACATGACCGCTGACACCAAGCGCTTGCTCGATGAGGGATCGCTCGATCCGTTCAAGATAGCTCCGCAAATCTAGGCCTTGTGCCGGTAAAACAGGCTCCGTTGGTTCTGCCATCAACTGCATCAGATCGTGCAATCCATCTTCTGTGGCGGCAGTAAGTTCCAAAGACAACGTTTGTGCGCTGGGGGCCAGCATTTTTGCCGGAAGGTCGCACAGTTGCACCGTAGAGCCGGCATGCATGACAACCAGACGTTCCAACAAATTCTGTAGTTCGCGCACGTTACCCGGCCATCGATAGTTCAGCAAGGCTTGCCACACTCCGTCACTTATTCGGATATTGCCTAGGCCAATTTCTTCGAGGTTCAGCAGCGCCTGCTCGGCAAGTAGTAGAACGTCCTCGCCACGAGAGCGTAGCGGCGGAATAAAGATGGGAACAACATGCAGCCTGTAAAACAAGTCCTCACGGAAACGCCCAAGTTCGATTTGCTGCTCCAGATCGCGGTGAGTTGCCGCGATAATGCGTGCGGGTGCCTGCAGTGTTTCTGAGCCGCCGACCCGCTCGAACGTGCGCTCTTGTAGAACCCGGAGTATTTTCACCTGCAACGGTGGGCTCATTTCAGCGATTTCATCAAGAAACAACGAGCCACGTCCTGCAAGTTCGAAGCGCCCTTTCCTGGCTACCTGCGCTCCGGTAAAGGCACCGCGCTCGTGACCAAACAATTCGCTTTCCATCAGTTCGCCCGGGATCGCGCCGCAATTGACCGCGACAAATGGCCGAAATGCGCGCGACGACCAGGCATGCAGCAAGCGCGCCACCAGTTCCTTGCCAGTGCCGGACTCGCCCTGGATCAGCACTGTGCTGTCCGTGGTAGCGACGCGGCGGATCAGTGTGCGCAACGCCACCATCGCCGAACTTTCGCCAAGGAGTTGCGGCTCGCGTTCCGCCTCGTCAATCTGCAGGGGTTTGGCTATCATTTGAAGCGTATTTTCGCATCCGAGACGGTGATGCCCCACACACCATGCGAGCACTGGCGGGGTTTTTGACTTGGCTCGCGCCTAGCGTGCCAGCAGGTGGCGCAAATAATTGTCGGTTCCCAACAATTTTTTGATGCGCAACTGGGCGCGGCGGGCGCTATCGCGTGTCGGATAAGCGCCGACCAACAACAGGCTCAGATCCATGGGTGTTTGCAGCGCCTTGCATGTCGCAAAGCCGTCGTGCTGCATGCGGATTCGCAATCGTTCGAAACGCCAGTCCTCGGCGAAAGCGCCAACCTGCACGTACCAACCCGGTCGGCGGCACATCGCTGATTTCGACGCTAGCCTGTGTCGTACGTTGGCACGCGCCTCCGTTGGGATTGGATTGGTCTTGATACGACGCGTTTCCTTGGGGTGAAGACGTAGGCGTACAGTCTTGACGTTGTGCTCCAGATTCGCGGAATGCACGATAGGGGAATGTGCTCCCGGCTCAGCAGGCGCTGCAGAACCCGCATGATTGACATCGGCGGCTTTCAATGACTTGGGCGCAGTATTCGCCAGCGTGTGCGCGAACGAGCTTGCGCTCGTTGGAGCCTGTGGGGTTGGACGTGAGACGGAAGCCGCATGTGCCGCGCCAGGAATCGCAGCCGCTGAATTCGGCGCAATTGGCTTGGCCAAAGATGCTGAAGTTGCGGGCTTGCTCGTCGCAACAATGGCTCCTGGGGCCCTGGCACCTGCCTGGTTCACGACGACTGTTCTGCCTGACTGGAAAGAGCGGAGCGCGAACACGAGCAAGCCAACAAGCACCAGCACTGCCATCAGCAAAATGCCCCGATTGATCCAACGCAGGCGGTTTTGAATGGCATCAAGTGAGTCGGTCACGAAGAAATTCCTGGATTGGTGGCCTTTGCTGGTATCAGTGCGGCGGGTGGCGCTATGCCATCCACTGGTAATGCGGTGTCTGCGTTTTTGTGTTGCTCAGGGGACACGATCACGATGCTGACGCGTCGATTCGCGGCACGGCCTTCAGGTGTGGCGTTCGACGCGATCGGATGATATTGCCCATACCCTGAAGCAACCAGCCGTCCAGGGGAAACATTTTGTTGGATCAACATGTCCACGACCGAGACGGCGCGCATGGCCGATAACGCCCAATTGGACTGAAACTGTGCTGTGTGGATGGGCTTGTCATCGGTGTAGCCGTTAATCCGGATCTGGTAAGGCAAGCCGGAGAGCACCCCAGCCACCTCCTGCAGCAGGCCCTGAGCCACTGACGACAACGTCGCCTGGCCGGAGGCGAACAACAGGTCGTCATGAATGTCGATAACCACGCCCATCGGCGTTATGCGCACTTGCACTTCGCCTTGGCGAATTTGACTGGCAAGGCGTGCCGCCATGGCCTGGGCGATGGCCCCGAGCTGTTGCCCAACCGGGTCGACCGGGGGTGATGCCGCGCCCGACTTGGGCCCATGCGCCGCATGCGCCATCGCCGGAATCGGCGCGATGTTTGTCGGCCTGGGCATTGGCGGGAGGTCGATGACACTGAGCGCATTGGAGTAGGGCTGCCCGGTTTGAATCGGCTCTGGTGAGTTCGGCTGCCCCGTGAATGCTGTCACGAGGGTTTGGGACAGCACCTTGTATTTACCTTCGTTCAGCGAGGAAATGGAGTACATCACCACGAAAAAGGCGAATAGCAGGGTGATGAAGTCAGCATATGAGACCAACCATCGCTCGTGGTTCTCGTGCTCCTTCTGTTGTATTTTACGAGCCATACGGACGGATCTTCAAATTGAGCAACGGCCTCGATTTTCATCGCGCCGATTTGGCTTCTGCCTCGCGCAACAGTGTCATAGCCCTGAGCGCTGCCGCGCGATCTCCCTGCGGTGATGGCGAAAGATGAAACGTTCCAGATCGTTTTGCAAGGCTTCGTCCAACGGCTCGATCTGCAGACGGTGCCACAGCAAATCGTTTTCCACCGACTCTTCCACAATCTGCCCCGGAAGCATCAGCGGCAAGGCAATGCGGTGGCGCAGATAGATGCGCGCCCAAACCCGCCGTCCAACACCAATAGCTGCTTCGCTCCCCCAGTGCAAATACCGCGCCGACAACACACAGGGCCTTTCCTCAGGGATGGAGTTCATGCCACGAAGCGCTGTACTGGCCATGATCAGCAGCAGATCGACACGACGCTCGAGCTGCTGGATGGCATCGTTGCGGCCATATTCCGTGTCCACGCCCGCACGCGGATCATCCAGCATCAGCAGAGCACGGAGCAGGGTTGTGTTGTCGATCATCACGTCGGCCAATGCAGACGCCGGTGTGATCGTGTCCACCCAATCCAGTGGCATGCGGCCTTCCAAGCGCACCGCATCGGCGTGCGGCAACCTGGAAAGCGTATCGAGCGGTTCTGGCGTACCGGTTGCGGTCATGGCATGGCTTCACCTGCGAGCTAGCGCGACAACTGCGCTGCGCACAGCATAACCCGCTGCGACAACCGTGCATGGGCAGCTTCAGCCCCGGCGCAGACCTTCAAGCCAGGAGTCTCGTAGTGCGGTGACCACAGCATCGCAATCTTCGATCGCCTGAAGATCATCAAAGATATTCGCCTGGCCCAGGCGCTCCAATAAATAGCGATAAATTCCTTCAAGCCGTTGCCCCAGCGGCGTAGCTTCGGGCGTATCGGGCAACGCCGCCAGGAGATGCTCAACGATCTGGTAGGACTTGTTCAGGGCCAGCAGTTTGCGGTCGGTCGCTCGGTCAGCAATAGCCCCTCTGGCACGCCGCAAATATTCCAGAATCCCGTCCAAACCCAGTATAAGAAGCTTCTCTTCGGGAACGCCCTGCTGCCCGACCTGGCGATAAGCCTGCACAGCCAATCCTGCACTCATATACGTCTCCTAAATTGTTCAGCCACTGGTTGACGAAGAACTGCTGGAACTGCCGTTATTGAAGAATGCCGACAAATATTGACCCACCGACTGAAGCTGCGCCACCTGGGTCTGCATGGCATTGAACTGCTGCTGCAGCAGCGCGGTTTGCGCCGCTGCGCTGCTTTGCAACTGAGTGATCTGCTGATTGATACTGGTGATGGTGCTGTTGAGGCCACTGGTTGCCGCCGAAACGAATCCGCTCTGCGTATTGAGGGCCTGCGTCAGGATGGCATTCATCTGCTGGTAGATGCCCTGGCTGACCGTGACAGTCCCGAGGCTTCCAGTGCCTTGGCCAGTCACGCTCACTTGCAATCCGAGCGCCGCACCCGGCCCGCTGGCCGTGAGTTGCTGGCCAGCGCCGCTGCCGGTCTGGCCGTTGATCGAGCCAAGCACGTCCGTCCCCTTGCCCGTGAGCAATGTGGTGCCAATGCCCGTGCCACCACTTGAGGCCGCCTGGGTGGACACCACAGTGAAGCTTTGTGCACTACCGTAGCCCGACGACTGGAATTGCAAGCTGCCGTTATTGTTGATGGCCACGATGTTGCTCAACCCTTGCTGAGTCAACGTGGCATTGATGGTGGCAACGATGGCGCTGATCGTTGCACCCGAGGCCAGTTGCACCGATACGCTGGTCGCTCCCGAGCCAATCACCAGCGTTTCGGCACTGCTCAAACCGCCACTTGCAATCGGGTTAGCCGCCGTAACGCTTGCCTGTGCAGCGGGTGTCGTCACGTTCACCGCATAGGTTCCGGGTTGGGTGTTGTTGCCGGCGCCGATATATTGCACGCTGGCATTGGTCGCGCTACCCACTTGGCCGAACAAGCCGGCCACGGCGTTGTAATTGCTCGAAAGCGCCTGGTTCAAGGTACCCGAGTTCAGCGCCAGAGTGCCGTTCTGCGCCAAACTCAGGCCCACCGCTCCCAACGAGGTGTAAGAGCTGCCGGGGGTGGTGCCAATGCCCTGGCCGCTGATCAGATTGAGCAACTGCGTGCGCAGCGTCTGGATCCCGGCATTTCCGATCAACGGGCCGCTCTGGCCAGATGATCCACTCGTGCCCGTTCCCCCGTTGAAGGCGGTGAGCTGGTTCAGCGTGCTCATGGTCGAATTGAACGCGGTGACAAAGCTCTGCACCGAGGTCACAAAGGCGCTTGAATCATTGGCCACCGTCAGCGTTGACGAACCACTTGCCTGTAGCAGGTTCAGACTCACTCCCGGTATCGCCCCACTCACGGTGTTCGTGGCGCTGGTGATGGCCAGGCCGTTGATGCTGACCGATGCGTTTTGTGCAGCCTGACTCTGACTCATGCCACCGGAGGTACTGGTGCTGTAACTCAGGGCGGCCAAGGAGCCTGTCGCACCACTGGCACTGACGGTAAAGGCATTCGCTGCGCCAGTGTTGTTGCCTGTGAGAGTCAGGCGGTAACCCGTGCCGTCGTAAATGACTGCGGCGTTTACCCCGCTATTGGATCCATTGATGGCCGCGGCAATGCCATTGAGCGTATTGTTTGCGCCACCAATGCTGATATTGGTGACGGATCCACTGCCCACCTGGATTTGCAAAGTGCCCGTGCCAACTGCCGTGTTGGTGGCTGATGCGAAGTCTTGTGAATACACGCTCTGCGTCTGTGCCAGAACGATGTTGCTCAGTGAATAGCTGCCCAGCGGCGCATTCGCGCTGGCCGTGCCTGATACGGCGCTGGTGTTGCTCAGATTGACCGTGCGATTGTTCAGGCTCGTCACGTTCTGCAGGCTGCCGACTGCCGACTGCAGGCCTGAGAGACTGTTCTTCACCGAGCCCCAGGCACTCACGGTCGTCTGGTAAGACTGCTCCTGATTCTGTAGCAGGGTGATGGGTTGCTGGTAAGCCGCGCTGAGCGTGGTGATCAGCGACTGCACGTTGATCCCACTAACCAAACCCGAAATGGACACCGACGACATGGTTGACTCCGAACGCGTGTGCGCTTCCTGAATGAGTTAACGACGCAGCTTCGGCAAACTTGAAACCACGCAAGCCCAAGCCCTTGCTCAGGCCTTTCCTTTCAGCAACGTGCCAGGCGGCACTCCTTGAGTCGGCCCCTGCGCCGCAGCCTTTGCAACCCGTTCTGCCGGGACGTAATAGTGGACAAAAACCTGCTGCGTCACATTGTCCTTGAGCTGCACCAGAACCTGCCCCGGGTGTGTGCCGCTCGGGTCGAGCCCCGCCGTCAGGGCGACCGACGACTCCTGCGCACTGATCTGCTTTTGCACGTTGGCCACAGCCTGTGCCAGCTGCGCAGCCGGCGCCGTGCCCGGACGCGTTGCCGCGGCTGCGCCGCCAAGCGGAATGGATGCTGGTCCGGGCAACGGCACCCTAGCGCCTGCAGGCGTCTTGGCCGCAATGGGCGAATCGCCAGTTGGCCGCTTTTGCACGCCGCCCGCATCGGGCAATCCTGCCACACCTTGAATGTTCATGAGGCCCCCACGAAGAACCGGTTAGAACGCGAAGAACTCCCCAAACAAAACCCCCGGGGCGCTTTGCAGCGCCCCGGGGAAGTCCTTATAAAACTTCAGATGGCTTACGGCAACAGCTTCAAGTAGCTTTGCTGCAGCGAGTTGGCCTGCGCCAAGGTGGAGATACCTGCTTGCTGAAGTATTTGATACTTCGACAGTTGCGTTGTTGCTGCCGCGATGTTCGCATCCTGCACCACGGATTGGGCTGCCTGCAGATTAGTTGCAGTGGTCTGCGAGTTCTGCACCGAGGCTTGAATCCGGTTTTGAATGGCGCCGAGCGAGCCACCTTGCTGGTTAAGTGCGTTGATGGCGTTGTCAATGATCGAGATTGCCTGATTTGCGCCTTGCACCGTGGAGACGTTCGCGGTCGAGGCGGCGTTTAGCGCGCTGATGTTGGCAAGACCGATGTTGGTGCCCCCGTTCAGAGAATAGCCCTGGGTGGACTGCAACTGGACGAAACCTTGGACGAGTGCCATACCCGCGCCCGTGCCACTCGTGATCGCCGCTGCCGACCCTGCCGTCAAGCTTCCGCTACCACCGAAACCGGACACCAGGATGTTCTCGCCCTGATTCTGTGTCAGGACGAGCTGGTTGCTCGAATTGACGCTGGCAGTCACACCGGTTTGCGCCGTGCTGTTGTTGATCGAGGCGACAAGTCCGCTCAGGCCCGTCGGGTCGTTGCTGGTGACGTTGGCCGAGACGTTCACCGTGTTGGTCGGGCTGCCGGATGTGCCGTTGCTCAAGCTGAATGAGAACGAGCCAGTGGTGACGGTGAATGCCACGCTGGTGTTTGCCGTGGCGCTAACACCGGTTTGCTGGGTGATTGCATTGAAAGAGGCGGCGATGTTCGAAGCCGACTCGCTGGCCGTCACTGCAACGCCGCTAGCCCCCGCCGAACCGGAGATCAACACGTTACCACCGGTGAAATTGCCGGCGCCGGTGCTGATGGTGTAAGCAGAGTCGTAGCCATTGGAAGTTGCTGACCCGCTCCCTGCCGCGTAAACGGTACCGCTGGTGCCAACAGTGTTCACTCCAACCGCGTTGGCTTGCGAATTTGAGATGGACACATTGATGATCTGGTTGGCATTCGCGCCGACTTGGAACTGCTGGCCAGAGAAGCTACCGTCTAGGACGTTCTGTCCATTGAACTGGGTTTGCGTGGCAATGGTTTGCACCTGCGCCAACAACTGGGATACCACGCCTTGCAGGGAAGCTCGGTCCGACGAGGTGTTCGAGCCGTTGGCTGACTGCACGGCGATCGTGCGGATCTGCTGCAGCAGGTTGGTTTCGTTTTGCAATGCGCCGGTGGCGGTTTGCACGAGCGAAACGGCCTGGTTGCCATTGGATACCGCCTGGTTCAAGCCGTTGATCTGGGTCTGGAAGCGCTGGGCGATAGCGTAGCCAGCAGGATTGTCGGACGGGCCGTTGATCTGCTTGCCGGTGGAGAGCTGCTGGATGTAGGTGCTGAGACTGCTCGATGTGCTGCCGAGGGCGTTGAGTGTATTCAGCGCATTGACGTTGGTGTTGATGATGCCGGAAATGGCCATTTTGTTGCTCCTGTGGGTGGACATGATCCGGCGTCCCTGCCGGATGCAGGCAAACCTGCCCGCACCTGGGTTGACGGCACGCCACCGCCAGACTTTAGCCCTCTCCTTGAGCCTCCCTGTGGCGGCTGGACGCATCAGGCGGGAAAGGACTCGGGATGACAGCGTCGGGCGCCAGTGTGGTCATATCCGACGGGGCGAATTCCATCCGCCCTTGCTGCAGCGCAAGCGATAGACGCTGTGACATCACACCCAGAGTCGTTCGCAAGGAGTCTTGGGCGGATTCCGAATCGTCCCATTCGGTCGGATCTCGCTCCAGCGCAGAGTGCGTTTGCTGCAATGCAGCAGTCATGGTTTGTAGCTCCAGTGCAGCCCGCTGCAGGAATGCGACCAACACCTGCCGGGTCTGCGGCCCCGGCAGTGGCCATGCTGACGACTCGCCAGCGGTCGGTGCTGGCTCCGGCTCGAACCAGCTCCATACTGCTGCACGAACCTGATCCTGCAAAACCGCAGCCTCGGCGCATAAGGGCTCCAGATCCTCGACCACCGAGGCCAATTCTGGGTTTTCGTCAAGCTCCAGGCTGATGCGCTCCAGTGTGAGACGGAAATTCAGCCCCAACAATTGCAGGGATTCTGCAAGCCGTGTGGCCGTCTGCACGAAGGCACGCTTCGTCTCGGCGGCATGCGCTCGCGCTTCGTGTTTTTCAGATAAAAACGCAGACCCCATCTCCGCAGCTTTCAACAGTGCTGAGACCGACTGCAGTGCAGTTTCGAGAGAGGCGACACTGGCCTTCAGGCTGAGCTGTAACGACTCCAGGCTCGAGCGGGCGTGTGCTTGACGATTCGCTTGAGCCGCTCCCTGAAGCGGCATGCCAGCGAGCATCCGCTCGACCTCGGTAAGAGTGCCAAGGATGGTCCGATGCATCGACACTGCCATTGAGTTGGCGGCTATGGCACGGGCTTGGCCAATGGCAAGGTCATGCTGACAAGCATGCCATTTCTTGTTGGTATCGGCCAGTTCCTGTTGCCGGCGACGGGAGGCGACGCGCAAATCGTCGAGCAGGCCACGCCACTCGGGCGCGACATCGACATCAGTACCCGGTGGCGCAGCCTCACGCATCAGGGCTTGTGCCGTGATGCGCAAGCGACCCTGTTCCATCTTGATGCTCAGGCCGAGATAGAGGGCCAAAAACAGCGCGAGCACGGCCCCTCCCCCTAAGGCGAGGTCCAGCATCGATCCATTGGCCGTGGCCGCGGATGTGCCAATCAGGCCAGGAGCGAGCGCACCACGCGCCAGCCACCACAAACCGACCATCCACGCGCTGCACAGCAGCCACATCAGGAACAAGGCCCGCATCGGGGAGATTTTCACGTTTCAAACTCCGGCAAGACATGCAGCCGTGCATCTGCGGCCGCGCTGAACTCGGACATGACGGCAAGGCAGCCGTGCCATAGAGCCGGCGCATGCAGCAAGGCACAGACCTCGCCACCGGGCGCCGATGCCAGCGGCAACAAGGCGAACATGGCGTTCCAAGGCGGCGATAAGCCGGGGCTCACAGGGATCGACTCCGGTGCAAGCGCCGAGTCGCGGTGGAACCCTCGCACCGCGTCAACCGCCAGAGCCCAGGTATGCGTTGGCCCCTGACATACCAGCAGACGTGACTTCGACTGGTTCAGGCTCGCGCGCTTGCCAAGGCAGAAGCCAAGATCCAGCACCACCAACACGATCTCCTGCCACACCAGCAAGCCCGCACAATATGGGTTGTGGCCAGGCAGGTTGGAAAGGCCGGAGGGCCGGAGGATCTGCCGCACTTGGCGGCTGTCGACACCACAGGGTTGGCCATCGACCTCGAACAACAACCAACTTCTGGAACCCTGCGCAACAGCAGGTTCTACATCACACGCCCGCACTCCTTGCTGGAGATGCAATCCGACACGCTGGGAGGCTGAGACTGAATTCATCGCCTCTTGCCACGGGCCTGCCCCTGAAGGAGCAGCAGAAACTTCAGCGATAGCAAAAACACCATCGGACAAGCCGCCTGGGGCATCACTGCGGCCGCCTCGATGCCATACGGCGCCCCGATCTGTGGCGGAATGGACCAGAAATGCAGATTGTGGACGGAAGTTGATGCATCCACGCGCAGCGCGAAAAACAACTCACGGTACTGCAGCAATAACATACTCGAGAGATCGGCGGGCAAGGCACCCCAGGCGGATTCAAGGTTCAAAACCGGTACGGCTCCAACATCCGTGATCAGCAGCGATTCTCCACGAGGCAGATTTAAAATGCGGTTATTCATAGGTACAGCACCCAGCACACACCGTGCAGGCAAGGCAAGGGACCAAGCGCCGATGCGCGCCAAACATACATCGACCCTGGCATCCCAGGGTCGATACTGATCAACCTGCGGGGCCTCTTTCTCCGTCTGACTTGATCGGTCGGTCGCGTTGATGTCAGGATTCATGCCGACAGCTTGCATCGGTCTGACGTGTGTCGATGCAAGTTCAGGCTCGGCGATAACCGGGGATGCGGCGGCGGCTTTAGCCTGCCATGCGTCCCAGTCCTCGTGCAAATTCCCCCAGCTCTTGAGCTGTTCTCGCAACAAGCCCGGGATCTCCGTCAGCAGATCGATCAGAGGCTCCATCTCCATCGCGCTGCCACCCGGCATGTCCTGTATTCCCTCGCTGCTAGGCTGCTGCAACTCTGCCGCGGGGCCAGATGCGTGCGCCACGTCCCTTGACGGATGCACTGTTTCTGGCGATGGGGTCGCCGATGTGGGTGAGGAGGCCATGGCTTTCACGCAATGTGGTGGCCCCAGTTCGGGTGAATCGAGGCCGGCTGCCTTATTTGTTGGCGGCTCCATGCCAGGCAGTTTGACGGGTTGAGCCGGATCAATTGCGTTCGCCCGTTGGGTCGCAATCGAGAGCTCAGTAGATGCCAGCGCCTCCTCGGAATCCGACGTCATGAATCCCACTGCTGCAACGGTCGGTGGCATCGACGCAGGCTCGGCAATCCGCGCGGCCAGCATTTGAGCCGCTGTAAATGCAGCCGGATCCGGCTGCTCGGGGGATTCTTGGGCCCGCGCTGATCGATAAGCCAGTCGTGGGTCAGTCTCAAGCTCCCCGGTGGGCTGCAACGTGCGACGCAACCCAATCACCACCACCCGCAGGACGTCCCAGCGCACAGGCACTCCTGCACTGACGCCAGGCAGTTGCACCAGCAATTCCCGCTCGCCTTGGCGGCAGAGTCGGCCTACAGCCTCCAACCCAAGAAAATCGGCGCCGATGCGTATGCCGCGCAGCGCCTCGCCGGCATGACCGAGCGATTGCATGGATTCAACGCCCATGGCGACATCAGCCAGGGCTTGCTCGAACTGGGCGAGAAAGACTCGGGCATCGCGCGCGAAGGCCACCATCAACTCGGCCGGAGTGGCCTGGGCGAGATTCACCGCCAGCTCCATGGCAATGAAAACGGGTTCAGCCAGCCATTCATGACGTCAAAGCCGTTGGTTTCCCACTGAGGCTTCAGTCCAGACCTCACTTGAGCCTGCCCTGGACCCAGGGAACTCGCCCGCCCGCGGCGATCGCGATTTTGCGGCATAGAGCAAGGAGTCAGCCTCGCACAGGATTTGGGTGATGGTGGCGTCCGGGTCTAACGCGGCGATTCCGGCGGAAAACCGCGCAAACAAGGCCTGGCTGTGCACATACAGCAGGGGCTCTCGCTGCAGTCGGTTGCGAATGCGCTCAACAACCGTGCTCGCCTGCTCGACGGTGGTCTGAGGCAGGCAGATCACGAATTCGTCCCCGCCGTAGCGGAAAGCTGCATCGTAAGGCCGTAATTCCGCCTGCAGCACTGTGGCGAAGGCCCCCAGATAGCGGTCTCCAGCAAGATGGCCATAACGGTCGTTGACGAGCTTGAACTGGTCAAGGTCAATAAGCGCAAGCACACAGGAATGGGCATGGCGTCTCACCCATGCATACTCAGCAAGCAGTCGCTGCTGCAGCGCTCGACGCCCCGGAAGACCGGTAAGCGGGTCTAGTCCGGCCCGCTGTTGCGTGAGTTCGACCTCGATTTCAGCTAGCCGCTGGAAGGAGGCCAAACCGCCTTCCACGATGGCGTCGTAGATACGCAAAGCCTCGGGTTGGGATTTGCCCTCAGCCGCCAGGCGGGATACCAGTTCATCCATTACCTGAAGCTCTGCCATCAACGCAGCGCAGGCAGTGGTTGGGGTGTTCGCGTCAAACGCCGACCTCATCGCCTGACCCAAGTGCTGCTCGATCGTCTCAATTGGCAGCGCCGCCACGGCTCTTGGCTTCTGACGATCGGCGCCTTGGCGCAGGCAACACTGTAGCCATGAAGACAGCAAACTTCGAGCCATTCGAATGGCTTCAGAGCCGGCGCTCTCAGCGCCTTCATATGCCCATGAGTCCATCGCTGCCAGCTTGCTTCCTGCGGCACTGTTCATGCGCGGGTGCTGCGTGATGGTGTCGATGTTCGTTGTGATTGCCAAGGCAGACATGGGCAGGCCCCTAGAAATGATTGCTCAAAATAAGCAAGCCTGGTGCCAGCTCACGTCTTGATGTAAGGCTATTTTTTTCAGAATAAAAAAATACTTATTTATAAATAATTTAGTAAAACTAAATATTATTTGATTCGACGCCAATATCTGACAGCTGCGTCATGGATTTGACGGAACAGGTCTGACCGGCTTTGTATGCCGATCGTCGCTCTTGATTCGTTAAGGGCCCATCGCCACCATGATTTGTCCAGCCCCGTCGACAACGCCGGTGACGACCTTCCCCGATTGCACATTACGCGCCAGGATGGTTTGCCCCTGGCGCCCGTTTCCCATGGCCGTGCCCAAGGCCACCAGCCTTATGCCCTGACCTAGCGCAACCAAGGAAACCGACTGCCCATAGTGAATCAACTGCGGCCCGGCGAGCATGCCATGGGTGAAGCTTTGCCCGGCCGCCACACCATATTGCAAAACCCGGCCGATGGCTTGTGCTGGCTTGGTGATCACGCCTGCGGGCAGGCTCGACAGATCACGCTGCACTACGGCCAGATCGTCCTCGGTCAGCACATGCCCGGCACTCAGCGCCCGCGCTGCAACCACCGCCCCCTGCGGCCAAGCCACCTGAACCGGTAGATAGAGAGACCAGACCTGAGGTGTCAAACAGGCCACCTCGACGGTCTGCGCGCCGAAAGGGTTGGCAGCGCCGAAGTCACGCGCCTGCATATGCCCGCAGCGGGGAAAATGCAGGCCCTCCACAGGCCCCTGAACGGTGATGCGCGCATCTTGCGATTGTTGTGGCAGGCGACTTCGGACGAAATGCTCGACGACCTGGCGAATGCTTTCGGCGGGCTCCCAGGCCGTGGCATCAGCCGCTGCGGCCATGCTGGAAGCCCATAAACCTGCGCCAATGACGGTGAACGTGACGAGCAGCAAGCAGCGCACTCCACGCCAAAGACCGGAGCACTGTTGCGAAGCTCTTGCCTGAACGCTCCTCCAACCCACACCGCACATCTTCATGCTTCCTTTCGTCGCCAGCCGGCCTTCAATGGTTCGCAAGGCCGCGTCGATCCCGACCCAATCCCACCCCATGCGGGATTGACCATCCACCTCCATGTTGCAAGGTCCATACCACTGGAGCGCCAAGGTATTCGACTGGTGACCCAGTCCAGGAAGAAGCCGGAGTGAACCCAGCTTTGCCGCCGAAGCGGCAAAGCCTTGCCGCTCCTGTTGGGTGCCGCTGGTACGGATGGCCGCATGCAGGCAAGGGCTGACGTGGCGGAGACACTGGCACGCTTCGTGCAGAAG
>JABEVE010000096.1 GCA_013044035.1 Burkholderiales bacterium
GATGCTGCTCAACAGCTCACACCAACCAACAACGAGATCCAGTAACCTTCAACCAGGACTCCTGCCGAAACATTGGTACGGCGGATGGGGGCAGGTCAGGATGGCCCGATGAGATCTGTTGATTTTGGTTGGTACAGCACTCGAACAAATCTCCTATATCACTGTTTTCATGAGACAAAAGAAAATCGATTTCCTAATATGTCCCCAAATATGCCCCCAGGAAAGTGTTGCTGCACCGTCAGTTTCTGCCCGATAGCTGCTGCATCAACGCGCTGGCACTGGCGAGCAATTCCGCGTCAGGCTCAGTTTCCTTTTCCGTCAACATCCGCGCCGCAGGCGACAAGGCCACGCCCATCGAGGCGAGCAATTCCACCGGCTCCAGGCCGATGTCTGCGCAGGTGGTGGCGTAGGCCAGCCAGTACGCCTTGATGCTGCCCACGGCCTCGGTAAGCAACGCCTCCAATCTGTGGGCCATGTCCAGATCGAAGTCGGGTTGATGCACAAGGATGCCCATTGCAGCGAGCCGATGTAGGTAAGTTGTCGCTTCCTGTTCAATCATCACCAGCGCGTGCATGCCCATCCTCTCGGCACAGCGCAGCCGTCGCCAGAACTCAAGATCTTGGGCCTGGTATCGGCTCACAGGCGCGGTGTCCATCAGGCGCGTGGTTTCTGGATCATCGCGGCGTGCCATCGCAGACACCACGGCAACGACACGTTGCGCCGGGCCAAGGGTGGAATACAGCTTGTCGTTGATGCTCATGGCTTGGCCTTGTCGGTTTGCAGGCGTAAGGCACGCTCAAGCGCCGCCGTGCGCTGCTCCAGATCGTCTACGCGCAACACCTGCGCGATGGTGTTCAGGATGTGCGCCAACTTCGATGCATCGCCTACGTCTAGCCGTTGGTTGCGCGCTTCCCTGTAGAGCGTCGCCAGTTCCCGGCGCACGTCCGCACTGGTGGCGAGTGGGGGGGGAGGGGTGGCGCGTTCTATCGGGCATTTCAACGATTTGCAGGGCTTTGGTTTGTGCGCTCATGGGTTGTCGCCTCGGCCTTGAATTGCCAGTAGCAGCGCCTCGGCCCGGCCATCGTCCCTGATGCGCGTCAGGTGAGGGGCCGAGCCAGGTAGAACCCGCTTGCAGGTGGCGATGCTCACGTCCTTGTCGGCACCGGCTGGAATGCCTGCACGTCGCTTCCACACGGCGGGCTGAACGAGATCATGCGACAAACCCAGCGCGGCCAAAACACCCAGGATGCAGCCGAAGGTGTGCCCGAAGCTGAACGCGCCTACAGCACCCTCGCCAGGCCGTGCGCCTACCCTTTCCACAAGAACGAACATGGGGCTGTGTCGTCGCAGGATGTCGGCAAGCGCAGCCGCGTCGATCTGCCGCCGTCCCGTCGATGTGGGCAAGGTGGGCATGTCGTACACGCCGATGAACTGCCGGTTGCCGTCAATGAAGCCGATGGCTCCACCCAGGCCGGGATCGATGCCGCAGAGCACGCTCATGGGGTTGTCCTTGGCGGTGGGTTCAGCACGATCTGCACCTGCTCGACGGCCAAGCCGAGGCGCTCGGCAATGGCTTTGGCACTCAGGCCACGGGCGCACAAGTCATAGATGCGAACCATCTGGGCAAATGAAGGCTCAGGGCCGCTCATGATTGCGTCCACCTGTAGGCTGGCCCCGGCCAGTAGGCGATGAAGGCACAGCGGGCCGTTTGGCGCGCTCAATGGCCTGCCCTGCATGCCGCCATGCGATTGCGCCTTGCTTTGGGGGCGGTGCGTTACAGGCGAGTAGTGGGCGCAAACTGGCGCGAATCTCCGGCCACAGATCATCGAAGGCTGGCTTCCATTGACTCCAGAGTTCGGGCGAGCAATCGGCAATCCAGCGTCCATCGATGCCTTGCCTGAAGCCGATGCCAGCTTGCCTTGCGCGGTGGAATAGGGTGATGGCGTCGCTCATGATTTTTTGGGCCTTTTGGGGCCGCCGATGCCTACAGCCACTGATTCAAGGCCAATGCCTGCATGCGCAAGCCCCCTGCGCTGCGCTTGGGGTATTGGTAAACATTCATTGTGGACATGCGGTGTCCTTGGTGAAGTGCTCAAAATGGCCTTTTCAGGGACATGCGGTGTCCTTGGTGACTCAGCCTCAAGGACATGCGGTGTCCTTGCAGCGGCCTTCTCAAGGACATGCGGTGTCCAGCCTTTTTGTTTTTTCACGGGCGCCTCAATGGGTTTGAGCAGATAAGCGCCGTGGTGGTAATCGCAGGCGGTAATGTCCAAGCCGGTGAAGTCAGACACGGGCAGCCATGTCAAGGCGAACCAGTGAGGGCCATTGTTCAGTCCGCCGTGTTTGGTTTGCACGATCAGGCGTCGTTGGATCAGCTCATCCTTCAGCTTGCGCGCTGTTGCGGGCCGCGTCCATCCCCTCGGCTCGATCCATGAACGAGCTATTTGCAATCTGCCGTTGTTCGCGCCAGTGTGTTGCCTGCACAGTTCCAGCAGCAGCGCCTTTGCCGCAGGACTACAGCCCGTCCAGGCGTCCGAATCGAGCACGGCATGGGGTAGGGCAAAGTAACGGCCCACGGGGACTTCTAACGGCTTCTTGCCGCGCCTTGGCCGCCCATGTCGGGATGCATCAATGTCGGTTCCCATCGATCAGCCCCCCAGCAGCCGGGCCACGGCCATGATGGTGAGCATGCCCGCTGCGGCGATCAGGAATGACTCAGGCAAGGCCAGCAGCAGCGCCAGCAGGCGATACAGACGGGCGGCCATCAAAGCGCCTCCAATGCGGCCAGGATGTCGCCTGCACGCCAGTAGGACGAATGCCCGATCTTGCGCGGCGGTGGGAGCTTGCCAGCCTTCACCCAGGCGTAGAACTGCGTCCTGCCACACGCCAGCAGCGGCGGTGCGCCGTTCAAACCGATGATCTGGTGCAGGCGGATCAGGCTGTCAGGATGAATGTCTGCCGTCGCTGGCGCAACGCGCAGGGGGCGGTGGACAACCGTTTTCTTCGAGGTTTGAACTTCGGGGGTTTGCATCGCATGTCCTTGGTTAGAGGTGAACAATGCGTGCATGATTCCTCCAGCCGCCGATGCTGTCAGAGCGTTAAATGCCCCTATTTGCTGGTTCCCGCCATCTCCGCATACCAGCGGCGGCAGTCCCACTCGCTGGGGGTGCGACCGCTGAATGAGGCCCACGCCTGCCCCCGCTCTTGGAGATGCTGATTGATGGTGTCGATGTCGCGGCTCTCAAATGCCGTTGTGCGCGCCACGACGTGCTCGGTGATGATCTCCGCAGCACGTTCGCACGCTTCGTCGAGGGTAATCCCGTGCTGCATCAAGTCCTGCACGATGCGCACGCTCATAGCCTTTGCTTGCCACTCCCACTCGTTCTTGCGCCCGCGCCGGGTGAGTCCGAGAACCTTATTGATGGACTCCCCGCGCAGGCCCGCATCCAAGGCTTCGATCAAAAAATCCGCGGCGATTGGAGCAAGCGGGTACTTGCCGACGGTTGCGTGAGATAGGAGGGTTCGCATGGTCTCAACTACGGCGCGTGCGTCGGCTGTGTCGCCCGCCTTCGCATTGGCGATCATGTCGCGCAAGTCGCGCTGAACGGGGTTGATCTTCCTCATACATGCCCTTTCGCATGTCGCCTTCATGGGGTGCCCGGCCACCTGAGAAGGGATCAGGTTTTCAGCACTGCGGATCAGGCAGCGCCTAGGCCGGGCGAAACTTTCAACTCACGCTGCGCCGCGCATCGGGATGATGTCGGCACCGGCTTTCAGCTTGTCCAGGTAGTCGCTCCAGTCCTGCATCATCTTGCGGTGGGTGGCGATGAAGCGGGTGCGGTTGTACGCGGTGCCCAGGCTGTCCGGCACGGCATGGGCAAGCTGGTGTTCGATCACGGCAGGCTCATAGCCCAGGTGCTCATGCAGGAACGTGCGCGCCACTGAGCGCCAGCCGTGCCCGGTGAGTTCCGTCTTGGTATCGATGCCCAGGCGACGATAGGCCGCATTGATGGCTGCGTCGCTCATGGGCTGGGTGGGCGTGCGTCCGCCGATGAACACCCAGCCCGCTGGCAGATGGCCGGTGAGCAAGTGCAGATCAGCCAGCAGCGCCACGGCCTGAGTGGACAAGGGAACCAGGTGTTCCGTGTTCGTCTTGGACACGATATAGCGCCATTGCGCCGTCTCCAGGTTCACTTGCTCCCACTTCATCGTCCGCAATTCCCCAGGGCGGCAGAACAGCATGGGCAGCAGCTTGATGGCCGCAGCGACGACCGGGCCGCCCTTGAAGGCGTCCAGCGCGCGCAGGATGGCGCCCACGGCGGCGGGATCATCGGCAGGTGAGGCCATGTGTGCAGGAACATAGGCAGGCAGCGCGCCGCGCAGGGCAGGGGTGGGATCGTGGGTAGCCCGGCCCGTGAGGATGGCATAGCGAATCACTTGCCCGATGTTCTGCTGTGCGCGGTGGGCGGTTTCGAGCACGCCACGGGCATCGATGCGCCGCAGGACGGCCAGGATGTCGGGCGCGGCGATTTCGGCAACGGGGCGACGGCCCAGGTAGGGAAACACGTCGCGCTCCAGGCGGCGGACAACCTTGTCCCGATGGCTGGCGGCCTTGGTGGAGAGGTGGCGCTCGATCCAGTCGCGTGCGACGACCTCGAATGAATCGGCGGCCAAGGCAAAGGCGCGTGCTTTCTCGGCTTGCTTGACGGCTGCGGGATCACGTTTATCGGCCAGGTGGGCGCGGGCTTCATCGCGTCGATCGCGGGCGAGCTTCAAGCTGACTTCGGGATAGACCCCCAGCGCCAGCACCTTTTCTGTCCCCAGGAAGCGATACTTCAAGCGCCAGTATTTCGAGCCGTTCGGGTGGATCAGCAGGAACAGCCCCTTCTCGTCGCCTAGCTTGTACTGGCGCTCCGCAGGCTTGGCGTTGCGGATGGCGGTGTCTGTCAGGGGCATGGCGGGCTTCCAGGCGGTTTCTATCCCCTAGTTTTGGGATATACCACCAATTTATAGCCCCGTGTATCCCCGGCTGTCAACGCACCCCTGCGCACGGCTACGAATGAAAAATGGCCGCAAAGCCTTGATTTCTCTGAGCTTTACGGCCTTCTGTGAACCTGTGCGAATTGCTTGTTGGTGGGTGGTACAGGGATCGAACCTGTGGCCCCTGCCGTGTGAAGGCAGTGCTCTACCGCTGAGCTAACCACCCAAAACCTACGATTATGCCACAGGGTCTTGCGCATACGGACAACCTTGGGCCGATCGTCGTCACCTGGCGCCAAACCGTGCGGCGACATCGTGGGCTCAGTGAAGAGCTGCGTAAATGCTCTGCGCCAAGTCGCGTGAAATGCCATCAACCGTCATCAAGTCTTCGACGCTGGCGGTCGCCACGCCGCGAACGCCACCGAAACGGGAAAGCAGCCGCGCACGACGCTTGGGGCCGATGCCGGCGATGTCCTCGAGCTTGGAACTGCCGGTCCGGGTGCGCGCCCTTTGCGCCCGCATGCCGGTGATGGCGAATCGATGTGCCTCGTCACGCACCTGAGCCACCAGCAGCAGCGCGGGACTGTCTGGCGGCAGCGTCACCTTGGTGCGTCCGTCGGCAAACACCAGTTCCTCCAGGCCAACCTTGCGGCCCTCGCCCTTCTCCACGCCAACCAAGCGGGTGATGTCCAGGCCCAGTTCTTCGAACACTTCACGCGCAGCGGACACCTGACCACGGCCACCGTCGATCAGCACCAGATCGGGCAGCTTGGCCAGTTGGGTCTCGGCCGCCTCCGCCAGCTTGGCATAACGGCGGGTGAGCACCTGGCGCATGGCGGCATAGTCGTCGCCTGGGGTGATGCCGTCGATGCGGTATCGGCGGTACTGCGAAGTCTGCATCGCATGGTGCTGAAAGACCACGCAGGAAGCCTGGGTCGCCTCGCCCGCGGTGTGGCTAATATCGAAGCACTCCATGCGCAAAGCGTCCAGATCCTGCGCATCCAGGCCTAGCGCATCCGCCAGCGCGCGCGTGCGGTGATGCTGCGCACCCTCCTCGGCCAACAGCCTCGCCAGCGCGAGTTGCGAGCCTTGCACCGCCATGTCCAGCCAGCGCCGGCGCATGCCGCGCGGAGCGCTCACCACCTGGCAGCGCTGGCCGCCATGCTGCTGCAAGGTCGCCATCAGTTCGGCGTCCACGGCCACGTTGCAAACCAACACCGGTGGCAGCGGCAACTCCAGGTAATGCTGAGCGATGAAAGCGTCGAGCACGGCCCGCAAGGCGGCCATGTTGTTCAACGCGCCCGCAGAGCCCCCGCCAGACTCGCCCGGGGACGGCGCCTCACCAGACGCTGAGCCGCCCTCACCCGCCGCCACATCCAGCCAGCGCACATGGCTGGGGAAGTAAGCGCGGTCGCCGAGGTGCCGCCCGCCGCGCACCATCGCCAAGTTGACGCAGGCGCGATCATTCTGCAACACGACGGCCAGGATATCGGCGTCCTGGTCGCTGCCCACCTCCATGCTCTGCTGGTGCAGCACGCGCGACAAGGCGGTGATCTGGTTGCGCACCACGGCCGCTTCCTCGAAGCGCAGATGCACGGCCAGATCATGCATGCGCAGTTCCAGATCCTTGAGCACGCCGTCATGTTCACCGCGCAGAAAGCGCATCGCGGCGGTCACGTCCGCGGCATAGGCCTCGCTCGAAATGCGTCCCACGCAAGGTGCCGTGCAGCGATGAATCTGGTGCAGCAAGCAGGGCCGGCTGCGGTTGGCAAACACGGTATCTTCACAAGTGCGCAGCAGGAAAACCTTCTGCAGCAAGGCGATGCTTTCCTTGACAGCCCAGGCACTCGGATAAGGCCCGAAGTAGCGATGCCTGCGGTCCACGACACCACGGAAATACACCATGCGCGGAAAATCATGTCCCGTGGTGAGCTTGAGATAGGGATAGGACTTGTCGTCGCGGAACAGAATGTTGTAGCGTGGATCCTGCGTCTTGATCAGGTTGTTTTCCAACAACAGAGCTTCGGCCTCGGAGCCGGTTACCGTGGTGTCCAATCGCGCGATGCGCGACACCATATGGCCGATGCGTGTGCCCCCATGGTCTTTCTGAAAGTAGCTTGATACGCGCTTTTTGAGGTCGCGCGCCTTGCCCACGTACAGCAGCGTGCCATCGGCCGCGAAATAGCGATAGACGCCGGGCAGATGAGGCAAGGCTGCGATCTGCCGGGCCAGCGCCTCTGGGTCGGCAACGCCGACGCTGCCTGCAGCGGGGCGCGGCGGGTCCGGTGACTGCTTCATCGTGTCGAGTCTGGTCAAGTGATGGCCCCGGCCTCACGCGCGGCCTCGCAGATCACCTCGCGGAACATGGCCGCCGTGAGGCGCCCCGTGTTTTGGTTGTAGCGGCTGCAGTGATAACTGTCGTACAGGGTGATGCCGCTCAGTTCATGGCGCGCCCCATGCGCGAAACGGGCCGCCGAGGGCTTCAGCCCCAGCGCCATGAGCACGGCGCCGTGGCCCACGGTGCCCAGCGCGACGATCACTCTGAGTTGCGGCATGGCCTGTATTTCAGCCTGCAGGTACGGATTGCAGGCACGCACCTCGGCAGGCAGGGGCTTGTTATCGGGCGGGAGACACTTCACGCTGTTGCAGATGCGGCAGTTCAGCAAGGCCAACCCATCACCCGCGGTGATGCTGGAGGGATGATCGGTGATGGCCACTCGCGGCTCGCGCCGTGCCAGGCCCAGATCGGTCAGCGTGCCATATAACAGTGGCCCGGCACCGTCGCCGGTGAACGGCCGGTTGCTGGCGTTCGCGCCATGCAGACCGGGCGCCAGGCCCACCAGCAGCATCGATGCGCAAAGCGGGCCCAAGGACGGAACCGGCAGGCAGGTGTAACCCGGATGGCGCGCATGCACCGCATCGCGAAAATCTGCCAGACGCGAACAGCGACGACAATGCGCGTCGTACACATCCACATTCGAACGAACGGCGCCTGCGCCGCCTAGCTGATGAACCAACGCGATACCTGGGATCTGTTCTGTCATGTCGTGGACAACTTCGGCGACATCGGCGTGGGCTGGCGTCTGGCACGACAGCTCGCGCACGAGCATGGCCGCAACGTGCGGCTGTTCGTCGACGATTTGAACACCTTCCGCGTCATTTGCCCGCAGATCAATCCGCGCCTGGCACAACAGAGCGTGGACGGTGTCCAGGTGTTTAACTGGGGCCGCCAGCTCCAGCTCGAACCCGGCGACGTGGTGGTCGAG
The DNA here is from genome assembly GCA_013044035.1 of Burkholderiales bacterium. Lineage (GTDB taxonomy): Bacteria > Pseudomonadota > Gammaproteobacteria > Burkholderiales > Burkholderiaceae_C > Thiomonas_A. Next base: position 8,247 of record JABEVE010000096.1, read on the forward strand.
CTGTTTGGCTGCAAACTGGTTCCCGCTTTCCTCGAACGTGTCCAGCAGCGTGGTGCCGAGCGCCTGCGCTGGTTCAATCTCGAACACCTCAGTGCCGAACCCTGGATCGAAGGCAGCCACCTCAAGCCCTCGCCGCAGCCCGGCGGCATCAACAAGCTGTTTTTCTTTCCCGGCTTCACCCCAGCCACCGGCGGCCTGATTCGCGAAACTGATCTGCTGGCCCGGCGCGACGCCTGGCAAGCCATGCCCGCCGCCCGCCGCATCGCCCTGCGCTCCCTCAGCCTTCCCCCACCACCCGAGCATGCCACCACGGTGGTGCTGTTCAGTTATGCGCGGGCAAGGCTGGAGTCCTGGTTGCAGGGCCTGGCCACCGCTGATCGCCCCACCGTGCTGTGGATCTGTCCCGGCCCCATCATCGAAGCCGTCAACGACTGGCTGCATATGCAACTGCTCACCGGCCAGACCACCGTGCGCGGCAGTCTCACCCTCTGCGCCCTGCCCTTCATGCCGCAGGAGCGCTTCGACGAACTGCTCTGGGCGGCCGATGTCTGCATCGTGCGCGGCGAAGACTCCTTCGTCCGCGCGCAGTGGGCAGCACGCCCGATGGTGTGGCACATCTACCCCCAGCAAGACGGCGTGCATGACAAGAAGCTCGATGCCTTTTTCGATCTCTATCTCAAGGATGCAACAGCCGACGTGCGCGACGCCATCATTCCGCTGTGGACGGCCTGGAACCGCAACCTCGATCTGGACAGCGCCTGGTCCGAGTTCGTCACCGCGTTGCCGCAACTGCGCCGCCACGCCCGCACCTGGTGCAACCGCCTGGCCAGCCAGCCTGACCTGGCCAGCCAGCTGCTGACGGCTGGACGCGCCAAGCAGACGCAGACCGTACCGCTGTAGTCAGCGGCCAGGGCCAGGGCCAGCCCCCGGCTAAAATGCGGTGTTGACTTTTCAACAGACACCTGTTCTCTCCTGATTTATGAAACTCGCTCAAGAAATCCGCGCCGGCAATGTCATCATGGTGGGCAAGGATCCCATGGTCGTGCAAAAGACCGAATACAGCCGCGGTGGCCGCAACGCCGCCACGGTAAAGATGAAGCTGAAGAATCTGCTGACCAGCGGTGGCACCGAAGTTGTCTACAAGGCTGACGACAAGCTCGATCAAGTCATGCTCGACCGCAAAGACTGCACCTATTCCTACTTCGCCGACCCCATGTATGTCTTCATGGATACCGAGTACAACCAGTACGAAGTGGAAAAAGACAACCTCGGCGACGCCATCAACTACCTCGAAGACAGCATGCCCGTCGAAGTCGTGTTCTACGACGGCAAGGCCATCTCGGTGGAGATGCCCAACACGGTGGTGCGCGAGATCATCTACACCGAGCCGGCCGTGAAGGGTGACACCTCCGGCAAGGTGCTCAAGCCGGCAAAAATTTCCACCGGCGTGGAAATCCCGGTACCGATCTTCGTCGCCACGGGCGACAAGATCGAAATCGACACCCGTACCGGCGAATACAAGGGCCGCGTCTGAACCCTTCGCACGGCCGTGCGGAACAACGCGTTGGATCCCGCGGGGCAAGGTCGATGATGGCAACTGCTTTGCCGGTGGTGTCGGGCTGTCGACGCGGCACGAGCCCCATGGCTGCCAACTCCAACTCTGTGGCCGTGCCTGACGTTGGCCCATTGAGGGCGCCCATGCTCCTGCGACCTCATCCCAGGGCTCAGACTTGGAACCGGTTGCAGCCCGGCTTTCGGGTCGTCATGGTGTTTCTCCAGTTGTGGCCCACCGGTCTCGCGACGGCGCAGGTCGCAGGACATGCACGCAAAGGACGCTGCCGACGCTAAACAGCGCGATCACCCAGGTCATCGGCCGGGGTGTGCCGTCGGCAAACAGGCCGACGAACGCCGAGCCGAGAATGCCGCTGCCGTACTGCGCCGAACCGACCAGCGCCGAGACGGCGCCGGCACGCCGAGGGAAGATGCCCAGCGCTCCGGCCATGGAGTTGGCGACGATGAACCCGTTCGCCGACACGAACCCGAACAACGGGATCACGAGCCCCGCGAGCCCGCCCCAGCCCGTCGACGCGGCCACCACACTCCAGGCCGCGGCCACAGCCGCGCCATAGGCGCCCCAGCGCAGCAGACGATCACTGCCAAGGCGCCCCACGAGGCGGCCGTTGATCTGGTTCGTCGCCATGATGCCCAGAATGCCCGCGGCGAACAGCAGGCCATAGGCCTGCGGGGATAGGTGGTCGTACGTGATGAAGGCGAAGGGGGTTCCCGCGATGTAGGCATAGACGCCGCCGTAGAAGCAACTCCCGGCACCGGCATAGGCGAGCAGCGGGCCATGCCGGAGCAGTTCGGCGTAGCCCCGGAAGGCCGCGCGCAGCGATTCCCAGCTTCGGTGCTCGCTGCGCAGCGTTTCCGGCAGCAGCCGCAATGAAGCGAGGGTCAGCAGGCCGACGACGACCAGGGCCCAGAAGATCGCGCGCCACGAGGCCAGGCGCAGGATCAGGCCACCAACGCTCGGCCCCACCAGCGGGGCAATCGCCATGACCGTGATCAGGGTCGACAGCATCCTGGCCGCGCGGGCTCCGTCATACAGGTCGCGCACCATCGCGCGCGCCAGGACCACGCTGGCGCAGGCGCCGACCGCCTGCACGCCGCGCCAGGCGATCAACGACGCGGCATTGGTGGACAGCGCGCAACCCGCCGATCCGGCGATGAACAGCAGCAGTCCGAGCGCCACCGGCAACCGGCGCCCGAGGCGGTCGGCGATCGGCCCCCAGAACAACTGCCCCACACTGAACCCGATCAGGTAGCCGGAGATGGTCCATTCGATCGCCCCGACCCCTGCGTGGAGCGCATGGCCCATGGCTGGAAGCGCAGGAAGGTAGAGATCGGTCGAAATCGATGCGAAGGCCATCAGCGTGCTCAGGATGGCGAGCACACGCAGGCTTTGCCGATCACCCAAGGGCATCGCAGCGGTCACACCGCAAGGATCACAAGTGGTGCATGGGCTTGACGACATCGTGCCAAGGCATGTGATGTTCGAACGCACGGCTTCAGCGATCGACCCGCTGTTGCATGTGGGCCGGATAGCGATCACCGACGATGGTGATGGCTTGCAGCGCCCGCTCGATGGCGACGAGATCGGCCGCGGCCAGGTTGACCGCAGCGGCGCCGACGTTCTCCTCCAGCCGATGCAGTTTGGTCGTGCCAGGAATCGGCACGATCCAGGGCTTTTGCGCCAGCAGCCAGGCGATCGCAATCTGCGCTCGCGTCACGCCCTTGACGGACGCGAGATGGCCGAGCACGTCAACCAGCCCAGCATTGGCTTGGCGGTTGTCCTCGCTGAAGCGCGGCACGATGTTGCGGAAATCGCTCTTGTCGAAACTGGTGTTGGCGTCGATGGCGCCGGTGAGGAAACCCCTGCCCAGCGGGCTGAAGGGCACGAAGCCGATGCCCAGTTCCTCCACCACCGGCAGCACCGTCTGCTCGGGCTCGCGCCACCACAGTGAATACTCGCTCTGCAACGCCGCCACCGGCTGCACCGCATGGGCGCTGCGGATGGTCTGCGCCCCGGCCTCGGACAGCCCGAAGTGCTTGACCTTGCCTTCGCGGATCAGGTCGCGCACGGTGCCGGCCACGTCCTCGATCGGCACGTTCGGATCGACGCGGTGCTGGTAGAACAGATCGATGCGGTCGGTCTTCAGTCGCTTGAGCGAGGCCTCCGCCACGGCGCGGATCTGCGCGGGGCGACTGTCGAGGCCCTTGGCCACTTCACCGTCGACGAAACCGAACTTGGTGGCGATGACCACCTGATCGCGGAACGGCGCCACCGCCTCGCCGAGGAGATCCTCGTTGACGAACGGGCCATAGGCCTCGGCGCTGTCGAAAAACGTAACGCCGCGCTCGAACGCCGCGCGGATCAGGCGGATACCTTCTGCCGTCTCTGTTGCCGGCCCATAGCCGTAGCTCAGGCCCATGCAGCCCAGGCCGATGGCCGAGACCTGCGGGCCATGACGGCCCAGTTGACGGGTTTGCATGATGCAGTCCTTTCGATTCTGACTTCGAAAACGATTCAGTCGAGCGTCAGCAGCCCGCTGGCCGCCGCGACGCTCGACACAGCTTCAGCGGATTTTCGATCACCTGTTGCTCAATTCCAGGACGGCTTGCGGCAAGCGTTCGCCGACCACGGCAATCTGCGCGGCGGCGTGGCTGAGTGTGTCGACATCCACAAGGCTCAGGGCGATCGGCACGGCGCCCAGATTCTCCTGCAGGCGATGCAGCTTGGTGGTGCCAGGGATGGGGACGATCCAGGGTTTTTGCGCTAACAGCCAGGACAGGGCGATTTGTGCGGGCGTTGCGCCCAGGCGCGCTGCGAAGGCGCGAACCAGATCGACCAGCGCCAGATTGGCGACGCGCGCCTCCGGGGCGAAGCGCGGCACCCGGTTGCGAAAATCGGTCGGATCGAATGCGGTATCGGCGGTGATCGCGCCAGTCAGGAAACCTGCACCCAAGGGGCTGAATGGAACGAAGCCGATGCCCAGTTCTTCGAGCGTCGGCAGCAATTCGCGCTCCGGCTCGCGATACCAGAGCGAATACTCGCTCTGCACCGCAGTGAGCGGATGAACGCCGTGGGCACGGCGGATGGTCTGAATTCCGGCTTCCGACAGCCCATAGTGCCGCACTTTCCCTGCGGAGATCAGATCGCGCAGCGTGCCCGCGACGTCCTCGATGGGCACATCGGGATCGACGCGATGCTGGTACAGGAGGTCGATGTGATCAGTCTGAAGGCGATGGAGCGCGGCATCGACGACCTTGCGGATATGCTCGGGCCGACTGTTGAGGCGGCCGCTGCGCTGACCGGTGACCGGGTCAATATCAAAACCGAATTTCGTGGCGATGACCACGTGTTGTCTCACCGGCTTCAGCGCCTCTCCGAGCAAGGCCTCGTTGGTGAACGGGCCGTAGGACTCGGCGGTGTCGAACAGGGTGACGCCCAGATCGACGGCCTTTCGGATCAGCGCGATCATCTCAGTCCGATCTGCCGCTGGGCCATACAGAGCACTCATGCTCATGCAGCCCAGGCCGATGGCCGAGACTTCCAGGCCGCTGTGTCCCAATGTGCGTGTTTGCATGCTGCTGTCCTTGGTTGAAATGCCTGTCATTGCCCCGCGGGCTGGGCGTCGTAGGTCGCGTCGTCCACCTTCTCCATCCAGTCGGCCGCCCGGTCGTGCAGTCGCTCCTGGATGGCAATGTGGGTCATCGCCGTGGTCGGCGCAGCGCCATGCCAGTGCTTCACCCCGGGCGGAATGCTGACCACGTCGCCCGGGCGAATGGCCTGCACCGGGCCGCCCCACTGCTGCACGCGGCCGCACCCCGCGGTAACCACCAGCGTCTGCCCCAGCGGGTGGCTGTGCCAGTCGGTGCGGGCGCCGGGCTCGAAGGTGACGCAGGCTCCGGAAGCCCGCGCGGGTTCGGGTGAGGCGAACAGCGGGTCAACGCGGACGGTTCCGGTGAACCATTCGGCAGGCCCGGCAGAGGATGCCTGGGAACCGCTGCGCGCCACGCGCAGGGTCTTGGTCGTTGTCTCGGAAGGAAGCTGTGTGGGTTGCATGAGATGCTCCATGAAGGGGCCAGGGCGCTGCAACGCGACTTGTCCAGGTCGCGTCAGACCTCCTGGCTGGTGGGCCGGAACAGGATTTCGTTGATGTCGACGTCTTCGGGCTGGCTGATGGCGAAGGCCACCATGCGCGCAAACGTGGCCGCTGGAATCGCGCTGCGATAGAGCTTGCGCACGTTGTCCGCGATGTCGGGTTCGGTGATGCTGTCGGGCAACTCGGTCGCCACGGCGCCGGGCGAGATCACCGTGGTGCGGATGTTCCAGGGCTTGACCTCCTGCCGCAGCCCCTCGGACAAGGCCAGCACGGCATGCTTGGTCGCGGCGTACACGGCACTGCCCGGCCGTACCTTGTGCCCCGCCACCGACGACACATTGATGATGTGCCCGGATTTCTGCGCCTGCATGGCCGGCAGCGCCGCGGCAATGCCGTACAGCACACCTTTGATGTTGACGTCGATCATGCGGTCCCAGTCGGCAATCTTGCGCCGCTCCAGTGGGGAATGTGGCATCAGCCCGGCATTGTTGAGCATCACGTCGATGCGCCCGAACGCCCGCAGCGCGGCGTCCGCCAGTGCCTGCACCTGGGTGCAATCGGTCACGTCGGTGGTGAGCGCCAGAGCCTGCGCGCCACCGCGCTGCAGTTCCGCCGCCAGCGCCTCGATGCGCTCGGTGCGGCGTGCGCCGAGCACCAGACGGGCGCCGCGCTCGGCCAGCAGTCGGGCCGTGGCCTCGCCCAGGCCGCTGCTGGCGCCGGTGATGACGACGACTTTGTTCTGAATGGGGTCTTGCTGGTCTTGCATCGTGGGCTCTCCTTGAGTGGTGCGGCTGACCGCGTGGCTTATGTCGGCGCGAGATCACCGTACCAGTACGAGGCGGTGACTCCACCGTCCATCAGGACATCGCTGCCGGTGATGAACGTGCCGTCCGGCCCCATGAGCAACGCGGCGACGGCACCGACCTCGTCAGGCGTGCCCGCGCGCCCAACCGGGCATCCTTCAATCATGCGGCGGTATCCGGCTCCTCGCGGTCCGGCCAGTTCGTCCTGGGCCAGCGGGGTGATGATGATGCCCGGGCTGATGGTGTTGAGTCGGGCACCGCGCTGGCCCCAGCGCACTGCTTCGGCCATCACACGCAGCGCGTTGCCGCGCTTGGCGATCTGGTAGGCCTGCAGCGAATCCTTCACTTGGTCGGGTTGCAGCATGGGCAGCGCCAGCAGCGCTTCGGCCGGAGTCGTCGCCAGCATCGCGTTCTGTGCGTCCGACAGGCTGCCCAGGCGATGGCCGGACTGCGAGCCGATGACCACCCCGCTACCGCCCTGGCTGATGACCGCGCCGAAGACTTCGAGGACGAGGGCAGTGCCGTATAAATCCACCTTGAGGATGGCGGCGGGCGTGGCCTGCGAGGGCGACACCCCTGCGGTATGGATCACGCCCACGACGTCGCCGATGGCGGTCGCGGTCTGCGCCAGCACCTGCACCGACTCGCGCGATGCGACGTCCACGACCGTGGTGGTCACGGTGTAGCCAGCATTGCGCAAGACCCGTGCTGCGGCGTCGGCCTGTTCCGCACGCAGATCGGCCAGCAGAATGTGTTTGGTCACCCCAACCCGGCGGGCAATGGCCTGGCCGATGGATCCGGCCCCGATGACAGTGATGACCTGGTTCACTGGATGCCTTTCAGCGACGCCATGTCGATGACGAAGCGGTACTTCACGTCACTGCGCAGCATGCGCTCGAACGCGGTGTTGATGTCCTGCATGCGAATGACCTCGATGTCCGCACTGATGCCCTGCTGCGCGCAAAAGTCCAGCATCTCCTGGGTCTCGCGAATGCCGCCGATCAGCGAACCCGCCACCGCCTTGCGCTGCATCACCAGCGGTGCGGTGTTCAGCATCGGCTCCAGCGGCCCGAGATAGCCCACCAGGACCAGCGTGCCGTCGGTGGCCAGTGTGGGAATGTATGGGTTGACGTCGTGCACATAGGGCACGGTGTCGATGATGAGATCGAAGCGCCCCGCACTGGCCTGCATCTGCGCCGCATCGGCGGACAGGACGATGTGGTCGGCCCCCAGGCGGCGGGCGTCTGCCTCCTTGCCTGCGGAGCGGGTGAACAGCGTGACCTCGGCGCCGAGCGCCTTGGCCAGCTTGATGGCCATATGGCCGAGACCGCCAAGCCCGACCACGGCAACCCGGCTGCCCGCACCGACATGCCAGTGGCGCAGCGGCGACCAAGTGGTGATCCCCGCGCACAGCAGTGGCGCGGCACCGGCGAGGTCCAGCCCTTCGGCGATGCGCAGCACGAAATCCTGCGAGACGACGACGCGCTCCGAGTAGCCGCCGTAGGTCATGCGGCCATCCTGCGGATCGATCGCGTTGTAGGTGTAGGTGGCCTGGTTGTCGCAGTACTGCTCCTGCCCCTTGGCGCAGGAGGCACAGCCGCCACAAGAGTTGACCATGCAACCCACGCCGACGGCGTCACCCTGGCGAAAGCGCGTCACCGCCGATCCGACCTCGACGACACGCCCGATGATCTCGTGTCCAGGAACCATGGGATAAACGGCGTTCCCCCAGTCATTGCGCGCGTTGTGCAGATCGGAATGGCACACCCCGCAGTAGAGGATGTCGATGGCCACGTCCGTGTCACGCAGGCTGCGGCGGTCGAAGCGGAACAGTCCCAGCGGCTGCTGGGCAGACAAGGCGGCGTAGCCGCGGACGGTCAGGGACATGATGGATGGATTCGTTGTTGGCGATACCCACACTCTAGGAGCTCATGTTTATCTTGATAAGGTGGAATAATCGGCATGAGCTTATGAAAGGAGCTCATCAATGTCGAGGCCCGACTTCAATGATCTACTGGCCTTCGTCGCGGTTGCGCGCGAGCGCAGCTTCACCCGCGCCGCGGTGCAGATCGGGGTGTCACAATCGGCGCTCAGCCACCGCATGCGCGCGCTGGAAGCCCAGCTCGGCCTGCGCCTGCTTACCCGCACCACGCGCAGCGTGTCGCCGACCGAGGCGGGCGAGCGCCTGCTGCAGACGCTGGTGCCGCGCTTTGAGGACATCACCACCGAACTCGCCGCACTGCGCGAGCTGCAAGACAAGCCCGCGGGCACCATCCGCATCACCTCGGCCGGGCACGCGGCGGACACCATCCTGTGGCCCCGGCTCGGGCCGGTGCTGGCGCAATACCCGGAGCTGCAGGTCGAGATCTACGTCGATTACGGCTTCACCGACATCGTCGCCCAGCGCTTCGATGTGGGGGTGCGCATCGGCGAGAGTCTGGAGAAGGACATGATCGCCGTGCGCATCGGCCCGGATCAGCGCATCGCCGTGGTGGCCGCGCCGGACTACTTCGCCGGCAGGCCGACACCGCGCCGACCGCAAGACCTGGCGACGCACAACTGCATCAACCTGCGCCTGCCCAGCGGCAAGCTGCTGCCCTGGGAGTTCGCCCAGGGCGGACGACCGCTGCACGTGCAGGTGCAGGGGCAATGGACGTTCAACGCCAGCGCGCCCATCCTGCGCGCGGCGCTCGCCGGGGCGGGGCTGGCCTATGTGCCCGAAGACATCGCGCTGGAGTCCATTGCCGCGGGCCGTCTGCGCCGGGTGCTGCAGGCCTGGTGCCCCAGCTATCCCGGCTATCACCTGTACTACCCCAGTCGCCGGCAGTCGTCGCGGGCGCTGGCCGTGGTGGTCGATGCGCTGCGGTACACCCGCTGACCCCGCGAGGGAAGTCGGCGCGGAACCTCAAGCATCCGGCGCCGTTCGAGCGGGCGCCGCAAGACGGCACGCGTCATCGATTGTCGAGCGGCAGCGCCTGCGCCGAGAGGGGCTTCGGATTTGCCTTGCGATTGAGCACCAGTGTGACGATGGCGGAGATGGCCAGCGTGGCCGCGACCACATACAAGCCGGCCGCATAGCCCCCCGTGGTGCTCTTGAGCCAGCCGATGGCGAAGGGACCGACGAAGCCACCGAGATTGCCGATCGAGTTGATCATGGCAATACCGGCTGCGGCGCCGGCGCCCGACAGAAACATGCTTGGCATGGCCCAGATCGGGGCCTTCGGCGCGCTGATGCCGATGTTGACGACCACGAGGGCCACGATCATGGCGACCGGGCCGCTGGCGTGGGCCGCGAGCACGAGGCCGAAGCATGCCAGAACGCAGGGAATGACGATGTGCCAGGTCCGCTCGCCGGTTCGGTCGGAATGCACGGCCCACACGATCATGGCGACGATGGCGAGGATGCTCGGAATCGCGACGAGCAAACCCGTCTGGAATGCGCTGAATCCATATTGGTGAATCATCATCGGCGCCCACAAACCCAGCGTGTAGAGACCCGCCGACGTGCCGAAGTAGATGAGCGAGAGTGCAAGCACCCGAGGATCGCACAAGGCGCGCATGGCGCCGGGCGTGTGTCCGGCAGTCCGGGCATTCTCGGCGGCCTCGGCACCCAGCTTGGCCATGAGCCAATCGCGTTCATCCGCATGCAGCCATTTCGCCTGGGACGGCGTATCGGTCATGAACTTGAGCACGACGAATCCGAGCAGGACGGCGGGCAGTGCCTCGATGATGTAGAGCCACTGCCAGTCGCTCAAGCCGGCGAAAGCTGGCATCTGCATGATCGCGCCGGATATGGGCGAGCCGATCACCGTCGAAATCGGCACCGCGGTCATGAACCACGCAGCGGCGGCGGCTCGTTGCTTCGCCGGAAACCACTGGCTCAGATAAAAGATGATGCCGGGAAAGAATCCGGCCTCAGCGACACCGAGCAGGAAGCGGAGAACATAAAAACTGTTCGGCCCGACGACAAACGCTGTCGCCGCGGCAACGAGGCCCCAGGTCACCATGACGCGGGCAATCCAGATGCGCGCGCCGACACGGTGGAGCACCAGATTGGAGGGAACCTCGAAGAGGACATAGCCGATGAAAAACAACCCGCCGCCCAACCCAAACGCCGTCGACGAGAGTCCGATGGCCTTGTTCATGGTCAAGGCCGCAAAGCCGACGTTGATGCGGTCGAGGAAGCTGACGAAATAAAGCAGCATCACGAACGGCAGAATGCGCCACATGAGTTTTCGAGAAACCCGATTTTCGACATCAGAAATCATTGTCTCCTCCTTGGAGAGTTGAACCGCTGAAGGGGTGAGTTGAATTCGCTGGCACGCAGCGAAGCAGCCGGTATGCGGCTCTTGTTGATCTGGTCCTCAAGGCCTGGGCTGATGACACGCCACACCATGCATCGTGTGCGGGTTCGGCGCCCCATGCGCGGCGGGCGGTTGAGCAGCTTTGATCCGGCCCGAGCCCCTGTGGGGCCTGACTGGCTTTTTTGCTTTTTCGAGGCGTTGCATGTGTCCATTCCTCACGGAACGCCGCTTTGGGGGGCAATCAAAATGGCACGGAAATCATTGACGTTCGTCAGCGTGGGGCCTGTGACCACGCTATCGCCGATCGCCTGGAAAAATCCGTGCGCGTCGTTGTTCTGCAGTCGCTCGGATGGACGAATACCTTGGGCTTGGGCGCGTGCCAAGGTATCGGGCGTGAGCAGGGCACCGGCGATTTCCTCCTGGCCGTCAACGCCGTCCGTGTCGGCGGCAATCGCATAGATACCGTCCTTCCCTTTCAGGGCGAGAGCGAGCGACAGCAGGAACTCGACATTCCTGCCCCCACGGCCGGTGCCACGAATCGTGACTGTGGTCTCGCCACCCGACAGCAGGATGCAGGGGGCCTTGAACGGCTGATTGCGATGCGCGACCTGGCTCGCAATGCCTGCCATGACGATGCCGACCTCGCGCGCCTCACCTTCGATCGCATCCCCGAGGATGTGCGTGGCCATGCCCGCGGCCTCGGCATGCCGGGCAGCCGCCTCCAGCGCCAGCTGGGGCGTTGCAATCAGATGGGTCTCGATGCGCGGCAGGCGCGAGGAGCCAGGCTTCAACGTTTCGCTGAGACCCTGTTCGAGCATGCCTGTCACGCCTGGCGGCACGTTGATCGCGTAGCGCTGCAGCACCGCCAATGCATCACGGCAGGTGCTCGCGTCCGGCACGGTGGGGCCCGAGGCGATGTCGCTCGGGTTGTCCGATGGCACGTCGGACACGAGCAGATTGACAACGCGCGCCGGGTAGCAGGCCGCGGCGAGGTGCCCACCCTTGATCGCCGACAGGTGTCGGCGCACGCAATTCATGTCAGAAATGCTCGCGCCGCTTGCCAGCAAGGCCTGGTTGATGTCCTGCTTGACCTGCAGCGTCAGCCCATGCGCCGGCAGCGCAAGCAGCGCAGACCCGCCGCCTGAGATCAGGCAGACGACCAGATCGTCCGCGCTCAGGCCGGACACTTTTTGCAAGATGCGCTCGGCCGCTCGGACCCCGTTCGCGTCGGGCACAGGGTGCGCAGCTTCGAGAATGTCGATGCGCTCGCAAGGCACGGCATAGCCATAACGTGTCACGACGAGACCCTCGATCGGGCCCTGCCAATGCGTCTCAAACGCCCTCGCCATGGCGGCCGAGGCCTTCCCGGCGCCGATCACGATGGTGCGTCCGCGTGGCACCGCGGGCAGAAAGGCTGGAATGCGGATCGCAGGCTGCGCCTCGGCGATCGCCACCAGCAACATCTCGCGCAGCAATCGCTCGATATCGGCCGATGTGTTCATCTCGCGCAGGATTCCTTCCACCATGCCCGGCCGCATGGGGCCGGTTCGTCCGTGCTGAGCATCTCGTCTCCAGTTGCGGGCAAGGTGAGTTGGGGAGTTCGCCAGGGCCGGTGAATCAGACCCAGGACTGTGGGTGGGCAAGGAGGCGTCGCCCGGTTGGAGCGGACACTGCGCTGCGATCAAGCGACGACTTCGGTCCTGATGGCCTTGCGTGCCGCGTTGCCTGCGAGAAACGCGCAGACCGCCTGGGTGACTTGAGCGGTGGTTGCACTGCCACCGAGATCACGGGTATGCAGGGACGAGTCGGCGGTGACGGCCTCGACCGCGCGCATGAGCCTGCTCGCCGCGGCAAATTCGCCGAGATGCTCCAGGAGCATGACAACCGACCAGAACGTACCCACGGGATTGGCGAGACCCTTGCCCATGATGTCGAAGGCCGATCCGTGGATCGGCTCGAACATCGACGGATAGCGGCGTTCGGGATCGATGTTGCCGGTCGGAGCGATGCCCAGGCTGCCGGCCAAGGCGGCGGCCAGGTCGCTCAGGATGTCGGCGTGAAGATTGGTCGCGACGATGGTGTCGAGGCTTGCAGGGCGATTGACCATGCGCGCCGTCGCAGCATCGACCAGTTCCTTGTCCCAGCTGACATCGGGAAACTCCTTGGAAATCTGCACCGCGATCTCGTCCCACATGACCATGGCGTGGCGTTGGGCATTGGACTTCGTGATGACGGTCAGCAAGTGACGCGGGCGGGAACGCGCCTGGCTGAACGCGAAGCGCATGATGCGCTCGACGCCGGCGCGCGTCATGAGCGACAAGTCGGTGGCAACCTCGATCGGCTGGCCCTGGTGCGCGCGCCCGCCTACCCCGGAGTATTCGCCCTCGGAATTTTCGCGAACGATCACCCAATTCAGATCCTCGGGCTCGCAGCGCTTCAGCGGAGCATCGATCCCGGGCAGGATTCGGGTCGGGCGGACGTTCGCGTATTGATCGAAGCCTTGGCAGATCTTCAGGCGCAAGCCCCATAACGTGATGTGGTCAGGGATCTCGGGATCACCTGCCGAGCCGAACAGGATGGCGTCCTTGCCGCGCAGGGCGTCGAGCCCGTCCTCGGGCATCATGGCTCCGGTCCTGCGGTAATGGTCGCCACCCCATTCAAAGTTCTCGAACTCCAGGGCGAACGTGGCCTCGGTCTGGGCCAGCACCTCAAGAACCTGTCGGCCCGCAGGAATCACCTCCTTGCCGATGCCGTCGCCAGGGATTGTTGCGATGCGATACGTTTTCATGTCTCCGCGCCTTCACAAGATTGCCGTCATGGGCGAAGACTGTACGCGGCCAAATTTCTTAAAGTCAGGCCTAAAATCAAACCATTGTTAACTTGAATTAACAAATCAAATCCATGCGCGATGCAGTTCAAGCGGCAGACCTGGCGTTCTTTTCCACGCTCTCGTCAGCGGTCAGCCTGAGTGCTGCGGCGCGTGAGCTCGGGCTGACCACGGCCGCTGTGAGCAAGCGACTGAGTCTGATGGAACAGCGTGCCGGCGTCGCCCTGGTGACGCGGACCACACGGCGGATGATGCTCACTCCGGAAGGGGAGATCTACCTCGCACACGCGCGCCGCATCCTGGATGAAATCGACACGCTGGCCGAACTTCTCGGCAGCGCGAAGAAAAGCCCGAAGGGACTGTTGCGCGTCAATGCGACCCTCGGCTTCGGGCGCAGCCATGTCGCACCGGCCATCTCGCATTTCGTCACGCAATACCCCGAGGTGGCGATTCAGCTCCAACTCTCTGTGACCCCTCCACCGCTGACGGATGACGCGTACGACGTGTGCATCCGTTTTGGCGAGCCACCGGACACACGTGTCATCGCACGTCGTCTGGCCTCCAACAGGCGCTTGCTGTGTGCGGCGCCGGCTTACATCGCTTCGCGTGGCCTGCCGTCTTCGGCGCGAGATCTTGTACGCCACAACTGCATCAGCATCCGGCAAGGCGACGAGGCCTACGGTGTCTGGCGTCTGACGGCTGGCAAAGGTGCTGCGCAGAAAACGGAATCGGTCCGCATTCAAGGCAACCTGACGACAAACGACGGCGAGATCGCGGTCAAATGGGCGCGCGAGGGCCATGGCATCCTGATGCGCGCCGAATGGGATATCAAGAGCCACCTCGACAGCGGCGAACTCGTGCAGATCCTTCCCGAGCTTGAAACGCCCAACGCCGACATCTACGCCGTCTACCCCCAACGCCACCAGATGTCGGCTCGTCTACGCGCCTTCGTCGACTTCATCGCGCTGGATCTGCAAAGCGCAGGCTCGCGACTCAATCTCGCGCATCCGTCCCGTCCGCGCAGCCGAGCCAGATGAAACAGGCGACGTGACGGCCGTGTGGCGTCGGCCCGAACCGCGCAGCAACGAACTGCACGACGGGCCACAGGTTCCGAGCCGTACCGATCGAATCAGTCTCAGCCTCAACCGCAACTGCCGATATAGCCGCAGTTATCGCAGCGGTCGCAGCCATCGGCGCGGCGCAGGTAGGGCCCACCGCACTCGGGGCAGATGCGCCCGCCTGGAAGAAGTGCGCGGCCCGGCGCTGCTGGGTTCTCCAGATCGATGCGCAGTGCCTCGGGGACGAGTGCCCGCTGCGCCAGCGATGCGAGGGGTTGCTCGCGGCCCTCGGCGTCGAGAAAGCCGCGGCGGCGCAACAGCTCCTGCAAGGCATAGGCAATCGCCGCGACTTCCGACTGGTGAAAGCGTGGAGCGCGGCTGCCATCGTGCTTGATGACTTCGCCGCAGCGCACCGGGCCCTTGTCCCACACGACGTCGCGCATGTTCTGCAGGCTCTTGGCGATGGAGCCTCCCGATCGGGCCACCAGTGACAGCAGACGCATGTTCGACGCGATCCACTGTTGTCCCTCGTCACGCTGTCCCGCCGGCATGAAGAACTCGATGGGCCGCTCGATGCGCACCGGCTTGCCGTTCACCCGCCCTTCGACCTCGGCGAACGAGACGGACAGATACACCGTTTTCTGACCCTCCGGGGTCAAGTAGCTGACCTTGCTGGTCACGGCCTGCAGGTCGCCGGATGGGCGGCCTTCGATACGGCGGGTCAGCGGGTCGATGTCGGCCGGTTGGGCCGGCAACGTCGCCCCCGGCTTACTCGGTGCGCTCGTTGCACTGGGCGCGGCCTGCAGCACGGCGCCGAGCACGGCGTTCGGCCGGTAGGTTGCCAGGCCCTTGAGCCCGGCTTTCCAGGCCTGGAAGTAGAGGTGCTTGAAGTCTTCGAAGGGGTAATCGGCAGCGACGTTCACGGTCTTGCTGATGCTGGTGTCGATATAGGGCTGCACCACCTGCAGCATCTGCATGTGGTCGTGCGCACTCATCTCCAGCGCGGTGACGAACGGGTGCGGCAGTTGCTCCACGTCAGCGCCGGCTTGCGCCTGCAGATGGCGGTAGAGCCGCCAGGCGTGGTCAGCCACGTCGTACTCGCGCGTGGTGTTGTCGGCCATGCGTTTTCTGCGGGTGTAGACCCAGGAGAACGCGGGCTCGATGCCGTTGCTGGCGTTGTCGGCAAAGGCCAGGCTGATGGTGCCGGTGGGCGCCACGGCGAGCAGATGGGAGTTGCGCAGACCATGCTGGGCGATGGCGTCGCGCAGCGTTTGCGGCAGGCGCTGCGCGAAACCACTGGCGAGGAACGGGCCTGCATCGAACAGCGGGAAAGCCCCCTTTTCGCGGGCGAGTTCAACGGATGCGGCGTAGGCCGCGTCGCGCAGGTTGCGTGCCATGTCGGCGGCGAAGGCCCGGGCGCTCTGGCTGTCGTAACGCAGGCCGAGCATGATGCAGGCGTCGCCCAGCCCGAGGAAACCCAGCCCGATGCGGCGCTTGTTGCGTGCCTCCTCCTGCTGCTCGGGCAGCGGCCAGTGCGTGACATCCAGCACGTTGTCGAGCATGCGCACGGCCGTGCGCGTCACGGCCGCGAATGTGGCGTGATCGAATCGCGCTTGCGGCGTGAAGGGATCGCGCACCATGCTGGTGAGGTTGATCGACCCCAGGCAGCAGCAACCGTAGTCCGGCAGGAACTCTTCGGCGCAAGGGTTGGTGGCCTCGAAGGTTTCACAATAGTGCAGGTTGTTGTCGCGATTGGCGGTGTCGAGAAACAGGATGCCGGGCTCGGCGTGGTCGTAGGTCGACAGCATGATCTGATCCCACAGCTCACGCGCCGGCACGCGGCGGTAGACCCACTGGCCATCGGCGCGCTGGTGCGCGCCCTGTGCCAGTTGGTCATCGCCCGGGCGTGCGCCGTGCACGAGGTCCACCCCGGCGTCGCCCTCCACCGCCTGCATGAAGGCATCGCTCACGCCAACCGAGAGGTTGAAGTTCTTGAACGCGCCGGCGTCCTTGGCGTGAATGAAGGCCTCGATGTCGGGGTGGTCGATCCGCAGCACGCCCATTTGCGCACCACGCCTGCTGCCGGCCGATTCCACCGTCTCGCACGAGGCGTCGAACACGCGCATGAACGACAACGGCCCACTGGCGCGGCTGTGGGTACCCCCCACATGCGCGCCCGCCGGGCGGATGCGCGAGAAGTCGTAGCCCACGCCGCCGCCACGTCGCATGGTTTCGGCCGCCTGTGCCAAGGCCTTGTAGATGCCGGGCTTGCCGTCCACGGCTTCAGACACCGAATCACCCACCGGCTGGACAAAGCAGTTGATGAGCGTGGCCTGAATCTCGGTGCCCGCCGCCGAGAGAATGCGCCCCGCCGGCACGAAACCCGCCTGCAGCGCCTGCAGATACACGCTTTCCCAGCGCGCCGGCTCGGTCTCGGCCCGCGCCAGGGCGCGGGCCACGCGCCGTTGCACATCGGCGATGGTGCGTTCCTCGCCCTTGGCGTATTTCTCCGCCAGCACGTCGAGGCTGATGTCTTGCGGCTGCATGAAGTCTCCTATCCGGGCATGCGCCCCATGCGGAGTTATAGCGCGTCGTCGGTATCGTCGAGGCTGACGGGGTCGGCGGCGCTGTCTGCCGGCAGGCCCAGCAAAACCTGGGTCTGGTCGGCGGGAAGCGCTTCGACCGACTTGAGCTGCCGGGTCATGGCGCGGGTGCGGGTTTCGGCGGCTCCGATGGTGTTGCTCGCTTCGTCCAGCTTTTTCCGTGTCTTGGCCAGCACATCGCCAAACTTGCCGAATTCGGTCTTCACCGCGCCCAGCACCTTCCAGACCTCGGTGGAACGCTGCTCCAGCGCCAGGGTGCGAAACCCCATGTGCAGGCTGTTGAGCAGGGCCAGCAGCGTGGTGGGGCCGGCGAGCATGACGCGATGGTCGCGTTGCAGCGCCTCCACCAGACCCGGGCGGCGCAGGGCCTCGGCATACAGGCCTTCGGTGGGCAGGAACAGGATGCCGAAGTCGCTGGTGTGGGGCGCGGCGATGTATTTGCTCTGGATGGTCCTGGCCTCGTCACGCAGCCGCAGCTCCAGCGCCTTCGAGGCCGCGTCCGCGGCGGGCTTGTCGGCGCGATCCTGGGCGTCGAGCAGGCGTTCGTAGTCTTCGCGCGGGAACTTGGCGTCGATCGGCAGCCACAGCGGGCCGTCGCCCTTGCCCGGCAGGCGAATGGCGTACTCCACGCGTGCGCCGGAGCCGGGCACGGTCTCGACATTGACGCCGTATTGCTCGGGCGTGAACACCTGCTCGATCAGACCCGCCAACTGAATTTCGCCGAACACGCCGCGTGATTTGACGTTGCTGAACACGCGCTGCAAGTCGCCAACACCCTGCGCCAGCTTTTGCATCTCTCCCAGGCCGCGGTGCACCAGCTCCAGCCGTTCAGCCACCTGTTTGAAGCTCTCGCCCAGGCGTTGTTCGAGCGTGGCGTGAAGCTTTTCATCCACGGTAACACGCATCTGCTCCAGCTTTTTCTCGTTGTCTGCCTGCAGTTCGCGCAGGCGCAGCTCCACCGTGCCGCGCATCTCGTTGAGGCCTTTGTCGGTGGTCTGGCGCAGTTCGGTGAGGCGCTGCTCGGTGGCCTCGCGCATGGCCTTTTGTCCCTGCTCCGAGCTCTGGCGCGATTCGACCAGGCGCTGGTCGGTCGTGCCGCGCAGGGCTTCGAGGTGCTGCACGAGTTGCGCCTGCAGGGTCTGGATGGTCTGGGTGCTGGCTTGCGTGAGCTGTCCCACCTGCTGCACGAGGGTATCGCCCACGGCCTTTTGCAGGCTTTGCAATTGAAGGTTCACGGCGTCGAGCTGAGCATTTTGGGTGCGTGCGCTTTCGCCCTGCTGGTTGAGCAGCATCTGCTGAAACTGCGCAAGCTGTCCGGCCTGCTCGGTGCGCAGGCCTTGGCCGCTGGCCTGCACCGCGCCGCGGAGTTCGCGTTCCAGGCGTTCGAGCTGAGGGGCGATGTCGGCGACGAGCAGTTGCCGCAGGTCCGCCAGCGCCTGCATGCGCGTCAGCCCAAGCCAGCCCAGCAGAAGGCTGAGCACGAGCAGCGCGGCGACGAGCAGCAGCAGGACGAGTTCGAAGGACATGAGTGGCTTCAGCGGAACATCAAACACGAACCGGGGTGAGCGGCGGCTGCCCGCGCAGCACGGCCGCCAGATTGTCCACCGCGAGCTGCGCCATGGCGCGACGGGTGGGCACGGAGGCGCTGGCGATGTGCGGCGTGAGGACCACGCGCGGCGCGGCGAGCAGGGCTGGGTTGACGGTGGGCTCGCCCTCGAACACGTCGAGCCCGGCCGCGCCCAGATGGCCGCTGTGCAGGGCTGCGGCCAGTGCGGCCTCGTCGATGACGCCACCGCGGGCGACGTTCACCAGTGTGGCGCCCGGCTGCATCAGCGCCAGTTCATGGGGGCCGATGAGGTGGTAAGCCGCCGGGCTGTAAGGCAGCGCGAGCAGCACATGCTGGCTTTGCCGCAGCAGGTCGTCGAGGCTGCGGTAGTCGGCGCGACAGGCCTGCTCGACCCCGGCGTCGAGTCGGCTGCGGTTGTGATAGAGCACACGCATGTCGAAGCCGCAAGCGGCGCGGCGGGCGATGGCCTGGCCGATGCGCCCCATGCCGACGATGCCCAGCACGGCGCCATGCACGTCGGCGCCGGCGAACAGGTCGTAGCGCCACTTGGTCCAGCGGCCTTCGCGCAAGTGGCGTTCGGCCTCGCTCATCTGCCGCGCGGCGGCGAGCAACAGGGCGAAGCCGAAATCGGCGGTGGTCTCGGTGAGGACATCGGGGGCGTGGGTGACGATGACGCCGCGCGCCGCGCAGGCGGCCAGGTCGATGTGATCGACCCCGACCGTCATGGTGCTGACGATCCTGAGTTGCGGGCAGGCATCAAGCAACGCGGCGTCGATGCGCTCGCTGCCGGTGATGAACGCGCCTTGCTTGTCGCGCAACCGGCGGCGCAGGGCATCGGGAGTCTGAATGGTGTCGTCGGGCGTGAGCTCGACCTCGGCCACGGCTTCGAGTTGGGCGACGACGTCGGGAAACACGGCACGGGCGACGAGCACGCGTGGACGTTGGTGGTTGGCAGATGCAGTCATGGGAAAAAGACCAGGGTGATGATCAGAAAACAAGGCAGCAGGATGGCGAAACTCCAGCCCATGTAGCCGAAAAACGAAGGCATGCGCACCCCACGATGCTCGGCGATGGCCTTGACCATGAAGTTGGGAGCATTGCCTATGTAGGTGACGGCGCCCATGAACACCGCCCCGGCGGAAATTGCCGTGAGCGTGCTGATCTGCGCCATGAGGTGTGCGGCATTGCCCCCCGCCAGGTTGAAAAACACCAGATAGGTGGGCGCGTTATCGAGGAAGGCCGAGAGCGTACCCGCCATCCAGAAATAGGCGGCGGCAATGGGTTGGCCCTGTGCATCGGAGGTGAGCCGCACGAGCGAGGCCAGCGCGCCATTCGGCCCTGCGCGCAAGATGGCGATGACCGGGATGAGGGTGAGAAAGATGCCGAAGAACAGCTTGCCCACCTCGATCATCGGCCCCCAGTTGAAGTGGTTTTCCTCGCGTGCTTCAGCCGGCGTGGTGAGCAGTGACAAGCAGGCCACGAAGATCAGCGCCGCATCGCGCGTGAGGTTCTGCAACTCCAGGTGCTGGCCGAAGACGGCCAGGGCGATCTCCGGGTTCCAGATGCCGCTGTGCAGCACCGCCAGCACGATGGCCAGCAGCCACAGCACATTCCAGGCGCCGATGATGCGGATGGGACTGTCGGGCGTGGGGTCCACGGGTTTGCGTTTGACCTCCTGGCTCCAATACCAGCGATCGAGCCCGTAGAACATCGTCAGCAGGAGCGCGCAGAGCAAAGCCGTGGGTGCCAACAGGTGGCGCAGGGTCCAGAAAAAATCGACGCCTTTGAGGAAACCGAGAAACAACGGCGGGTCACCCAGGGGCGTGAGCGCGCCGCCCGCATTGGCCACGAGAAAGATGAAAAACACCAGCACATGGGCGTTGTGGCGGCGGGCATCGTTGGCGCGAATCACCGGGCGCACCATGAGCATGGCCGCGCCCGTGGTGCCCATGAGGCTGGCGAGCACCGTGCCGATGGCCAGCAACAGTGTGTTCTGCGCCGGACTGCCATGCAGATTGCCGCGCACTGCAATGCCGCCGCTCACGGTGTAGAGCGTGGTGAGCAGAATGACGAAGGGCAGGTATTCGTGCAGCAGGGTGTGTAGGGTGGCGTCGAGCGTGGTGGACAGACCGAATCGCAGTGCAAACGGCGCGAGGAACAGCAGCGCCCAGCCCGTTGTGATCTTGCCCTGGTGGTGATGCCACAACTGGCCAGCCAACAAGGGCAGCAGGGCGATGGACAGCAACATGGCGGCAAACGGCAGCCCCCACCACAGGCTGAGCGTGGAAGGATCGGGGCCAGCCGCGGCGAACGCCGTCGTCGGAACGACAGTCAGCAGCGTCGCCAGCGGCACCGCCCACTGTCGCGCAGAGCCGCGGCACTCAGTCGGCATCCGGCGCCTCCACCGCATGCGACGCGCCGACTCGCCCTTGTCGGCCTCGAATGCGCGCCAGGATGGCGGCGCGGGCGGTATCGGTGTTCATGGGTCGCGTCGGTTGGAGACAGTGGATTGGCCAGAGTCGGCTTCCCGCTCAAACATCGAGGCGAAAGCCCAAATCCAGTTCGGACGCGGGCTGGCCGCGGATGCCCCAGTTTTCGAGAGGAGGCTCGATCAGAACGATCAAAATGTCTGTGACCTGAATGCCCAGCCGACCCAGTCTTGCAATGAGGCCCTGGTACAGCCTGCGTTTGGCCTCGAGCGTGCGGCCGGGAAAGAGCAGGAATTCCACAAAGGTGTAGTTTTCGGTCTTGCCCGGAGGAATGGGGCAGTGCTCGGGCTTGTGCTCAATGTAGCGGATCTGCCTGTCGTCTTCCGGCACCTTGAGCGCCTCGATCTGGGCCAGGTACACGGCTTCGATCAAGGCTGCGACCCGTTCTGGGGGATGGGTGCGGCACACTTCGATTTTGGCAATGGGCATGGTTCTACTCCGCGGTGAAAAGGCCTGTGGCCTGGGGCGTGTTCATCAGGCTGCGTCATCCGGCGCCGGGATCTGGAACACGTCGCGCAGGTAGGCCAGATAGGCCAGGTCGTCGCACATGTTCTTGCCCGGCGAGTCGCTCACCTTGGCAACAGGCTGGCCGTTGCAGCGGGTCATTTTGATGACCATCTGCGGGGCTTCGTAGCCCAGGTCGTGCATCAGGTGGGTGCCGATGCCGAAAGCCAGCCCCACGCGCTGATGGAATTGCCGGTGGAGGGCAATCACCTTGGGGATGGTGAGTGCGTCGCTGAACACCAGGGTCTTGCTGCGCGGATCGACGTGGTTGTTGGCGTAGTGGGCAATCAACTGCTCACCCCAGGCGAAGGGGTCGCCCGAATCGTGGCGCGCACCATCGAACAGCTTGCAGAAATACAGATCGAAGTCGCGCAGGAAGGCTTGGAGGCCGTACACATCCGCCAGAGCGATGCCGAGGTCGCCGCGGTATTCCTTGGCCCACATCTCGAACGCGAACACCTGGGTGTCGCGCAGCCGCGGGCCGAGGGCCTGGCAGGCTTGTAGGTACTCATGAGCCATGGTCCCCAGCGGCGTGAGTCCCATCTCCCTGGCGAGCAGCACATTGCTGGTGCCGGCAAGCTGGGGCCCGAGGCCGCTGCGCAGCCGCTCCAGCACCTGCGCCTGCCAGCGGCGTGAATAGCGGCGGCGGGTGCCGTAATCGGCGATGCGGCAGTCTTGCAGTTCGGGCGCCTTGAGTTGGGCGATCTTCTCGTCCACACGCCGCAAGCCGTCGCGCAGATCGGCGTTCGTGTGGGCGTGCCGTGCATGGACTTCGCCGACGATGGCGAGCACCGGCACCTCGAACAAGATGGTGTGCAGCCAGGGGCCGCGAATGACGATGTCGATTTCGCCACGCGCGCGCGCTGCGGCGTCGGCCGCCGGAGTGGCGCTGATGCGCTGGCGGTTGAGGCGGAAGAGTTCAAGGAAGTCGACAAAGTCGCTCTTGATGAAGCGCAGGGCGCGCAGCCCATCGAGTTCGTCCGGCGTGAACCGCAGGCTGCAAAGGGCTTCGAGTTCGGCGTTGATCTCGCCCAGCAGCGAGACCAGCTCCACCCCTGGCGTGCGGCACTTGAAGCGGTATTCCACCTGAGCGCCCGGAAAGTGGTGCAGCACCACCTGCATCATGGTGAACTTGTAGAGATCGGTGTCGAGCAGGGATTCGATGATCATCGGCGCGGCGATGTGACGGAGCAAACGGTAGTCCGCGCGACGACGAACCGCTCCTCACCCCGCTCCTCACCGCCGGCAGATGGACGAGCGAGTATCTCCACACGGTGAGCAAGCGTGCCGTTTCCCACCACCGCGCGATGGAGGCCGGCTGGAGGCGCAGACTTATCCTGTTCCCGGCGTCGCTTGCCGTGCAGGGCCATGGCCCACAGCAGCCGCAAGACGGCACGTTCGCGCCGGGCTCGCGCCGTGCTTGCCTGGGCATGGCAAGCATGTTCGAGCAGTTCCAATCCGAGGCGGACCTGCGCAGCGAGCGCGGGCTCGCGGACGTCGTTGAGGTGAAGCGGCTTGCCCGCGCCGGGAAGGTTGTTGAGTCCGCCGTCTTGCACCGCCTGCGCGATGCGGGCCTCTCCAATCCAGGCCAGGGCGTTCATCCTTCGTGCCACTGGGTGAACTCGGCGACCGGAGCGCGTTCAGTCTCCAGGGTGTTTTCGATCGCAGACGGGTCGGCCCAGCCCAGCGACATGCCGCACACCACCTGCTGCTCGGCGGGCAGACCCAGTTCATCTTCGATGATGCGGTGAAAGGTGGTGAATGCCGCCTGCGGGCAGGTGTCAAGCCCTCGGGCCCGCGCCGCCACCATGATGTTCTGCAGGAACATGCCATAGTCCAGCCAGCTGCCCTGCTCCATGATGCGGTCGATGGTGAAGATCAACCCGACGGGCGCATCGAAAAACCGGTAGTTGCGGCCATGCTGGGCATGCATCGCAGCCTTGTCGCCCTTGGCAATGCCCAGTAGGCCGTACAAGTCCCAGCCCACCTTGCGGCGACGGTCAATGTAGGGCGACTTCCATTTGCGCGGGTAGTAGGCGTAGTCCTCGCTGTGTTGCGCCATCAGTGCGCGGTCGTCATAAGCCGCGAGGATGCGCTCGCTCATGCGCCGCCTGGCCGCGCCGCAGAGCACATGCACCTGCCACGGCTGGGTGTTGGTGCCGGAGGGCGCGCGGGCGGCGACTTGCAGGATCGTTTCGATCACTGCGCGCGGCACCGGCGTGGGCAGGAAGCGGCGGATGGAACGGCGGCTGGTGATGGCGGCGTCCACCGCGGCCGCTCCGGGATACCGCGTCGCGGCGGCATCCGCGTCGGCCGTCGTGGGCATGTTGGGCTTGGTCATCTGGAAAAGTGTATTGCCCGGCAACAGAAGAACGTGCCGCCACGCGGCAAGCGTCGCCGGTGCAACGCTTGCGCACATGCCGTTGCTCGCATGGTGCAGCGCGGCAGTCTAATCCTCTGGTCATGGTGCATCGACGCGGGAAAGCCGATGCAGCAAGCAAGGGATTGCGACCCGGATAACCTTTATAAGTTATTGTTTTATAAAGTTTTTCAGGATTCGTCAGGTTTTTTGTTGCGACGCAACAAAAAAGTGCTTGACAAGGGCGTCACACGGCCTAGAATTCTGTTTGTGCATTGCACCAATTCGCATGCCGGGATCAGAGGCCAGCGTCATGAAAATGACTTGGTACCCAGTCACAATCGTGCATGCTGTCCTGTCAACTTTGGAAGCCTAGGAGCCCATGATGATGACCCCCGAACAAATGATCGCCGCGCAAAAATCCCAACTCGAAGCCCTGTTTGCCCTGACCGGCAAGGCTGTCGATGGCCTGGAAAAAATGGTTGAGCTGAACATGCAGACCATGAAAACCGCCATGCACGAAACGTCCGAGGCCGCCATGGCTGCCTTGTCCGTGAAGGACATCCAGGAGCTGGCCGCGCTGCAACCAGGCATGGCTCAGCCGATGGCCGAAAAGGTGTTGTCCTACTCGCATCACCTGTACGAAATTGCCTCGGGCACGCAGGCCGAATTCGCCAAAGCCATTGAAGCCAACGCGACTGAAGTCCACAAGAAAATGCAGGCCATGGTCGACACCGCCGTGAAGAATGCCCCAGCCGGCACCGAAACCGCCGTGGCCATGATGAAAAGCGCTTTGAGCGCCGCCAACAACGCCTACGACACCGTGCAAAAGGCCAGCAAGCAGGCCGCTGAAGTGGTCGAAGCCAACTTCAACACCGTGACCAACACAGCGATGAAGGCCGCACAAACCAGCACGCGCGGCAAGCGCGCAGCCTGAGCCCGCCCATGTCCAGATGGCGCGTGGTTGGCGTACAGCCCCGTGCCCCCAGAGATTCAGCGAGAGTGGCACTTGGCCAACTCGAACGATGCGAACCGCGCAGTCAGCCTGACCACGCAGGATTGAGTCGTTGAACCGTTTGTCTCCTCGGTACTTCCAAGTACCTTTCAAGCCGGTCGCTCTGACCGGCTTTTTTTATGGGCATATGGATGCTGCGGGCTTTCGGCGCGAGTCCGAGTCAAGCATGACAATCCCACGGGTAGCCATGCAACCCGTCCTGGAAGGACACCATGATCGAGCCCCTGTTATTGACCACGGCCCGCGTTTCCACGTTCGACGACGATCGGGCACTGACCGGCGCGAGCGGTTTCCTGTTCGAGCGCGACACCCAGCTGTTTCTGGTCACCAGCCGCCATGTGGTGATCGACAAACCGAGCAACCATTTCCCCAATCGCATCGAGCTCGAACTGCACACGGATGCAGACAACCTCACACGTTCAACGACGCTCTCGGTGCTGCTGTACCGCGATGGCAAATCGGTCTGGCGCCAGGGGCGCGATGCCGCCGGCGAAATCGACGTGGCGGTGATCGAACTCGACCGCTCGGCCCTGCCCGGCTCTGTTGTGCTGCGCTGCTTCACGCCCGAACATCTGCCCAGTTCGCTCGAAGCCGTGGAGGTGGGCAGTTCACTGTTGATCGTCGGTTTCCCCCTGGGCTTTCACGACACGCTGCATCACCTGCCGGTGGTGCGCCAGGCGGTGATTGCTTCCTCCTTCGGCATGCGGTTCCAGGGCCAGGGCTATTTCCTCACCGATGGGCGCACGCACCGCGGCACCAGCGGCGCGCCCGTGGTGATGCGCAACACGGACGGCGACGCCGCACTGCCGTGGACGCTTCTGGGCGTGCACTCCATGCGTATCGACATGCGCGGACGCGATCTGCAGCTCGACGAATCGCTCGGCCTGAACTGCGCCTGGTACGCCGACATCCTGCTGACACTGACGGCACCAGACGCGCCAGATCACCTGTCCGACGACGAAGTTGCACGAACAGCAGCCGATGCCAACTTGGGAACAGACACGATCTGATTCCACTGGGCTTCAGCGCCAGGCTCCGTCTGGGATCTGGCTCAGGACATGCAGGAAGCCGCGCATCACGCCATCTGCTGCGTACGACTGTCGAGTTCGGTGAGCAACGCCAACATAGCCTCGGTCAAGGGCATGGTGACTCCGGCGCGTCGGGCCAGTTCCACCGGGGCGCCGAGCAAGGGCTGCACTTCCAGCGGCCGGCCGCGCTCCAGGTCTTGCAGGGTGGAGGGCTTGACAGGGCCGATGCCACGGCCGATGGCAATGCGCTTCTCGGCATCCACCTGGGGGTCGCAGCCATAGGCTCGGGTGAGCGCGATCAATTCGTGCATGACGCCACGCACCAGGTCGAGCAGACCTGGGTTGGCGCAGATCTGGTCCATGCGTGCGCGGGTGAGCGCGGCCACCGGATTGAACGAGGCGTTGCCGATGAGCTTCATCCAGATGGCGTCGCGAATGCGCGTGGTGGGCTTGGGGTCGCATCCGGCTTCGCGCAGCGCGGCAGCGAGCGCCTCCACGCGTGGGCTCAAACCGGCCGTCTCCTGCGCCGGGTGGGCCGGCTCGCCAATGACGTAACGGTACTGGCCGTTGGCCTTGATGACACCGGGCGCCGTGACCTCGGACGCGCTGTGCACCACGCAGCCGACGATGTGCGCGGGGTCGAGCGCAGCGGCCATGCTGCCATCCGGATCGAGGCAGGCGATGCGCGCCGGGCTGCCGTCGACCCTCAGGGCCTGCGCGCTGCTGTCACCGTGGAAATACCACCAGGGCAGGCCGTTGATTGCCGGCAGTACGGCCGTGTCCTGCTGCAGCATGCTGCCCAGTCGTGGCGACAGCGGGGCAATCTGGTGGGCCTTCATGCCCAGCACGATCAAGTCTTGCGGCCCGAAATCTTCGGGTCGGTCACTGGCCTGCACCTGCACCGTTTCATCGCCCGCCGGATCCTGCAAGCACAGCCCCCGAGCGCGGATGGCTTGCAAATGCGCACCACGCGCCACCACACCCACCGCATGCCCGGCGCGCGCCAGCTTCACCGCAAGGCAGCCGCCCACCGCTCCCGCTCCCACCACCACGACACGCATTGCCATCCTCCGAATCACCGCGCCCAGCGTTCCATTCAACCGTTCCGGAGTACCACCCATTGTTGGGACGGTATGCCGTTCAGCTGCATGGTAAGAGTCGTCACGACCGTTCACCGATTCCGCACTGGCGGCCGCAGCGACGCTCTGCAGTGCAGAGCCTGGAGGCAAAATGATTCGATCGCTTCCACACGCATGCGGAAAAATCACCTTGCTGGCCCTAAGCTTTGGCCTATGAACAACAGGCGGGCAACATGAACCCCATTCCCCTCCTCAGTCGCGTTGTGTTCAGCCGCTACTTCACCGGCGGCCTGGTCTCGGCCACTGGCGTTCTGGCGCTGGGTTTGCTGGGCTTTGCCGTCGGCGGCATGCAGATGGCGGTGCTGCTGGGAACCGGCGCCCTCACCATCTGTTTTGCCGACAACCCGGCGCCCATGCGGGTCAAGGCCTTCGAATTACTGTTTTCCACCTTTGGCAGTGCCTTGTGCTTCTTGCTGGTGTGGGCCGGTGTTGGCCATCCCTGGATCGAGTTGCTGCTGGTCCCGCTGCTGGGTTTCGGCGCCGGACTGGTGAGCCTGTGGGGCAAACGGGCGCTGGCGTTGAGCTTCAGCCTGTTGTTCATCACCGTGATCACACTCGGGGTGCCACCCGCGCCCGACCTTCACACCTTGTTACTGGGTGTGGCGCTGTTCGTGCTGGGGGGCTTGCTGTACACCATCTATGCGTTGCTTCTCGGTCGCATCTTACAAAGCCGCACCAAGCAGCAGGCGCTGGCCGAAGTGCTCGACGCGCTGGCCGCCTACATGCGCTGGCAAAGCCAGTTCTACTCCCGGCAGATGGCCGAGGATCAGGCCTACGGCCGCGCCGCCGTGTTGCAAGGCGCGGTGAACGACGCTCTGCAATCGGCTCGCGATCTGGTGCTGCGTGAAGGCAGCAAGCCGAGCGATGCGCTCTGGACCCGCATGCTGCTGGAGTCTCTCGATCTGTTTGAGGCGCAACTCGCGGCGCAGACCGACTCTGCCCTGCTGCGCACGCAGTTCGAGGGCACCGAGGTACTCGACACCCTGCAGGCCGGCACGCGGCAAACGGCCGATGCCCTGTCCACGCTTGCCCTGGCTATGCTGCACAGCCGCCGCAGCGAAGCCCGTTCGCCGGATACTACCCGCTGGGCACACGTAGAGGAGCAAGCGTCGGCACTGGTGGGAAGCAACACGACCGAACTGGCGCATGCGCACGCCGCGCTGGCCTCGCTGCTCAACACCCAGCGCGAGATCGATGCCCTCGTCGCGACCCTCCAGACCACCTATGCGGCGCGCGACGGCGGCACGCTGCCGCCACTGCCGGACCTGCGCTCCTTCGTCAGTGCATGGCGCTACGACCCACGCCAAATCCGCGCCCATTTGCGCCTGGGCTCTCCCATCTTTCGACATGCCGTGCGCATGGGGCTGGCGCTGCTGTGTGGGCTGGTGGTGGCGCGTAGCCTGTTCAGGCATCAGACGCACGATTACTGGATCTTGCTGACCATCGCCGTCATCCTTCGACCCAATTACGGCGTCACCCGCCAGCGCCTCAAGGACCGGCTGCTGGGGACTCTGCTGGGCTGCCTGTTCACCGCCGCGCTGCTCAATCTGCACCTCGGCCTGCCCGCGGTGCTCGCCGCGCTCTTCCTGGCGCTGACCTTCGCCCGCACCTTCGTCACCACCAACTACCGCTTCACCGCCATGGCGGCCAGTGTGCTGTCGCTGCTGCTGGCGCGGCTGCTGGAAGGCGACGTCCGCTTCCTCGTCGACCAGCGCCTGATCGACACCTTCATCGGCGCCACCCTGGCCTGGGGCTTCAGCTATGTGCTGCCACGCTGGGAATACCAGGACGTACCGCGCCAGCTCTCCAGCCTGATGCAGGCGCAGCGCGACTACACCCTGGCGGTGCTCGAAGCGCAGCAGCAGGACGAAAGCGCCTTTCGCATCGCCCGCAAACGCCTGTTCGACGCCCTGGCTTCCATGACGGGGCTCTACAGCCGCATGCTGGAAGAGCCAGTCGCCAAGCGCCGGGCCCTGCGCGAACTGGCGCGGCTCATCACCCACAACTACCTGCTCGCGGCCCACCTGGCGTCCATGCGCGTGCTGCGGGCGCGCCGCGCCAGGCGACTGAGCCCGGAGGCGATCGAAACCCTGATTGCGCCAACCCGCGCCTGGGTGCTGCAACAACTCGGCCTCAAGCGTGGGTCACCACTTGCGGCGATGCCCGTGCCCCTGAACACCAAACCTGTGCCTGGCATCATCACGTCCGAAGCGGGCACGACACTCGACCCGCTGCTGCGGCGCCTGGGCCTGATCGCGGTGGAGGCCACGTTGGTGGGACAAATCGACCAACGCGTCGCACGCGATCTGCATCTCCCAGGGGAAGCCGGGAATTCGGATTGACATTTACTCACACACAGTCTGGGCGCTAGGCTCATTGATAGTTTTTTTGCGCCCCTTCCGCGCTTTTCACCCCACCATCATTCCCTTTTCCCCTCGGGCTCGCGCCGGGGACGTCTGCAGCCTCCCCCGGACGCTGGTCCTTTGCGTGGCGCCCATTGGCCTTCCGGGGCC
>JABEVE010000097.1 GCA_013044035.1 Burkholderiales bacterium
CAAGCGCTCATCCCGCAGCGCGCAGCGCGGAGGGTGGTCATGAGCGCGCCGGGCCGCTCCCAAGCGCTCATCCCGCAGCGCGCAGCGCGGAGGGTGGTCCAGTGAGCCGCAAGGTCGCCCACAACGCCTTGTGGAATGTCGGCGGGCAACTGGTGACGCTGGGCGTGGGACTGGTGGCGCTACCCATCCTGCTGCACGCGCTGGGCGCGGCGCGGCTGGGCGTATTCACCCTGGCGCTGGGCCTGATCGGGTTTTCGGGATTGTTCGATCTGGGCCTCAGCCGTGCGCTCACGCAAACCGTGTCCAGCAGTCTGGGGCTGGGACGCTCGCGCGCGCAGGTGGCCGCGCTGGTGTGGCGCGTCATCGGTCTGCTCGCGGGTTTTGGCGTGTTTTGGCTGGTCGCGCTGTGGTGGGCGGCGCCGTTCCTGGTGGAACGGCTGTTTTCGCTCAGCGGCGCCATGGCGCGCGAAACCATTTTTGGCCTGCGCGCGCTGGCGCTGTCCATTCCGTTCGCGCTGGCCGCCACCGGGGCCATGGGCACGCTGGAAGGCCTGCAACAGTTCCGCCTGCTCAGCCTGTGGCGCATGCCCATGAGCCTGCTGCAGTTCGGCTTGCCGGTGATCGTGGCGCTGATCCGTCCCGACATCGGCTGGGTGATCGCCGCGCTGGCCGCCACGCGCGTGGCGTGGATGCTGCTGTGGCTGACGCAACTGCACCGCCTGTTACCGCGCGAGCCGGGCGTAACGTCCAGCCGCGCCGATTCGCGCCACGCATTGCACTTCGGCGGCTGGCTGTCGGTGAGTAACCTCATCGGCCCGCTGATGGTCTATGCCGACCGTTTCTATCTGGCCAGCCTGTTTCCTCCGGCGACGGTGGCGTATTACACAGTGCCGTTCGATACCGCGACTCGCGTCACGTCGCTGCCGCAAACCGCAGTCAACGCGTTGTTTCCAGCGTTGGCGGAAACCCAGGCGCGGCCGGAAGACTCCTCACGATTGCTGGCCTTTGCCATCCGCGCGGGGGTCGTGCTGGTGTTGCCCGCGGTGCTCGTGGTCGCGGTGTTCGCTCATTTTTTATTGAGCGCATGGCTCAACGCGCAGTTCGCCGATGCAGCCACCCCCGTGCTGCAACTGCTACTGATCGGCATCTTTCTCAACAGCGCGGCGCACCTGCCTTATGCCCTGCTGCAAGCGCATGGCCGCTCCGACCTGACCGCCAAGCTGCACCTGCTGGAACTGCCGGTGTTCGCCGCACTGCTGGTTGCAGGCGTGCATTGGTTCGGCATCGTCGGCGCGGCGTTGGCATGGACGCTGCGCGTGGCGCTGGATGCTGCGTTGCTGTACTTCACCGCGTGGCGGTTGCAGCGGCCCTTGCGCTTGATGCTGGCAAAAGGCGTTGGCTTGCTGTGCCTGGCGTCCGGGGCGTTTTTGCTGGTGGTGTATGCGCTGCATGGTCCGCAGCAACTCGTGCTGACCGGCATCCTCGTCGCGGCCTGCGCTTTCGCCGCGCTGCGCATGCTGCACCTGGCCCGGCTGGGCACCCACAAGGACATCACGCCATGAGTGAAACCCCGCGTCCCTGGCCGCTGGCCGATCTCGAAGCCGTGCCGTATTGCCCGGTGTGCGGCAGCGCCGAGCGCAGCCTGCTCTACACGGGGCTGACCGATCGCGTGTTCTGCGTCGCTGATGGCGCGTGGGATTTGTACCGCTGCGCGCAATGCGCCAGTGGTTATCTCGACCCCAGGCCAACGCCTGAGAGCATCGGTCGCGCCTACGCCGGCTATTACACCCACGACGCCGAGGATCATCCCCTCGTGCGCCGCAAGGGCCGCATCCGCAGCCTGCTGCACGACCTGATCAACGGCTACCAGAACCATCGCTACGGCTTGCAGCGCAGCCCCGCGTTGCCGATCGGGCGCTGGCTGTTGCCGCTGCTGCCTTCGCTGCGCACGGCGGCCGATGCGGAATGCCGCCACCTGCCGCCGCTCCCAGCAGGCGGCGGGCGCTTGCTCGACGTGGGTTGCGGCAATGGTGGTTTTCTGCTGCTGGCGCGGCAAGCCGGTTGGCAGGTGGAGGGGCTCGATTTCGACGCTGGCGCGGTACAGGTCGCGCGCTCGCGCGGACTGGAGGTGCATCACGGCGGCATCGAAGTGCTGGGCGAGCGCAGCGCCTGCTACGACGTGATCACCCTGTGCCATGTCATCGAGCATGTGCACGATCCCATCACCACCTTGCGCCGTCTGCATGCATTGCTCAAGCCGGGCGGCGTGCTGTGGCTGGATACCCCGAACCTGGCAAGCCTCGGTGCCGTGCGGTTCGGGCCGCATTGGCGCGGATTGGAAACGCCGCGCCATCTCGTTTTGTTTTGCCCTGCGTCCATGCGCGATGCATTGACGAAAGCCGGATTCCATTCGCTGCGCCAAGACTGGCGTGGCTTGTCGTTGTTCAATGTTTTTGCGCCTAGCGAAGCGTTGGCACGTGGCGAATCTGCGAATGATGCCAGCCACCAAGGCCGTCCCCCGCTGCGCGATGTGCTCGCCGAGTTGCGCGAAATGGCGCAGCCCGCGCGCCGCGAATTCCTCACCCTGTCCGCGCGCAAGTAAACCGCATGCAGCCATCCGCCAGCAGCAGGGTGTTCGCCGTGGTCGTGGCCTATCTGCCCGACGCCGAAGTGCTGCGCGACCTGCTCGATGCACTGCTGGTGCAAACCGCGGGCGTGTTCGTGGTGGACAACACGCCCGCCGTGGACCGGCGCGTGGAAACGCTGTGCGCCGCGTTGCCGCATGACGCGCTGCGCTTGATCCGTCTGGGAGAAAACTTTGGCATCGCGCGTGCCTTGAACATGGGCATCGACGCCGCGCTTGCTGCAGGGGCCACGCATGTGCTGCTGAGCGATCAGGACAGCCTGCCCGCACCCGACATGGTGGCCGAATTGCTGCGCGAGCAGGATGCGCTGATCCACGCGGGGCGGCGCGTCGGCGCCGTTGGCCCCATCTATACCGACCGCCACACCGGCATCACCTTTCCCTTCCAGGCCGAGGTGCCGGGCAAGTTTTTCTACGGCCACCGGCGACCCGACGCGACGCATCCCTCCGTCGAGGCGCTGACACTGATCACCTCCGGCACGCTGATTCCCACGCCGGTGCTGCGCGAAGTGGGACCCATGCGCGAGGATTTTTTCATCGATCACGTGGACATCGAATGGAGCCACCGCGCCCGTGCCGCGGGTTTTTCACTGTTCGGCGTCGGCGCGGCGGTGATGTTTCACAGCATGGGCGAGCACGCGCTGCGGGTGTGGTATTTCGGCTGGCGGCAGGAGAGCGCCTACAGCCCGGTGCGGGTGTACTACCGCATCCGCAACTTCGTGGCGCTGTGCCACCTGCCGTTCATTCGTTGGCCTTGGAAGTTGCGCAATGGCTGGTACATCGTCGGTGTTGTCTACACCCAGACCGTGTTCGGCCAGCAGCGCCTGGCCGCCCTGCGCATGGCCGCGCGCGGTCTGCGGGACGGCCTGCGCGGGCGCATGGGGCCGTGGCGGGGGTGAGGTGGGGCGCGATGGGTTGATCCAGCGCCTGTGAAGCCGAGGAGCACGACTGGTTCTGCCGAAAGGGTTCGGCCTTACCTCGGCGGCAACGGCAGCACGCGCAGGCGGGTACGGCTCGGGTCGACCGTGAGCAGCGCGCCTTGTTCCAGTTCGGATGCCATCTGTCGCAGGGCGATGACGACCTGCGCGCCGATCACGCCCGGACTGACATCCTCGGCGCGAATTTGCACCACGCTTGGCTTGTCGCCGTGAGTGGCAGCGAGGATTGCGCTGAAGTCCAGATCGTGGGTGAGCACAACCCAGTGGTGTTCACGCGCATAGGCCATGATTTCGGCGTCAGTCGCGTTGTTCGCGCCCAAAGTTGACCAGTGCGCTGCCACCATGCCCGCGTCGGCCAGCAGGTTGACCCAGCGCGGCGACAGGTTCATGTCGACAAGCAGCTTCATGCAGTGGCCAGCGTAACCTCGCGTTCTTCGGCGCGCCATGCGGCGTAGCGCAGCGCCTGCATGATGTCCTCGCGCTCCAGGTAGGGAAAGTCAGCGAGAACTTCATCGACACTGTGGCCCACGCCGATCTGGCCGACGATCATGCCCACCGTGACGCGCATCCCACGGATGCACGCTTTGCCGCCCATCACTTCGGGCTGTTGGGTGATGCGATCGAGCTGTGCCATGACTTGCTCCTTCTCAACGTCCGCTCTGATGGTAACGGGTTGCATCTGTTTTTCCGTGCCACAGCGCGGTTGCGGCGGCGCGCGCCGGGCCGCTACGCGCCATGGTGCGCGCATTATGAGCAGGCAGGATGGACGTTGTCAGAAATCTTGACGTCAAGCTGTTGCAAGCCGGGCGAACTGGTTTCGTGGCAACAGATGTTTGAAGTCGGCATCGAAGCTGACCAGGCGCTCGCCTTGGTGCATGACGGCGGCGGCGAGCCAGGCGTCGATGAAGCGCAGGGCATCAAGCATAGGTGTCGGCTCGACAAACACTGCCGGATGCGTCACAAGCCGCAGGAAACTCGCAATTACCATCGGTTGCAGCGTCAAAAAGCCTGTCTGGAGGAAATCGTGCGTGGGGACTGAGCTGCGCGCGGGTTTAACGAATTTCTGGTGTGCCGTGGCGCAGCAGCATGCGAAGCTTGTGCGGCCACCAGCGGAAGCGGCGCATGTAACGCCAGCCTGAAAGCGCCTTGCGCGCGCGCAAGGCGCGCCGCAGCGCCTGGATGTTGCCGTGCTGCCGCCAGAGATCGGGAAGGATCGCTCCGTAGATGTGCCACACCTTGCCGCGCCCCACACCACTCAGCCATAGAAATACGACTTCCACACCCAGCAGCAGCGCGTGGAGGGGCAGCAGGATCAGCAGCGCCCACATGGGGTAGCACAACAGCATCGCCGCGGTCTTGTTGCGCTCGCTGAGGGCGCGGCGGCGTGTCGTGGTCTTGAGCTTGTCATTCACCACTTTGCCGCCGCCGAGATTCTTGCCGATCCAGTGATCGAATCCGGGTGCTTCCAGAACGCGTGTGGGATAGCCCAGCAGGCGCGCGGCCTGGCACAGGTAGATATCCTCGGCGATCGACTCGAACCAAGGTGGGAAGCCGCCCACGGCGTCCCACACCGTGCGTGGCACCCACAGGCACGCGCCTGTCGCTGCAGCGACTTCACGCGTCGTGATGGTCAACACCGGGATGGGGTTCATGAACAAGTCGAACTCGTAGCCGCGATCCACCAGACTGCCATCATGGAGGGTGTACTGCGGCAGCCCGAGCAAGGCGGGATGCAATGCGCGCTCAGCCTCGCGCATGAAGGCGTCGAGACTGCCCTGGCGCAGCGTGGCATCGTTGTTGAGCAGCAGTAAGTAACGCCCTTGTGCTGCAGCAGCCATGCGGTTGTTGCTGATGCAGAAGCCGACGTTGTCGCGACTTTCGATCACCCGCACGTCGGGAAAGTTGCTACGCACCATGGCGAGCGAGTCATCGTGAGAGGCGTCGTCATGCACAAGCACTTCAAAACTGCACTTGCCGCGCTGCGCGTACACCGATTGCAAGCAATCGCGCAGGATCTCCTCCCCGTTGTAGTTGGCGATGCAGATGCTGATGTCGGGCACCTTGGTGGCGGCTTCGGTCATGGTTGTCTCGTGTGCGCTGCATGCAGCCGTTCCAGTGCTGGGCAGAGTTGTTGGGTGATGATCTGCACAGAAAACCGCTGCCGATACAGTGCCTGGCCACGCTCGCCGATGATTGCCAGGGCGTCGCGATGAACCGCACACCAACGCAGGGCACTGGCGAGTGCGGTGGAATCGGCCTGCGGTACAAGCAGACAGTTGTCCTTGTCGAGGAAGCACGAGACTTCCTCGATGGCACCAATCACCGTGGCCTTAGCCAACGCGAGGCTTTGCAAGGCTTTGCCGGTGACCACGCGCCGTGCTTGCGGCGTGCCGCCGAACGGTCCGCCCAGGCAGACATCGGCACGCGGAATGTCAGCACCAACCAGTTCGTCCATCGGCACCCAGTGCCGATGGGTGTAGCGCGTGACGCCCTGTGTGGCACACAGACGATGCAGGCGCCGGGCTTGCCTGGCGCTGCCGCCGACAAAGTCGAATCGGATCGGCCAATCCGCCAGTTTTGCCGCGGCGGCGATGATCACATCGATGCCGTGCAAGGGCAGCATCGAGCCGTAGAACAGCACACTCAAGGGCGCATCGGCGGCGGCAGGCGTGGCGGCTAAACCGGCGGACGCATTCGCCTCCACCGCACCCACGGGAACGGCCAGCAGTTTGGCCTGCGGCAGACCAAATTGCCTGACGTAGAACGCCACATGTTGTTGTGTGTCGGTCAGCACCAGGTCGGCGCGTCGCAAGATGCCGCGCTCGAACCGGTGCAATAGCGGCGCGAGCAGTCGGCCCAGAAAACCAGCCTTGTTTTCCTCGCGCCATGCGGCCGAGGGCGACATCAGCGCATCAAACACCAGCGGTTTGCCACGCGTGAGCCAGCGCACAGGCCAGAACATCTCGTGACCGCGAAACCCCAGGATGTAAAGATCCGGCGCATGGGTCTTGCGCAGTTCGCGCAGCGCGCGCCAGGTTTCGACATAGCGCGCCACGCCGGAGCTGTGATTGCGCGCCAACAGCCATTCGATGCTGGAGCAGTTGCCTAGTGCGCGCTGCAGGCTCAGGCTGCGGATGTAGTTGGGGGCACGGTAGGCGAGGATGTAGGCAACCCGCAAAGCGCGCTTGTGGGTCGTGATGGTCGGGTCGGCGCCTCTTTCCGCAGGGTCAATCATCGGCTTTGCATCCGCTTGGTGGCTATTCAGGCACGGCGCCTTGCCGGCGCATGATTTTCCGACGACCCCACGCCCCAAGCCTCAAGCGGCAGGTCGTGCTCCGCCGCCAGGGCGTGGAGTTCGGCCACCGTATGCGCCTTGCACCAGCGGGCTATGGCCGCGTGGCTGGGGCCGCCGGCGACGGTGGCGA
Source organism: Burkholderiales bacterium (assembly GCA_013044035.1). Lineage (GTDB taxonomy): Bacteria > Pseudomonadota > Gammaproteobacteria > Burkholderiales > Burkholderiaceae_C > Thiomonas_A. The sequence goes on from JABEVE010000097.1 coordinate 7,008, forward strand.
GTTGGGCGGCGAAGTGCGGCTCCAGCGCTGCCAGGGCGACCAGGCCGTCGCGGCAGGGGTGCACGGCGTAGCCGGGCAGGGCGCCGCCGAGCAGCGCGCCGGCCAGGGTGAGGCCGGCGCTGTGGGGCAGGGCGGCGAAGCTGGCGGCGTCGGCCAGGGCCACTTGCACATGCGCACCCGGCGCGCCGGGCGCGGCTTGCATCAAAGCCCCCATGGCAGCTTCCACGGCGAGCAAGGCGCCGGTCATGTCGGCCAGCAGCGTAGGCGGCAGGCGCGCAGCGTCGATGAGTCCGGCCTGGGCCTGATAGGTGAGGTCGTGGCCGGGCAGGTTGGCGCCGCGCCCGGTTTGGCCGACGATGGCCACGCACGCAAGCGCGGGATGGTCGCGTTGCAGGCGGCGCTTGCCCAGCCCCAGACGTTGCAGCGCAGGCGGGCGGAACGAGGTCAGCAGGAGGTTGGTGTCACGCAATTCCTGCTGCAAGGCGTCCTGTCCGGCCGGGGTCTTGAGGTCGAGTGTGCGCACCCTGACGCCACGGTGCATGGCGCGGTACAGCGGCGGGCACATGGTCCGCATCGGGTCGCCAGCCGGGGGTTCGATCTTGTGGGCTTGGGCGCCCAGGGCGTGCAACCGGGCGAGGGCTGCCGGGCCCGGCAGGTTGAGCGCCAGGCTCAACACCCGCAGGCCCGCGAGGGGTTTGAAGCCGCGCGGATGACGGGACTTGAGCGCGTCAAGGCGCGGGTTGCGTGGGCTTGCCGTCGGTGGGGAATTCATGGGCGCAGGCTTGGGAGCATGCGCCCATCATAGGCATCCGGGCGGCATCGGCGTCGTCCGGATGGGGCTCGGGACGCAGCCCGATCAGTCGGCGTTCGCGCCTTCGACGCTGTTCTCCAGCACGGCACCGGTCCGGGCGTCGATCCCGACTTCGTGCGTGGCGTTGCCGGCCTTGATGTCGAACGAGTAGCGCAGGCCGGTGCCGCCTTTCTCTTTCTCCAGTTCCTCATCGGCAACGGTGCCGTTGGGAATCTGCTTGAGCGCGGTGGCGCGCGCCTGCTCCAGCGTGACCTTGGCGTCTTTGCTGTATTGCTGGCCGTCGAGGGCATAGGCGGAGGCCGCGGCTGTGAGCACGCCGACGGCGAGCAGGGCGGATGCGATGAGGGTACGGGTGGTTGCCATGATGAAACTCCTTGCAGGATAGGGGGCCGGCTCGATGGAACTGGCACACCGCAAACCGTTTGCGGCTGGGCAGGAGTGTCGCGGCCTGGCATTAGCCGGGCCTGAGCGGGAGCTGAGCCACGACTGAGGGTGCTCGGCTCCGCGCGCCGGCGCGTCCCGCAAGCAGGAGGAAGGATTCAGCCAGGCCCGGGTTGATGCAACGTCACGAGCGCGTGCCGCGCTGGATCAACTCGATCTTGTAGCCGTCGGGGTCTTGCACGAAAGCGATGACGGTGCTGCCGCCGGCCACCGGCCCGGCTTCGCGTGTGACCCTGCCACCAGCTGCCTTGATGCGCTCGCAGGCGGCGTGGACGTCACTCACCCCAAGGGCGATGTGGCCATAGGCGTTGCCGAGTTCGTAGTGGTCGACGCCATGGTTGTAGGTCAGCTCGATTTCGGCCTGCTCCGGGTTGGCGGCGTAGCCGACGAAAGCCAGGCTGTAGTTCTGCTCCGGGCGTTCGGTGGTGCGCAGCAGCTTCATGCCGAGCACGCGGGTGTAGAAATCGATGGAACGCTGCATGTCGCCGACGCGCAGCATGGTGTGGAGAATCTGCATGATGAGTGGTAGGGGTGGATGGAGGGTTGGACATGGATGCTGCGTCGCTGGTTGTAACACCGCCCGCGGCATGGTGCGCGCCGGCGGGCGCTTGTCGCCGTGGTGCCGTCGCCCTGGGGGCCACGGTCTTGCCACAGGGCCGGCATCGATGATGGACGCGGCGGCAGCGCACAAGCTGCCGTCGCCCTACTCCCAGGGTGGCAGCAGGCTGTGGCGCAGTTCGCTGCGGGCGGTTTGCCACTCGGGGAACAGTTCGCCCACGGTTTGCCAGAAGCGCGGGCTGTGGTTCATTTCGCGCAGATGCGCCACTTCATGGGCGACGACGTAATCGACGATGGCGGGCGAGAAGTGCAGCAGGCGCCAGTGCAGGCGCAGTGTGCCGCAAGCGGTGGCGCTGCCCCAGCGGGTGGAGGCCGAGGTGAGTTTGATGGCGCGCACCACCACGCCGAGTTGCCGCGCGAAATGCGCGGTGCGCTGCTGGAACAGGGTCATGGCCTCGCGTTGCAGCCAGGCCTGGGCGGTGTCGCGCACACGGCGGGCGTCGCTGTCGGCCGGCAGTGGGAGATGCAGCTCGCCGGCGTCGTCCCGCAGATGCGCGGTGTTGCCGCTCGCGCCCAGGCGCAAGGTGAGGGTGCGGCCCAGGTAAGGCAGGCAGCCGCCTTCGCGCCAGTCGATGCGCGCGGCTTGTTGCGCGCGCTGGCGCTGCTCGCGCAGACCATGCTGACGCACCACCCAGGCGGCCTTGTCGGCCAGCGCGCTTTGCACCTGGCCCAAGGCCACCCAGCGCGGGGCGCTGACGACGATGCCCTGGTCGTCGATGCGAATGCCGATGGAGCGCCGGCTGGCGCGGCGCAAGGTGTACTCGAAGCGGTGCGTGCCATCGTCGTAGCGTCGCGTCTTGGGTGGAGCCGGCTCGTGTGGTGGGGCAACGCCGGGTGGGGCGAAGGGGAAGGCAAAGGGTGACGCGGGCGAGGCCATGCCAGGTGCGACCGGTGGTGCAGCAGCCGGTGCGAGGGGCGTTGTCGGCGGTGCGGGCGCTTCGTCCGATGGATGCGGCCGATGCGGATCCGGGTGCGGCAGGGGGGGCGCTGCGACGGCTGGCGGGATACTGGGAGAGTCGATGGCGAGAATGGCCAGGTCGACCCCTTCGAACAGGCTGAGTTGGCGGCTGGGTTCGGTCTTGCTTTGCATGCGGATCAGCGTTGCTGCACGCCCGTGGCGTAGGCCTGCGGGTCGAGCCGGCGCATCTCGGCTTCGATCCAGGTTTCCACGTCGGCCATCAGATCAGCGGGGCTGCGGCCCACCGAGGCAATGGGTTCGCCGATGGACAGCTCGATGATGCCCGGGCGCTTGATGAAAGCCTGGCGGGGCCAGCAGCGGCCGGAGGTCACGGCAATGGGCACCACGGGTGCGCCGGTGGCCACTGCCAGCTTGGCGCCGCCGAGTCGGTACTTGCCCTGGGTGCCGCGCTCGGTGCGCGTGCCTTCGGGAAACATGATGATCCAGTTGCCGCGCTGCAGCAGCGCGGCGCCCTGCTTTTCCACCTTGGCGAAAGCCTCGGCGGGGCGGCCGCGGTCGATATGCACCATGTCCAGCCGGCCCAGCGCCCAACCGAAAAAAGGCACGTAGAGCAGCTCGCGCTTGAAGACGAAGCTCAAGGGCCGCGGCATCAACACCGGCAGCGCCAGGGTCTCCCAGGCGGACTGGTGTTTGGCCAGCAGGATGAGCGGGCCATCGGGCAAATGCGCCATGCCCTGCACGCGTGGCTGCATGCCGCAAATGACGCGCGCGCCCCACAGCGTCAGCTTCACCCAGGCCATGCACAGGCGGTACAGCGGCGTGCCGCGCACGGCGATGGACAAGAGCACGGCGGCCGTGCCGATGGGGATGACCGTGATGATCAGCCAGGCCATGTAGGCCGCCGAACGCAGCCAGAGCGCGAAGGTGATGGGAGACTGTTCCGGGCTGGCAGGTTGTTGCGGCGCCTGCGGCTGCTGGGGTGACGGGGG
>JABEVE010000098.1 GCA_013044035.1 Burkholderiales bacterium
AACAGGCCTGTCTGGCCCTGTTCACCCCTGGGTCTCGTCAATGGCGCGCTCATGCTCCATTCAACGCACGACCCAGGGGATTCGTTCACAAGTTCTGAGTTGATGAAAAGTTTGACCTCTCCATCGTGGCGCATTGATGCCGTAAACCGCAACTCGAAAGACGCGCGGCTCGCCTGGGACGGGGAAGTCCCTTTCATTCGTTAAGCCGCAGAATCGACTCGCAGCGGTACATTGATGCCATGAACTCCGATGTCAGTGTCCGCTTCTTCGATGCCCAGTTCGAGCGACAGGTGCGAGAGTCGGACCTCACTCTCAACCCTTTCGAACAGCTGGCCCTGTCGTACCTCCACGGCAAGGTCCTTGACTACGGTTGTGGCCTTGGCAATCTGACCGTTGCTGCTGCCCGCCGCGGCTGCAGCGTTGTCGCCCTGGATGCCAGCCACGCCGCGATAGAACACCTCCGCGAAGTCGCCACGACAGAGGCGCTGTCCATCACGGCTGTCGAAACAGATCTTCGCAACTACAAGCTGATCGACGAGTACGACTCCATTGCCTGCATCGGTCTGCTGATGTTCTTCGACTGTCCCACCGCCTTCGCTCAGTTGCAGCAATTGCAGGCCAGTGTCCGGCCTGGTGGGGTGGCCGTGGTCAACGTCCTCGTACAAGGCACGACCTACCTCGGGATGTTCGATCCGTTGAGTCACTGCCTGTTCGCGCGGGACGAACTACACACCCGGTTCGGTGGTTGGGAAATTTTGCGCTCTGAGTACCAAGACTTTCCGGCTTCGAATGACACAACCAAGTCCTTCGTCACGGTCATCGCCCGCAAGCCTGTGGCGGACACTGCGGCCCCTTCCTTCAAGCGGACCCGCCTACGGCAGTCCGGTTAGCCGTTCCGAGCGCCTGGCCTCAGCAACGGAACCTTTCTCGTCAGTCATCAGGCGTCAATCTGCCTGCAACGTCGTGGACGGAAGTACTCCTTCGGTGATGCCGTGGGGTTCTATGACTTTGTGCGGGCTATGTGAATGATTTCTTCTAGTGCTTCTGGGTAGTCGGCGCTGATTCTTGGTCCGGCGATTTGGGCACGCTCGGCTGCCCCGTCGCTGGTGATCTCGAGCCGGCGCACGATCCGGGTCCCGTGGGCATTCGTGGGGGTGAGGGTGTGTCGCAGCAGAAGTATTAGGCCGTTGAAGTTGGTCTGGATGGCGAGTACTTCATTTTCGACCAGTTCGGTGATTGTTGATTCCACGGGGTCGATGCCGACGGGGGTGGAGGTGATGGTTCCTCCGAGTTCGAACTTGTTGTTGAGTTGGCGCAGGTCGCCGCTGGCCATTGGTGTTTCGCCGCTTTCTAACGCACGTAGCGCCTGCCATACGGCGGAGGGTGCGAGTTCTGTTTCCGCGCTGTATTCGATGCTCCACATGATGTTTCTCCTACCTGATGGGGTTGGTGCAGTTGAGTGTCGGGCGTAAATGGCGCGCTTTATTGCGGGTCAGCCGCCTGGTTGTTTGCCGCCTCGGACTTGGGATGGAGGAGGGCCAGTCGTTGGTGGCGAGGCTTGTGCGTGGGAAATGGTGGGAAATGGGGTCTGTCCCCTTTAACTCTTTTCTGGACTTTCTTGGGGGTTAGCGCGCGCTGCTTTTTGCGGGCGCTCCATCACCAACAGGGTCGAGGTCGCGCTTGCGTAGATACGCTCGTTGGCGTCCTTCAGTGTCGCCTCGGCAAAGGCGGCACGGCGCCCGACAGATACGACGCGCCCTTCCGCCCGGAGCGGGCCGGTGTCAGTTGTGATTGGCCGGTGATATGAGACCTTCAGCTCCAAGGTCGTGTAGGCTTGGTTCGCTGACAGCCTGGAATGAACGGCGCATCCGCACGCGGAATCGAGTAGCGTTGCGGCATATCCACCGTGCACTGTGCCGATCGGGTTGTAAGCGTGTATTCCGGGCGTGCCGGCGAAAACGGCCCATCCATCGCCCGCTTCGACAAAGGTGAAGTCGAGCGAATCGCCGATCGGTGGTCGGCCTCCGGCAGCAATCAGCGCCTGTAGGGTCTCAAGTCCGGATAGACCGGGGGCGATTTCGTCAACGAGATTCACTGGCATGTCTCCAATGTGAGCCGGCGCAGGATCGCGGACCGGCTTCGGGCAAGCATGGCGTCCGAGCGCGATTGGTCTGGCTCGGCTCGCGCGAGAGTCATCGCGCCGACGATTTCGGCGACGCAGGACGACGCCTCGCTTTCAGCATCAAGGCGACCGAGCGCCGCGAGATGCTGCGCGACATGCCTGGTCATCGTGCTTGCCCCTGCCGCCAGGCGCTCCCGAATATCTGGTGGAAGCCTCGGCGCATCTGCCGCAAGGAAGGGCAGCGGGCATCCCCCTACGCGCGTGTCCCGATGACCGGGCGAGAGGTAGAAGTCCACGAACTTCGCCAACGCTTCGCTCGGGGACTGGCCCTCGTCGCGCAACATGGCGAACGGACTGTCGGCGAACATTCGCTCAACAGTTGCACGCAGGAAATCATCCTTGGACTCGAAGTGGGCGTAGAAGCCCCCGTGGGTCAGACCGGCATCCGCCATGACGCTAGCGAGCACTATGCGCTCCGGGCCACGCTCGCGTAGTTGCCTCGCCGCCGCTTTCAGCACCCGATCGCGGGTAATTTGTTTCTGGTCTGTGCCGTATCGCATGGGTTTCCTCTTTATATGATGATAATAATATAAAGACTCGCCGAACCTCAACGAGGGCACCGTAATCACGCGGCACGCTACTCTGCAGGGCTTGCACGCTTCAAGGCCATGCACGAGGGCAGCAGCGACCGCGGAGCGCTCCTCGGCAGGGAGCCGAAACGCGCTCAGGTGGCCCACACCCGTGGCGGGCATGGTGGCAAGGCCCAGGCGATGGGGCGCCATGCGGACCACACCGCGCGCAGCAGCGCGGCGATGGGCTCGATGCGATGCCCCACCACCCGTACCACCACCACTTGCGTGTGCGGTGAAGTGGCGCCGCATGAGAGCGCACCAAAGCCTGTAGTGTCGGCGTCGGGTTTCCTGGATGTCGCGGATGCAATGGGCCCATGGGGGGCTGCGTCCCGTGGCTCCAAGCCCGCATGCACAGGCTTGGGCGGCACGAAGGCCAATGGGCTTCGCGGGTTGGCGGACTGACGGTTTTGCGCGAAGGTGCTCGCCTGGGCTTGCGCGATCAGGCGTGCTGCATCCAGCAGCAGGTTGCGACGCGTGGCATCGATCGGGCTGCCGGCTGCAAAGAACAGGGTGCCCATGGCCGCGTGCCTGCCCAAGCCGCCAGGGCTTTGCAGCAAGGTCTTGTCGGCGGCGGCCATGCGACCGCGCTCCAGCCACACGCCGGGCAGTTCCAGGTGCTGCACGATATGCCCTTGCCGGAAAGGCTTGCCGGCGGCGGGCAGACCCAGGGCCAGCAGGTCCCAGCCCATCATTTCGGCCCCGGGTTCGAGCGTGAACACGGCGCGGTTTTCCGCCAGGCAGGCATCGAAGGCCAGGGTTTCGAGCGGCAGCCACTCCAGCCGCCCGCCGGCGCACACGCGCGCCTGCACATGCTGCACCGCCGGCTGGCCCAGGCTGCGGTAGAAGCGGGTGGCTCCCGGCGTGGTGATCAGTGCATGCGCCTGCGCTTGCACGCTTAGATCGATGCCGATGTGGTCGCCGCCCACGAGGCCGCCTGGCGGATGCACCAGCACATGATGGCAAACCCCCGGTCCTTCGGGGTAGAGCGCCGCCAGCACCCGTACCGCGCCACGGTGTCTCGCGTGGCCGCTGCAGCGCCCGAGCGCGGCGCTGTAGCGCAGGTCGAGGCTGGAGGCCCAGCCGGCGCTGGCTGGAGCCGGCATCGGCGCGGCTGGATGAACGGGGAGAGGTGACGCGGCGGGCTTGGCGGACATGGGCGATGGCTACGGGCTGATTCGGCCCGGGGCTTGCTGGAAGCTGTGGACACGGGCAGGCGTCAGCAGGCTGGAATGTGGCCCGTGTTGCGACGTGACAGGGTTTGAAATCGGGCTTGTGTGGAGTCATGATCGCACAGCCCGAGGCCGGTGCTTAACAAACCGTGACTTTCGTGAACCAGTTCACACAGCTCTGCATTTCCTTCGACAAACAGGCTGATTCGCCGTTGGATCGTCCCCATAATGAACACCACTGACGCTGTGCCCTCGCCGCATCCTGCGGCCAGGGCTCACCGCCCACTCACCGAGATTCATGGACGACCCCGCCACCCTGCCGCTGCAGCCAACCGCCTCTCGGGCGGATGCCCGTGCAGCCGCGATCCGCAAGCCCTCCGCGCCGACCCTGGCGCGCCTGGGCTGGCGGCTGCTGGTGTCGGCCGCGGGCCTATTCGCCATGCTGGTGGGGCTTTGGCTGTGGTCGTCATGGGAAAACACCCGGCACGACCTGGAACAGCGCAGCGAATTGACGGCGACGCTGCTGGCGGTGAATGCCCAGACCACGTTTCTGCGCATTCAGGACGATCTGCAGCAACTGGGCGACACCCTGCAAAACCGTGGCGCGCTGCACGATGCGGTGGGAATGTTCATCACCCTGGATGCCTTCAAGGCACGCCATCCCGAGTTGGGTGGCGCCGCGGTGTTCAGTCCCGACGGGCAAATGCTCGCCACCACGGCCAGCGGTCAGGCGAGCAGCCTGCCCAATGTGTTGCAGGCGCCGGCCTATGCTGCCTATCGCGACGATTTCAAGCTTGCCCTGGTTACGCGCGGCCTGAGCATTGGCCGGCCTCAATACGGGCTGCTGCTCAAGCAGTGGTTCATTCCCCTGCGCTACGCCGTGCGCGGCACCGACGGCCAGGTGCGCTTCGTCGTGCAGACCAGCATGTTGCTGGAGCGTCAGCAGGCCCTGTGGCGCGGTTTGCCGATGCAGCCCGGCGTGGCCATGGGCCTGCTGCGCACCGATGGCTGGCTGATCAGCCGATATCCCGATCAAGCCAGTCTCATTTCCGTCTACCACCAACCCGCCAGAGGGGCGTTGGTTCGGGCGTTGCAACGCGCTGGCGGTACGCCGCGGGGTATCTACATCGGCAAGACGGCCGACGGCGAGATGCGCGAGGGAGCGTGGGCGCGGCTGCACGATTTCCCGATCGTCGCGTTCCTGTCCTACACGCACGATGAGGTGCTGCAGATGTGGTGGGCCGATGTTCGTGCCCCGCTGTTTGCCCTCGGCGGCATGCTGGCGCTGCTGATCGCGGCCTACACCTTGTTGTTGCGCAACTTCGTGCGGCGCATGGTTCGCATCCGCCGGCAAATGGATTTCGTGCGGGCCGAGGAACTGCCCAGCAGCGGCGTGGCCGAGATCGACGCCTTGTTGCGCCAACTCGTGCGCAACCGTGAGCACATGCGACGCTTTGCCCGCAACCGCGAAAAAACCCTGCTTGAAGCGGCCCAGGCGGGCACCTACACCCGCTCCCTGCACGACAGTGTGCTGGTGGCGGTCGACTCCAGCTTCGCGCGCATGCTGCAGCGTCCGGTGCGCCGCCTGATCGGGCGTGAATGGGACGAGCTGTTCAACACCGTCGGCGAGGTTCCGGCGGCAGATGCAACGGGTCATGCCAAGACCCAGAATCGAGGCGAGCGGCGCCTGGTCTGGACGCGCGGCGCACATGGTGAAACCATCTGGTTGTCGCTGGCCGAGCACACGGAAACCACGGCACAGGGCCAAAAGGTGATCCATGGCCTGGCCATCGACGTGAGCGAGCGCGAGAACCTGTTGCGCGCAGTCGAGCGCCAATCCCAGCGTCTGCAAACCCTGTGGGAGCTGGCCACGGGCTCGAGCGTGGACGAGCAGGGCAGCGATGCCGGCGACGTCATCTCCTACATGCTGGCGCAGGGACGCGACGCCCTCGATATGCAGGCGGCCATCATCTGCCTGCGCTTAGGCGACGAATGCCACATGTTGTACGTGCAGGACCTGCACGGACGCTTCCGGCAGGGCCAGACCCTGTCGGCCAACCACCCGCTGTGCGCCTGCGACGACCATGAGAACGGCGCCTTGTGGATTGCCGACACCAGCCTGCATCCGGGCCTCGCGGCGACGGCAGGGGTGCGCTCCGTGATCCGTCTGCCCCTGGTGCAGGCGCACCAAGCCCTGGGTTGCCTGCTGCTTCTGGGCGATGCCCCGCAGGGTGACGCATTCGATCCGGCCGACCGCCAATACGCCGAGCTGCTGGCGGCCTGGTTCGCCCGTGTGCTGCACGACCGCAACCAGCGCGACACCTTGCTGGCGCAGGCATATACCGATGGCCTGACCGGCCTGCTCAACCGCCGTGCCGCGCAGTTGCGGCTGGACGAAGCGCTGCAGGCCATGCGCCGGGGTGGCCCGTCGTTCAGCCTGGCGCTGTGCGACCTTGACCACTTCAAGCTGGTGAATGACGAATACGGTCATGCCGCCGGCGACGCCGTGCTGCGCCAGATGGCCAGCACCCTGCGCCAGGGCGTGCCACGCGGCGGCTGGGTTGCGCGCTGGGGGGGCGAAGAATTTCTCATCATGCTGCCTGGCCTGGACACCCAGACCGCCAGCGCCGCGATGGATGTGCTGCGCCAACGCGTCGCGCAGCGTCCCTTCCTGGTGTCCGAGCGCAGCCTGCACATCACCCTGAGCATTGGCATCGGCGGTTTGCAGGGCCCGCAGGACGAAGTCGTGCGCGTGCTCACCGAAGCCGACGACAGCCTCTACGAAGCCAAGCGCCAAGGCCGCAACCGCATCATCACGATGCGGTGAGTGCGTACACATGACCGTGCCGACGCACGGTCATGTGACGCACGAACGGTCTGCCGGCCTGCAAGCCGGCAAGCTCCGAGGCGTCTGGAGGATGGTGCCGACGCACGGTCATGTGACGCACGAACGGTCTGCCGGCCTGCAAGCCGTGCATGCGAGCGCTTCAGTCCTCGGGCAGGTCATGCGCGGTCTGCGTCTGCAGCCAGCGGTACAGGGTCTTGCGGTCGGCGCCCAGCATCTCGGCCACCACGGCGGCGGCGCGCGACGCCGGCAACTCACGCGCCAGCCGCAACAGCCAGCGCTGCGCCAGGGCGTCCATCGGTTCGGCGCCGGCGGCGGCTTGCAGCACCAGCACGAACTCGCCCTGCACGCGCCGCGCATCCGCCACCAGCCAGTCCAGCAACACGGCCGGGCTGCCCTGCACGATGGCCTCGAACTGTTTGGTCAATTCCTTCGCCAGGATCACGTTCGGCGGCCTGGGCAGGATGGCCGCCAGTTGTCGCAGTTCCTCCAGGCTTTGAACCAGGCGATGCGGCGCCTCGAAGCACACCCAGGCGCGTGGCGATGCCAGCGCCTCGCGGTAAAAGGCCGCCCGTTGTTGCTGCGTCGCTGGCACGTAGCCGGCGAAGGTGTAGCCAGTGTCCAGGTCCAGGCCGGAGGCGCTCAGTGCCGTCGTCACGCTGCTGGCGCCGGGCAACGCCATCACCGCATGGCCGGCCGCGCGTGCGGCACGCACCAGCACCGCACCGGGGTCGTTGATGCCAGGTGTGCCAGCGTCGCTCACATAGGCCAGGCGCTGCCCGGCCGCCAGCAGCGGCAACATTTCGGCGGCAGCCGTCTGCTCGCGGTGGCGGTCCGCCCGCAGCAGGGGTTTGGCCAGGCCATGGGCTTGCAGCAGGCGCTGGGCCATGCGCGTGTCTTCTGCGGCCACGCGGTCGCAACGGTCGAGCATGGCCAGGGCGCGCAGGCTGATGTCAGCCAGGTTGCCGATGGGCGTGGCCACCACCAGCAGACAGCCCGGCGGCAGCGACTGGCCCGCGCATAATTGGCGCGCCGCGGCCAGTGCCGCAGATGCGCCGTGGTCCGCTGGCGATGAGGAAATGGGCATGGAGGATGTGGGAGACATGAGGCAAGACCCGACAAAGCCCGCCACCCGCCCGCCAGGTCAGGTGGGCGCCCTGGCGGAAGATGCGGCCTGGAATTACCTGCAGCGGCAGGGGCTGCAATTGGTGGAGCGCAATTATCGGATGCGTGGCGGCGAGATCGACGTCATCGCGCGCGATGCCCGGGGCGTGCTGGTGTTCATCGAGGTCCGCGCACGCGCCAGCGCTGCCTTCGGCGGCGCCGCGTCCAGCGTCGGCGCGCGCAAGCGCGCCCGCATCCTGCTGGCTGCGCGGCATTACCTCATGCGCCTGCCCGCCGAGGTCGCCTGCCGCTTCGACGTCATCGCCATCGAGGGCGGAGAGTTGCATTGGATCCGTGACGCCTTCGATGCCGATGGCTGAGGGCCGAAGGCTGGCCTGTCTGCCGGCCTGAACTGCCGGCGAGTGCGCCCAGCCCCGGCAGGGCGACGCCGGGGCTTGCATCCACCCCGGTCATCCGGCCCCGGGGAATAATGGAGGCCCTTGCCAATTTTTCCGGTACTCGAACCATGCTTGAACAACGCATCCAGCAGCAGTTTCACGAAAGCGCAGAACTCAAGCAGCAGGCAGCCGCCCTGATGGCCGGGCCTGTGGCGCAGGCCGTGGCCTGCATCGCCAATGCGGTGAGCAACGGCGGGAAGGTGCTGGTGTGCGGCAATGGGGGTTCAGCCGCTGACTCGCAGCATTTCGCCGCGGAACTGGTCGGTCGCTTCGAGCGTGAGCGCATGGAGCTTGCAGCCATTGCGCTGACCACCGACACGTCCGTGCTCACCGCCCTGGCCAACGACTTCGGCTTCGACCAGGTGTTTTCGCGCCAGGTGCGCGCCCTGGGACAGCCGGGCGATGTGCTGGTGGCTATTTCCACCAGCGGCAATTCGCCCAGCGTGCTGGAGGCCGTGCGTGCCGCGCAGGACCGCGACCTGATCGTGGTGGGGCTGAGCGGCAAGGGCGGCGGCCAGTTGACCACGATGCTGCGTGAGCAGGATGTGCACCTGTGCGTGCCGCACGATCGCACCGCGCGCATCCAGGAAGTGCACCTGCTCATGCTGCACTGCATTTGTGACGGCGTAGACTGGACCTTGATGGGCGACCCGGAGGATTCCAATGACTGACCGCACGACTTTCCGCTTGATTCCATGGTTCAACGCCGCACGCCGCGATGCGGGCCGCGTCTCTCGCAAGATGCCCTGGTCCCGCGCCGGCCTGGTGCTCATGGGCGCCCTTGCCGCCACCCAGTTGCAGGGCTGTTTCGTTCTGGGAGCCGCCGCCGTGGGTGGCGCTGCACTGGTGGCGACCGACCGTCGCACCGCCGGCGCCCAGCTCGAAGACCAGACCATCCAGGTCAAGGCCGCATCGCAGATCAGCAATGCCCTGCGCGGCAATGGCAACGTCAGCGTCAATTGCTACAACCAGCAGGTGCTGATCACCGGCCAGGTGCCGACCGAGGCCTACAAGCAGCAGGTGCAGCAGATCGTGGCCAACATCCCCAACGTCAAGGCCGTGCTCGACGAGGTCGTGGTCGGACCCAATTCCACCCTGAGCGAACAGGCTGAAGACACCTTCATCACCTCCAAGGTCCGTGCCTCGTTCATCGACGACAAACAGCTGTACTCGCAGGCCTTCAAGATCACGACCTCGGCGCGTGTGGTGTACCTGCAGGGCATCGTCACCCAGGCCGAGGCCGATCAGGCCAGCGCCGTGGCCAGTGCGGTGTCGGGCGTGAAGAAGGTGGTGACCCTGTTCAACATCATCACGCCGCAGCAACTGCAGGGCATCTACAAGAACACCTCGCAAACCCCGGTCACGCCTCCCGGCAATCCGCCCACGACTGCGGCAAAGTCCTGAGCAGGGCCGCGTGCGTGTGGCGCACGCGGCCGTTTTTTTTCTTCCACCCAGGTGAACTTCCCATGAGCTTGCTTCACGTTCCCGCAGGCAAGAGCCTGCCCGACGATTTCAACGTGGTCATCGAGATTCCGGCTGGCGCCTCCCCGGTGAAATACGAGGTCGACAAGGCCAGCGGCGCCCTGTTCGTCGACCGCTTCATGGCGACCGCCATGCACTACCCGTGCAACTACGGCTACATCCCGCAAACCCTGTCGGAAGACGGCGACCCGGTGGATGTGCTGGTGGTCACCCCGATTCCCCTGGTGCACGGCTGTGTGGTGCGTTGCCGCCCCGTGGGCATGCTGAAGATGACCGACGAGGCCGGCCCCGACGCCAAGCTCATCGCCGTGCCGGTTGAAAAGCTGCTGCCCATGTACCGCAACATCCACAAACCCGAGGACCTGGCGCCGGAACTGCTCCGGCAGGTCGAGCATTTCTTCAACCACTACAAGGATCTCGAAACCGGCAAGTGGGTGAAGACCGAGGGCTGGGCCGGCGTCGAGGCGGCCCGCGCCGAAATCAGCGCCAGCGCCCAGCGCTACGGCCAACACGCCAAGGGCTGAGGCCTTGTGCCTGCCGTGCAACGGAAGCACGACGGGCGCTTGACGTGCGCCCGCAAGCCGATCGCAGGGATCAGGGCGTGAGCACCGTCCAGGCCGCGAACCGCGCCACGATGCCGCTGCTCGCGGCCGGAGCCTGGATAACGCGCCGGCTTCGCCCGCCCGCTTTCCACGCGTTCTGAGACTCCGTTCATGCCGCAAGCCGATCCACCTGAGCAAGCCGCTGAACTGCTGCGCTACTGGTTTGGCGAGGCGGCGCACGACGTCCAGGCGACCTGGGTGTCACGCCACGCGTTGTGGTTCGGCAAGGATGCCGCACTGGATGCCGAGATCCGCGTCCGTTTCGGTGCCCTGCAGGTGCTGGCGGCCGCGGGTGCACTCGCGAACTGGGCCCGCTCCCCGCGCGGTGCCCTCGCGCTGATCCTGCTGCTGGACCAATGCCCGCGCAACCTGTTTCGCGCCTCGCCACAGGCCTTCGCCACGGACGCGCAAGCCCTGCACCAGGCCCGGGCGATGGTGGACGCCGGGGACGATGCACGCCTGTGGCCCATCGAGCGCGTGTTCGTGTATCTGCCGCTCGAGCATGCCGAGGAGCTTGCGGCGCAGGAACAGTCGGTGGCCTTGTTCACCGCGCTGCGCGACACCGCGCCGCAAGCCGACCGCGCGCGGTTCGAAGACTTTCTCGATTTCGCCCAACGCCACCACGCCATCGTGGCCCGGTTCGGCCGTTTTCCGCATCGCAACGCCATCCTCGGCCGTGCCAGCAGCGCGGAAGAACGCGCCTTTCTGCAACAGCCGGGTTCAGGGTTCTGACCCGAGGGGTGCCAACCCGCGAGAGTGGCGCGGTCGTTGTGCAGAGCCTGCCCGGCGCGGCCTATACTTGACGAAGCTTGTCGGAGTGCCTTGCATCGGAAGTTGCCTGGCTGAGATCGCATGATCGCGAAATCCGCTGAACCTGATCGGGACCATCCCCGCGTAGGAAACCAAGTCGCCAGGCCGCAAACCCAGGCGCTTCGGCAGGCCCACCATCCCCAGGAGGCCACCATGTCCGAAGTTCGCCGCGCCGTTGACCCCGAGCGCCTGTCCAGCCGCATCACCCGCACCCCGTTTCCGGCCTCGAGCAAGGTCTATATCGAAGGCCCGCAAGGCGTCAGCGTGCCCTGGCGTGAAATTGCCTTGTCCGACACCTTGATGCAGGAGTCGCCCAGCGTCACGCGGCTGCTGAAAAACACCCCGCTGCGGGTGTACGACACCTCCGGCCCCTACACCGACCCGCAGGCCGCCATCGACGTGCGCGCCGGCCTGTCCAAGCTGCGCGAGGCCTGGATCGCCGCGCGCGGCGATACCGAGCAGCTCACAGGCCCCAGCAGCGCCTTCGGCCGCGAGCGCGCCCGCGACCCGGCCACCGCCGCGCTGCGCTTCGCCCAGCCGCCCGCACCGCGCCGCGCCAAGGCCGGGGCCAATGTCAGCCAGATGCATTACGCCCGGCGCGGCATCGTCACGCCCGAGATGGAGTACATCGCGCTGCGCGAGAACCTGCTGAGCGCCCAGTTGCCCGAAGCGCTGCAGCAGAACGGCGGCCAGCACCGCGGTAGCTGGTTCGGCATGCGCCACGACATCACCGGCGAGTTCGTGCGCCAGGAAGTGGCCGCGGGCCGCGCGGTGATTCCGGCCAACATCAACCATGCCGAGATCGAGCCCATGATCATCGGCCGCAACTTCCTCACCAAGGTCAACGCCAACATCGGCAACTCCGCCGTCACCTCCGACATCGAGGACGAGGTCGACAAGATGGTGTGGGCCATCCGCTGGGGCGCCGACACCGTGATGGACCTGTCCACCGGCAAGCACATCCACGAGACCCGCGAATGGATCGTGCGCAACAGCCCCGTGCCCATCGGCACCGTGCCCATCTACCAGGCGCTGGAGAAGGTGAACGGCGTCGCCGAGGACCTCACCTGGGAGCTGTTCCGCGACACCCTCATCGAACAGGCCGAGCAGGGCGTGGACTACTTCACCATCCACGCTGGCGTGCTGCTGCGCTATGTGCCGCTCACCGCCCAGCGCATGACCGGCATCGTCTCGCGCGGCGGCTCCATCATGGCCAAGTGGTGCCTGGCGCATCATCAGGAGAACTTCCTCTACACGCATTTCGAAGAGATCTGCGACATCATGAAGGCCTACGACGTCACCTTCTCGCTGGGTGACGGCCTGCGCCCCGGGTCGATTGCCGACGCCAACGACGAGGCGCAGTTCAGCGAGCTGCACACCCTCGGTGAGCTGACGCAGATCGCGTGGAAACACGATGTGCAGGTCATGATCGAAGGCCCCGGCCACGTGCCGCTGCACATGGTGGCGGTGAACGTGGAAGAGGAACTCAAGCACTG
The DNA here is from genome assembly GCA_013044035.1 of Burkholderiales bacterium. GTDB lineage: Bacteria > Pseudomonadota > Gammaproteobacteria > Burkholderiales > Burkholderiaceae_C > Thiomonas_A. Next base: position 12,721 of record JABEVE010000098.1, read on the forward strand.
CTTCGAGGCGCCGTTCTACACCCTCGGCCCGCTGACCACCGACATCGCCCCCGGCTACGACCACATCACCAGCGCCATCGGCGCGGCCAACATCGGCTGGGCCGGCACCGCCATGCTGTGCTACGTCACGCCCAAGGAGCACCTGGGCCTGCCCGACCGCAACGACGTCAAGCAGGGCCTCATCGCCTACAAGATCGCCGCCCATGCCTCCGACCTCGCCAAGGGCTACCCCGGCGCGCAACTGTGGGACAACGCCATTTCCCGCGCCCGCTTCGAATTCCGCTGGGAAGACCAGTTCCGCCTCGCGCTCGACCCGGACACCGCCCGCGCCTTCCACGACGAGACCCTGCCCAAGGAAGCGGCCAAGACGGCGCATTTCTGCTCCATGTGCGGCCCCAAGTTCTGCTCCATGAAAATCAGCCAGGACATCCGCAGCGCGGCACAGGCGCAAGTCGCGGCGGGCGACCTCAAGCAGGAACTGGCACGCAAGGCCGAGGAGTTCCGCAAGACCGGAAGCGAGATCTATCTGTGAACGCTGCGCCGCGCCGCGCCCGGGCATCCCCTCCCCAACCCTCCCCGCGGGGTGGGGAGGGAGCGCTGCAGACTGCGTCGCACAGCGCGGCTCTCGCCTCCACAACGCACGGTGGGGGCCCGGAGGAGCAAGCAGCCGTCGCGCACCGCGCCGTGCTCACCTCCCCCCCTTGTGGAGGAGGCCGGGCGGGGGAGGCGCCGCATGTCGGCATTGCCGGCGCGGGGCTGGCGGGACGCCTGCTGGCCTGGCGGCTGCTGCGCGCAGGTTTGCGCGTGAGCCTGTTCGATGCCCATGCCCGCACCGACCGCAGCAGCGCTGGCCCCACCGCTGCGGCCATGCTCTCGCCCACGGCCGAACTCGCGGCGGCCGATGCGCAGATTCACGCCCTGGGCGTGGCATCGCTCGACATCTGGCCGCAATGGCTGGGCGAGCTGCATGCACAGACCGGACGCGAGGTGTACTTCCGCCGCGAGGGCACGCTGGTGGTGGCCCATGCGGCCGACGCCGGCGCACTCGACCATTACGCCGCTTTGCTGCGGGCGCATTTGCCGGCGGTCACACCTGCCGCCCATCAGCTCACCGCCCTTTTGCCGGAAGGTCGAGCGCCGGACACGCCAATCGCCCCTGCGGGGCTTGCGGCGACGCCGTTTTCGACCGCGATCCTGCCCCCCGCACAGCCCTGGGTGCGGCAGACCGAAGCCGTGATGCAGCCGGTGGATGGCGCGCACATTGCCGCGCTCGAACCCTTGCTGGCCGGACGCTTTGCACGTGGCCTGTTGCTGCCACAGGAGGGCCAGCTCGCCAATGACCAACTCTATGCCGCGCTCGCCGCCGCGCTCGATGCCGGCCTTGCCACCTGCGGCGGCGTCTGGCACGAGGGCCTGGCCATCGAGCAGGTGGAGGCCGCCGTGCTGGTGGATGCCCACGGCACGCGCCACGGCTTCGACCTGGCGGTGGATTGCCGCGGCGTCGGCAGCCGCGGCGAGTTGCCCGGCCTGCACGGCGTGCGTGGCGAGGTGCTCACGGTGTTCGCACCCGGCATCAGCCTGCGCCGCCCGGTGCGGCTCATCCACCCGCGCTACGCCCTCTACGTCGCGCCGCGCCCCGGCAGCCAGTTCATCGTCGGCGCCACCGAGCTCGACAGCGAAGACGCCGGCCCCCCCACACTGCGCTCCACGCTGGAGCTGGGCAGCGCGCTCTACAGCCTGCACCCCGAGTTCGGCGAGGCGCGCGTGCTGCGGCTTGCCGCCGCGCTGCGCCCGGCCTTGCCCGACCATCGACCCATGGCAGGGCGCGGCGCGGATGGCGTCTGGCGCATCAACGGCCTGTTCCGCCACGGCTATCTCATCGCTCCCGCGCTGGTGCGGCAGATGGCGGCGGACATCGTCGCCGCGTTCGCAGTGGAGCGCGTCACGCCGCCCGACGCGCCGGTGCTGGACGCGTCAGGGGCCGCGTCACACATCCAGCCTCCAACCCCAACCCAGCCTCAGGCCGCTTGACGCGCAAGCCTGCGGCTCTTCGCCATGTCCCGCAACGCCAACCTCACCACCCCTGCACCGGCACGCAGCGCCACGGCCGCGCCAACCGGCGACGCCCGGCGCAACATCCGGTTCAACGGCGAGGCCATGCAAACCGCCGCCCCCACGCTGCAAGCCCTGCTCGACGCCCGTGGCCTCGACCCAACCCGCCAGGCTTTCGTCTGCGCAGTCAATGGCACCTTCGTGCCGCGCACGCGCTGGGCCGGGCAGGTTCTGGCGGCGGATGATTGCGTCGACATCATCACCCCGGTCGTGGGCGGTTGAATCCGGAGCCAGCCGTCATGGAAACCGACATCACCGCGCCGATCGACGTCACCGCGTCGCACCCCCCCTGGCCCACGCCAGGTCGGGCGGGGGTTGCCGAAACGGCCACCCGCAGTGTTCTCCCACCTGCCGCACCCGAGGAATGCCGGGAGCGGCAGGTGGGCGCGCCCAAGGCCCAAGCCCTGTACGCACTCCCCGCCGACTCCTGGCAGATCGCCGGTGTCACGCTGCAGTCGCGCTTGCTGCTTGGCACCGCGCATTACCCCAGCCCACAGACCCTGGCCGACGCGGCGGCGGCCGGTGGCGCTCAGGTTTTCACCGTCGGCCTGCGTCGGCTGCAGCCTGAAAGCGGCGGCGGCCAGGCCTTCTGGCAGCGCATTGCCGCGCTCGGCGGCCATGTGTTGCCCAACACCGCAGGCTGCCACGACGCCGAGCAGGCGGTGAATCTGGCGCGCATGGCGCGCGAACTGTTCGGCACGCACTGGATCAAGCTCGAAGTGGTGGGCGACGACTACACCTTGCAGCCCGACCCCTTTGGCACCCTGCAGGCCGCCGAAACGCTGGTGCGCGAAGGCTTCGCCGTGTTCGCCTACACCACCGACGACCTCGTGCTCGCCCGCCGCCTGCATGAGGCCGGCGTGGCCGCCGTCATGCCCTGGGCGGCACCCATCGGCTCCGGCCGCGGGCCACAGAACCTGCACGCCCTGCGCACCCTGCGCGAGCGCCTGCCCGACGCCGTCCTCATCGTCGACGCCGGTCTCGGCAGGCCCTCGCACGCCGCGCAGGTCATGGAGCTGGGTTTCGACGCCGTGCTGCTCAACACCGCCGTGGCCGAAGCCGCCGACCCGGTGCGCATGGCTGCCGCCTTCGCCCATGCGGTGCAGGCAGGCCGCCTCGGCCACCTCGCCGGCGCCATGGCCGAGCGCGACACGGCGCATGCCTCCACACCCACAGTGGGCATGCCGTTCTGGCATGAGCCCGGGGCGAAGCCATCCAGCTGATTCAGGGGGTGAACCGCATGGGCCACATGACGCCAGGCGAGATCACCCAAAGCACCCCGCACCCTTGGCTATGCTTGCGCTGAAACCCGTCGCGATTCCTGCCTGCCGCCAAGCGGTCATCTCCATTCACCCATGCCTCGCCTCGACGCCACCGGATTCCTGCTCACCATTGCCGGCCACGATCCCACCGGGGGCGCGGGGCTGACGACCGATCTGGCCGCCTGGCAGGCCATCGGCTGGAAAGGCGCCAGTGTGTGCACCGCACTCACCGTGCAGAACGCGCAGGGTGTGCAGCAGGTGTTGCCCACACCCCCCGCCGTGGTGCGCACCGCGCTGCAGGCACTGTGTGTCGAGGCCGATCCGGTGGCGGTGAAAGTGGGCATGCTGGGCGATGCCGCCGTGGCCGCCGAGGTGACCGCGTTCTGCGCCGACTACGACGCCGGCGCGGTGGTCTGGGATCCGGTTCTGGCCGCCAGCGCGGGCGGTGTGCCGCTGCTGGCCGCGGGCGCTGCAGTGCTGCGCGAGATGGCCGAGACGGCCACCGTCATCACGCCCAACCGGGTCGAGGCCGCGGCATTGCTCGGCCTGCCCGCGTGGACCGACACCGGCCCCATTCCCGCCGCATGGCTGGAGGCGCTGCGCACCGCCTGGCTGCGCGGCGGCCGCACCCAGGCGGTGGTGCTCAAGGGCGGACATGCGCAGGGGCCGGTCAGTGTGGATTGGCTCATCACCCGCGACAGCGCGCAGGCCTTCGTCGTGCCGCGCCTGCCCCATGGCGCGCATGGCACCGGCTGCCTGTTCGCCGCCAGCCTCGCCGCCATGCTGCCCTGGGGCTGGAGCGTGGTGGACGCAGTGGTGGAGGCCCAGTGGCGCACGCACGCCGGCATCGCCCAGGCCTGGCAACTGGCGGGAGGGCGCGCCATGGTGAACGCCAACGCCGTGCTCGACAGTCACAGCTTCCCGTCGCGACCCTTGTGGCCGGGCGATGTGCCCATCCCCGCCATGACCTCCATCGCCTCGGTGGCCGGTTCGGAGCCAGACTCGGCGGTGACCCCGCCGCCAAGTCTGGCCGCATCCGCCGTCGCCGGCATGGCCGCATCTGGCGGTGCGACCCATGCCGCGCCCCCTGGCATGCAGCAGGGCGCGCGGGGCCTTGCGACCGGCTGGCATGAGCCGCTCCCCGGGCTTGTTGCGCGCCCCCCGTCTCAAGCGACGTCCGTCCCCGCCACGCCACCGCCCGGTACGACGTTGCCACAGGCCGCATCCAGCCTCGCCCAGGCCGGTGCCAGCCTCGCGGACGTCAGCCAGTTGGTCGGTGCGGGCCTGGAGGCGGAGCCCGTCGCCTTTGCCGCGCTCAGTGCCCCAGCAGGGTTTTACCCGGTGGTGCCCGATGCCGACTGGGCGCTGCGCCTGCTGGACTGGGGCGTGCGCACCTTGCAACTGCGCATCAAGAACTTGCGTGGCGCGCCGCTGGCCGCAGCCATTGCCCGTGTCAGCCAGGCTGCGGCGCAGGCCGGGGCACAACTGTTCATCAACGACCATTGGCGCGAGGCCATCGACGCCGGCGCCTTTGGGGTGCACCTCGGTCAGGAAGACCTGCACGGCGCCGATTTCGCCGCGCTGCGCGCTGCCGGCATGCGCCTCGGTGTCAGCACCCACGCTCCGGGCGAACTGGCACGCGCCCATGCCCTGCGGCCCAGCTACATCGCGCTCGGCCCGGTCTATCCCACCACGCTCAAGGTCATGCCCTACCAGCCGCTCGGCCTGGAGCGGCTGCGCGAGTGGGCGGCGCGCTGCAAGCCGCGTTACCCCACCGTGGCCATCGGCGGCATCAGTCTGCAGCGCGCCGCCGCCGTGCTCGGCTGTGGTGTCGACGGTTTCGCCGTGGTCAGCGCCGTGACGCAAGCCGCCAATCCCCAGGCCGCGACCCGCGAGGGCTTGCGCCTGGCCAAGCAGGCGCTGCAATGCCGTGCCGAATTCAGCGCTTGAGCGCCCCAGGGGCGGCACACCGTCCCGGCCCCCGCTGTTGACCGCGGCGCCGCCTTTCGCACCCCCTCACCGTTGTCCGTGTTCGCCCCCATGCCGTCGCCCTCGTTTGTGTTGTTCGACCCCGCCAACGCCCCGGCACGGCTGTATCTGCAGCCGCTGGACCATGGGCGCGCCGACGATGCCGCCGCAGCCCGCGACATGCCCGACTGGCTCGGTGCGCAACTTGCCGCCGGGCGTGAGGTCGCGCTGTTCCTGGCCTTCGAGGCGGCCGACGCGCTGGCCGGCCTGCCCTTGGCGCATGCGCCCATCACCCCGCTGGTCGAAGCCCTGAGCTTCGCCGGCGCACAAACCCTGGGGGACGATGCCGCGGTGGACGCCTGGCTGGCCACGCAACTGGCGACCCGGGGCTGCGGCGACGCTGCGGTCCATGCGGCTGCCACCCATGCCCCTGCCGCCGAAGTCCCGGGCTTCGGTGACGCCCCTGTGGGCCTCGCCGGCTGGCGTCCCGGCATCAGCGCCGCCGCCCATGCTGCCGCGCTGCAGCGCATCGCCGCCTATCTGGCCGCCGGCGACAGCTACCAGATCGACTACACCTTCCCCCTGCACGCCCGCGCCTTCGGCCATCCACTGGCGCTGTACCGCGCGCTGCGCCGGCGCCAGCCCACGGCCTACCGCTGCCTGGCGTACCTGGGGGATGACGGCGACCGTGATGCACCAAGCGACCCTGGTGCTTCACCCCTGCAGCCGTCGCCACCATCGCGGCCGATGCGAACCAGCGCCCGCTGGGTGCTCAGCCTCTCGCCCGAGTTGTTCTTCAGTCTGCAAACGGGCGGGCACATCGCGGCGCGGCCGATGAAAGGCACCGCACCGCGCCACGCCGACCCGGTGCGGGACGCGCAAGCCGCGGCATGGCTCGGCGCCGACCCGAAGAACCGCGCCGAGAATCTGATGATTCTCGACCTGCTGCGCAACGACCTCGGCCGCATCTCCACGCCCGGCAGCGTGCGCGTGACGCGGCGCTTCAACGTCGAGCCCTATGCCCAGGTCTGGCAGATGACCTCCAGCGTGAGCGCCGAACTCGCTCCCTCCATCCACTGGCGCGAACTCTGGGCGGCGCTGTTTCCCTGTGGCTCCGTGGTCGGCGCGCCCAAGCACCGCAGCATGCAGATCATCGGCGAACTGGAACCACAGGCGCGCGGGCTGTACACCGGGGCGATGGGGTGGCTGCAACCCGCGCCCCATCATGCCGCAAGCGGCCCCGGTGCGGCGCGGCCCGGCAGCCCGCAGGCGGCGAGCGGTGTGTTCAGCGTCGCCATCCGCACCCTGGACATCGACGATCGGTTGCGGCGTGGCACACGCGCCGTCCGCCTCGGTCTTGGCAGTGGCGTGGTCGCCGACTCCGATCCCGCCGGCGAGTGGGGCGAATGCCTGCTCAAGGCCCGCTTCGCCACCGGCCTCGACCCCGGCTTCGGCCTGATCGAAACCTTCGCCGCGCGCCTTGGCGCGCCCGGGGATGCGCAGGGCACGCAACGGATCAACGCCCATCTCCAGCGCCTGGCCAGATCCGCCCGTTATTTCGGCTTCCGGCTCGACCTTCGCGCCCTGCGCGCCGCCATGGCCGCAGCCCATGCCAAGCTGCCCGCCGCGCCGCACCGGACCCGCATCGAACTGCGGCACGATGGCAGCTACAACCTCGGTACCACACCGCTGGCGGACTTGCCCAGGGAAGAAGGCAGGGTCCAGGTCCTGCTCGCGCAGACGCTGATCGAGCACGCCGTGCTCGACCCCGACGACTTGTTCCTGCGTCACAAAACCACCCACCGCTCCCGCTACGACGCCGCCTGGAAAGCCGCCGAAGCGCAAGGCGCGTTCGACGCCCTGTTTTTCAACAGCCGTGGTGAGCTTTGCGAAGGCGGCCGCAGCAGTGTGTTCGTCAAGCTCCGCGGCCGCTGGTTCACCCCGCCGCTGCGCTGCGGCTTGCTGCCCGGCGTGGCCCGCGCCGCGCTGCTGGCTGATGCCAGCTTCGGCGCAGCCGAGCGCATCATCACCCGAGCCGAGCTCGTTGCCGCCGAAGACCTGCTCTTGACCAACGCTTTACGAGGGATCCTGCCGGCGGCCCTGCATGGGGGCCAGCCCTCATCCCCAGCGCCGTGAAACCCACGGCCTCGCACACCGCTTGCCACGCAGAAAAAGGGCAGTTCGGATCGACCTCCATGGCCGCGATGCAAGCCAGCGGCCGTGCGCCATCCTGACGCGCCGGCAACTTTGGCCGGCGCCCAGCTCAGCCGCGCATGCCACCAACCAACAGGGCTTCGAACCCGTGGCTATCATGCATTTCAGCGTTCGCCACCCTTCATCCTCGCACCCGCGCGCACATGTCTATCCTGATCCGTTTGATTTATGCCAGCAAGGTCGCCTCGCACTTCGGCCCGATGGATATGCATGACATTCTGGCCAAATCACGCCGCAACAACATCAGCGTCGGTGTGGGTGGCTTGCTCGTGATGTCCGATGGCCATTTTTTCCAGGCCTTGGAAGGAGGCCGTGCAGCCGTGCACCAAACGTACGGAAGAATTCTCAGAGACCCCCGCCACGCCGACTCGGTCATTCTGAGTTGCCAGGAAATCGGCAAGCGATCCTTCACCGACTGGTCCATGGGCTACGCGCTGAGCAACGAGAAAAACCGCAAGCTGTTCCTGTCCTATTCCGCCGAATCCAGGTTCTTGCCCTTGCATCTCAGCGCCCCCATGGCCGAGGCTCTGCTTCAAGAAATCGGGGACCATGCGCGCCAAATCGGCGGTGCGGAATTGGCGGTTTGAACCACCGGGCTCAAGGATGCCGTGCGATGCGTGGCGTTCACACCCCCTCAATCGCCAGCAGGCTGCCATGCGAAGCGCCCTGGCGGATCGCAATCAGCGTTTTGTACTGCGGCGAGGTGTAGAACGCCCGCAGATGGGCCATGTCCGGAAACTCCAGAATCACCTGGCGCCGCGGCTCACGGGCGCCCTCCAGCACCTCGACGGCGCCGCCGCGCACCAGATAGCGCCCACCGTGGGCGGCAATCAGGGCGGGCACTTGCTGGCGGTAGGTTTCGTAGGCGGCGGGATCGGTGATCTCGATGTCGGCAACGATGTAAGCGGCCATGGTCATGCTCCTTGGGGTTGGGTGGGGTCTGCGCTGCCTGCCAGGGTCATTGCAGTCGTTTGGCCATTGTGCCCGCCCATTGCTGCAGCAGGCCATGGCCACTCACCAGCACGATGCCTGGCAGGATCAGCAGGGAGCCTGCCAGAAAACCTGGGTTGATGGGCTCGCGCAACAGCCACGCGCCGAGCACGATGCCGAACAGCGGCGTCATGAAGGCCAACACGCCAAGCCGCGAGGCCAGGTAATGCCGCAGCAGCCAGAACCATGCCAGGAAACTGGCGAAGGACACGATCAGCGACTGAAACGCCAGTGCCCACAAGGCCAGTGGCGTGGGCTCGAACGTGGTTTGCCCAAGCAGAAATGAAGCTGGCAACAACAGCAGGAAGGCCGCCAGCAATTGATACAGCAACGTTTGCGCTGCGGGCAAGCCGGACAGGCAGGTCGCCCGCACCACCACGGTGGTCGCCCCCCAGGACGCCCCTGCCATGAGTGCCAGAAAGTCGCCCAGCAGCACGTTGGAAGGTTCGCCTGCTGCGACCGGGTGACCGCCGCCGAGGAATGCCACGGCAATGCCGCCAAACGCCAGGGCGATGCCCAGCCACTGCAGTGCCGCCAGCCGTTCGGACGGCAGCTTCCAGTGCAGACCCAAGGCTGCGAACACCGGCGCGGTGTAGAGAAACACCACCAGATGCGCCGCTGATGTGAAACGCAGGCTCTCGCTGACGAGCAGATATTCGAGGGCGAACAGGCTGCCGACGGCGAGCCCCGGCCGCCAGTGGGCATTCAACAGCGATACGCGCTGGCCACGCGCGGCCATGAACACGCTGACCAACAGCGCGCCGATTCCTGAGCGCAGTGCAATTTGCAGCATCGGCGAAATCTCTGCCGCCGTGGCCTTGAGCGCGATTTGCTGCATGCTCCAAATCAGGCAGAGCAGCAGCATGAGGCCAACGGACATGGCGTCGAGGGGTTTGCGGGTGTCCATGGAGGCGAGTGGATGGCGATGTTCAAACGCCATTGTCCGTTTGACGTATCAGCGATCTATAGTGAAATCATGACAACGCATCACGCCAATCGGCGCATGGAAAACCATGAACGAATCCGCGCAGCACCACCGCAATCCACCCTTCAGCAAGGCGCTGCCGAGCCCCATTTACTTTCGCGTCGCCGACATGCCGGCACACGCCACCTACCCGCAGCACAGCCATCCCTGGGGTGAGTTTGTCTACGCCTTCAGCGGAGTGATGGAAATCAAGCTGCGCGACCGGCATCTGCTCGCGCCGCCGCAATACGGTGTCTGGCTGCCGCCGGCGCTGGAGCATCGGGGCTTGAACCGGCAGGCGGCCGTCCACGGCTCGCTCTACATCGCCGAGCACCTGTGCGCGGCTCTCCCCAAGACCTGCTGCGCGCTGGTGGTCAGCCCGCTGCTGCGGGCCCTGCTCGATCATCTGCGGCAGCATGCTCCGCTGCAGTCAGGGACGGGCGCGGCCCATCGTTTGCTGCAAGTGTCGGTGGATCAGTTGGCCACGGCAGCTTGCGCCGGCAGCTATTTGCCCATGTCGCAAGACCCGCTGCTCAGCCCTTTGCTGCAGGAGCTGGAGGCCAACCCCGGCGATACGCGCTCGCTGGCAGCGCTGGCCGGGTCGCGCCACACCACCGAGCGCACCCTGATGCGTCGCTGCCAGCGGGAGTTGGGCATGTCGCTCGCCGAGTGGCGCAAGCGCCTGCGCGTGGTCAGCGCCATGCCGCGACTCCACGCCGGCGACACGGTCGAGAACATCGCGCACGACCTGGGTTACAACTCGTCGTCGGCGTTCATCGCCATGTTCCGCCGCATGACGGGGGCTACGCCCGATGAATACCGAAAAGGCTCGACGCTGGCATGACGAGACGACCGGCCCGGCGCCGCCCAGGCACGCCATGCACACGGCGCCCATGCCAAAAACTGGCTGGTGCTAGCGCCATACAGGGCGCTCGGCCCTCCGCTTTGCATGCCTGCTGGCTGCTGCGAAGCAACCAAACATCTCGCTGCAGGCTGGATCAGCGGCAAGCGCGAACCGCACGACCGCTTGCTGCATGCAGCAACTCATGGGTGGTCATCGTCCCAGGGTCTTTGCCGGCGAAGTAGTCGGCGCACTCGACGTCGCCAGCCACGGTCATCCCGCATTTGCGTGGCGCGACTGCCCGCCTCAACCCTGCGCCTCCCGCGCCTGCTCGCAGCCGCGCACCAGTTCCACGAACTCCTGCACATAGGCGCGCTGCGCCATCTGCGCCGGCACGGCGGCGAACAGTTCGCCGCGCAAGGGCGGCGTGCCCACGGCGCGGCCCACCACGTAGCCGCGCTCCAGGTAGGGCAGGGCGGCCCAGCGCGGCAGCACGGCAATGCCGCGCTTGCTGGCCACCAGTTGCACGATGGCGGCGGTGAGTTCGGCGCTGCGGCGCGCGACGGGGCGCACCCCGGCGGGAAGGAGCAACTGGCGCATCACGTCCAGCTTGTCGTCCGGCACCGGGTAGGTGATGAGGGTCTCGGTGGCGAAGTCGGCGGCCTGCAGCGCGGGCTGGGCGGCGCGTGGGTGGTCACGCGCCAGCAGCGCGACGAAGTCGAAGCTGAACAGCGGCAGCACGACGAGCGCGGCCGAAGGCGGCGGCGCTTCGTGCAGCACCGCCAGGTCGGCGCGGCCGTCCAGCACCGGCAGCAAGGGGTCGGCGAGGAAGCCGGAGAGCAGGTCCATTTCCACGTCCGGCCAGCGCGGGCGCAGCGCGTCCATGGCCGGCATCAGCCAGTCGAAACAGCTGTGGCATTCCACCGCGATGCGCAGGCTGCCGCTCTGCCCCTCGCGCAGTTGCGCCAGTGCCCGCTCGGCGTCGCGCACGCGCGGCAGCACGTCGGCGGCCAGGTCCAGCAGGCGCTGCCCGGCCGGGGTGAAGCGCACCGCGGGCTGGGTGCGCTCGAACAGGCGCTGGGCGTAATGCTCCTCCAGCACCGCAATCTGCCGCGACAGCGCCGACTGCGTGAGGTGAACGCGCTGCGCGGCGCGGGTGAGGTTGCCGGTGTCGGCCAGGGCTTGCAGGGTGGTGAGGTGACGCAGATCCAGCGGGCTCATGATTGAATCGCATGTCTTTCATGAAAACAATTCGCTTGAATCATAGCTTCGGGCAGATCATCATGCGTGCCTTTGCACCATTCAAGGCACAATCATGATTCGCACGCATACCCTCGGCTATCCCCGCATCGGCCCCCAGCGGGAATGGAAATTCGCCCTCGAAGCCTTCTGGAGCGGCCAAAGCAGCGAGGCCGGGCTCGCCGCCATCTGGCAGACGCTGCGCCTGCAGCAGTGGAGCGACCAACGCGCCGCCGGGCTGGACATGGTGACCGCGGGCGACTTCGCCCCCTACGACCACATCGCCGCCATGACCCTGCGCCTGGGTGCGGCGCCGGCGCGGTTCGGCTTCGGCGCTGAGGCTGCCGCCGCATCGGTCGCCACCCCGGCCTCGGCGTGCGCCATGGGGCCGGACACCGCGCGAGGCACGGCGTGCGCTGCGGCACATGACATGGCCGGGCATGTCGCCTGGGCACAGCATGTTGCGCTGGGTCGCGGCACCGCCAGCCAGCCGGCGCTGGAGCTGACCAAATGGTTCGACACCAACTACCACCACCTCGTACCGGAACTCGGCGCCGACACCCGCTTCAGCGCCAACGCCGCCGATCTGGTGCACGAACTGGCGCTGGCCCGTGCGCATGGCCACACCGCCAAGGTCGCGCTGCCCGGCCCCCTCACCTGGCTCAAGCTGGGCAAGAGCCGCGACGCCGCCTTCGATCCCCTCACCCTGCTGCCCGGCCTGATCGACGCCTACGCCCACCTCCTGCGTGCCGCGCACGCCGCCGGCGCCGCCTGGGTGCAGCTCGACGAGCCCATCCTCGCACTCGACCTGCCTGCCGCATGGAAGGCCGCGTACAGCGCCGGCTACGCGCAACTGGCTGCCGCGCTCGCCGGGGCCGGCCCCCAACTGCTGCTGGCCGTGTACTTCGGCCCGCTGGAAGACAACCTCGACCTGGCCTGCAGCCTGCCGGTGGACGGCCTGCACGTGGACCTGGTGCGCGGCCGCGCCGAGGCCGCCTGGGTGGCCGAGCGCCTGGGCACGGCCAAGGTGCTGTCGGCCGGCGTCATCGACGGCCGCAACATCTGGCGCGCCGACCTCGACGACGCGCTGGCCTTGCTGCGCAGCCTCCAACGCGAGGGTGAACTCTGGGTCGCACCGTCATGCTCGCTGCTGCATGTTCCGGTGGATGTGGAGGTCGAAGACCAGCAAGGAAGCGCCGGGCCGTCCCAAGATTCCTTGACCCCCTCGGGGGGCGACGCTGGCAAGGCCGGCGTCTGGGGGTGGACCATTCCCCAACCCTTCAAAGCCAGCATGGCCTACGCCCGCCAGAAGCTGGGCGAAATCAGCCTGCTGGCGCAGGCGCTGCGCGAGGGCGAGGCCCCCAGCGCCGCGACCAGCGCCGTCCTGCAGGCGGCCCGCGCCGCGCGCGCCGCGCGCCTGGCGCATCCGAGCGTCACGCGCACCGAACTGCGCACGCGCATGGCGACTCTGCCGTCAGACCGTCGTGCCCACGCTTACCCACAGCGCGCCGTGGCGCAACAGGCGCGTTTCAAGCTGCCGCTGCTGCCCACCACCACCATCGGCAGCTTTCCGCAAACCAGCGAGATTCGCGCCGCCCGCGCCGCCTTCAAGCGCGGAGAGATCGACCAGGCCGAATATCAGCGCCGCATGCGCGAGGCCATCGCCCTGGCGGTGCGCAAGCAGGAGGAACTGGGGCTGGACGTGCTGGTGCACGGCGAGGCCGAGCGCAACGACATGGTGGAGTATTTCGGCGAGCAGCTCGACGGCGTGCTGTTCAGCCGCTTCGGCTGGGTGCAGAGCTATGGCTCGCGCTGCGTCAAGCCGCCGGTGATTTTTGGCGACGTGCAGCGCCCCCAGCCCATGACCGTGGCCTGGAGCGCCTACGCCCAGAGCCTCACGGCCAAGCCCATGAAGGGCATGCTCACCGGCCCCGTGACCTTGCTGCAATGGGCCTTCGTACGCGACGATCTGCCCCGCGCCGAAGTGGCGCAGCAGCTCGCCCTGGCGGTGCGCGACGAAGTGCAGGATCTGGAAGCCGCCGGCATCGGCATGATCCAGATCGACGAGCCCGCCTTCCGCGAAGGCCTGCCGCTGCGCCGGCGCAACTGGCAGGCGTATCTGAGCTGGGCCGGCCGCGCCTTCCGCCTGGCGGCCAGCGGCGTGCGCGACGACACGCAGATTCACACCCACATGTGCTACGCCGAGTTCAACGACATCCTGCCGGCTATCGCCGCGCTCGACGCCGACGTCATCTCCATCGAGACCAGCCGCTCCGACATGGAGCTGCTGCAGGCCTTCGGCGATTTTCAGTACCCCAACGCCATCGGCCCCGGCGTGTGGGACATCCACTCCCCCCGCGTGCCCGACCAGGCCGACATGGAACGCCTGCTGCGCAAGGCCCTGGCCGTGATTCCCGCCCATCGCCTCTGGGTCAACCCCGACTGCGGCCTCAAAACCCGCGCCTGGGCCGAGACCGAAGCCGCCCTGCGAAACTTGGGCGGCGCGGCGAAGGCCATGCGGCAGTCGTCGGGTTGAGCGGCAAGGACGGCAGGCAGCCCCGAGCGTTTCTGGTTGCCTCGGGCTGACAAGCGGCGGCAAAGGCGGCAGGTTCGGGGGCGCTCAGCCCTGCGCGCCGCCCAGCTCCTGCTCGATCTGCTCGATCGACGGCAGACTCGATGCCAGCTCGGTGGGCAGCGCGCGGGTCAGCTCGAAGGTGGACACGCCAATCGGCGTAGCCACCCCGCGCAAGGCGTATTCGGCGATCACCGCGTTCTGCGTCTGGCACAGGATCAGGCCGATGGTCGGCGCATCGCTGGCGTGCTTCAGCACGTCGTCCACCACGCTGCAATAGAAGTTCATCTTGCCCGCGTACTCCGGCCTGAACGCGCCGCGCTTCAGCTCGATCACCATGAAGCAGCGCAGGCGCAGGTGATAGAACAGCAGGTCGATGTAAAAATCCTGCTCGCCCACATCCACGTGATACTGCCGACCCACAAAGGCAAAGCCCTGCCCGAGTTCCAGCAGGAATTTTTCCAGATGCACGATCAGCCCGGTCTCCAGCTCGCGCTCGTGGAAGGGCGCGGCCAGCGTCAGGAAATCGAACAGGTACGGGTCTTTCAGCGCCTGCTGTGCCAGATCCGACTGCGGCGGCGGCAGGCGCAGGGCGAAATTGCTGGTGGCCTTGCCCTGGCGCGCATGCGCCGCCGTTTCGATCTGCATCTGCAGCACGTTGCGGCTCCAGCCGTTGGTCAGCGTGGCCTGCATATACCAGTGCCGCGTCCCGGCATCCTTGAGCTTTTCCATCAGCAGCAGATGGTGCCCCCAGGGCAGCGCCAGCAGAACCTCGCTGGAGAAAAGTGCCACGGCCCGTGGCACTTTGTCGGCCGACTCGATTTGTGCCACAGCCTGTGGCACAAATTTCAGCCCGGAGTATTCGCGGTAGAACGCCAGCATCCGCTTGATGTTGCGCTCGGAAAAACCTTTCACCTCCGGCAGCTCGTTGCGGATGTCGCGCGCCAGGCGCGGTATCACCGCCGCACCCCAGCCCTCGCTTTGCTGGCGCGCATCCAGCATCTGGCCGATTTCCCAATACAGACGGATCAGCTCGGCGTTGACGCCCAGCATCGCGCGCGTCTGCGCCGTCTGGATGCGTTGGCGAACCTCGGCCAGCAGGCCGGGGTAATGGATGGGGACGGCGGGGTTGCTCATGATGCGGCCTTCTCCACATCGGCCGCTGCGGCCTCGCCCCAGACGCGGGCGAGGGTGGCCTGGATTTTCTGCTCGAAGCGGGCGATCAGTTCGCGGTTGGCGGCGACCAAGGCTTGCTCAGCTTCGATCTCGGCGACGATGGCTTGCTGGGTGGCGAGGGGCGGGAGGGGGATTTCAACGGTCTTCAGAATCGCGATGTTGATATTCTTCTGAGCAGCTTGCGGTGCAATATCGTTGAGATGCTGTTTCTTGGTCCGCATGACCAATTCCAGGTAACGAGCGTCAGTTCCCAACTTTGGGACCAAACCAACAACGCTGTCGGGAAAGCAGGATTGGAAATCGAGTACGGCGGTGTCGCCAATGTTTGCAGCAATCGTTATCACCACGATTGGCGGCTGGAACATCTTGCTCACTGATAGCCCGTCCTCATTCAAGGTTTGGGTATAGGTGATCTTTCCGCCGTTGGCCCGGACGATGTCACCGGTTTGAATGAAGGGGTACCTGCCACCGTAAAAGAGCGGTTCATTCCGTGGCCGATGAGAGAATTTGCCCCGTTGGATTTCACATGCTTCCTCAAGCGACACCATCGGCCAGTCGGGGTGGATGGGGATGTGGGGGCGGTAGTGGTCGAGGACGGCGCGGGCGCCGTCGATGACTTTCTGGTAACCCTCGATCTCCGCCACGATCTCCTTCTGCACTTCCAGCGGCGGCAGGGGGATTTGGTGGGTTTCGTAAACGTCGGTTCGATTCAGACCGGGAATCCCTGCACCACCTCGCAGCTCGGGAAGGTTCAAGGTTTTCAGGAGCCAATACAGGAACCTGAGGTCGGACTCTGCTGGGTTCGTCTGTTTGACGTAATAGGTTGTGTCGATTGGGAAGCAGTTCTTCTCAATCAATGTGACTTCTCCCGCCGAACCCTTGCGGCCGACTACGATCGCAGGCCCTTCGATAAGGTATTCGTTGTGGTAGCCGGTGATGCCATTCGAGCCGACGACTGGATAAGGACCAGCCACGCGCTTTTCCTTGGGCAAACTCGCGCCGTATTCCAAGGTGCAGACTTCCTCGAATTTTCGGATTGGAAATGCAGACCAACGCGCATCGCCTCCCCGATACCGCTTCCCACTCAAGTTGTAGTCGCCGTTCGCGGCGATCTTGTCCTTCGGCACGACCAGTCCGCAGGTGAGCGGGAGATCGGCGGTCGCTTGCTGGCTGCGCAGCGCATGCAGGTACGCGGCGAGTTCCGCCTTCACCTGCGGCAGGTCGTTCTTGTCGATGGCGCGGCGCTGGGCGCCGAGGCCGTAGCCGTCGTTCTCCACCTTGAAGAAGGCGATGCTGTCGGCGGCCCTGGCCAGCGATTTGTCGAGGATGAGGATGCTGGTTTTCACCCCGGAATAGGGGTTGAAGCAGCCGGCCGGGAGCGAGACGACGGCGACCAGCGAGGTTTCCACCAGCAGCTTGCGCAGCGCTTTGTAGGCGGTCTGGCTCTGAAAGATGATGCCTTCGGGCACGATGATGGCGGCACGGCCCTGCGGCGTGAGATGCTCGGCCATGTAGTCGACGAACAGCACTTCGCTGCGCTTGGCCTGGATGCTGAAGCGCCGGTGCGGCTTGATGCCGCCCTTGGGCGACATGAAGGGCGGGTTGGCCAGGATGACGTCGGCAAACTCGTTCCAGCGCTCGTCGCTGGTGAGGGTGTCGTACTCGACGATGTGCGGGTCGGTGAAGCCGTGCAGGTACAGGTTCACCAGGCTCAGGCGCACCATGTCGGGCGAGATGTCGTAGCCCTTGATGCTGCGCGCGAGGCGGGCTTTTTCGTCGGGGGTGAGCAGGTCGCCCGACGCCGGGGCCGAACCCTCGCCCGGCGGGGTAGACGCAGACGAGTTGGCCTTGAGGATGTGCTTCCACGACGAGATCAGAAACCCGGCGGTGCCGCAGGCGGGGTCGAGCACGGTGTCGGTTTTTTTCGGGTCGAGCACTTCGACCATGAAGTCGATGATGTGGCGCGGGGTGCGGAACTGGCCGGCGTCGCCCTGGCTGCCCAGCACGGACAGCAGGTACTCGAAGGCGTCGCCCAGGCGCTCGCTGTGGTCGTAGCTGAATTCGTCGATGATCTTGAGGAAGGCGCGCAGCGTCTCGGGGTCGCGGTAAGGCAGGTAGGCGTTCTTGAAGATGTCGCGGAACAGCGGCGGGATGCCCGCGTTCTCCGGCATCCTGGCGATGCCCTCGGCGTAGAGGTTCAGGGTTTCATGCCCGCCCAGGCCGCTGCGCATGAGCTTCGCCCAGCCGTAGCGGGCGTAGGCGCCGGTGAAGAACTTGCGCTTGCCGCCCAGCTCCTCGGACTCGGCATCCATGTCGTCCATGAATTTGTAGATCAGCGCGATGGTGATCTGCTCGACCTGCGATTTGGGGTCGGGCACCTTGCCGACGAGGATGTCGCGGGCGGTGTCGATGCGGCGTTTGGTGGCGGTGTCGAGCACGGGCAAACCTTTGCTTGCGGAGCTTGTTTACGGAGCGGGTGGAAAACGCAGCGCGGAAAAGCTGCGCCCGGCCTGGATGGCGCGCCGCTCGATTTCCACCGCCGATTCCAGCCAGCCTTGCTGCTGCAGAAACAGCAGGAAGGCGCGGGTGCTGGCCTTGCGGCAGTTGTCGGGCACGAAAAAACCGGCGCGGGCGATCTTGTGATCCTCGAATAGAAACACGCCGGTCTGCGCCGTCTGCTCCAGCGCCAGGGCCGTCATGGTTTCCTGGATGGCGAGTTCGCCGAGCCTGGTGGTGCGTGTGGCTTGCGCGGCGAGTGCGTGCGGGTGGTGCTGAAAGGTTTGCGTGGCGAGCACGGGCAGCTTGCTGGCTGCGGCCCAATGGGCCAGCTTGTCGCTGGTGGGCATCTGGTTGCGGGTGATTTCGTGCAGCACCATGTCCACCAGCAGCACCGGCCAGCCGGGCTTGAACAGGAGTTCCAGCGCGTCGGCGTAGGCCAGGGTGATGAGCGGCCCGGCGTCGGGCAGCAACACCACCGGCGCGGACCGGATGGGGGCGGGCAGGGCAGGCTCGGGCATTGCAGGCGCGATTCAGGCGCCGAGCGACGTGAGCTGGCCGACCATCTCCTGCGTCATGGCGTCCGGCAGGCGCGGCATCGGCAGGTGGGCTTGCACCATCAGCAGGAAGAGGTCTTCCTCGCTGCTGATGCCCAGCGCACGCAGGGCCGCGTCGCTGCCGAGGCGGCCCAGTGAAAAATCGAGCAGCACTTTGAAATTCTGGTTGCCGCTGCGCTCGGCGGACTCGAAGGTTTCGACCAGATGGCGCAGCTCGGCGTTGAACAGCGCATTGACGGAGGTGTCGGTTTTGGCGGCGATGACCTTGGCGCGCTTGAGTAGGTCGCGGTCGATGGCGCTGGTGAAATTGACGGTGGTCGCCATGGCACATCTCCGGGTTCAACACATAATCCAGTGTAATGCGTTGACAGGTGCACGGGCGGGTGGCGCGACGCGTCGTGTGGTTGGTGCAGGGAGCGGCGCACGGCATGCGTGGCGGGGTTTGCCATGCCATCATGACTTGCCTAATATTACGGGCATAAAGATTCAATAAGCCTAAAATCATGAGCAATTTTGTCATTCCGCCGCATGTCACCGAAGGCATCGTCCAGTTGGGGCAACGCATCCGCATCGCGCGGATTCGCCGCGGCTGGTCGGTGGTGGACCTGGCCAGCAAGGCTGGGGTCAACCGCAATACGCTCACCGCCCTGGAACTCGGCAAGCCCGGCACGGCCATGGGTGTGTGCTTCACCGTGCTGTGGGCGCTCGGCCTGGAAAAGTCGCTTGACGCGGTGGCCGATCCGGACACCGATGCGCATGGCAAGGGGCTCGAAGCTTCGCGGCGTCCCATGCGTGCGGGAAGGCCGCGCAAGGCCGGCAACGACTATGACTTCTGAACGCGAAGCCTATGTCTACATCCAGCTCCCCGGCACCCTGGACACGGTGCCGGCGGCGCTGCTGAAAGTGCAGACCCTGCCCGACGGCACGCAGATCGGCCGCTTTCGCTATGGCGACCGTTATCTCCAGCGCGCTGAAGCGGTGGCACTCGATCCGTACCGCCTGCCGCTGGACAAAACCGTCCACGAGTTCACCCAACTCAAGGGCATTCCCGGCGCGCTGCGCGATGCGAGCCCAGACGCCTGGGGGCGGCGGGTCATCGAGCACAAGCTCGAACGCGCCGCCGGCGATCTGCATGAAATCGACTATCTGCTGCATGGCCCGCAAGATGGCGCCGGCTACCTGAGCTTTGGTCTCAAGGCGGAACCACCCGCCCCCAAGCGCCAGTACAACCGCACCCACCAACTGGCTGAATTGGTTGCTGCGGCGCAGGCCATCGAGGACGGCAGGCCGGTGCCCGCACATCTGCTAAAACAACTCGATCCCGGCACCAGCATGGGCGGCGCTCGTCCCAAGGCCACCGTCGAGGATGCGCAATGTCTGTGGCTGGGCAAGTTTCCCGTCAAGGGCGATCGTTGCAACCTGCAGCGCATCGAGTACGCCACGCTCGACCTCGCACGCCGCTGCGGCCTGAACGTGACGCAGGCACGCCTGCAGGCGGCAGGCAAACGTGGCAAGGGCGGCGATGTGCTGATGCTGCAGCGCTTTGATCGTGAACATACGGACAAGGGCTATTTGCGCTTCGGGCTGGTCAGTGGGCTGACGGTGCTCGGCTGCGACGACAGCTATCTGAACCGCGAACGCTGGTCCTATCCGCTGCTGGCCGACAACCTGCGGCGCTGGTCCGACAAGCCCGAGGCCGACTGCGCTGAACTGTTCCGGCGCATGGTCTTCAATGCCGTCGTGACCAACAACGACGATCACCCGCGCAATCACGCGCTGCTGCGCCGGCCCAAGGGATGGCGCCTGTCGCCTGCCTATGACCTGGTGCCCACCCCGGTGCTTAGCCTGCAGCGGCGCGACCTGGCAATGACCGCGGGCAACTACGGCCGCACGGCCAGCCGCTACAACCTGCTGTCGCAGGCTGGCCGCTTCGGGCTGTCGGCGGAAGATGCCAGCAAGGAAATGGATCGGATCGTCGCGGTGGCGCGTCAGTGGCGCGAGAGCTTCTTCGCGTGTGGCGTGTCGGCCCAGGACCTGGACTACATCGCACCCGCCATCCTGCCCGCATGCTTCTTCTTCGAAAGCCCTCCTGGTGAATGAGTCGCCGTATCAGGTGCTTGACGCACGCCAGATCAAACATGTCGAAGCGGTTCACGGCGGCTTTCGCCATCAGCCGCTGGATGCGGCAGCTTGCCTGTTTCTGGCGGCGAAGGCGGGCGCTTCAGCGGTCGCGGTTGAACGCGACCATGGAACATGCCTCACGGCGCGAACTGGTTGAGCGACACATAGTCCTTGATGTAGTCGGGAATCAGGGCGCGGTATTTGGCCGGCACGGCCTTGAAGTCGCGGCTGGACAGGTAGGGGTTGGTGGCCAGGTCGGTGTAGTGCCGGCTCTCGATGATGCCGCGCACCTGATCGCTGCTGGCGTAGGCCTTGAAAAAGGTCTTGATGGCCGGCATGGCGGCGGCTTCGTCGGGCTTGGCATCGGCCACGAACTTGGCGAACTCCTCCTCCAGCAGCTCGTCGCGCGACTTGAAGCGCGGGATCAGGCCGAAGATCTTTTCCAGGATTTCGCGCAGGCCCAGGCGGCGGTCCACCGCGGCGGCGCGGCGCAGCTTGTCGAGGGTGTAGTACTCGGCGGGCTTGTCGAACACCTCGCGGTTGACGTAGTCGATCACGCGGTCCCATTGCCCGGCCTCGACGGCCTGGGCGATGGTGGCGTTGTCGCGCACGGTGTCCTCGAATCGCTCGAAGAACATGCGGTCGATTTTCATGCCGTCGGCGCCGACCTCGGCCACCTTGAGCGTGTGGATGAGGTCGTCACCGGCGTGCTGGTAAGTGCCGGCGGGTGGCGGCGGCGGGCCTTCGCCGCCGTCCTGACCGGGGCGCGGCAGCTTCAGCACTTCGTCGTAGTTGAATTGCTCCTCGAAGTATTCGCAGTTGGCGAAAAAGTCGAACAGCTTGAAGGCGGTCTTGTGCGGCTGTGCCACGGCGGCCTTGAGGCTGTCGTCGAACAGCTCCTGGCGGAAGTCGTGCCGGCGCGTGCCGCGGCCCTTGATCTGGATGAAATCGGTGGGCGAGAAGATCGGCCGGAACAGGCCGAGGTTGAGGATGTCCGGGCAGTCGTAGCCGGTGGTCATCATGCCCACCGTGACGCAGACGCGCGCCTTGCTGGTCTTGTAGGCCGGCAGGAAATTGGCCGAGCCGTGCAGGTGGTTGTTGGCGAACTGCAGGGTGAATTGCTGCGCGTCGGCGACCTGCGAGGTGACCTGCACGGCAAAGTCGGACCGGTACTTGCCGGGAAACAGGCGCTCGGCCATCTGGTTGAGGATCTGCGTGAGCTTGGCCGCGTGCTGCTGGCTGACGGCGAACACGACGGTCTTGCCGATTTCGCCGCTGACCGGATCGCGCAGGGCGTGCTCCAGCAGGGTCTTGCACAGCAGCTGGTTGGTGGCGTCGGAGAAGAAGCGCTTCTCGAATTCGCGCTGGGTGAAGCTCTCCGGCGCGTCGTCGCCGCCGTTGGTGGCCAGGCTGACGGCGTAGCCCTGCTCGGACAGCAATGCCGTGGTGATGTCGGTGCGCGCGTCCACCACCGTGGGGTTGATGAGATGGCCCTGCCGCACGCCGTCGAGCAGCGAGTAGCGGAAGGTGGGCTGGCTGGTGTCGCAGCCGAAGGTGCGGTAAGTGTCGAGCAGCAGACGGCGCTCGGCCTCGCGCGGGTCGCGCGGGTTGGCCGTGGCGGCGTCGAAGCGGCGCAGGTAATCGCGCGGGGTGGCGGTGAGGCCGAGCTTGTAGCCGATGAAAAAGTCGAACACGGCGCGGGCATTGCCGCCGATGGAGCGGTGCGCCTCGTCGGAGATCACCAGGTCGAAATCGGTGGGCGAAAACAGCCGCTGGTACTTGTTGTTGAACAGCAGCGACTGCACCGTGGTGACGACGATCTCGGCGCGCCGCCAGTCGTCGCGGCTTTCCTTGTAGATCACCGTTTGATAGTCGGCCGACAGCAGTGCGGCGAAGGCCTTTTTCGCCTGATCCTCCAGCTCCAGCCGATCGACCAGAAACAGCACGCGGCGCGCGTTGCCGCTGCGCAGGAACAGCTTGATCACGGCGGCGGCGGTGAGCGTCTTGCCGGTGCCGGTGGCCATCTCGAACAGGAAGCGGTCGCGCCCCTCGGCCACGGCGGCCTGCAGGGCATGGATGGCCTGGAGCTGGTACGGCCGCAGAAAGCGCAGCTTGTGGGCCTGGATGTAACCCGGCCGCTCGGCCGCGTTGCGCCAGCCGGCCTCGGCGGCGTAGTGCGGCCGCTGGCTGAGGGCGATGAAGTCGTCGCCCACCGGTTCGTCGATCAGGCGCTGCGGCTCGGGCGTGGTCTGCCGGTAGCCGCTGACCGAGGCGGGCGTGGGAAACGTGGTGATGAGGTGGGGATTGCCGCGTTCCAGGTCCCAGAAATAATGCAGGTTGCCGTTGGACAGGATGACGAAGCGGCAGTGCTGCGACCTGGCATAGCGGCGCGCCTGCTCCTTGCCGACCAGCGGGTTCTTGTCGGCGGCCTTGGCTTCGAGCACCAGCAGCGGAAAACCCTTGGCGTCGAGCAGCAGGAAGTCGACGTAGCCGCGGCTGCTGCGCTCGAAGTTTTCGCCCAGCGCGTCGAGCGCGGGCCGGGTGACGGTGACGCCGGATTCGAGCCGGATGTTGGCCGGCTCGGCCCCTTCGGCGAAGAAGCGCCAACCGGCCGCTTCCAGCAGCCGGTTGATCTTGATGCGGGCGGTGGCTTCCTTGTCGGGCATGCCGGTTCTGGTCTCAACGGCGCGTGCAGGAAAAACCGCGTGCGCCCTCGCGGGTCGTCGAGCGGCCAGTGTAGTGAGCGATGCCTGGCCCATGGCGTGGCGGCCCGCGCCGGTTGCAGGCCAGGGTGATGCCGGGCCGGCTGGCTGCACGGCCCGGTGCAATAGCATGCGGCGTGGCATGTGGCCCGGTGCCCGTCCGGTTGCGGCAGTTGCGGTGATGCTTCGCCAAGGTTGCATTCGTGGTGGCCCATGGCGCGATCCGGCATGCCTTGCCCAAGTCCTGTCCCCCTTCCATTGCATGGCCCGCCAATCCCGCCTCTGCGTTCCCGGTTTGCCGCACCTGGTACAGCTTGTGGCGGCCACGGGCGCCCGTCCCCTGGCGCTGGTCGATCAGCGAACGCGTTTCCTGGCGTGGATGTCCGAGGCGCTGGGCAGCCTGCCGACACGCCTGCATGCCTACAGCCTGCTGCACGATGGGGTGTGGCTGTTGTTGACGCCGGATGAGCCCAGGGGGCTTTCCGGTTTTGTGCAGACCCTGGCGCGCCGCACCAGCCGTGCGCAAGGTGCCGCTGTGGCAACGCAAGCGCCAGCGCGGCAAGCCATCTGGGCCGGGCGCTTTCGCAGCGCCGTGATCGAGCCCGCGGACTGGGCCTTGCCGGCCATGGTCTGGGTCGATGATGCGGCACGCCGGGCGGGGTTGGTGGCCGCGGGGCAGGTGTGGCCCTGGAGCAGCCAGTCCGTGCATTGCGGGCTGGGCGCTGGCGCCGGCACTGCGCCGGCGCTGCAGCTTCCCGCCGCGTACTGGGCGCTTGGCAACACGCCGTTTGCGCGCGAAGCTGCCTACGGCCACCTGCTGCTCGCCGGCCTGCATGCCCGGCGTGCGCGCGAACTGGAGCAGGCCTTGCGCCGCGGCGCCGCGCTTGGCGACGCCCACTTCCTGCAGCGGGTGACGCAGCACAGCGGGCGCCAGCTCCAGCCGGCACCACGTGGGCGACCGGGCCGCGCCTAGCGCCTGTTCGCCCCGCTCGGCACCCTCCCCGGGCCAAGTGGGCGCAGCACCCGGCTTGAGCCGGCCCCGACGGACCGTGTTCACGGCACCCGGCACCGCCGCATCGGGGGCTCAGGCCGCCGTCGCGATGGCCCAGTTATTCTGTCCCTGCCTTTGCATGTGAGTCTGGAAAGCTGGTTAAAAACAGGGACAGAAAAGCGCGATTGCTTGCACCTCCTGCTGCGCTGCAGTAAATTCATGGCCTGTCCTCTCCCTTGCCGCGGAGCCTGCCATGTCCACGCCCCAGTCTGAAATTTCCGATCTTGCCCGCCACGGGCTGTACAGCCCGGGCAATGAGCACGATGCCTGCGGCGTGGGGTTCGTGGCGCATATCAAAGGCATGAAGTCGCACGACATCGTGCAGAACGGCTTGCTCATCCTCAAGAACCTCGATCACCGTGGAGCGGTGGGCGCCGACAAGCTGATGGGCGACGGCGCTGGCATCCTGATCCAGATTCCCGACGCCTTCTACCGCGCCGAGATGGCGGCGCAGGGGGTGGAGCTGCCGCCTTACGGCGAATACGGCGTGGGCATGATTTTCCTGCCGCGCGAGCAGGCCTCGCGCCTGGCCTGCGAGCAGGAAATCGAGCGTGCGGTGCGTGCCGAAGGGCAGGTGCTGCTGGGCTGGCGCGATGTGCCGGTGGACGCTGACATGCCCATGTCGCCCACGGTGCGCGCGAAAGAGCCGGTCATCCGGCAGGTGTTCGTCGGCCGCGGCCCCGACGTGATGGTGACCGACGCGCTGGAGCGCAAGCTGTTCGTCATCCGCAAAACCGCCAGCCACGCCATTCAGCAACTCGCGCTGCGCCACGGCAAGGAGTATTTCGTGCCGTCGATGTCGGCGCGCACCGTGGTCTACAAGGGCCTGCTGCTGGCCGACCAGGTGGGCGAGTACTACAAGGACTTGAAAGACCCGCGCGTGGTCTCGGCCCTGGCGCTGGTGCACCAGCGTTTTTCCACCAACACCTTCCCGGAATGGCCGCTGGCCCACCCCTACAGGCTGGTGGCGCACAACGGCGAGATCAACACCGTCAAGGGCAACTACAACTGGATGCGCGCCCGTGAGGGTGCGGTGACGTCTCCGGTGCTGGGCAACGACCTGCACAAACTCTGGCCCCTGATCTACCCCGGCCAGAGCGACACCGCCAGCTTCGACAACTGCCTGGAACTGCTGCTGATGGCGGGCTATCCGCTGTCGCACGCCATGATGATGATGATCCCCGAGGCGTGGGAGCAGCACACGCTGATGGACGCGCGCCGCCGCGCCTTCTACGAGTACCACGCCGCCATGATGGAGCCGTGGGACGGCCCGGCGGCGATTGCCTTCACCGACGGCCGCCAGATCGGCGCGACGCTGGACCGCAACGGCCTGCGCCCGGCGCGCTATATCGTCACCGACGACGACCTCGTCATCATGGCGTCCGAGTCCGGCGTGCTGCCCATTCCCGAGAGCCACATCGTCAAGAAATGGCGCCTGCAGCCGGGCAAGATGTTCCTCATCGACATGGAGGCCGGGCGCATCATCGACGACAGGGAGATCAAGGATCAGCTCTCCGGCGGCCGCCCCTACGGCCAGTGGATCGAGAACCTGCGCATCCGCATCGATGACCTCGACCATCTCGGGCATCCCCAGGCCTCGGTGCTGCCGCTGCTCGACCGCCAGCAAGCCTTCGGCTACACCCAGGAAGACCTCAAATTCCTCATGGCACCGATGGCCGAGAAGGGCGACGAGGCCGTGGGCTCGATGGGCAACGACGCCGCGCTGGCGGTGCTGTCCAACCGCCCCAAGCCGCTGTACAACTACTTCAAGCAGTTGTTCGCGCAGGTGACCAATCCGCCCATCGACTCGATCCGCGAGAACATGGTGATGTCGCTGGTGTCGTTCATCGGCCCGCGGCCCAACCTGCTCGACATCAACCAGGTCAACCCGCCGATGCGCCTGGAGGTGAGCCAGCCCGTGCTCGACGACGACGACATGGCGCGGCTGCGCTCCATCGCCCAGCACACGGGCGGCAAGTTCCGCAGCTACGAAATCGACATCTGCTATCCGGTGGCCTGGGGGCAGGAAGGCATCGAGGCCCGCCTCGCCTCGATTTGCGCCGAGGCGGTGGATGCGCTCAAGAGCGGCCACAACATCCTCATCGTCACCGACCGCAACGTGAGTTCCGAGCGCGTGGCCATCCCGGCGCTGCTGGCCATGAGCGCGGTGCACCAGCACCTCATCACTCACGGCCTGCGCACCCAGACCGGCCTGGTGGTGGAAACCGGCAGCGCCCGCGAAACCCACCATTTCGCCGTGCTCGCAGGCTATGGCGCCGAGGCCGTGCATCCGTATCTGGCGCTCGACACCATCGCCGAAATGGCGCGTGACCTGCCCGGAGACCTGAGCGCCGACAAGGCGATCACCAATTACATCAAGGCCATCGGCAAGGGCTTGCAGAAGGTCATGTCGAAGATGGGCATTTCCACCTACATGAGCTATTGCGGGGCGCAGATTTTCGAGGCCATCGGCCTGTCGCGCGCCTTGGTGGACAAGTACTTCAGCGGCACCACCAGCCAGGTGGACGGCATCGGTGTGTTCGAGGTGGCGCAGGAGGCGCTGCGCATGCACCGCGACGCCTTCGGCGACTCGCCGGTGCTGGCCACCATGCTCGACACGGGCGGCGACTATGCCTGGCGCGCGCGCGGCGAGGAACATCTGTGGACGCCCGACGCCATCGCCAAGCTGCAGCATTCCACGCGCTCGAACAACTTCAACACCTACAAGGAATACGCCCAACTGATCAACGACCAGTCGCGCCGCATGCTCACACTGCGCGGGCTGTTCGAGTTCAAGCTCGACCCGGCCAAGGCCATCGCCATCGAAGACGTGGAGCCGGCGTCCGAGATCGTCAAGCGCTTCGCCACCGGCGCCATGTCGCTGGGCTCCATTTCCACCGAGGCCCACGCCACCCTGGCCGTGGCGATGAACCGCATCGGCGGCAAGAGCAATACCGGCGAGGGCGGCGAAGACCCGCTGCGCTACCGCCCGGAAATGCGCACGGGTTCAACCGGCATCCGGGACGGCGACTCACTGGGCAGCGTGCTCGGCGCCGAGCGCGTGGTGAGCGACATTCCGCTCAGGGCCGGCGACTCCCTGCGCTCGAAGATCAAGCAGGTGGCGTCGGGCCGCTTCGGCGTCACCGCCGAGTACCTGACTTCGGCGGATCAGATCCAGATCAAGATGGCGCAGGGCGCCAAGCCGGGCGAGGGCGGCCAGTTGCCCGGCGGCAAGGTGTCCGAGTACATCGGCATGCTGCGCTACTCGGTGCCCGGAGTGGGCCTCATTTCGCCGCCGCCGCACCACGACATCTACTCCATCGAAGACCTGGCGCAGCTCATCCACGACCTGAAAAATGCCAACGCGCGTGCCTCGATCAGCGTCAAGCTGGTGTCCGAGTCCGGGGTGGGCACGGTGGCCACCGGCGTGGCCAAGGCCAAGGCCGATCATGTGGTCATCGCCGGGCACGACGGCGGCACCGGCGCCTCGCCGCTGTCGTCCATCAAGCATGCGGGTTCATCGTGGGAAATCGGCCTGGCCGAAACCCAGCAGACCCTCGTGCTCAACCGCCTGCGTGGCCGCATCCGCGTGCAGGTCGACGGCCAGCTCAAGACCGGACGCGATGTCGTGATCGGCGCGCTGCTGGGTGCCGACGAGTTCGGCTTCGCCACCGCGCCGCTGGTGGTGGAGGGCTGCATCATGATGCGCAAATGCCACCTCAACACCTGCCCGGTGGGCGTGGCCACGCAAGACCCGGCGCTGCGCAGGAAGTTTGCCGGCAAACCCGAGCACGTGGTGAACTACTTCTTCTTCGTCGCCGAGGAGGTGCGCTCCATCATGGCGCAACTGGGTGTGCGCAAGTTCGAGGATCTGGTCGGCCGCGCCGACCTGCTCGACGCCCGTCCCGGCATCAGCCACTGGAAGGCGCGCGGGCTGGATTTCTCCCGCGTGTTCCATATGCCGGTCGTCCCTGACGACGTCGCCCGCCGCCAGGTCGAGGAGCAGGACCACGGCCTGGCCCGCGCCATCGACCATGTGCTGGTTGAACGTGCCCGGCCGGCGCTGGAGCGCGGTGAAAAAGTGCAGTTCATCCAGAACGTGCGCAACGTCAACCGGACTGTCGGGGCCATGCTGTCCGGCGAGGTGGCCAGGCGCTATGGCCACGAGGGCCTGCCCGACGACACCATCCACATCCAGATGGAAGGCACGGGCGGCCAGAGCTTCGGCGCCTTCCTGGCGCGCGGCATCACCCTGTACCTCATCGGCGACGCCAATGACTACACCGGCAAAGGCTTGTCGGGCGGGCGCATCGTCGTGCGACCGACCATCGAGTTCCGTGGTGAGGCGCAGAACAACATCATCGTCGGCAACACCGTGCTGTACGGCGCGATCGAAGGCGAGGCCTTCTTCCGCGGTGTGGCGGGCGAGCGCTTCGCCGTGCGCAACTCCGGGGCCACCACGGTGGTGGAAGGCACGGGCGATCACGGTTGCGAATACATGACCGGTGGCACCGTGGTGGTTCTGGGTGAGACCGGGCGCAACTTCGCCGCCGGCATGAGCGGCGGCGTGGCCTATGTCTACGACGTCGACGGTCAGTTTGCCCGCCGCTGCAATGCGTCCATGGTGGCGCTGGACAGGGTGCTTCCGGACGCCGAGCAGAAGGCGCAGCTCGACGCAGCCCTGTGGCACCGCGGCCAGAGCGACGAAGCCCAGCTGCGCAAGATGCTGCAGGACCACCACCGCTGGACCGGCTCCCTGCGCGCACGCGAGCTGCTCGACAAGTGGGAGGAGTCGCGCGGCCGCTTCGTCAAGGTGTTCCCGCACGAGTACAGGCGTGCCCTGGGCGAAATGGCCGCCAAGCGCGAGGCGCAGGCCGCCACGGCCAAGGCCAAGGCACCGCTTGCCAACACCAGCGTGCCCGCGAAATGAGACCACCCCGACAACCTTCGCTGCGCTCGGTTTTCCCCTCAAGGGGCAGGAAACTCTTGGGACGGCCCGGCGAGTTTCTTCAGCGCGCAACGTCAACGTCAACGCCAGGACATTAAGGACCGATCATGGGAAAAGTCACCGGATTCATGGAGTTCGAGCGCCAGGAAGAGCGCTACGAACCGCCTGTCGCCCGTCTCAAGCACTGGAAGGAGTTCGTGCACGAACTGCCCGACGACAAGGCCAAGACGCAGGCCGGGCGCTGCATGGACTGCGGCATTCCGTTCTGCAACAACGGTTGCCCGGTGAACAACATCATCCCCGACTTCAACGACCTGGTTTGGCAGGGCGACTGGCGCACGGCGCTCGACGTGCTGCACTCCACCAACAACTTCCCCGAGTTCACCGGACGCATCTGCCCGGCGCCGTGCGAAACCGCCTGCACCCTGGGCATCAACGAGGCCCCGGTGGGCATCAAGTCGGTGGAGCACGCCATCATCGACAAGGGCTGGGAGATGGGTTGGGTGCTGCCGCAACCGCCCGCGCACAAGACCGGCAAGCGTGTCGCCGTGGTCGGCTCCGGGCCGGCCGGGCTGGCCGCGGCGCAGCAGTTGGCGCGTGCCGGGCACGAAGTCACGGTGTTTGAAAAAAACGACCGCATCGGCGGCCTGCTGCGTTACGGCATCCCCGATTTCAAGATGGAGAAAAGCCACATCGACCGCCGCATCACGCAGTTGCAAGCCGAAGGCGTGAGTTTCCGCACCGGCGTGTTGGTGGGCGACTTGCCGAAGGACGGCCCCGGCGCCACCGTCACCAACTGGGCCAGGGACAGCATCAGTCCGGCGCAACTGCAGGCCGAGTTCGACGCTGTGCTGCTGGCCGGTGGCGCCGAGCATCCGCGCGACCTGCCGGTGCCCGGGCGCGAACTCGACGGCATTCACTTCGCCATGGAATTCCTGCCGCTGCAAAACAAGGTGAACGCGGGCGACAAGCTCAAGGGCCAGCTCCTCGCCACGGGCAAGCATGTGGTGGTCATCGGCGGTGGCGACACCGGTTCCGACTGCGTGGGCACCAGCAATCGACATGGCGCTGCCAGCGTGACGCAGTTCGAAGTCATGCCGCAGCCGCCTGAAACAGAGAACAAGCCGCTGGTCTGGCCGTATTGGCCCATCAAGTTGCGCACTTCCAGCAGCCACGAAGAAGGCTGCTCGCGCGACTGGTCGGTGGCGACCAAGGCTTTCGTCGCCGGCACCGGCAAGGACAAGAACAAGGTCAAGTCCATCACCGCCTGCCGCGTTGAATGGAAAGACGGACGCATGCAGGAAGTCCCCGGCAGCGAGTTCACCATGCAGGCCGACCTGGTGCTGCTGGCGATGGGCTTCGTTCACCCGCTGGGCAGCGTGCTCGAGGCCTTCGGCATCGACAAGGACGCGCGCGGCAACGCGAAGGCGAGCACCGAAGACGAAACCGGCTACGCCACCAACCTGCCCAAGGTGTATGCCGCGGGCGACATGCGGCGCGGACAATCTCTGGTCGTCTGGGCGATCCGTGAAGGCCGCCAGGCCGCTCGCGAGGTTGACCGTTTCCTCATGGGCTCGAGCGAGTTGCCGCGATGAGCCGGCGCGCGGCCTTCACGAATCGCCCAGGCGGGTGGATGGTGGAGCGCGGCCCGTGCCGGTCCGCGTGGCGCGAGGGC
>JABEVE010000099.1 GCA_013044035.1 Burkholderiales bacterium
CAAGGCGAGCATGGAGATACCCAGCAGCGCAGCCGGTGTGGTGAAGACGATGCGTGTGAAGCTGGGAGACAAGGTGAACGAAGGCACGGTGCTGCTGGAACTGGAAGCCGGGGCTGGCGTGCAACCCGCGGCCGCAACCGCTTCGGCTCCCCCGGCAACGGCGACCCGGGGTGCCCAGGCCGAGGCGGCCGTTGCGCAGACCCCGGCGGCCCCGACACCGCCGTCACCGGCTGCTGCTGACAGCTACACCGGAAGCGTCGACCACGATTGCGAGGTGCTGGTACTGGGTTCCGGTCCCGGCGGATATTCCGCGGCTTTCCGCGCGGCCGATCTCGGTCTCAAGGTGGTACTGGTCGAGCGCTACGCCGCACTCGGCGGGGTTTGCCTGAACGTGGGCTGCATTCCGAGCAAGGCACTGCTGCATGTGGCCGCGGTGATGGACGAAGCGGCACATTTCGCCGACATCGGCGTGGAGTTCGGCGCACCCAAGGTGGACCGGACCAAGCTCGCCGCGCACAAGGCAAAGGTCGTGGGCAAGCTCACCGGCGGCTTGAGCGCGATGGCCAAGATGCGCAAGGTGACGGTGGTGCGCGGTTACGGCAGCTTTGTCGACGCGCATCACGTTGCCGTGGAGTTGACCGAAGGCGATGCGCAACGCAAGACCGGCGCGACGCAGACGGTGCGCTTCCAGCGCGCCATCATCGCCGCCGGGAGCCAGGCGGTGCGTTTGCCCTTCCTGCCGGATGATCCGCGCATCGTCGATTCCACCGGTGCGCTGCAACTCGCCACCGCGCCCCAATCCATGCTCATCGTCGGCGGCGGCATCATCGGCCTGGAGATGGGTACCGTCTATTCCACGCTGGGCGCGCGGCTCGACGTGGTGGAAATGCTCGACGGCCTGATGCCCGGCGCCGACCGTGACCTGGTCAAGGTCTGGCAGAAGCTCAATGCCAAACGCTTCGACCATGTCATGCTCAAGACCAAGACCGTGGCCGCCGAGGCTAAGCCCGATGGCATCTGGGTACGCTTCGAAGGTGAAGGGGCACCCCCCGCGCCACAGCGCTATGACCTGGTGTTGCAAGCTGTAGGCCGTGCGCCCAACGGCCGCAAGATCGGTGCCGACAAGGCAGGTGTGGCGGTGAGCGAGCGCGGTTTCATTCCTGTGGACGCGCAGTTGCGCACCAATGTGCCGCACATCCACGCCATTGGCGACATCATCGGCCAGCCCATGCTTGCGCACAAGGCGGTGCACGAAGGCCACGTGGCGGCGGAGGTGTGTGCGGGTGAACTCAAGGGCGATGACGCGCTGGCGACGTCGGCCTTCGACGCCCGGGTGATTCCAAGCGTGGCCTACACCGACCCCGAGATCGCCTGGGTCGGCCTGACCGAAGACGCTGCCAAGTCTCAGGGCATCGCAGTCACCAAGGGCCTGTTCCCGTGGACGGCTTCGGGCCGCGCCATCGCCAACGGCCGCGACGAAGGCTTCACCAAGTTGCTGTTCGACAAGCAAACGCATCGCATCGTCGGCGGTGGCATCGTCGGCACCCATGCGGGTGATTTGATCAGCGAAATCGCGTTGGCGATCGAAATGGGCGCTGACGCGGTGGACATCGGCCGCACCATCCACCCTCATCCCACGCTGGGCGAATCGGTGGGGATAGCGGCGGAGGTGGCCGAAGGTGCGTGCACCGACTTGCCGCCTCCCAGGCGCTGAGGGGTTTTCAGTCGGCAGGCCGCTCAGCCCGGCTCGAGAACGCCTGGCAAGCTCTTGAGCTGAACCCGCTCAGGGCTTGCGTCGCCCAGGTCTCAGCGGTTCGAGTAATCGGTCGCGAGGGCGGCGTTGGCGCGGCCCGTGTCGGTACGCTGCGGCAAGGCGTTCGGCATGGCCCTGGTTGATCCATCTCCGACGGAGCCGTTGCCATCCGAGGTCGCTGCAGCCGGCGCTGCCTGAGCCTCGGGAACCGCATCCGCAGCGCGGGTTATGAAGCGCCGAGCCCCGTCGAAGCGTCGAGACCAATAGGGATTGTTGAGGTTGCCGATCTGCACGTCCTGTCCCGGTTTGGGCGCGTGCACGAACTCGCCGTTGCCGATGTAGATGCCCACATGCGAGAACGCGCGGCGCAGGGTGTTGAAGAACACCAGATCGCCCGGTCTCAGCTGGTTTTCAGCAATTTTTTCGCCCTCGCGACTTTGCTGTGCGGCGTTGTGCGGCAGCACCAAGCCCAGGGTCTGCTGATAGACGTGACGCACGAACCCCGAACAGTCGAATCCGGTGGCGGCATGGTCGCCACCATACTTGTAGCGCACCCCCAGGAAGCTCAGGGCATTGATGACCAGATCGGAAGCATGCGTTGAAACCTGCTGCACCAGGCCATTCTGTGCCAGCCATTGCTGCAGCGAATCGCGGCTGCTGGAGGGGGTTTCCGGCGCTTGCGTCGGGGCGGTTTGCAGCACATGCGTCGGCACGCCACGGCTGGCGTCGCGCTCATCCGGGCCGACAGGGCGATGTTGCGCGCAAGCGGTCGCCGCGCCCGCCAGCATGGCCAGGAACAGTGCTGACTTGATCGCTCGGGCGTGCAGATTTCCCATAAGGGCGCGACCTTAGCGTTTCCCTTGCGCGCCTGTCAACTCTCTCCAGGATGCGCTGAAATGCTGCGACCCCACATCGCCGCGCTTGAACTAGGCTTGCTCCATACCCCAACACCTGGAGACTTGAATGTTCAAAGCCTGGCTTTTGCGCAAGGAGGACGGCCGATTCAGCGCGACCCTGAGCACTCTGGACGAGCGCGATCTGCCCGAAGGTGACGTCCTGCTGCAGGTGCAGCATTCCACACTCAATTACAAGGATGCGTTGGCACTCTGCGACAAGGCGCCTGTGGTGCGCAAATGGCCCATGGTGCCGGGCATCGATGGCGCGGGTGTGGTGTTGCACAGCAGTCATTCGGCATGGAAGGCCGGAGACCGCTGGATTCTCAACGGCTTCGGCGTGGGCGAAAGCCATTGGGGTTGTCTGGCTGAGCGTGCAAGCTTGCGCGGCGATTGGCTGGTGCCGCTGCCGCCGCGGTTCGACACGCGGCAGGCGATGATCATCGGCACCGCGGGCTACACCGCCATGCTGTGCGTTCTGGCCATTGCACGCCATGGCGTGCAAGCGGCCGATGGTGAGGTGCTGGTGACTGGTGCCACTGGCGGGGTGGGCAGTGTCGCGCTGGGCCTGCTGGCGCAGCGTGGCTATCGTGTGGTGGCTGCAACCGGCAAGCCTGGCGAGGCGGATTACTTGCGCGAGCTGGGCGCTGCCGAGATCATCGACCGCGCTGCCTTGAGCACGCCGGGCAAGCCGCTGCAAAAGGAGCGCTGGGCCGCGGTGATCGACACTGCGGGCAGCCACATCCTGGCCAATGCATGCGCTCAAACCCGCTGGGGTGGTGTGGTGGCCGCCTGTGGTTTGGCACAAGGCATGGATTTCCCGACGAGCGTGACGCCTTTCATCTTGCGCAATGTCACCCTGGTTGGCGTCGACAGCGTGATGCAGCCGCAGGCTGCGCGTCGGGCGGCCTGGGACGCATTGGCCGCGGAGATCGACCTCGCCCGACTCGAGCGCATGGCGCACGATGTGTCGCTGGATCAGGTTCTGCAGACCGCTGCGGGCATCATGGCCGGGCAGTCGCGTGGCCGGGCGGTGGTCGGCCTCTGAACCGAGCGGTCGCAGCAAGCATCTGGTGCCCGCAACGATCGCCCGCAGTCGCCTCTCCTGGGCCTGCAGCCATCTGCTCTGGGCATGGGTCAGTGCTGCGTCAGTTCTGGCTCCTAACGTGCGCGGGCTTGCTGGTCGGTGGCGTCGTGGTTCACCACGACGCCACCGACCAGCGGATCCAAGCGGTTCCCCCTGCGGCCGCCATCACACCAGGACTGGAGACAAACCATGCGCTACGCCGACTACCACCGTCGCTCGATCGAACTGCCCGAAGCGTTCTGGGCCGAGCAGGCTGGACTGATCGATTGGCATCGGCCTTGGGATCAAGTGCTAGACGCCACCCGCAAGCCCTTTGCTCGCTGGTTCCCGGGTGGGCTGACCAATCTCTGCCACAACGCAATCGACCGGCACCTGCCCTGGCGCGCCGAGCAGCCGGCTTTGATCTGGGAGTCCACCGAAGTCGACCAAAGCCGCAGCTACACCTACGCCCAGTTGCATGCCGAGGTGCAGCGCATGGCGGCGGTGCTGCGCCGGCAAGGCGTCGAGCAGGGTGACAGGGTGTTGATCTACATGCCCATGATTCCCGAGGCGGTCTTCGCCATGCTGGCTTGTGCTCGCCTGGGGGCGATTCATTCCGTGGTGTTTGGCGGCTTTGCTGCCATGAGTCTGGCCACGCGTATTGACGACGCCCAGCCCAAGGTCGTGGTCAGCAGCGATGCCGGCTCGCGCGCTGGACGCGTCATTCCCTATAAGCCGCTGCTGGACGAAGCCATTGCCCGTGCCACGCACAAGCCGGACACTGTGTTGATGGTGGACCGCGGGCTGCAGCCCTACGAGCCGGTGGTCGGGCGCGACCTGGATTACGTCGCCGCATGCGCGGCTGTGGGCGGCACACCTGTGGCTTGCACCTGGGTGGATGCCACGCATCCGAGCTACATCCTCTACACATCGGGAACCACCGGCAGGCCCAAGGGCGTGCAGCGCGACACCGGTGGCTATGCCGTGGCGCTGGCGGTGTCCATGCGCGACATTTTTCGCGCCGAGCCCGGGCAGACCTATTTCTGCACCAGCGACATCGGCTGGGTCGTCGGCCACAGCTACATTGTCTACGGCCCGTTGTTGCACGGCATGACCACGTTGCTGTACGAAGGCACTCCGCTGCGCCCGGACGCTGGCAGCTTCTGGCAATTGGTCGAACGCCACCGGGTGAGTGTGATGTTCTCGTCGCCAACCGCCATCCGCGTGCTCAAGAAATTCGACACGGCCTTCATGCGCAACAGCGACTTGTCGTCGTTGCAGCGCCTGTTCCTGGCGGGTGAACCGCTCGACGAACCCACCGCGGCCTGGATCGCGCAGGCCTTGGGCAAACCCGTGGTCGACAACTACTGGCAGACCGAGACCGGCTGGCCCATCCTCAGCATCGCTGGCGGTGTGGAAGAACTGGCGCCCAAGCCCGGCTCACCCGGTGTCGCCATGGCGGGGTACGACGTCCAAATCCTGCACGACTCCACAGGCGAGCCCGTTGCGCCCGGCGAAAAGGGTGTGGTCGCCATCGGCTGGCCCTTGCCGCCGGGATGCATGCAAACCGTCTGGGGTGACGATGCCCGCTTCGTCGGCACTTATTGGTCGACCTTCCCCGGTAAACAGGTGTATTCCACGTTTGATTGGGGTGTAGCCGACGCAAGCGGCTACATCACCATACTCGGGCGCACCGATGACGTCATCAACGTCGCCGGCCATCGCCTGGGCACACGCGAGATCGAGGAAAGCATTTCGAGCCACACGGCCGTGGCCGAGGTGGCCGTGGTCGGTGCCGCGGACGCCATCAAGGGTCAGGTGGCGATGGCTTTCGTCGTGCCACGCGATGCCGGCAAGATGGCCGACGCTGCCGCTTGCGCCAGCCTGGAGGCCAGCATCATGCAGACCGTGCAGGCGCAATTGGGCGCCTTGGCGCGCCCGGCCCGGGTCCGCTTCGTTGCCATGCTGCCCAAGACCCGATCCGGTAAATTATTGCGCCGATCCATCCAGGCGCTATGCGAGCAGCGCGACCCCGGCGACCTGACCACCCTGGAAGAACCGCTGGCCCTGGCGCAGATTCGTGA
Source organism: Burkholderiales bacterium (assembly GCA_013044035.1). Classification (GTDB taxonomy): domain Bacteria; phylum Pseudomonadota; class Gammaproteobacteria; order Burkholderiales; family Burkholderiaceae_C; genus Thiomonas_A. The sequence goes on from JABEVE010000099.1 coordinate 5,797, forward strand.
AGCAATTGCTCACCAATAGCTAGGGAAACTCCTAGGCCGCCGATCTGGACGCCGAGGGCAACTTCCCTACAATTCATAAGTTCTTGCTTATAAGCAAATTGATAGATGCCAACCATGCTCAACACGCTGCATTTGCTTGAAACAGCGGCCGCCGACCAAGTCGACGCCGAGCGCGTTTTCGTCTCCGCCGCTGAACTGTTCGGTGTTTTGGCGACGCCTTTGCGCCTGCGCATCATTAATGCCATTTGCGACCGGGAGAAAAGCGTCGGCGACATCATGGAGGCGGTCAATTCCACCCAGCCCAATGTCTCCCAGCACCTCAAGGTGCTGTACCAGGCGGGCATTGTTGCCAAGCGGCGCGTGGGCAATCAGGTTTATTACCGGGTGCAAAGTGAGAAGGCGGTGCAACTCTGCCGCACGGTGTGCACGCAAATTGCCATCGAGTTGGACGACCCAGAGTCGGTTTCTCAATCTGAGCGCCTGGCTCGGCGCATCTAGATTTTCAACAAGTGAGTACGAGGATGAGTGACGACAGCAAAAGGTTGGGTCGGTTGCGTCCTGCGCCGGAAAATTTCCTGACTGCCGAGCAAATCGCGCAGGTTCAGGGCGGCCGACGCGATTTTTTGCGCCGGGCGTTGACGGCAGCCAGCGCCACCATGGTCGCTGGAGGCGCTGTGAACGCCTATGGCGCTACCGAGGACGACCGCAAAGACTGGGAAGGCGACAAGGGCAGCAAGTTGATTCTCGACAAGCCTGAGTGGGGAACCACGTTGGGCAAAGGTGTCGATGAACCGCCTTACGGCTCGCCGTCGAAATACGAGGCCAATCTGGTGCGTCGCATCAGCCCCGGTCTTGCTGCGGTGACGCAAGCCAACGTGGCCTTCGCTCCGTTGCAGGGCATGTTCGGGATCGTCACGCCGGCGGGTCTGCACTTCAACCGCTCGCACCAGGGTTGGTACGACATTGATCCGGCCCAGGTCCGGTTGATGATCATGGGCGAAAAAGATCTGGTGAAAAACCCCAAGGTCTACAGCGTCGGCGACATCATGCGCATGCAGCCGGTGTCGCGTTTTCATTTCATCGAGTGCGGGGCCAACTCTGCCATGGAGTGGGGCAATGTGGCCGTGCCCACGGTGCAGTACACCCACGGCATGGTGTCATGCAGCGAGTTCACCGGTGTGCCGCTGATCAAGCTGCTGGATGATTGCGGTGCCGATTTGAAGGGTGTGCGCTTCATCATGGCCGAGGGCGCCGATGGCTCCCACGAAAACCGCACCATCCCCATGTCGCTGGTCATGTCGGGCGAAGTGCTGGTGGCTTATGGCCAGAACGGCGAAATGCTGCGCCCTGAAAACGGCTATCCGCTGCGCCTGATCGTCCCCGGCGTCGAGGGTGTGTCACAAATCAAGTACCTGCGCCGCATCAAACTGGGAACCTCTCCCTTCGCCACGAAAGACGAAGTCTTGGGCTATGTCGACCTCATGCCCGACGGCAAGTTGCGCCAATACACCTCCGTCATGGAAGTCAAGTCGGTGGTGACCTCACCGTCGGGCGGTCAGGTGTTGATGGATCGCGGTGTCTATAACGTCACGGGCCTTGCGTGGTCGGGGCGCGGCAAGATCAAGCGGGTGGATGTGTCGTTCGATGGCGGCGTCAACTGGAAAGAAGCCCGTCTGGAAGGCCCGGTGCAAAACAAGGCTTTCGCCCGTTTCAACATCCCCTGGGTGTGGAACGGCAAAGTGGCCTTCCTGCAAAGCCGCGCTGTCGACGAGACTGGCATGGTGCAACCGACCTACCAGGAAATGCGCAAGATCCGCGGAACCCGTTCGATCTATCACAACAACTCAATTCAAACTTGGCAAGTTGAAGAACATGGAGAGGTTCGCAATGTCCAACTCGCGAATTCGTAAGGTGGCCGTGGCGGCAGCACTAGGCCTGACTTTTTCGGCCGCATGGGGCGTCAATGCCTCAGCTTCGCTGGGCCGCGCGGCCACTCCAGACGAGATCAAGGCATGGAATATCGATGTGCGCCCAGATTTTCAAGGGCTACCAGCGGGACAAGGAACTGTTGCTGAAGGTACCAAGCTGTGGGAGGCCAAATGTGCCTCCTGCCATGGCGACTTCGCAGATTCGAATTCCGTATTCCCGCCTCTGGTGGGTGCATTCCAGGCCTCAAAACAGGACATTGCCACGGGTCGTGTTGCCAAGCTGGCGAACGTGACCGACGGCGGTGGCACCTCGCTCGAGAAACTCTCGACCCTATCGACGCTGTTCGACTACATCCACAGGGCCATGCCCTGGAACGAACCGGATTCACTCACCTGGAACCAGACCTATTCGGTCGTCGCCTATTTGCTGAACCTGGCGAATGTCGTGCCGGCCAATTACACGCTGACACGTGACAACGTGCAGCAAGTCCAAAACATGCTGCCCAACCGCAACGGCATGACCTGGAATCACGGCATGTGGCCAGGCAAGGAAATTGGGAACGGGGGTATCCCGGATACCCATAATGTTGAATGCATGAAAGACTGCAGCCCGAAGCCGAAGGTCGACTCCTTCATCCCTGCGTACGCCATGAATACTTGGGGCAACTTGGCTGATGAGACACGTCCTTGGGGGCCGATTCGCGGCCAGGTGACCTTGACACGGGCCGAGTTGAAAAAGGCCGCGCTGAAGAAGGAATCAGCCGCGGTCGACCCTAACGCCAAAGTCGTCGCGCTGATCAAGGCCAATGGCTGCATCGCTTGTCATAGCTTGGGTGACAACAAACTGGTCGGTCCTGGCTACAAGGAAATTGCCGCCAAATACAGCGGCAAGACTGCGATGGTGGGCGAATTGACCGTGCGTATCATGCAAGGCGGATCAGGTACATGGGGCAGTATGCAGATGCCGCCTCAGAGTATCAGTGAGGCCGATGCCAAGATGATTGCAACTTGGGTTGTTGACGGAGCGAAGCAGTAAAGCGTCGCGTCCTGCCGGGCCATCCCCGAGGACACAACGCTCACTACTTACGCATTTTTATATTTGAGGAGCTAGTCGTATGAATCAATCTCGTCGTCAGGTCATGCAGCTTGGTGCTGGTGCGACCGTTGTGGGTCTGGTCGCTTCGGCCGGTCTTCTGCCCGTCACCGCCCAGGCGGCTGATGCTCCGGGCTGGGACTCCAAGTTGTTCGAAGCCAAGACTCTGGATGAAATCGCCAAGGCGCTCGGGGCAAGCGCCACCGAAAGCACGGAAGTGTCCATCGTCGGTCCGGACATTGCCGAAAACGGTGCTGTCGTGCCGGTCGGCATCAAGTCCACGGCTGCTGGCGTGAGCATGCTGGGCATCGTGGTGCAGAAAAACCCCACTGCGTTGGTCGCCACCTTCAGCACCAAGGATGGAGCCGAGCCGAACTTTGCCACCCGCATCAAGATGGCGCAGACCTCCCACGTCTATGCCGTGGCGAAGGCTGGTGACAAGTTGCTGTTCAGCAAGAAAGAAATCAAGGTCACGCTCGGTGGTTGCGGCGGCTGATTCTTTTTTAACTACCTCGGTTATCTAGACTTTATTGGAGTTCAATATGCCAAATCCGATGCGCATGCGCGCCAACGTCGAAGGCGACGCAGTGGTTGTTCGCGTCCTGATGTCTCACCCCGAAGATACCGGCCTGATGAAGGCTCCGGACGGGAAAATCATCCCTGCCCATTTCATTCAATCCGTCATTTGCAAGAACAATGACAAGAACGTCCTGACTTGCGATTGGGGCACGGCCATTTCCAAGAATCCGTTCCTTGAATTCCGCTTCAAAGGTGGAAAATCGGGCGACAAAATTTCGGTGACGTGGCTGGACAACAAGGGTGAAACCCAAACTGACACCACCACGGTGTCCTGACGCATTGAGCCTTCTTTTTGTTTGACGCAGTACCCACTGTTCGCGAGGAGACTATGAGACTACGACTAAAAAGGATTGCGGCGCTGGCTGGCTTGTCGCTCCCTGCCATGATGCTGATCGGAGCCTGCGCGACAACGGCGCTGGCAGAATCCGTGACCCAGGAGGGCAATGCCTATCTCAAGTTGATGAACGAGATGGGTGGTAACCCCGCCGACTTCAACATCGATGACGGCAAGAAACTCTGGAGTGAAAAGCGGGGACCCAAAAACGCCTCCCTCGAACAGTGCAATCTGGGACTCGGCCCTGGCGTGGTGAAGGGCGCCTATGCCCAGCTTCCACGTTATTTTCCGGATACGGGCAAGGTGCAGGATCTGGAATCCCGCTTGGTCACTTGCATGGAAACCCTGCAGGGTTTTAGTGCCAAGGAGGCCGATAAAGATCCCTTCGCAAAGGAAGGCGGCAACGCGTCTCCGCTTGAAAATATCGCCATGTACGTGGCGCATGAATCCGACGGCATGAAGATCGCCATTCCGCAACATGACGCCTTGGAAAAGCTGTCTTACGACAATGGCAAGAAGCTGTTTTTCTACCGCGCGGGGCCCTTCAGCTTCTCGTGCGCGGCCTGTCACGCGGAAAGCGGCAAGCGCATCAAGATCTCGGCGCTGCCCAACCTGACGAACAAGGAAGCTGCCGTGTCCTACGCGACCTGGCCCGCCTACCCCAATTCCCAAGGCGTCGCCCGCACGCTTGAGTGGCGCATGTTGGCTTGCGAACGCCAACAGCGCTGGCCTGCACCCAAGTTCACATCCAGCGCAGTGATCGACCTGATCACTTACATGGGGGTCAACTCCAATGGCGCCACGCTCCACACGCCTTCGTTCAAGCGCTAAGAGAGGAGACATCCATGAAGAAATCTGTGTTATTAGCCTTGACCGCAGTGGCAGGCGCTGTTGTGCTGAGCGGCTGTGCCGGTATGGACAAATCCGCTTCGGAAGGCGCCAACGGTGATCCTTTCGCGACGGCATCTTTCCAGAAAATCCTCAAAGACGATTTCGTCAGCAAGGGACAAGCCAGCGTCGATCGACTCAAGCAGACGAAGGCCCAGTACGAGTGCTCGAAGTACGACTACCTCGGCCAACCGCTGCCGGCTGTGGTTCGCAAGGAGATCGAGACGACGGCGCAGTCCAAGGTCGTCTATCCGAAGGATGGTCAGTACTTGGGTGACTGGAAGGCTGGTCTGAAGATTGCCGAGGACGGCAAGGGCCTGCAGTGGAGCGACAAACCCGGTACTCCCAACGGCGGCAATTGCCTGGCTTGCCACAAGATGATTGCGAACGATCCTTCTCAAGGCAATATCGGGCCAGAGCTATATCACTACGCCAAGTTGCGTGGCAACAGTGAAGCGATTTTGAAGTACACCTGGGCGCGTATCTACAACTCTGAAGCATTCAATGCGTGCTCCTACATGCCACCGTTCGGGGAGCACAAAATTCTCACCGAACAACAGATGAAGGACGTGATGGCACTGCTGATGGACCCGAACTCTCCAGTCAATCAATAACCCATCGTTTTGATGGTGGCTGGTCGCCAGCCGATTAGCCCAGGCCCGCCTCTTGTATGCCAATTGGCGGGTTTTTTCTTTTTTCAAGGACTGATGATGAGCCTTTCCCGACGCGAATTCTTGAGTGTTTTGGCTGCTGCCGGTGTCAACGGATTCCCGATGATGCGTGACGCCAGCGCCGCCGAGGTGGACCAACTGTACAACCCATCCGTGACGGGAAATGTGCACTTCCTGCACATGACCGACAGCCATGCGCATTTGCAGCCCGTCTATTTCCGTGAGCCGAACGTGAACATCGGTATCGGCACGATGGATGGGCATCTGCCACACCTTGTCGGTGCGAATTATCTCAAGCGTGTCGGCTTCAAGCCCAATACCCGCGAGTCCTACGCTTTCACCTATCTTGATTTTGTCCGCGCGGGTCAGCAATACGGCAAGATGGGTGGTTATGCCCACATTGCCACGCTGGCCAAGCAATTGCGTGCGGCTCGCCCTGGTGCACTCTTTTTGGATGGCGGCGACACTTGGCAAGGTACTGGTCTGTCGTTGTGGACCAAAGGCCAGGACATGGTCGACGCCCAGCTCCTGCTCGGTATTGATGTGATGACGGCGCACTGGGAGTTCACCTATGGCCAGGACCGCGTCAAGGAAATCATCAACAAAGACTTCAAGGGCAAGATCGACTTTCTGGCCCAGAACGTGAAGACCGCCGACTTCGGTGACCCGGTATTCCCCAACTATGCGATGAAGCAAATGAATGGCGTGCCGGTCGCCATCATTGGCCAGGCATTCCCCTACACACCGATTGCCAATCCGGGATATTTAATGCCCGATTGGACCTTCGGCATCGACACAGATCACATGCAAAAGGTGGTGCATGAGGTGAAGAAGAAGGGCGCTCAACTCGTCGTGGTCATCTCGCACAACGGTATGGATGTCGACCGCAAGATGGCCTCGCTGGTTGAGGGAATCGACTGCATTTTCGGCGGCCACACGCACGACGGTGAAGCCGTTCCCGTCGAAATTCGACGCCCTTCCGGTGGCATGACGCTGGTGACCAACGCCGGTTCCCATGGCAAATTCCTTGCCGTGATGGACTTCGACGTGCGTGGCGGCAAGATGTTGGGCTACAAATACAAGCTGCTACCGGTGTTTTCCGACCTGCTGCCTGCCGATCCCGCGATGGAAGCCTTGATCAAGAAGCACCGCGCGCCTTACGAGAGCAAGATGAGCGAGGTGCTGGCGCATACCGAAGGCGTGCTCTATCGGCGCGGCAATTTCAACGGCACCTGGGACCAGTTGGTGGTGGATGCGATGCTCGCCGTGCGCGGCGGCGATCTCGCCTTCTCGCCGGGATTCCGCTGGGGCGGCGACTTGTTGCCAGGCGCGCCAATCACCAGGGAGGACATGATGACCCAACTGGCCATCACCTACCCGTACTGCACGCTGGCCGACATGACCGGCGAAACCGTCAAGGCCGTCATGGAAGATGTGTGCGACAACCTGTTCAATCCCGACCCCTACTACCAGCAAGGTGGTGACATGGTTCGTCTCGGTGCGCTGGAGTACAGCTGTGCACCGAGCGAGAGAATCGGCAACCGCATTCAGGACATGCGCCTGGGTGGCAAGCCGCTCGACCCGAAAAAGACCTACAAGGTTGCTGGCTGGGCGCCGGTGCAACAAGTCTCCGCGATTCCCAGCAACCCGCCGATCTGGGACATCGTCGAGGAGTACCTCAAGCACAACAAGGTCATCAAACCGCTCAAGGTCAATGAACCCAAACTGATTGGCGTCGCGGGCAACCCGGGCTTGGCGCAGTACGGTCAGTTCTGACCATGTCGCTGTTCATGCCAGGGTAAGTCGCTTGTGACCGGCGTGCTTGGAGCAATTCCAGCCCGCCTTGCTTCTCGGCCATGGCCCATGCGGCTTGGAGACATACCGGAGACCATTCAGACGCGACTCATATCAGGCCGCCTGCCATGCCGACGCGGTTCGCGCGAACCAAGGGCTATCCATGTAGGCAAGCCAATCCATGTGCGCCCATCACCACTGTTCGCGAACGCACCGGGTCCGCCGACAAGGTTGGTCTTTGGGCGCACGACAGCCGCGTCAGGTCCCGGATGACGCGGCGCGGATCCACCGTGCAGCCTTTTCCGCAATCATCAGCGTCGGGCTGTTGATGTTGCCGCTCGGAATGACGGGCATCACGCCTGCATCCACCACGCGCAGGCCTTCAATGGTGCTCCCGCGTCCGTCGCGCAGACGCAGTCGGGCATCGACCACGGCTTGCGGATCGTCCAAGCGGCCCATCGCGGTGGTGCCGGCGGGGTGGAAGATGGTGGTGGCGATGTCCCCGGCCAGGCGCGCCAGTTCTGCGTCCGTCCGGAACTGAACCCCGGGCTTGAATTCCTCAGGCTGGTACTGCGCCAGCGCAGGCTGGGCGACGATGCGGCGGGTGAGGCGCAGGCTGTCGGCGGCCACTTGCCGGTCGGCCTCGGTGCTCAGGTAATTGGGCGCGATGGCTGGGGCGTCTTCGAAGCGCGGACTGGTGATGCGCACCGTGCCGCGGCTGCCGGGGTTGAGGTTGCACACGCTGGCGGTGAAGGCGTCGAAGCCGTGGAGCGGTTCACCGAAGGCATCCAGGCTCAGCGGCTGGACGTGATACTGGATGTTGGGGTGCGTGTACTGCGCGCTGCTGCGGGTGAACACGCCGAGTTGGCTGGGCGCCATGCTCATCGGCCCGCTGCGCTTGAGCGCGTATTCCAGCGCGATGGCGGCCTTGCCCCAGGCGCTGGCGGCGCGGGTGTTGAGGGTGCGCGTGCCCTGCACCTTGAACACGGCACGAATCTGCAGATGGTCCTGCAGATTGGCGCCCACACCGGGCAGATCGGCCACGGGCGCAATGCCATGCTGCCGCAGCAGGGCGGCCGGGCCGATGCCCGAGAGCTGCAGGATTTGCGGCGAGCCGATCGCCCCGGCGCTGAGGATGACTTCGTGTTTGGCGTGCGCGGTCACCATCTCCTGGCCAGTCCACACCTCCACGCCGCTGCAACGCAGGCTGCCATCGGGCTGGGTGTCGATGCGCAGGCGCGAAACCTGCGCCGAGGTCCACAGCTCGAAGTTGGGCCGGCCGTAGCAGGTGGGACGCAGAAAGGCCTTGGCGGCGTTCCAGCGCCAGCCTGCTTTCTGGTTGACCTCGAAATAGCTCACGCCCTCGTTGGTGCCGCGGTTGAAGTCGTCGGTGGCGGCAATGCCGGCTTGTTGCGCAGCCTGGGCGAAGGCGTCGAGAACGTCCCAGCGCAGACGCTGCCGCTCCACGCGCCATTCGCCGCCGTGGCCGTGGAATGCGGCGAAGGCGGAGTCGGCCTTGGTCGGGTCGTCCCCGCGCCAGTGGTTTTCGTGGGCCATGAAGTCGGGCAGGCAGGCGTTCCAGTTCCAGGATTCGTCGCCGAGTTGCTGCGCCCAGGCGTCGTAGTCGCGTGCCTGGCCGCGCATGTAGATCATGCCGTTGATGCTGCTGCAGCCGCCCAGCACCTTGCCGCGCGGGTAGCGCAGGGTGCGGCCGTTCAGGCCCGCGTCCGGCTCGGTCTGGTAGAGCCAGTCGGTGCGCGGGTTGCCGATGCAATAGAGATAGCCCACCGGAATGTGAATCCAGTGGTAGTCGTCCTTGCCGCCGGCCTCGACCAGCAGCACGCTTTTGCTCGGGTCGGCGCTCAGCCGGTTGGCGAGCAGGCTGCCCGCGGTGCCGGCGCCGATGACGATGAAATCGAAGGTTGTGTCGCGCATGGTGGTCAACATCATCGCATGCCATCAAGGCCCGTCGCGCAAAGCCTTGGCAGCCTTTGGTACGAGCCTCATCCCCACCATCCTCCTCCCTGCCCCCACGGCGTGGGAGGGTCGGGCTGGGGACAACGAGGCAGGCTGGCGTTGCGGTGGTTGTCTTACTTCGCGGTCGGCATGACGAACTCGGCACCCTTCGGTGTGCTTTCCGGCCAGCGCTGCATGACGCTTTTTTGCTTGGTGTAGAAGCGCACGCCTTCTTCGCCGTAGGCGTGCATGTCGCCGAACAGGCTGGCCTTCCAGCCGCCGAAACCATGCCAAGCCATGGGCACCGGAATGGGCACGTTGATGCCCACCATGCCCACCTGGACTCGGCGAGCGAATTCGCGCGCCACGTGGCCGTCGCGGGTGAAGCAGGCCACGCCGTTGCCGAAGGCGTGGGCGTTGACCAGGTCGAGCGCGGCAGTGAAGTCGGGCACTCGCACGCAGCTCAGCACCGGGCCGAAAATTTCGTCCTGGTAGATGCGCATGCCGGGGGTGACGTGGTCGAACAGCGTGCCGCCCAGCCAGAACCCGCCGTCATGCCCGGGGACGGCTTGTGAGCGGCCATCAACCAGCAGCTTCGCGCCCTGCTCCACGCCCGCGGCGATCATGCTGCTGATACGCTCGCGCGCCGCGGCAGTGACGATAGGGCCCATCTCGGCGTCCAGCTCCATGCCGTTCTTCGTCTTGAGCTGCTGCGTGCGCTCGATCAGCCGGGGCATGATCTTGTCGGCCACGTCTCCCACCAGCACAGCCACCGAAATGGCCATGCAGCGCTCGCCGGCCGATCCAAAGGCGCTGCCGATGAGCGCATCGATCACCTGGTCGAGATCGGCGTCGGGCATCACCACCATGTGGTTCTTCGCCCCACCGAGTGCCTGCACCCGCTTGCCCAGGCGTGCCGCCTCCTGCGCAATGTGGTGCGCCACGGGCGTGGAGCCGACAAAGCTGATCGCGCGCACGTCCGGGTGCTCCAGCAGCGCATCCACTGCCACCTTGTCACCCTGCACGACGTTGAACACCCCATCGGGCAGGCCGGCCTGCTTGAACAACTCGGCCATGAGCAGGCTGGGGGAGGGGTCGAGGGGGCTGGGTTTGAGCACGAAGGTATTGCCCGCAGCGATCGCCACCGGGAACATCCAGCACGGCACCATGCAGGGGAAATTAAAGGGTGTGACCCCGGCCACAACGCCCAGCGGCTGGCGCAGCGTCCAGTTGTCGATGCCGGTGGAGACTTGCTCGGTGTAATCGCCCTTGAGCAGTTGCGGAATGCCGCAGGCGAACTCGATGATTTCAATGCCGCGCGTGACCTCGCCCTGGGCGTCGGTGAACACCTTGCCATGTTCGGCGGTGATCATCGCGGCGAGGGTGTCGCGTTGCTGGTTCATCAGCTCCAGAAACTTGAACAGCACCCGCGCGCGGCGCAGTGGCGGCGTATCGGCCCACTTCGGGAACGCCGCTTGGGCAGCGGCTACAGCGACGCCGACATCGCTGGCATTGGCTAGGGCGACCTGGCGCGCAACCCGGCCGGTGGCGGGGTTGTAGATCGGCTGGCTGCGCCCGCTGGCGCCCGGTGTGGCATGGCCCTGGATGAAATGGCCGACCGTGGCCGTGGCGGTAAAGGCTTCTGGGGCACCCATGCGAATCTCCTGGAGTGAATTTGCAACCGAAGCATCGTAGGCTTTGACTCCGAGCCTGAATAGCCATGCGTAGTGACAACATTGTTCAAATGTGTGAACAATAGATAGATGACTGCATCCATGGGCCGATGACTTTCCCCCTTCCTCCCCGCGACGACCTGTTGTGGCAGCAGGTGCATTGGCTTGGCGTCATTGCCAGCGCCGGCAGCCTGACGGCGGCGGCGCAGCGCCTGGGCGTGTCCAAGGCCGCCGTGAGCCAGCATCTCGCTCTGCTGGAGCGCCGAGTGGGGGTGCCGTTGGTGAGGCGCACCACCCGCGCCCTGCGCCTGACCGAAGCCGGCCAGGGTTTGGTGGACGACACCGTGCCGGCCTTCGCGCAGATCGCCCAGAGTGTGGCTGCGGCTCACGAACTGGCCCAGGCGCCGCGCGGGTTGGTTCGCGTGACTGCCCCGGTGGCGCTGGGGCGGCAGCATATCGCCCCGCATCTGCTGGATTTCCTGCGGCGCTATCCCGACATTCGCGTCGAGCTGGAACTGTCGGACCGGCTGGTCAACCTGCCGCAAGAGGGATTCGATCTGGCGATTCGCCACGTCGCCGCGCCACCCGACAGCACCGTGGCTTGGAAGCTGTGCACCACACGCTCGCTGCTGGTGGCGGCGAACGGCTATTTGCGCAGACACGGCGTGCCGCGCCATCCGGACGATCTGGCCGGGCATGATTGCCTGACCTATTTGCGCCCGGGAGCGGCGGTGTGGATGTTCGAGCGCACGAATGAAGCCGGTGGCACATCACAAACCGAGGGGCAGCCCGAACAGCCGCCCGAGCGTGTGCGCGTCACAGTGCGTGGGTCGCTGCGCGCCAACACCACCGAGGTTCTGCGCGAGGCCCTGCTGGCCGGCCTGGGCATTGCCCTGGTTCCCGACTTCAGCGTGGCCAAGCCGCGCAACATGCAGCGACTCCACCAGGTCCTGCCCGACTGGAAGCCGGTGGGTTTTTTCGGCGACAGCATCTACGCCATCCGCCCCTGGAGCCCAAGCGCGCCCCGCGCTGTGCAGCTGGTGGTGGAGCATCTGCGCACGGCGCTGACTGACGGCTTCGCGCAGCTGGGGTTTGATTGACGCGATGTCATCCATCACAATGCAACAGCCAACAGGAGAGTCGTTCATGGATCAATGGGCATTGGTTACCGGTGCATCGGGTGGCATCGGCCTGGAGATTGCACGCGAGTTGGCCGCGACGGGTTATGCGCTCGTGCTGAGCGCGCGCAGCGATGACAAGCTGCAGACCTTGGCCGAGGAGTTGCGAGCGCAGCATGGCACACGCTGCCTGTGCATGGCGCTGGACCTTGGGGCAGCAGACGGACCGGAGACGCTGACGCGGCGCATCGCCGAGGCGGGCGTGGAGCCCACGGTGCTGGTGAACAACGCCGGCTTCGGGGTCTACGGCCGTTTCGCCGAGGCGGACGTCGCGCAGACACAGGGCATGATCGACCTCAACATCAGCGCGCTCACGCGGCTGACAGCGCTGCTGCTGCCGGCGATGCTGCGTCAGGGCCGTGGCCGCATCCTCAACGTGGCAAGCACCGCGGCTTTCCAACCCGGCCCGGGCATGGCGGTGTATTTCGCGAGCAAGGCCTATGTGTTGTCGTTCAGTGAGGCGCTGGACGCCGAGTTGCGTTGGCGCGGCATCAGCGTCACCGCGCTGTGCCCAGGGGCGACGGAAACCGGCTTTGGCGCGCGAGCGCTGGGCAAGCAGCGTTCAGCACTGTTTCACGGGCGCATGGCGGCGGCACGTGACGTAGCGCGTTACGGCGTGTTGGCGATGGAGCGTGGTCAGCGCGTGGCAGTTCATGGCCTGTTCAACCGCATGTTGGCGGCCAGCGTGCGATTCACCCCGCGCCCGGTGGTGACGGCGCTGGCGGGCTGGATGATGCGTGAGGTCTGAGGACCGCCGGCGTGGTCATCACGACAACCCTGGCGCGTCTCAACGGCGCGTCACGCGGGAGTCGCAGGCTTCAGCGGCCGACAAGGGCGTGGTGGTCGAGCTCTGGAGCCGCGCGGCATCGCCGCACACCGGGCATTGCGGGTTGCGGGCGATGCGGATGGTGTGGATATCCATGTCGAGCGCGTCGATCAGCAGCAGGCGGCCCGCCAGGCTGCGGCCGGCGCTAGCCATGAGTTTGAGCGCTTCGGTGGCTTGCAGGCTGCCGACGATGCCCACCAGCGGCGCGAACACACCCATCACGGCGCAGCGCACCTCCTCCGGCTGCACCTCGGGCGGGAACAGGCAGGCGTAGCAGGGGGCTCGCTCACCGTCGCTGTGCGCGCGTGGATCGAACACACTCACCTGGCCGTCGAAACGGATGGCCGCACCGCTCACCAACGGCACGTCGTGACGCACGCAGGCCGCGTTGAGGGTGTGGCGGGTGGCGAAGTTGTCGCTGCAGTCGATGGCCACCGTGGCCTGGGCCACCAGCGTGCCCAGCAGCGCGGCGTCGGCACGGCGCGGCACCATGTCCACCTGTGCCCGTGGGTTGATCTGGAGCATGGCCTCGCGCGCCGAATCCACCTTGCGCTGGCCCACCCGCGCCTCGGTATGCGCGATCTGGCGCTGCAGATTGGTGAGGTCGACGACATCGTCGTCGACCAGTGTGATGCGTCCCACTCCGGCGCTGGCCAGATAGAGCGCCACCGGTGAACCCAGTCCGCCCGCACCCAGCACCAGGGCGTGGCTCGCCGCGATGCGCTCCTGACCTTCGACGCCGATGTCGTCGAGCAGGATGTGGCGCGAATAGCGCAGCAGGTCATCGTCGTTCATGGCATCAAGCATAGAGGCAGCATGACCAAAGCGCGCGCCACCGGCCGGTGTGCAGAGCTGAGAAGGCGACAGAGCAGTTTTACGCATGGATACATGCGCGCTTGCTCATTCTCCTTGAATTAATAAGAATGCTTCGCATTTGTAGATTGATGCAAAGCAAGAGTTGGATCATTGCCGCGGCAGGCCTGCCGTGATGCTGTTTGGAATGCAGGCGCAAGCGCATCCATGGCAGGTGCAGCCCTGCGATGTGGACGACTACATCACCAAGGCCATTGGCATCGAGGAACCCTGACTGGATAGCGCGGTCTGTTGGTTCGTCCAGACCGACAACAACGGCTCGCCGCGGGCGCTCAGGCTCTCGACCGAGTGCGAGCGCAAGTTCAGCGACCGCCTTGGCATGGAACTGGACCTTCCCGCCTACACCCCCAACGAACCCCTCGGACAAGGACAGGGCGACTTCGGTCCCATGGCTGCCGGCTTGAAGTTTGCAGCCCTGCACACCTGCAATCTGAGCGAAGGACGCGCCAGCCTGTTGACAGTGAAATTGGAAGGCCAGTACTGGGCCAACACGCGCCCGAGTGTGCTGCCGGGGGGAGGGCAATACGGTGACGACCCAGGTGATGTGGTCGCAGCTCTGGTATCCCTGGCTTACCCAAGGGAGGAGGGCTACAAACAAGGGGTTGGTTCAGGTGTCGACAGTGGCTGGTTCGTCAACACCAGCTTGGGTCATGCCCTTGGCGCGGCTTATGCCGTGCAGTTGCAGGTGGACAACCAAGTCATGCTGGCTGATGGGCGCCGTGGGATCGGAGGCCGTGTGATGCCGCAAATCGCCCACCATCTAGCGCAGCAGTGGCTGTTGGCCATCGGCGAGCAGGCTGCGATCCAGCAAGGCCAGTCACGGTCGCAATGGTCGGCCCGGTTGATGGTCGAGCACGAATTCTGATCCAGCACCAGGCAGGCCGACCACGCGAAACGCAGGTGGCGCCATCCAGAGTCGACAAGGCCCGCATCGATGGCGGGCCTTGTCGACTGGGCATCCGATCAGGTCAGGTGGTTACCACCGGTAGCCCGGTTCATTTCTTGGCCGGCAGGGCGGGATTCGCGGGCTTGGACGCCGGGACGTTGGCCGAGGTTGGCGCGGTGGGTTTGGCAGGTTTTTCGTCCGTCTTGGCCAGCAGCTTGGTCGTCACGACGGGCTTGCCTTGCAGTTCGTTCAAGGCCTGTTCGAGTTGCCAGTCGTCCTTGCTGCCGTACTCGGGCAATTTCGGAAATTTATTCGGGTCTTTCTCGATCTCGGCTTCAAGTAAGCGGCGAGCTTCTTCCTGCTTGCGCAACTCGTCCTTGATACCCGTCGAATCGGCCGATTCGGCGCCGGTGCCGATCTGGTTCTTGTAGTCCACCTCGCGCATGCGCAACGCGGCATAGGGGTCGCCAGTGGGCAGCGGATCGACGAAATAATTGGGCGTGATGCCCTTGGCCTGGATGGACTCGCCGTTGGGCGTGTAGTAGCGCGCCGTGGTCAGCTTGAGCGCGGTGTCCGGTCCCAGTGGCAGAACTGTCTGCACCGAGCCCTTGCCAAAGGTCTGCGTGCCCATCACCACACCGCGCTTGTAGTCCTTCAAGGCGCCGGTGACGATCTCCGAAGCCGAAGCCGAACCCCCGTTGACAAGGATGACAAGAGGCAGCGTCTTGATCGCGGCCGGCAGCTTGGACAAGGGGTTGTCACCAGGAATGCGGGAGTAATCGCTCGGGGTATTGCGGTAGCTCACATTGGCTTCGGGAATCTGGCCGCGGGTGGAGACGATGACGGCATCCGGCGGCAGAAACACGGAGGCCACACCCACGGCGCTTTCCAGCAGACCACCGGGGTCGTTGCGCAAATCGAGCACCATGCCTTTGAGCTTGGGATCCTGCTTGTAGAACTCGTCGACCTTCTTCACGAAGTCGGCCAGGGTGTCGGACTGGAACTGGGTGATACGCACCCAGGCATAGCCGGGAGCGACGATCTTGCCACGCACGCTCTGCACATGGATTTCCTCGCGTGTGACCGTCACGTTGAAGGTGCGGTTCTCGCTTTTGCGCAGGACAGTGAGCACGACCTTGGTGCCGGGCTTGCCTCGCATGAGCTTGACGGCCTGATTCAGCGGTAGCCCCTTCACCGGGGTATCGTCGATGCGGGTGATGAGATCGCCGGCCTCGATGCCGGCGCGCGCCGCGGGCGAGCCCTCGATCGGGGAGACCACTTTCACCAGTCCATCTTCGGCCGAGATTTCAATGCCCACGCCGACGAACTTGCCACTGGTGCTTTCGCGGAATTCCTTGAAGTTCTTCTTGTCCAGATATTCCGAATGCGGGTCGAGGTTGTTCACCATGCCGTTGATGGCATTTTCGACCAGTTTCCTGCCCTCGACCGGCTCGAAAAAGTCAGCCTTGATCAGGCCGTACACCGCGGCGAACTGTTGCAGTTCTTCCAGTGGCAGCGGCGACACGGCGCCGCGCGCCATCGCCTGCAATTGCAGGGTTGCCAGGGCGCCGGTAAGCACACCAGCCGTGACCCAAGCCGCGATTTTGAATTTGCCAGCCATGCGTGGTTCCTCGATGATGTCGCAGTATAGATTCGGGGCATCGACCCCAGAGCGCATGGGCCCGTGCGCCACGAAACCCGCCGCCATCGGGCCGCGTCCCTGGCGCGGCAGCGGGGGAGCGCTCAGCTTGCGACGGCAGGTGGCGCGTCGAGGTAGTAGCGACGCATGGGCTTGAGTGCCACATCAAGTTCGTACACCAGCGGCACGCCGTTGGGGATGTTCAGACCGACGATGTCGGTGTCGGAAATGCCGTCGAGATGTTTGATGATGGCGCGCATGGAATTGCCATGCGAAACCGCCAGCACTCTCTTGCCGGCGCGGATGGCCGGCGCTAGCGACTCTTCCCACAGCGGCAGCACGCGGCGCACAGTGTCTTTGAGGCATTCGGCCAGGGGAAGGTCTTGGGCATTGACTCGGCTGTAGCGCGGGTCGGCCGCCAGCTCGTGACGATGGGATTCGTCCATCGAGGGCGGCTGCACGTCGTAGCTGCGGCGCCAGATGAGCACTTGCTCGTCGCCGTACTTCGCAGCGGTTTCCGCTTTGTTCAGGCCCTGCAGCGCGCCATAGTGGCGTTCGTTGAGCCGCCAGCTGTGCACTGTGGGGAGCCACATGCGGTCCATCTCGTCCAGGGTCAGCCACAGGGTACGCACCGCGCGCTTGAGCACCGAGGTGTAGGTGATGTCGAAGTCCAGTCCGTGAACCTTGAGCAACCGGCCGGCTTGCCTGGCTTCGGCCACGCCCTGGTCGGTGAGGTCGACATCGACCCAGCCGGTGAAGCGGTTTTCCTGGTTCCAGGTGGATTCGCCATGGCGAATCATTACGAGTTTGTACATGGTGGGGGCGTCGATTGCGCTTGGAAGTGGGTTCAACAGTTGAATCGGCTTTATCGTAGTGGACACTTCAGGCGCGATCATCGCTCCGATCTGCTGGTGCCGGGCGTGACGGATTTGCCTCACACGACGCAGGAATAACCCTGCGCATGCCATCGTTTGCCGGCGTAGCCATATGCATGCTGGCTAATGTTCTTAAAATTCACGATCGATTTGATCGGGAGCCGGCATTTTGAAGTTCGTCATGGAAAACCTGTCACTCATCGCCATTGCCCTGGTGTCTGGCGGCATGTTGCTGTGGACCACCTTTTCGGGCAGTGGCGGCGGTGGTGTGACCGCCTCCGAGGCCGTGCGTCTGGTCAACCGCGAGAAAGGTGTGTTGATCGATGTCTGCGAGCCACAGGAGCACGCCGCCGGCCACTGCGTCGGTTCGCGCAACGTACCGCTCGCCCAGATCGAACAGCGCCTGGCGGACCTGCCCAAGAATAAGGAAACCCCGCTTTTGCTCATGTGTCAAAGCGGCGCCCGTGCCGGTCGTGCTGCCATCACGCTGCGCAAGCTGGGCTACACCCGCGCCACGGCTGTTGCCGGTGGTCTGCGTGCCTGGCGTGATGCGGGCTTGCCGGTTGAAAAAAGCTGACTAGGGGCTGATTGAAGGGCGGATTCAGCACGGCATCGACGGTTTCAGAGGTGTCGTGACGTCCTGCCCTGCCTCGTCTCCAAGTATCGTTGTCGGGCGTGGGCGCCACCCTGCATGCCTGGGTTGCGCCACGCCCGGGCCTGGGTTCATCGGTGGATGACCAAGCCAAGTTTCTGGAGTATTCATGTCTCAGGTTCGCATGTACACCACCGCGGTGTGCCCTTACTGTGTTCGCGCCAAAGCCTTGTTGCTCAAGCGCGGTGTGCAGCACATCGAGGAAATCCGGGTTGATCTCGACCACCAGGCCCGCCTGCACATGATGCAGAGCACGGGTCGTCGCACCGTGCCGCAAATCTTCATCGGCCAGACCCATGTGGGCGGCTGCGACGATCTCTACGCGCTCGACGCCCATGGAGGGTTGACCGCGTTGCTGCAAGCCGCGGCCTGACGCGGCTTGGATCGGTCCAGGCGGGACCGGGCGGCTCCTACAATGCGGGATTGGTGTTTCCGTCCTTGCTTTCATCCGCCCCTTGAGGCGGGCCCACACTCTGGAGCTTTTTTGCATGAGCACCCCCTCGAATAACGCGGTTGCCGATCAGTCGCCGGTCTTTATGCTGCAGCGCTGCTACCTCAAAGACCTTTCCCTGGAGCAGCCCAATGCGCCGAAAATCTTGCTGGAGCAGGCCCAGCCGACGGTGGATGTGCAGATGAACGTGGAATCGCAGACCGTGGTCGAGGGCATTTTCGAAGTGGCCATCACCGCCACCATCACTGCCCGTGTCAACGACCAGACCCTGTTTCTGGTTGAGGGCAAGCAAGCCGGCATTTTCGAGATGCGCAACATCCCGCAGGAACATGCCGACCTGTTGCTGGGCATCGCCTGCCCCCAAACGGTTTACCCCTACCTGCGCGCCAACCTGGCCGACACCATCACCCGCGCCGGGTTTCCTCCAGTACACCTGGCCGAAATCAACTTCCAGGCGATGTACGAAAGCCAGCAAGCCCAGCAGGCCGGCCAGTCCCCGAGCGGCCTGATCGCACCCGATGGCTCGGCGTTGAACTGAGATTGTCTTTCCTTCTCGACCCGCCCAGGCCGACGTCGCGACCCACGGTGTCTGCCATGACCGTCCCAGCGTTTTTCCGGGCGACCTGATCGGCTGTCTCCGGCCTGTCCTGCGTGCGTATGAACATCACCATTCTTGGTGCCGGCGCCTGGGGCACAGCCCTGGCCTGCCATGCGTCAAGTCGTCATGCCGTGCAGCTCTGGGGACGCGACGCGGGGTTGATGCAAGGCCTGCGCACGCATGGCGAGAACACCCGCTATTTGCCCGGTATTGCCTTACCCGAAACGCTGGGCCTCACATCCGATCTGGGCACAGCCCTGGCGCATGCCGGTGCACCAGCAGATTCAGGGTTGCTGGTGCTGGCGACGCCGGTGGCCGGCTTGCGCAGCGTGGCGCGAGCCATGCGCGAGCATGCGCAGGCCCACGTTGCTGCCGCGCAGCCGCTTGCAGGCAACCTTGCGGGCAACGTCAAACAGGTGCTGATCCTGGCCAAGGGCTTCGAGCAAGGTAGCGGTCTGCTGCCCCATGCGGTACTGGAGCAGGTGTTTGCCGGCTGGGCGGATCGGCCGGCCATCGGAGTGCTCTCCGGCCCGAGTTTCGCCCAGGAAGTGGCGCGTGGACTGCCGGTGGCGCTGAGCGTTGCCAGCACCGATGACGGCCTCATGCAGCATGCCGTACAAGCCCTGCATGGTGGTGGCATGCGCATTTACGCCAGCGGCGACTTGATCGGCGTGGAAGTGGGTGGTGCGGTGAAGAATGTGCTGGCCATCGCCTGCGGCGTGAGCGACGGCCTCGGACAGGGGCTGAATGCCCGCGCCGCGCTCATCACCCGCGGCCTGGCGGAAATGTCCCGTCTTGGCCTGGCCCTGGGCGCGCAGATGGAAACCTTCATGGGCCTGAGCGGCTTGGGCGATCTGGTGCTGACCTGTACCGGGGAGTTGTCGCGCAACCGCCGCGTCGGTCTGCAATTGGCGGTTGGCAAGACACTCGACAGAATCGTGGCCGGACTCGGGCATGTCGCCGAAGGCGTGCCCACAGCGCAAACCGTGCTGGAGCTTGCATGTGGTCGAGGTGTGGCCATGCCCATCACCGCGGCGGTGGCCGATTTGCTGGCTGGACGCTGTAGTGCCGAGGATGCGCTGCGTGCCCTGCTGGCGCGTGAGCCTCAACCCGAGGTCGCGTCAGCGCCCAGGTTCGGCATTCCAACCAAGCCCGGAGTTCAGGCGTGATCCGGCTCATTGTCGGCCTTGGCAACCCGGGGCCGGAACATGCGCAACAGCGTCATAACACCGGTTTCTGGTGGCTTGATCAAATCGTGCAGCGCGAGGGTCTGAGCCTGCGCGCGGAGCGCGGCTTTTTCGGCGACATCGCTCGTTTGCGCGGCCCGGAAGGCGACGTCTGGCTGCTGGAGCCAATGACCTACATGAACCGCTCCGGCCAGGCTGTTGCGGCCATGGCACGGTTCTACAAAATTCCGCCCGAGGACATTCTGGTGGCGCACGACGAGCTCGACTTGCCGCCGGGGCAGATCAAGCTCAAGCTGGCTGGTGGCCACGCCGGACACAATGGCTTGCGCGACATCGCCGCGCAGCTTGGCACGCTGCAGTTCTGGCGCTTGCGCATCGGCATCGGCCATCCGGGTGATCGCTCCGCGGTCATCGGCTTCGTCCTGGGCCGGCCGCCGCGCAGTGAGCTCGAGCGCATCGAACAGGCCCTGCAGCGCGGGCTGGATGAGTTGCCGCGTCTTGTGCGCGGCGAATTCGAGGCCGCGATGATGCATCTGCATCGCGGCAACACACCGCCGCCTGGACCGAATCCGGCACCACCGAAGGGCGCAAGCGAGGAGTTGTCATGATCATCGTCACCGGTTTTCACCTGCTTCGTGCGGCGCTTCTGCTGCCGTTCCTGGCCTGGATGCTGCTGAGCGGCACGGCCTTGGCGCAGTCGGTATATCGCTGCGGCAGCACCTATTCCCAGGCACCGTGCCCCCAGGGCAAGCCCGTCAATGTGGTCGACCCGCGCAATCCCGCCCAGGTGCAGCAGGCTCTTGCCCAGACTGCGCGCGATCAGGACCTTGCCGACCAATTGCACCGTGAAAACGCCGAGCGTGAAGCGGCGCGGCGCAAGGTTTTGAAGCAGGAAGCCTTGCTGGCCCGCAAAAACGCGTTG
The DNA here is from genome assembly GCA_013044035.1 of Burkholderiales bacterium. Classification (GTDB taxonomy): domain Bacteria; phylum Pseudomonadota; class Gammaproteobacteria; order Burkholderiales; family Burkholderiaceae_C; genus Thiomonas_A. Next base: position 26,800 of record JABEVE010000099.1, read on the forward strand.
GCCCAGCAGCGCGCCTGGCTCCGGCAGGAGCGTGCGCGCAGGGCGGCGCGTCAACACGACACACGCAAGGTGGTGAGCGGCTCACCCGCATCCTGAGGCTTGCAGCGGACGTGTGAGGTGGCTCGTGCGGCTACCTCAGTCAGGTTGCGGGACCGAGGCTCCCGCTGCGGCGGCGATGGCCTCGGCGGTGGGCGGCTCCAGCCTCATGAGCCAGCGGTATCTCGCCATCAGCACCTCACGACTTTCCAGGCGGTCCGGGCGGATGGGGATGCAATCAACCGGACAAACCTGTACGCATTGGGGGGCGTCGAAATGGCCGACGCACTCGGTACAGCGATCGGGGTCGATGATGTAGATCTCCGGGCCCATCGAAATGGCCTGGTTCGGGCACTCGGGCTCGCAAACATCGCAGTTGATGCATTCGTCGGTGATCCACAGAGCCATGGCAGAGACCTCCGTTGCTCAGTTCGGTACACGACCGGCCAGCTTCAGGGCCAGGCGCTCCGTCACCAAGGGAACCACAAATTTACTCACGTCGCCACCGAGCACGGCGATTTCCCGCACGAACGTCCCGGATACGAACTGGTACTGGTCGGCGGGGGTCATGAAGATGGTTTCCACGTCGGGCATGAGTTGACGGTTCATGCCCGCCATCTGGAACTCGTACTCGAAGTCGCTGACCGCGCGCAGGCCGCGGATCACGACCTCGGCGTTGCGCTCGAGCACGAAATTGCGCAGCAGGCCGGAGAAGCCCTCGACCTCGACGTTGTTGTAAGGCGTGAGGATGGTGCGCGCCAAGTCCAGACGCTCAGCCAGGCTGAAGAGAGGGTTCTTGTGATGGCCCCCAGCCACCGCCACGATCAGCCGGTCGCAGAGTTTGCTGGCTCGGCGCACCAGGTCTTCATGCCCGCGGGTGAAGGGGTCGAAAGTGCCGGGGTAGACGGCCGTCAGCATGGTGAACTCCAGGGTTGGCGCACGGCGGCAGTTTATTCCGTGGTGCCGGCTTCGGCCTTGCGCTGCAGCACGGCGTAATGCACTTGACCGGCACGGTCCTGGCGGTACACGCTCCAGGCGTCGCCGCTGCTCCAGGCGGTCAGCTGACGCGCATCCGGCGCCTCGATGTAGGCCATGCCGCCAGCGGGCAACAGGCGTGAGACTGCAGCCAGCGCGGCGGCATGCAGGCCGCTTTCAGCGAGCGCGAATGGCGGATCGATGAACACGATGTCATAGCTCGCCCTGGCGCAGCGCGCGGCGAACTGCAGCGCGTCCTGAGCGTGGACGCGAACCTCGGCCACGTCGAGCCGTGCGCAGGCCTCGGTCAAGACCCGGGCGAGTCGGGCATCGCGTTCCACCAGGTCGACCCAGGCCGCGCCGCGCGACGCCGCCTCCAGGCCCAGCGCGCCGCTGCCGGCGAACAGATCGAGGCAGCGCAGGCCGGTGAGATCCTGACCCAGCCAATTGAACAGGGTTTCGCGCACGCGGTCGGGCGTGGGACGCAGACCGGGGAGCTGAGCGACCACCAGCTTGCTGCGTTTGAGGCGCCCGCCGATGATGCGAATCTCGCCAGGGCCACGCTTGGGCTGCCGGCTGCGAGGATGAGCTGCGGTTGAAGGTTTTTCGGGCATGTCAGTGCTTCTGGACTCGGGTTCGCGCCGCGGAGCATAGCCCCACGCGTACGGGACTGGCGCGAGACTTGTGCAGGCCGCGAGCGGCGGCAGGTGACAATAAGGCTGGCTGCACGCGTGCACACGCATGCGACCGCATGCCACCATCGAGCCTTCTTCGCCCATGTTCCGTTTTTTTCAACGCAAGCCCGCCGCACCCGAATCCGCCCAGGCCCATGCGCAGCAGGCGCAGTCGGCCGCGCCAGTTGCAATCCCCGTCGCCGCGGTCGAAGGTCCTCCGTCCGCACCCATGGGGGGGCGGGGCGTCGTCAGGCCGGACGATGCGGTGAGGCCGGACGCGGACCAGCCGGCCCATGAGTCGATCGGTCCTGTACACGGCGATGCAGGCACCGAGGCCGCAGCCGGCTGGTTTTCGCGTTTACGCCAGGGTTTGCGCAAGACCGGCTCGGGACTTTCCGTCCTGTTCGGCGGCAGTCGTGTCGACGAGGCGTTGTACGAAGAACTGGAGACAGCGTTGATTCTGGCTGATGCCGGCATGCCGGCGACGCAATTCGTGCTGGAGCAGTTGCGCAAGAAGGTGCGCGCCGCGCGTGCCGAGACGCCGCAGCAGGTCAGGGAACTGCTGCGCGATGTCTTGGCCGAGTTGCTGGTGCCGCTGGAAAAGCCGCTCGACATCGGCAAGTCCACGCCCACGGTGATGATGATGGTGGGGGTGAACGGCGCGGGCAAGACCACCAGCATCGGCAAGCTCACCCGGCATTTGCAGCAGGCCGGTTGCAAGGTGCTGCTGGCCGCCGGCGACACCTTTCGCGCCGCCGCGCGCGAGCAGCTCACCGCCTGGGGCGAGCGCAACGCGGTGCAAGTGATCGCCCAGCAGGGCGGCGACCCCGCCGCGGTGGCGTTCGACGCGGTGAGTGCCGGCCGCGCGCGCGGCATGGACGTGGTGATCGTGGACACCGCAGGCCGGCTTCCCACCCAGCTGCACCTGATGGACGAATTGAAAAAGGTCAAGCGCGTCATCGGCAAGGCCATGGACGGCGCGCCGCACGAGGCGCTGCTGGTGATCGACGCCACCAACGGGCAGAACGCGCTGGCGCAACTGCGCGCCTTCGACGACACGCTGGGGCTGACAGGCATCATCCTCACCAAGCTCGACGGCAGCGCCAAGGGTGGGGTGATCGCGGCCATCGCGCGCGAACGACCGGTACCGATCTACTTCATCGGCGTGGGCGAATCGCTCGAGGACCTGCAGCCCTTCGACGCCCGTGCCTTCGCCAGGGCGCTGGTGGGTTGAGACGGCCGCCTCGCGCCGACAGCTCATGTCTTCCCGCAACCGCACGCCGCCATCCGTCACGACCATGCAGACCGCCCCGCCCGCCAGCCCGCCCGGCCTTGTGACCGATGCGACTGACCTGCCGCTTGGCCCTATGCTGCCCGCCTGGAAGCCAGCCTTGGCGCCCGCGCACGCGCCGCTTGTCGGCGTGCGTGCAAGGCTGGAACCCCTGGACGTGGCAGAGCATGCCGCGTCCTTGCACGCGGCCAACGCCGCAGACAGCGCTGGGCGGATGTGGGCCTATCTGCCTTACGGCCCTTTTGCCGACGCCTCGGCCTATGCCGACTGGGTGCGGCAAAGCCAGGCCTCGCCCGACCCGCTGTTCTTCGCCATCGTCACCGCCGCAACCGGCCAGGCTTCGGGTGTGGCCGCTTACTTGCGCATCGACCCGAACAACGGCAGCATCGAGATCGGCCATCTGGCCTTCGCACCGCACCTGCAGCGCACCCCGGCCGCCACCGAGGCGCTGTTCCTCATGCTCGACCACGCTTTTGCGCTGGGATACCGGCGCGTCGAATGGAAGTGCAACGCCCTCAATGCCCCCTCGCGGCGGGCTGCGCAGCGCCTGGGCTTCCGTTTCGAGGGCCTGTTCCGCCAGGCTGCGGTCGTCAAGGGGCGCAATCGGGACACCACCTGGTACGCCATGCTTGACCGCGAATGGCCGGCCCTGCGGCTGGCTTATGCCCAATGGCTGGATGCCGCCAATTTTGACGCCCAGGGCCAGCAGCACTTGGCCCTGGGCACACTGACACGAGAGGCATTGGCATCGTGCGATCCAGCGGCCGCGCAGGGCTGATGGTGGCCTCGTAGGGCCTGGTGCGGAACTCCTGCAGCCCTTTAGCACTCTATCGGCCTGAGTGCTAAAATCACGTCTTGAATAGACAGAGGAGTATGCATATGGCTCGTACCAATGCCCTTGCCCTGCAACCCACGTTGGGGACAGCCCCTGTGGCGGGGGGTTCTTTCGCTGTCGGATTTCCCACCCAGGTGCCTAGCTTGGGCAATCTGGAGTCCTACATCGCCGCTGCCAACCGCATGCCCATGCTGAGTCCTGAAGAGGAGCGCGCGCTGGCGCTGGCCTGGCGTGAGCGCGAAGACCGCGACGCCGCCGGGAAACTGGTGATGTCGCATCTGCGGGTGGTGGTTTCGGTCGCCCGCCACTATCTCGGCTACGGCCTGCCGCATGCCGACCTGATCCAGGAAGGCAATATCGGCTTGATGAAGGCGGTGCGCCGCTTCGACCCGTCGCAAGGCGTGCGTCTGGTGAGCTATGCGCTGCACTGGATCAAGGCGGAAATCCACGAATACATCCTGCGCAACTGGCGTCTGGTGAAGGTGGCCACGACCAAGGCGCAGCGCAAGTTGTTTTTCAACCTGCGCTCGATGAAGCAGGGCTTCGAGAGTTTTCACGACGCCGAGATCGATGCCGTGGCGAAGACCTTGCAGGTCAAGCGCTCCGACGTCATCGAGATGGAACAGCGCATGGGCGGCAGCGAAGTTGCGCTGCAACCCGTGGGGGACGACGGGGAAGAGGCGTTCGGTCCCAACGCCTACCTTTCGGACCGCAGCCACGAACCCGATGCTGTGCTGGAAGCTCGCAGCCACGAGCGTCTGCAGGTGCAAGGTCTTGAGCAGGCGCTGGAAACACTGGATCCGCGCAGCCGCCGCATCGTCGAGCAACGCTGGCTGGCTGTGAACGACGACGGCACCGGCGGCAAAACCCTGCACGACCTGGCCGCCGAGTTCAGCGTGTCGGCCGAGCGCATTCGCCAGATCGAAGTTCAGGCCATGAAAAAGATGCGCTTGACTCTCGCGCAGTACGCCTGACGCCTGGGGCAAAACCCCCAAGGCAATACCCCGGGGTCGGCGTTCCCGACAGGGGCGACTCCGGCGTCTTGCGGCGTCGTTCTGCCGCAGGCGTCATGTCATCTTCTCCGCCCTCGCACGTCATGTCTTGCGCTGCTGCGTGCAGCGAGCCAGTCTTGCGCGCAGGCGGGGTCCAGGTGTCGACAGCCTTGGTTTCACGGGCATTCCCGGCTTATTCTGGAAAGTTCCCAGTGGCAAGATGGGCCGACAGTTGGATACGCCCAGGACTACATCTAGTCCTGGGAGAAGTCGGCGCGGGAGTGGACGCGGGTTTCACAACCGAGGAGGCAACACCCACGCATCGCATTGCTGCAAACCGCCGTCAAACCCTGGTGCGCCTGACCCTGGCCGCACTGTTCACGACCGCCACTGTGACGGCCCAGGCAGGGGCACCCGTGCTCATGTCCCCGCAATGGACGGCCAACTTCTGCCAGGCCTGGAACCAGACCACACCATTGACCGAGGGCCTGGCCGGCGAATGGCTGCGCGATGACAAGGGCCGTGGCTACAAGGTGGTGGAGTTGTACCGGACCGATTGCGGCTAGGGTTCGATGGTGGAACTCAAGATCGTGCCGCAGGACGGCAAGGCCTTCTGCACCTACGGCGGCGTCCCCAACTCACCGGCAAACTTCGACGTGGACTTTCTGATGCACGCCAGCACCAAGGACTGGGAAGCCATGGGCCAAGGCGACCCGGGGCCGATGTGGGCCATGATGAGCGGCAAGCTCGAGTTCCAGGGTCCGAAGTTGGTGGCCATGCGCGCGATCAAACCGTTCGAGAGCTTCCTGCTGAATGTCGGCAAGGTCGCTGCTGACGCGGCGACCTGCCCGGCCGGAGCCATGAAGACCAGCCTGGCACCGTAGTGGGTTTCAAGCCCCCAGATCCGGAAAACCCGCATCACCTAGGATTTGGATTTGCACAGCCATGGCGCTCACCCGGTGCTGGGGTTTCAATCAAGACGGCTGCCCATGGGAATGCCCCCACGTGAGAGCTGCCGCCAGTCCTCGTGAGATCCAGAAACCCTGGGGCCGTCCAGCATTTCTTCGAAAGCCCCGCCATGTCCGATCCCATCAGCCGCTTTCCCATCCCCGATCTCTCCGACCTGCCCGACGACATACGCCAGCGCATCCTGGAGGTGCAGGAGCGCAGCGGTTTTGTGCCGAATGTATTTCTCGCGCTGGCGCACCGGCCGGATGAGTTCCGCGCCTTCTTCGCCTATCACGACGCGCTGATGCTCAAGCCTTCGGGGCTGACCAAGGGGGAGCGCGAGATGATCGTCGTGGCCACCAGTGCGGCCAACCACTGCCTGTATTGCGTGCTGGCGCATGGGGCGATCTTGCGCATTCACGAGAAGAATCCGCTGGTCGCCGACCAGATTGCCACGGACTGGACCAAGGCCGGGCTCAGCCGGCGGCAGCGGGCGATGCTGGCGTTCGCGTGCAAGGTTGCGCAGCAGGCGCACGCGGTGGACGACGCCGACCTCGACGCCTTGTGCGCCGTGGGCTTCAGCCATGAGGATGCGTGGGATATTGGCGCCATCGCAGCGTTCTTCGCCCTGTCCAACCGCATGGCCGGGCTGCTGCGCATGATGCCCAATCCCGAGTTCTACATGCTGGGGCGGATGCCGAAGGCAGGCTGAAGCGCGGGCTGCACTGTGCAACGCCACTACAGCAGCACGATGTCGAACTGGTGCTGCACATAGCCGGGCTCGACCTGCAGCGCAATGGGTTTGCCGATGAAGTCGGAGAGTTCGGCGAGATGGGTGCTTTCCTCCTCGAGGAACAGATCAACCACGGCGTTGGAGGCGACGATGCGGAATTCGCGCGGGCTGAACTGCTTGGCCTCGCGCAGGATTTCGCGCAGGATGTCGTAACAGGTGGTGCGTGCAGTCTTCACCTGGCCCTGGCCGATACAGATGGGGCAGGGTTCGCACAGTTGGTGGGCGAGGGACTCGCGGGTGCGCTTGCGCGTCATTTCTACCAGGCCGAGTTGCGAGAAACCGTTGACCGACACTTTCACGCGGTCGCGCGCGAGGGACTTTTTCAGCTCGTCGAGCACGGCGGCGCGGTGCTGGGCGCTTCCCATGTCGATGAAGTCGATGAGGATGATGCCGCCCAGGTTGCGCAGGCGCAGTTGCCGGGCGATGGCCTGCGCGGCTTCCAGATTGGTCTTGAAAATGGTGTCGTCGAAATTGCGCGCGCCGACGAAGCCGCCGGTGTTCACGTCCACCGTGGTCATGGCCTCGGTCTGGTCGATGATGAGATAACCACCGGATTTGAGATCCACGCGGCGGCCCAGGGCCTTTTCGATTTCCTCGTCCACGTTGTACTGCTCGAACAGCGGGCGCTCACCGTGGTAGATCTGCAGCAACCTGGCGACGCCCGGCATGTAGTCCGCGGCGAAAGCCTGTAAACGCTCGAAGTTCTCGCGCGAATCGATCTGGATGCTGCGCGTGGCATCGGTGACGAGGTCGCGCAGCACGCGCTGGGCCAGGCTCAGTTCCTGGTAGAGCAGGGCGGGGGATTGCGCCTGACGCATGCGGGCCTCGATCGTGCTCCAGGTCTTGCGCAGATAGCCGATGTCGTCGAGCAACTCGGCGTCACTCGCGTCCTCGGCGTTGGTGCGCACGATGAAGCCCAGGCTGGCGCCGGGGTCGTGCGCCTGGGCCTGCGCAGTCAGGCGCTGGCGCAGCGCGTCGCGCAGGGCGGGGTCGTCGATTTTTTGCGAAATGCCGATATGCCCGTCCTGCGGCAGATGCACCAGTAGCCGTCCGGCCAGGCTGATTTGCGAAGACAGTCTCGCGCCCTTGGCGCCGATCGGATCCTTGATCACCTGCACCAGCAAGGACTGGCCCTCGAACACCAGTTTCTCGATGGGGACCAGCGGCGCGTTCAGCCGCCCCTCGCCATTGCTGCCCAGCATGCGCTGCCACAGATCGGCCACGTGCAGGAAAGCGGCGCGCTCCAGGCCGATGTCGACGAAGGCCGACTGCATGCCCGGCAGCACCCGCACGACACGCCCCAGGTAGACATTGCCGGCCAGACCGCGCTCCAGCGTGCGCTCGATGTGAAGCTCCTGCACAGCCGCGTGGGTGATCAGGGCGACGCGGGTTTCCTGCGGCGTGATGTTGATCAGCAAGTCTTCCTGCAGACCGGGGTTGTTCATAGCGGGATTCCAGCTTGTCGCAGCAATTGGGTGGTTTCGAACAGCGGCAGCCCCATGATGCCCGAGTAGCTGCCGCCGATGCGTTGAATGAACGCCGCCGCCCGGCCCTGCACGCCGTAGGCGCCAGCCTTGCCGAACGGTTCGCCGCTGGCCACATAGGCCGCGAGTTCTGCGTCGGACAGCGCTGCGAATTGCACCCGGCTCGTGCTCAGCGCCTCGGCCTGGTGCGAGCCGGATGCGGATGCGCGCGAACCGGCATTGCGGTGCCTCGAGGCCTGCGGGCCGGGCACATCGGCACCATCAACCCATTGCAGCGCCACGGCCGTCAGCACACGGTGGGTGCGGCCAGCCAGCAGTCTGAGCATGGCCGCGGCTTCAAGGGCATCGCACGGTTTGCCGAGGATCCTTCGGCCCAGCGCCACGGTCGTGTCTGCACACAGAATGGGCGCAGGCTGGAGGTTGCGGCGGGCCAGGCGTATGACGGCGGCCTGCAGCTTGAGCCGCGTGACGCGTGTCACGTAAGCGCGGGCCGACTCGCCGGGTTGAACCCGTTCCAGCGTCTCGGCATCTTCCTTGGCATCGGGCGCCAGCAGCATGAAGTCGACTCCGATCTGGCGCAGCAATTCCTGCCGTCTGGGGCTGGCCGAGGCGAGGTAGACGAAGGGCTTGGCGTGCATGAAAGCGTGCATGGCGGGTGCGTCTGCGGCACTGGCGAGCCAGGGGTTGGGGGACGGCCGATCATACCGGGCATGGCCGCCGCGAGCAGCGCCGCGCAGCCCGGTGGCACAATGCCCGCGCGCCGGCATCTCGCCGGTCTTCACTGCTTCCCATGGCCGTTCTCTCCGTCTCCGACCTCAGCCTGGCTTTCGGCCACGTTCCCCTGCTCGACCACGCCGCCATGGCCCTGGAGGCGGGCGAACGTCTCGGCCTCATCGGCCGCAACGGCACCGGCAAGTCCTCACTGCTGAAAATCATCGCCGGCCTGGAGTTGCCCGACGGTGGCCTGGTGCAGGTGCAACAGGGCTTGCGACAGGTGTATGTGCCGCAAGAGGCATCGTTTCCGGCGGAGGCCACGGTGTTCGACACTGTGGCCCATGGCGTGGCCGAAGCGCGCGACCTGCGGGCGCGCTACGAGGCACATTCGCCGGATGATGACCTGGACGCGATCCAGACCCGCATCGAGCTGCTCGATGGCTGGACCTGGGAGCAGCGCGTGGACCAGACGCTGCAGCGCCTGGAACTGCAGGCCGAGGCGCGCATCGGCAGCCTGTCCGGTGGCATGCAAAAGCGCGTGGCGCTGGCGCAGGCGCTGGTGGCCGCGCCAGACGTGCTGCTGCTCGACGAGCCCACCAATCACCTCGATCTCGACGCCATCACCTGGCTCGAAGGCCTGCTCATCGGCTTTCGCGGCAGCGTCGTGCTCATCACCCACGACCGCAGCTTTCTCGACAACGTCACCACCCGCATCGTCGAGCTCGACCGTGGCCAACTGCGCAGCTATCCCGGCAACTTCAGCGCCTACGAGGCGCGCAAGGCGCAGGAGCTTGCCGACGAGTCCGTGTCCGCAGCCCGCGCCGACAAGCTGCTGGCTCAGGAAGAGGTATGGATCCGCAAGGGCGTGGAGGCGCGCCGCACCCGCAGCGTCAGCCGCATCAACCGCCTGGAAGCCCTGCGCGCGCAGCGCCAGGTGCGGCGCGAAACCCTGGGGCGCGTGAAGTTGGAGGTGGATGGGGGCCAGTCCAGCGGGCGCATCGTCGCGGCGCTGGAGGCGGTGGGCAAACGCTTTGGCGAGCGTATCGTGGTGCAGGATTTTTCCGCCACCATCCTGCGCGGCGACAAGGTCGGCATCCTCGGTCCCAATGGCGCCGGCAAGACCACGCTGCTGAAATTGATCCTCGGCGAACTGGCGCCCGACAGCGGCAGCGTGCGCCAGGGCACGCGCCTCACCGTGGCCTACTTCGACCAGATGCGCACCGCGCTCGACCCCGAGGCCACGCTGGCCGACACCATCAGCCCGGGAAGCGAGTGGATTGAAATCGGCGGTTCCCGCAAACATGTGATGAGCTATCTGGGCGACTTCCTGTTCGCCCCGGCGCGGGCCCATTCGCCGGTGAAGTCGCTGTCGGGAGGCGAACGCAACCGCTTGTTGCTCGCGCGGCTGTTCGCGCGCCCGGCCAATGTGCTGGTGCTGGACGAACCCACCAACGATCTCGACATCGACACCCTGGAATTGCTGGAACAACTGCTGCAGGAATTCGATGGCACGGTGTTCCTCGTCAGCCACGACCGCCGCTTCCTCGACAACGTCGTCACCAGCACCATCGTGGCCGAATCCGCCCCCGGCCATCCGGGCCGCTGGCGCGAATACGAAGGCGGCGTGAGCGACTGGTTGACCCAATCGCAGCGCGCCCGCGGTCTGCAGCAGTCCGTCACTTCGGCTGCGGCCAAGCGGGCTGATCGCGCAGATCGTGGTAGCGCCGCCGCCGGGTCCGCGCAGCCCGGGCCGACCGTTGTCGCTGCCGCGTTCCAGGGCCGCAGCAGCGCTCTTGATGGCCAGCCAGCATACGCGGGCACGGGAACCAAGCCACGGCGCAAGCTCAGCTACAAGGACCAGCGCGAGCTGCAGGAACTGCCTGGCCGCATCGCCGCGCTGGAGGGCGAGCAAAAGAGCCTGTCCGAGCAATTGGCCGACCCGCACACCTACCAGTCCTCGCCGGAGCGACTGAGTGCGATGCAGCAACGCTTTGCCCAGATCGAGGATGAGCTGCTTCAGGCCCTCGTGCGCTGGGAAGCCCTGGAAGCCCCATGACCCCAACCACGCCCTCGGCGATGCAAGCCTCCCAACCCCTCGGCGGTATCGACCTGCGTACCGACCCGCAAGCCGCGCCCTATGTCAAGCACGAGGCTGTGCAGGTGCAGTTCGCCACCGCGCCGGGCGAACTCGTCAGCCGCGAAGGCCCCAACCGCTACGCCACTGGTGACGCTCTCGTCACCGTGTCTGCTGGCGATCGCTGGAGCGTGTCACGCGGCCGCTTCGACGCTCGCTACCAGGCCGTCTCTCCGACGCTCGATGGGCAAGACGGGTCTTACATCAACAAACCCCTGCCTGTGCTGGCGCGGCAAATGCCAACCCCATTTCGCATCGCTCGCAGTGCCGGAGGCGACTTGCTGCACGGTAAAGCCGGCGACTGGCTGTTGCAGTACGCGCCAGGAGATCATGGGGTTGTGGACGCGGAGCGGTTTGAACGGGTGTATCGGCGTGCCGAGTCACCGGTGAGCAAGCTCGGCAAGGATGCCCCGCCACGCGGCTGACATCGGGCCAATACGGGATTGCCGGAGGTTCGGCCTGTTTTTTGCGCGACTGCCACACAACGAGCAAAGGCATGGGATTTGCGGAACAGCGTCGCGCCAGCGTGGGGGTGACGTGCCCAGCCGGATGTTGATCCCCATTCAGCGCTTTTTGCTGAGCAGATATAAAACGTAGCCCATCACGGCGCCGACAATCAGACCGACCAAGACATCGTTGAAGGACTGCTGAGCCGCGTTCCGAAGCAGCAGGGCATCCAGGCCTTGCAGGTTGGCGCCACGCGTGATGACGTCACGGAAGGGGATCTGGCCCAGGAGGGGCACCGACGGTCTCATGAGAAAGCCGACGAACCCGCCAAGCAATGCCCCCAAGCCTGCGAACCAGCCACCTGCCATCATTGCGGTCGTCCTTGTTGTGTTGATCTGGGGCCCTGCAGTGTGGCCCGCCAGGCGATGTCGGGAGGCAGTCTAAGGCCTGTGCACGCCATGCCTGCGTCCGCGGGTTCGGACGGATCGCGCGAGCGTGAGATCCGACGTGGACCAGGGCATGGCTCCCGATCAGGTCGGCCGAGCGGCGGGTCAGGCGAGCGGCCGCCGTGGTGCGGCGCGGACGGCACAGGCTGGGGGCGTCAGGCCCGGTGGTAGGGGTGCCCGGCGAGCAGGCTGTGGGCGCGATAGATTTGCTCGGCCAGCAGCACGCGTGCCAGGCCGTGGGGCAGGGTGAAGTCCGACAGGCGCAGCAGGGCGTCGGCACGCTGCTTGATGCGCGGTGCCAGGCCGTCGGCACCGCCGATGAGCAGGGCGACATCGCGTCCTTCCTGACGCCAGCGCTGCAGTTCGGTGGCCAGGCTGGCCGTGGTGTGGCGCTGGCCATGCTCGTCCAGGGCGATGAGGCGGCAGCTTGGTGGCAGCGCAGCCTCGATGCGCTGCGCCTCGCGCTCCATCACCGCCTCGGCACGCATGCTGGAACTGCGCGCCTCGGCGCGAATCTCTTTGAGCAGCAGGGGAGTTTCAGCGGGCAGGCGTTTGGCATAGTCCGCGCAGGCTTCATCCACCCAATGCGGCATGCGCTGCCCGACCGCCAGCAACCAGATCTTCATGCACATCTCCAGGCTACGAAGGGCGCTCCCGGTTCTCTTCACCCCGACGTGGCAACACCCCTTTCAGCCGGATGTTTTTTTCGCAGCGGCGCGGCGCGTCACGGTCGTCTTGCTCGCAGTACGCGCCGACGAGTTGGCGGAAGTGGAACTGCCGGTCGCGCTGCCTTTGCGGCCGCCGATGGCACCACCAGTGCCACGTTCGCGCGGCGCGGGTGTGGCGCTGGCAAGCGTCTTGTCCGTTGCCCGGGGCTTGGCTGGGTTCGTGCTCTTGGAGCGCGGTTTGGCGGCTGGCGTATCGTCCATGCCGTCCCCGTCGCCAACGTCAGCCTTGGTTTTGCCGGGCCAGGGGCCGCGCTTGGCAGGCACCTTGGCGGCGAGGTTGCGGCTGGGTACGGGGCTTGCACTGATGCGTTTGGCCGCAGTTTTCGGGGCGGTGGCTACGCGCTTCACGGCCGTTGCGGAACTGGTTTTGGTGTCCCGAGCCGTTCTTGGGCTGGCACTGCGCGCGGCCTTGGTGGCGGCCAGAGCCGCTGCGTCCTGCTTGGCTTTGAGGTGCACGCTCTTGCCACCCCAGATGTCTTCCAGCTTGTAATAGGCGCGGATGACGGGCTGCATGATGTGCACCACGGCATCGCCGCAGTCCACCAGCACCCATTCGCCACTGCCTTCGCCTTCCGGGTTCTTCACGCTGCCGCCGGCGGCGCGGACCTGATCGCGCACGCTGGCGGCCAGGGCGCGGGTCTGCCGGTTGGAGCTGCCGCTGGCCACGATGACGCGGTCGAACAGGCTGGTCAAGGCCTCGGTGTTGAAGACCTGGATGTCTTGCGCCTTGACGTCTTCCAGGGCGTCGACGATGGTGCGTTGCAGCTTACGAATGTCCATGCGGAGTGGGTGTGGAGTAAAGATGGTGGTCTTCAATATAGCGCGCCACAGACGCTGGCACGAGCGTGTCGAGCGGCTCGCCGCGTGCAATCCGATCGCGGACGAGGGTGGCGGAGAGGTCGATGGCGTCCATGGCGAGTCGGTGCAGCCCATGGCCAGCTCGGGCCAGGGCGTGCAGCAGTTCGGGCGGAGCGGCAACGGCATGGCCTGGGCGGCGGGCCACGGCCAGATCGACGCAGGCGGCAATCTCTTCCCAACCGTTCCAGCTCGTCAGGTTACGCAATTGGTCGGCACCGAGGATGAAGGTGAAGGCGGTGTCGGGATGCGCGCGTTGCAAGGCGCGCAGGGTGTCGATGGTGTAGCTCGGGCCCTGGCGTTTGAGTTCGATGTCGCAGCCGCGCAGCCCGGCGTGGCCGGCGATGGCGAACTCCAGCATGGCCCAGCGGTCGGCCTGGCTGGCGGCCAGCGGGTCGCGCTGCCAGGGCTGGCCGGCGGGGATGAGCCACACGGTGTCGAGCGCAAGTTCGCGCCGGGCGCTGAGGGCCAGTTGCAGGTGGGCGGTGTGGATGGGGTCGAAGCTGCCGCCCAGCAGGCCGATGCGTGGTGGCTTTGCCACGGTGGCGCCGCTCACGCCGCAGCAGCCCAGTCGCGTGGCTTGAGGAACACCTCGTACAGCCGCGCTTCGGGTGTGCCGGGTGCGGGGTGCCAGTCGTAGCGCCATTTCACGATGGGCGGCATGGACATGAGGATGGATTCGGTGCGCCCGCCCGATTGCAGGCCGAACAGGGTGCCGCGATCCCACACCAGGTTGAATTCGACGTAGCGGCCGCGCCGGTAGGCCTGGAAGTCGCGTTCGGTCTCTCCAAAGGGCAGGCTGCGGCGGCGCAGGGCGATGGGGAGGTAGGCACCGAGAAAGGCATCGCCAACCGCGCGCATGAGGGCGAAGCCCTGGTCGAAGCCGCCGTCGGCAAAGTCGTCGAAAAACACCCCGCCGACGCCGCGCGGCTCATTGCGGTGCTTGAGGAAAAAATAGTCGTCGCACCAGGTTTTGAAGCGCGGGAAATAGCCGGGGTCGAGCGCGTCCAGCGCCTGCTTGCAGGTCTGGTGAAAGTGCGCCGCATCGTCCTCGAAGCCGTAGTAGGGCGTCAGGTCCATGCCGCCGCCGAACCAGGCCACCTCCGGCTTGCCCGCAGGCTGCGCCACCAGCATGCGCACGTTCATGTGCACGGTGGGCACATAGGGGTTGCGCGGGTGCAGCACCAGCGACACTCCCATGGCCTCGAACGGCGCTCCCGCCAGCTCGGGCCGGTGCTGCGTGGCCGAGGGTGGCAGCTGCGCGCCGCGCACGTGCGAGAAGTTGCAGCCACCACGCTCGAACAAATCACCGTCCTCGATCAGGCTCGTCGCCCCATCGCCTTGCAGCGGCCCGCCGGCAGGCCGCGTCCAGGCGTCGCGCTGAAAGTTCTTGCCGTCGAGTGCTTCGAGGGCGTGAAGAATGCGGGATTGCAGGTCGAGCAGGTAGTCGCGGACTTCGGTGTGCATGGATGATGAACGGTCTTGAGCGCGCTGCGGGCCGGCGCGATAGAGTGGAATTGTCGCGCAGCCTGGTTTGCGCTTGCTGAACACGAGGACACCCAACATGCGTTGGCAATTCTGGATCGACCGTGGCGGCACCTTCACCGACATCGTCGCGCGCAGGCCCGATGGGGCTTTGCTCACGCACAAGCTGCTGTCCGAGAATCCGGAGCAGTACCACGACGCGGCCTTGGCGGGCATCCGGCTCCTGTTGGGCCTGGCGGCTGATGCGCCGATCACGCCGGATCGGGTGGAGTGCGTGAAGATGGGCACGACCGTGGCGACCAACGCGCTGCTGGAACGCAAGGGCGAGCCGGTGGTGCTGGTGACGACGCGGGGTTTTCGCGATGCCTTGCGCATCGCCTACCAGAATCGGCCGCGTTTGTTCGACCGCCACGTCGTGCTGCCCGAGTTGCTCTACCAGCATGTGATCGAGGTACGCGAGCGCGTGGGCGCCGGCGGCGAGGTGCTGCAAGCACTCGACGCGCCCGCGTTGCGCGAACTGCTGCAGGTGGCGTACGACGCCGGCTTGCGCGCGGCAGCCATCGTGTTCATGCATGGCTGGCGTTACACGGCGCATGAGCAGGCGGCAGCGCGCCTGGCGCGGGAGGTCGGCTTCAACCAGATCAGCATGTCGCATGAAACCAGCCCGCTGATCAAGTTTGTCTCGCGCGGCGACACCACCGTGGTCGACGCTTACCTTTCCCCCATCCTGCGGCGCTATGTGGACCTGCTCGCAGCCGAGATGCCGGGGGTGCGGCTGCTGTTCATGCAGTCCAGCGGCGGCCTGGCCGAGGCGCATGCGTTTCGCGGCAAGGATGCCATTCTTTCCGGCCCCGCCGGCGGCATCGTCGGCATGGCGCGCACGGCGGAACTGGCAGGCCACCAACGGGTGATCGGCTTCGACATGGGCGGCACCTCTACCGATGTGTCGCATTACGCCGGCAGCTTCGAGCGCGCGTTCGAAACCCAGGTGGCGGGTGTGCGCATGCGTGCGCCCATGCTCAGCATCCACACGGTGGCCGCAGGCGGTGGCTCGGTGCTGCACTTCGATGGCGCACGCATGCGCGTGGGCCCGGACTCGGCCGGCGCCCATCCCGGGCCGGCGTGCTACCGGCGCGGCGGTCCACTGACCGTCACCGACGCCAACCTGATGCTGGGCAAGATCAGCCCGGCGCATTTCCCCGCTGTGTTCGGCCCCCACGGCAATGCCCCACTGGACGCCGACGTGGTGCGGGTGCGCTTTGCCGAACTGGCTGCGGACATCGCTCGCCAGACGGGGCTGGTGCAGACCCCGGAGGGCGTGGCCGAAGGTTATGTGGACATCGCGGTGCAGGTCATGGCAGGCGCGATCAAGCGCATTTCGGTGGCCCGCGGGCATGACGTCAGGCGCTACACCCTGCAGTGCTTTGGCGGCGCCGGGGCGCAGCACGCCTGCCGTGTGGCCGATGCCTTGGGCATGGAGCGCGTGTTCATCCATCCTCTGGCGGGTGTGCTCTCGGCTTACGGCATGGGCTTGGCGGAGCAAACGGTGATCCGCGAACGCAGCGTCGAAGAGGTGCTGGGCGAGGCCGCCATGCCCGCCATCCGTGCGGCCCTGGACGAACTGGCTGTGGCCGCGCAGACGCAGCTGGCGGAACAGGGCGTCGCCCTCCAGACCATGCGCGTGTCGCGGCGTGTGCAACTGCGCTACCAGGGCACGGACTCGGCCTTTCTGGTGGACCTCGACACGCCACAAGCCATGCACGCAGCATTCGAGCAGGCCTACAACCGGCAATTCGCGCACGCCATGCCCGGGCGCGCGCTGGTGGTCGAGACTGTGTCGGCCGAGGCGGCTGGGGGCGGCGAAGCGGTGGATGAACCACTGCATGGGGTCGGGAGCGGCCTAACGCTCGGGACACCCCACCAGTTGGCGGCTCGGCCGACGATGGCCGCGGGCGATGCTCCCGTGTCGGACAAGCTTCGGTTCTACAGCGGCGGTGCCTGGCACGCGGCGGCGCTGGTGATGCGCGCGGCTTGCCGCCCCGGGCATGTGATCCAGGGCCCAGCCATCGTCGCCGAGACCAACACCACCACGGTGATCGAACCCGGGTGGCGCGCCTGCATCACAGCCTTGAACCATCTCGAACTGCTGCGCGGCGAGGCACGAGCCAGAACCCGCAACCTGCAGACCGAGGCCGATCCGGTGCAACTCGAAGTCTTCAACAACCTGTTCATGAACATCGCCGAACAGATGGGCGAGCAGTTGCAGAACACAGCGGTGTCGGTGAACATCAAGGAGCGGCTGGATTTTTCCTGCGCCCTGTTCGACGCCGAAGGCCAGCTCATTGCCAATGCGCCGCATATGCCGGTGCATCTCGGCTCCATGGGTGAGAGCATTCGCTCCATCCAGCAGGCCAATGCCGCAAGCATGCGTCCCGGCGACGTTTACATGCTGAACGATCCGTACCACGGTGGCACGCATTTGCCGGACGTGACCGTGGTCACCCCGGTGTTCGACGCGGCTGGCGACAGCGTGTTGTTCTTCGTTGCCTCGCGCGGCCACCACGCCGACATTGGTGGCACCACGCCCGGTTCCATGCCGCCGTTCTCCCGCAGCATCGAGGAGGAGGGCGTGGTGATCGACAACTTCAAGCTGGTGACCCAAGGGCGCTTGCGCGAGACCGAAACCCTGTCTCTGCTGGGCAGTGGCAACTACCCGGCACGCAATCCGCAGCAGAACCTCGCCGATCTCAAGGCGCAGATCGCAGCCAATGCCATGGGTGAGCAGCAGTTGCAGCAACTGGTGGCCGAGTACGGCCTGGCGGTGGTTCAGGCTTACATGCGGCATGTGCAGGACAATGCCGAGCAGGCCGTGCGCCGCGTGATCGGCGCCTTGCACGACGGCAACTTCGTGCTCGAGCTGGACAACGGCGCGCGCATTGCCGTGGCGATTCGCGTGGACCAGGCAGCGCGCAGCGCCGTGATCGATTTCAGCGGCACGTCACCGCAACAGGCCAACAACTTCAACGCCCCAAGGGCCGTGACCACAGCGGCGGTGCTCTATGTCTTTCGCTGTCTGGTCGGCGACGACATTCCGCTCAACGCCGGTTGCCTCAAACCGCTGCAGGTGATCATTCCCGAGGGCTCGATGCTGGCGCCTGCATTGCCGGCCTCGGTCGTGGCCGGCAATGTGGAAACCTCGATGTGCATCACCAACGCCCTGTTCGGCGCCCTCGGCGTCCAGGCTGCCAGCCAGTGCACGATGAACAACTTCACCTTCGGCAACGCGCATTACCAGTATTACGAAACCATCGCCGGCGGCTCCGGCGCTGGCGGCGTGTTCGACGCGCAGGGCCGGCTCACGGGCGGCTTCGACGGCACGGCGGTGGTGCAGACCCACATGACCAACTCGCGACTGACCGACCCCGAGGTGCTGGAGTGTCGCTATCCGGTGCTGTTGGAGAGCTTTGCCCTGCGTGAAGGTTCAGGTGGAGCGGGGCGCTGGCGCGGAGGCGACGGTGGTGTGCGCCGCATCCGCTTCCTCGAGGCGATGACCGCATCCATCCTGTCGAACGGCCGCAAGATGGCGGCTTTCGGCATGGCCGGCGGCCAGCCTGGCGCGCTGGGCATCAACCGCGTCGAGCGGGCGGACGGGCAGGTCGAGGCACTGGGGGCCACGGCCTGCGTGGATATGCAAGCCGGGGATGTGTTCGTCATCGAAACCCCCGGAGGTGGAGGTTTTGGCGAAGTCGGTGCTTGAGCACAAGCGCGGCCCGGCGCCGCAGCTCGCGCTCAGCGCTGCGCCACCTTCAAGTCATGCCGGAATGAGGTGTGGATGGAGTAGCGCAGCGAACGCTTGGTCGTGCGTGTGATTTTGCGTCGATCAGCCACTCGCACGATGCGGCGTTTGTCACGCTGCGCCAGGATGAGCTCATGCTGCTTGAACACCGGCCTGCGCGAGTACACGATGATGATGGAGCGAGGCCGGAACCGCCCGCCTTCGGCAATGTGGTTCCATTGCGCCACCTCGGCCGGGCTCAAGCCGTAGCGGTGCGCCACGGTGAAGGGCGTGTCGTTCGGCCCGGCGATCAGGCGCTGCCGCCGCCCCGGGGGGATGTCCGGAGCCAAGGCCAGCACGGCGTTTTCCACGGCGTGCCGGCTCACGTTCCGGTCGTCCTGCGGCGGTTTGGGAATGAGCAAGGTCGAACCCGCCTTCACCAGCGTGCGCAGCGGAATGTTGTTCACGTCGCGCAACGTGGCCTCGGTGAGGTGAAGGTTGCGGGCCAGTTGGAATGGTGTGGCCGTGACAGGGACGCGATAAGTGGTCCACGTCGACAGCGCGCCCCGGTAATCGGCAACGGCCTGCTCGAACGCCGTCGCATTGTCATAGGGCAAGAGGATCTGGGGCTTGGTGGCCGCCAGGATGACGGGTTTGTTGTACGAGGGGTTGAGCGAGCGGAATTCGCGCACCGTCATGTTGGCGAGCTTGGCTGCCAGATCCACGTCGATGTCCTGGGTGATGGTGACGGGTTTGAAATAGGGGTGGTCGGGGACGTCCGGCAGGTTGATGCCATATTTCGCCGGGTCTGCGATGATGTCTTTCACCGCTTGCAGTTTCGGGTAATAGTTGCGCGTCTCGATCGGCATGTTCAGGGCGCCGTAACTCACTGGAAGTCCCTTGGCCTGGTTGTAAGTCATGGCGCGTTGCACTCCACCTTCGCCCCAGTTGTAGGCCGCCAGCGCCAGTTGCCAATTGCCGAACATGGTGTGCAGTTTGGTGAGGTAGTCCAACGCAGCCTTGGTCGAAGCCATGACATCGCGCCGATCGTCCTGGAACATGGTCTGCTTCAGCTTGAAATGCTTGCCCGTGGAAGGAATGAACTGCCACATTCCCGAGGCCTTGGCTGACGACATGGCGTCGGGGTTGAAGGCGCTTTCGACGAAGGGCAGCAAAGCGAGTTCGGTGGGCAGGTGACGGCGCTCGACTTCCTGCACGATGTAGTAGAGGTATTTGCGCGAGCGCTCGGTCATGCGGGCGACGTAGTCGGGCCGGGTGCTGTACCACTGCACGGCCTGGTTGACGTAGGGGACCATGGCCGGGCCGTCCATGTCCGGAATGGCGAAGCCGGCGCGAATGCGCTGCCAGATGTTGGTGTAGAGCACATCGGCATGGTCGGTTGCCTGTTTGGCGGCCTGCATCTCCATGGCATCGTCGCGGGCGATTTGCGCCGCGTCCGGCGGCGTGGCCAGCGGTCCCTGCTGGATGGCGGAGGGGTTTTGTCCCAGTGCCGTGGCCGAGGCGTCGGTCGACCAGGATGATGAGGCTGAGGAAGTGGATGAGGGTGGGACGGCGGCGCAACCGGCTGCCATCACAACCACTGCAGCCAGGGCCCAGAATTTCAGTCGTCTCAATCGGTGCATCCTGTGGTCCTCAGAAATCGTTTTTCCACTGCCGCATCAGTGTGAAAGCTTCGATGCGGTCGGCCGGCTTGTGCCCTGCATGCGCCGTGAGCCGGGCCTGGACTTCGGGCTCGCTGACGCGCAGGAAGGGGTTGACATGCCATTCCTGCTCCAGCGTGCTGGGCAGGGTCGGTTGGTTTGCTGCGCGCTGCCTGAGGCACCACTGCGCGTAATCCCGCATAGCCGCGTTGTCGGGCTCGACGTGCCGCGCGAATTGTAAGTTGCTCAGGGTGTATTCATGGGTGCAGAACACACGGCTGTCGCCGGGCAGGCTGCCCAGACGGTCGAGCGAATGCAGCATCTGGCTGGGAGTGCCCTCGAACAAGCGACCGCATCCGGCCGAAAACAGGGTGTCACCGCAGAACAGCAAACGTCCGCCCGGACCGCCATCGGCGAAGTAGGCGATATGTCCGAGGGTGTGCCCCGGTATCTGCAGAATGTCGAATGCGAGATCAAAACCGGACGGGGCGATACGGTCACCATCGTGCAGCGGGTGGGTCATGCAGGGGATGGGTTCGGCTGCCGGACCCCACACTGGAACCTGCCTGGCACGCAGCAGATCGGCGATGCCGCCGGTGTGGTCCGCATGGTGGTGGGTGACTAGAATGCCTGCGAGTTCCAACCCTTGCGCCTTGCAGGCCGTCTCCACGGGGCCGGCATCACCCGGGTCCACCACCAGCGCGCGATGCGTGTCGTGGATCATCCAGATGTAGTTATCCCGAAAGGCTGGCAGCGCGACGATATGCATGCGAATCCCGAAGTCAGCGCGAGTATAAGTCTCGACTCGTGGTTGAAAACCCCGAGCGGACGCTATGCCTTGCGCTGGGAGCAGGAGCAACTGGACCGCGTCGTGGCAGACATCTTCGGCTTTCATGCAGTGCAACTCGGGCTGGCTGCGCTGCATGCGCTGTCCCACAACCGCATGCCGCATCGCTGGCTGGCTCAGGGTGCCCCCAACGGCCAGCAGATGCTGCGCAACAGGCCGCTGCTCTGCCAGGATTTGCTCCAGGCCGAACCATCCCCTATCTACACCGATCCGCAATTCATCACGGCTGCTTCGGCGCAGCCCCGGCTCGGCCCGGCCGCCGCCGAGCTGGTGCAAGCGGTGCCTGCCGCGCACGGAATCGAGGCTCTGGTGTGCGAGTTCACCGACCTGCCATTCGCCACGCAAAGCCTGGATCTGGTCGTGCTGCCGCATGCGCTCGAAGTGGTTTCCGACCCGCATGCCTGCCTGCGCGAAGTCGACCGCGTCATGGTCGCCGGCGGGCAAGTCGTGATCACCGGCTTCAATGCCTTGAGCCTGTGGGGCGCACGCCAGGCTTTTGGCCGCCTCGGCGGCCCGCTCTACCTGCCGCAGCAAGGAGAATTCATCTCGCCAAGGCGCGTGCGCGACTGGCTGCGTCTGCTCAGCTTCGAGGTCACGGCGGGGCGTTACGGCTGCTATCGCCCTGCCGCCTGCACCCAACCCTGGCTGGACCGCTGGCGCTTCATGGAGAAGGCCGGCGACCGCTGGTGGCCCATGCTGGGCGCGGTCTACATGCTCGTGGCCACCAAGCGCGTGCGCTCCATGCGCCTGGTCGGCAAGGCGTGGAAGTCGCCGCGCGAAAAGGCTCGCGCCCCGCAACCCGTGGCCCACGGACGCGATGCGCTGGGCTCGCTCCGGCACCCTGAATCAACCCCCAAGCACCATGAGCACAACCTCTGACAAAACCATTCATGCGTATACCGATGGCGCCTGCAAAGGCAACCCGGGCCCCGGTGGCTGGGGGGTGCTGCTGCAAGTCGCGGGCGCCCGCAAGGAGCTGTTCGGCGGCGAGGCCCTGACCACGAACAACCGCATGGAATTGATGGCTGCCATCATGGCCCTCGAGTCGCTGCGCAAACCCAGCGAGGTGCAGTTGTTCACCGACTCCCAATATGTCCTCAAAGGCATGACCGAATGGCTGCCGGGGTGGAAGGCTCGCGGCTGGAAAACGGCGGACCGCAAGCCGGTGAAGAACGTCGATCTCTGGCAACGGCTGGAGCGGGCGCTGGCGCCGCATGCCGTGCAGTGGGTTTGGGTGCGTGGGCACAACGGCGACGCGGGCAACGAAGCAGCCGACGCCTTGGCCAACCAGGGCGTGGATAGCGTGTTGCGCGCGGCTTGAACGGCACGGATCGCCCCTTTCGAAGCTTCTCCATGACACGTCAAATCGTTCTCGACACCGAAACCACCGGGCTCAACCCGGCATCCGGCGACCGCATCATCGAGGTGGCGGCGGTCGAATTGTTCAAGCGCCGCAGGTCTGGGGCGCGTTTTCAGCGGTACGTCAACCCGCAGCGCCCCAGCCATCCGGATGCCTTGCGTGTGCATGGCCTCACCGAGGAATTCCTCGCCGACAAACCCCTGTTCGGGCAGGTGGTGACCGATCTGCTCGACTTTGTGCGGGACGCCGAAGTCATCATCCATAACGCCGCTTTCGACGTTGGTTTTCTCGATGCCGAGCTCGACCGCCTCGGGCTGCCGCCCTTCACCCAGCATTGCGCAGGCATCACCGATTCACTCACCCTGGCGCGCACCCAGTTCCCCGGCAAATTCAACAGCCTCGACGCCCTGTGCAAGCGTTTCGGTGTGGACAACACCCGGCGGACCTTGCATGGAGCCTTGCTGGACGCCGAATTGCTGGCCGAGGTGTACGTCTGGCTCACGCGAGGCCAGGACAGCCTCGTGATGGAACTCGACGGTCCCGAGCAGCTTGCCGAGTCCGATCCGGTCGACCTCGGCGGTATCGTCCTCCCCGTGCAGTTCGCTGACGACGCCGAACTGCAAGCCCACGCGGCCATTCTCCAAAGCCTCGACAGCAGTTGCGCATCCGGCGCGATCTGGAAACTCGGCCCCGCCAGCCCTCTGACTGTTTGACAACGCCGACGAAGCGGTCCGAGTCCGGATTGGTGGGTTTACAGCCATCCACCAGGCTCATGCATGAACCCGGTGGAATAATGCTTGCACCATGACAGTGCCGACCTTCCTGACTTGGCTGCGGGTGGCAGCCATTCCGCTCATCCTCGGTGTGTATGCGCTGCCGCATGGTTGGCTGGCGCTGCCGGATCGCAACCTGATCGCCACGGTGCTCTTCATCCTGAGCGCCATCACCGACTGGTTCGATGGTTTTCTCGCGCGCCGCTGGAACCAGACTTCCGCTTTTGGCGCCTTCCTCGACCCGGTGGCCGACAAGCTGATGGTGTCGGCCGCATTGCTGGTGTTGTTGGAACTCTCGCGTATCGGCGCGCTGGTGGCGCTCATCATCATCGGGCGCGAAATCGCCATCTCCGCGTTGCGTGAATGGATGGCGCGCATCGGCCAGTCGCGCAAGGTGGCGGTGAATTGGCTGGGCAAGGTGAAGACGGCCACGCAGATGGTGGCCATTCCATTCCTGCTCTACGACGGCCGTCTGTTCGGCCTCATTCCCACGTCCCTGTGGGGAACCTGGCTGCTGGGCATTGCCGCGGCGCTCACACTCTGGTCCATGCTGTACTACTTCAAGCTGGCGCTCACGAGCATCGAGCTGTCGGAATGAAGGCCGTCCTGAATGTTCCGCCTCGGGACGCACAAGCTCCATGGGCAAACCTTGCTCTGCGTCTCATGCCCTGGGTTTTCGTCGTCATCTGGAGCACGGGGTTCATCGTCGCGCGCTACGGCATGCCCTACGCTCCGCCGCTGAAATTTCTTTGCCTGCGTTACAGCGCCTCGCTGGCACTGTTGCTGCTCGTGGCGATGGGCCTGCGCGTGCGCTGGCCGCAGTCGCGCCGCCAGTGGCTGCACCTGGCCATCGTCGGTCTGCTGATGCAAGCGGGCTATCTCGGGGGAGTCTGGGCCGCGGTCAAGCACGGCATCGGTCCGGGCACGGTGGCGCTCATCGTCGGCCTGCAGCCCCTGCTCACGGCTCTGCTCGTATCGCTGGCCGGACACAAGGTCCGGGCGCTGCAGTGGCTGGGCCTGTTGCTGGGCTTCGCCGGGCTGGGCCTGGTGGTGGCGCGGCAACTGGAGCAGGGCGCGCTCTCGGGCACCAACCTGGGGCTGGCGTTGTTCGCCCTGTGCTGCATCACTGCCGGAACCCTGTGGCAAAAGCGCTATGTGGTCACCACGCCGGTGTGGACAGCGGCCGCCGTGCAGATTGGCGCGGCCTTGTTGGTCAGCCTGCCGTTCGCACTGCTCGAGACCGAGCCAGTGGTGTTCAATATGCAACTCATCGGCGCCCTGGCGTGGTCGGTGCTGGCCCTCACGCTGGGCGCGAGTTCCCTGCTTTATCTGTTGATTCAGCGCGGTGCGGCGGTGCAAGTCACCAGCCTGATCTATTGGGTGCCCCCTGTGACGGCGCTGATGAGTTGGTGGTTGTTCCACGAGCGCCTCGGGCCAGCCACCTGGGCCGGCATGGCTCTGGTGGCTGCCGGCGTGCTGGCGGTGACGCGTTCCAGGGCGTGACGCCGCATATCACGGATGTCATTCACGATTTGATTCAGGAGATTGATTCATGCTGTCCGATGCATCACACAAGCAGCCCTCGAAACCCTTGCGCATTGCAGTGATTCCCGGCGATGGCATCGGTCTGGAGGTGGTTCCCGAGGGTCTGCGCGTGCTCGAAGCCGCAGCCCTGCGGTTTGATCTTCGGCTCGATCTGCGCCATTTTGACTTTGCCTCGTGCGACTACTACCTGCGCCATGGCCGCATGCTGCCGGATGACTGGAAGGAGCAACTCGCCGACTTCGATGCAATTTTTTTCGGCGCCGTGGGTTGCCCCGAAAAAGTGCCGGACCACGTCTCCTTGTGGGGCTCGCTGCTGCAGTTTCGCCGCGAGTTCGATCAGTACGTCAACCTGCGCCCGGCGCGTCTCATGCCCGGCCTGCGTTCCCCACTCGCAGGTCTGATGCCGCGTGATATCGATCTACTCATCGTGCGCGAGAACACCGAGGGCGAATATTCCAACGCCGGTGGGCGCATGTTCGCCGGCACCGTCCGCGAAATGGCGTTGCAGGAAACCGTGATGACACGCCACGGCGTGGACCGCGTGCTGCACTTCGCCTTCGACCAGGCGGCGAAGCGCCCGCGCCGGTTGTTGACCTCGGCCACCAAGTCCAACGGCATCTCCATCACCATGCCCTTCTGGGACGAACGCGTGGCTGCGGTGGCGGCGGAACACGGCTCGGTTCGCTGGAACCAGTTCCACATCGACGCGCTGTGTGCCCGCCTGGTGCAGCGTCCGCAGGAGTTCGACGTCATCGTCGGCAGCAATCTGTTCGGTGACATCCTGAGTGACCTCGCACCCGCGCTGTGCGGCACGTTGGGCATCGCGCCTTCGGCCAATCTCAATCCCGAGCGCAACTTCCCATCACTGTTCGAACCGGTGCATGGCTCGGCTCCGGATATCGCCGGTCGAGGTATCGCCAACCCTATTGGCCAGATCTGGAGCGCGGCCCTGATGCTTGATTTCCTGGGCCATCCCGAGGCCGCCAGCGCCATGGTTGCCGCCATCGAGGCCGTGCTTGCGCCCGGCAGCGGCGCACCGCAGACGCCCGACCTTGGCGGCAAGAACACGACCCAGGATCTGGGCAATGCCATTGCCCAGACCGTGCGCCACAGTTAATCTGAATTGACACGGTGGAGTGGCGTCGTTCTAATGCAATTGGCGGCTGCACTTAAAATCATGGCGGCTGCTAACCCAGCGATCACCCATCACCATTGCGCCTGTTCGCGCCTTGCACATGCAGCGTCGGCTTGCGCCGTTTCGAAAGCCGGCACATCCTGTCTTTGAACCATCCTTACGAGGGGGCTAGAGTGAATAAAACAGAATTGATCGAACACATCGCCAAGAAATCTGACATCTCCAAGGCCGCTGCCACGCGCGCACTGGACTCGATGATCGAGGGTGTGAAGGTCACGCTCAAAAAAGGTGACACGGTCACCCTCATCGGTTTCGGCACCTTTGCCGTCACCAAGCGCCCGGCTCGCACCGGCCGAAATCCACGAACTGGCGCAGCCATCAAGATCAAGGCGGCGAAAGTTCCGAAGTTCCGTCCGGGCAAGGGCTTGAAGGACGCATTGAACTGAACCGTGCAGCGGCAAGCCGTGTTTGCTGAACGCAGTCATGAGGCCCATCCGCCGCTTGGCTGTCGACGTTTCGGGTGCTTAGCTCAGTTGGTAGAGCGGCGCCCTTACAAGGCGTAGGTCGGGGGTTCGAACCCCTCAGCACCCACCAGATCGAGCCAGCCCGTCACGCGGTTTGATCAGCCCCCGAGGCGAACAACGATTGTTCGCCTTTTCTTTTTTGACGTTTCCAATCACTGCTGCGAGTTGATCGCACACGACGAGCCACCCCATGTTTGATTTCGTCCGCAAGCACACCAAGCTGTTGCAGGTTCTTTTGTTCCTGCTCATCTTTCCGTCCTTCGTGTTGTTTGGCATCCAGGGCTATGACAGTTTCAACAACAACGGCAGTCTCGCAGCCAAGGTCGATGGCATTCCCATCAGCATGCAACAACTCGACAACGCCCAGCGCAGCGAGATTGCGCGGATGCAGCAGTCGCTCGGAGCGTCGGCCGACATCAAGAGCCTGGACACGCCCGAGGCCAAGCTGCGCACGCTCGACGGCCTGATCCGGCAGACTTTGTTGCAGGTGGCCGTGCGCAAACAGCACCTTGCGGTGAGCGACAGCCAGGTGCAGCAGGCCATTCTTCAGATTCCGCAGATCGCCGCTTTGCGCAAGCCCGATGGCAGCTTTGACGTCGAGGCCTATCGGCAACTCATCGCGGCGCAAGGCATGACGACGGCCCAGTTCGAAGACCAGGTGCGCGAACAACTGCTGCTGCAACAGGCCGTGGATGGGATCGCCCAGCCGGTGATCGAAAGCAAGGCCATCGCCGGTCAGCTTTACGACTGGCAAAACCAGAAGCGCCAGGTGCGTCTGGCGCTCTTCAGCACGCAGGACTACCTATCCCAGGTCCAACCAAGTGCCGCGCAAATCGAAGCGTTTTACAAGGATCACACCGTGCTGTTCCAGTCGCCGCAACGTGCCGACATTCAGTATGTGGTCCTGAGCCTGAACGCCGTGCGCCAGGGCATCGTCATCACCCCGGCGCAGGCGCAGGCCTATTACACCCAGCACATCGCCGAGTTCAGTACACCAGAGGAACGCAAGGCCAGCCACATCCTGATCACCTTGCCGCCCAATCCCACTCCGGTACAGGTGCAGGCGGCCAAGACGAAGGCAGACGCCATCCTGGCCGAGGTGCGCAAGGATCCGGCCCAGTTCGCCGCAATTGCCAAGCGTGATTCGCAAGATCCCGGCTCCGCGGCACAAGGCGGCAACCTCGGCTATTTCACGCAAAACGCCATGGTCAAGCCCTTCGCTGACGCCGTGTTCGCCATGAAGAAGGTGGGCGACATCGTTGGACCTGTGCAGTCTCCCTATGGCTTTCACATCATCGAGCTGACAGGCATCAAGCCAGCCGAGCAAAAGCCGTTTACGCAGGTTCAAAGCAGCATTCAGGCGCAATTGCAGAATCAAGAGGCGCAGAAGCGCTTTCCCGAGATGTCCGACAAATTCAGCAATCTCGTTTACGAAGACAGTCGCAGCTTTGCGCAAGTCGCCACCAAGTACCACCTCCAGGTGCTGACTGCGGAAAACGTGAGCCCAACGCCCAAGGAGACAGGCGACAGCAAGTCCGATCCGCTTGCGAATGCCGCTTTCCTCAAGGCCGTTTTCAGCAGCAACAGCATCCGCGACAGGCGCAACATCTCTGCGGTCGAGATCGCCCCCAACACACTCGCCTCGGCCCGTATCCTGAAGTACCAGCCGGCTTCCACGCTGACCTTCGCCCAGGCGCAGGATCAGGTGCGCGCTTTACTGGTCGCCCAACAGGCCGCCACATTGGCCGTCAAGGCAGGCGAACAGGCACTGGCTGCCGCGCAACAAGGCAAGGCCATGCCGGCATGGGGTTCGCCGGTTGAAATTTCCCAATCGCAAACAACGGCCCCGCCCGGCGTGCCCGCAGCTGCGGTCACGGCAGCCTTCGAGCTTCCCGCGGCAAAGCTGCCGGCTTTGACGGGACTGCCCCTGCCGGGACAGGCTGGTTACGTCATCGTCTCGGTCGACAGCGTGAGCAAGGCCAAGCCCGATGCCGAGCAACTGCGCGCGCAACAGGGCGCCATGAGCCAGTTGCTGTCTCAGGGCGTGACCGAGGCTTATATCGACAGCCTGAAAAAGCGCTACGGCGTCGAGGTGCTGTACAAAGCCGCGGCTCAGGCCCATTCCTGAACCAGCTTCGCCAAGGCAGGACAACACCCATGTCCCGCCTATAATGACGAGTTCTGCGGTGGCTGTAGCTCAGTTGGTAGAGTCCAGGATTGTGATTCCTGTCGTCGTGGGTTCGAGTCCCATCAGCCACCCCAATCAATTCAAGCACTTAGCCCGGACTCACCATCCGGGCTTTTTGTCGCCCGGCGTTCATGTAATGGCTGTGTAATGTCTGCACGGGAATGGCCGGGCATGTTGCCTGCTCCAGAAACGACAAACCCGGCGCGATGGCCGGGCGGCTGTGGAGCGATGCACGGTTAAAGCGGCAGCTTGTCGAAGTGCAGCATGTCGCGCAGGTAGAACCAGGCGTCGCGCTCCGCATCGTTGCAGTCTGCGGGCGGCTCAGGCTCCTTCCTGTCCACCGAGTTTGCAAGGCGTATGAACGCGCGCATGTCGGGCAACCCCAACGTGCGCAGCAGTTCGGCGTCGGTGGCATCGCGTGCAGTACGCGGCTGGTGGCGCTGTTCCAGGCGTAGAAGTCGAGATTCAAGGGCGCGCATCGTTTACCCCCAGCACTCGGCGCAAGGTGTCTCGCAGCTTGGCTGCTGACGTTGAGAGCGGCCCGCGTGACTCCAGGCGGCGCAACACCTCACCCGGCCCGATGTGCGCCACCATGTCGACCACCTTTTGGCGGGCTGCGTTCGCTGCTGCGGCTTGCGCTTCGTCGGGCACGCGAGCACGCTCCAGGCGCTGCAATCGGCTTTCAAGGTTGCGCATGGCTTGTCTCCAGTTCGTCAACCCGCGCCAGCAGCGCATGGAAATACGCACGCTCTTGGCTGCTCCAATCGGCTGGCGGCTGCGGCTCCCACGGCGTGAAGCGCCAGCATCGCCCCATCGCCTCGGGGTGTCCCTGCTCGGTTATGACGCGCTCGAAGTCCGGGCTTACCGCTGCGATGTGGCGCCCACTGCGCGCGCACAGGATGATGTCCAGCGCCAAATCGAACCTTGCGCGGCCTATCTCCGGCTCGAATCGTTCGGGCTTGCGGCGCTGCTCCAGGCGCTCTAGGCGCACCTCAAGGCTTCGGCTCATGGGGTAGCTCCAACGCGGCAATACGCGCTTCAAGGCTGGCCGTTTCGTGCCCGCGTATCAGGATTTGCAGCAGGTAACCCAGCTTGGTAGCGCGGTTCACGTCCATGCGTCCATGCTTGGCGGCGCGATACACGGCGGCCAGTTCGTCTAGGCAACCCTGCACCGTGTCCAGCTTGATAGGCGGCCTGCCCAGGGGGGTAGGGGCGTTGTCCATGTCCACAACCTCGAATGCTTGCGGCTTCTTTTTGCTCACGGCTCAATGCTCCAGCGGCTGCACACCAAGGGCGCGCATGGTGGCGAGTTCCTGCATGGCGCGCATTCGCTCAATGTCGTTCACGATGCGCTCGGCGAACTCTCGGCACAGCCTGGCACGCTCCGCAGACAGCAAGTAGCCAATCCGTACCTTGCGGGGAATGTGCCCGTGCCGCTGGGCCTCCAGTAGCAGCAAGTCACCAAAGCAGGAAAGTTGCTCTGTCCACAGCTCGATGATGCGTTCGCGCAGTTCTGCGGCGTTCACAGGCCGTCCCCCATGTTGGCGCTCTTGCGCCACGAGAAACGCAGCGCCTTCCTGGCTGTCCGGCTTGGTTGCTTTGGGTTTCGTCATCGCATGCCTGCCCGCAACAATTGCGCGGCGGCCTCCAGTCGAAGGGTCGCCAGCTCACGGCCTGGCGTGAAGATGGCCGGGGCGAGTTCGGCGGCGTCCACCACGGCCAGCCAAGGGCGGCGGCTCTGGCGATAGAACAGCACCGGCTTTCGGTTCGTCGCCTCGGCCTGGCTGCATGCCTGCTGCCACCATGCCGCAATGGCCAGTTGCTCGCACCGCTTGCACTCGATAGCCCAGCCGGGCACGTCCAGGCCGTCAGCACCACCGGCGCGGGCCTGGCCGATGTTCCGGCGCACCGCGTAGCCCAGCAGTTCGGACAGGGCGGCGAATAGCTCACGCTCGCCCGATGCGCCTTTGTTTCGCTGTGATGCACTCATTCCCACGGCCTCCCATCGTCCAGCGGCTCCAGGGCTCGGCTATGGGCTTTGCTGGGGGCTTCTGCTGTGGTTTTGCGCTGGCGC
>JABEVE010000100.1 GCA_013044035.1 Burkholderiales bacterium
AGCGGCCCGGGGTCTACCAATCTGCACGTTCGGTGCTGGAGTTGTGCTTGCGAGGCGACTGACGCGCAACGACGACCGGTGAGGCCCAGCCATCGGGCCGAAATCGCCACCTCTGTGCTGCCGCACTTCGTTGCTGTTCGCCTTAATCCGTATCACGATTGTGGGACCGTATGTAGGACGATCAACACAAGCAATTGAATTTACTTAAATTTTGGCGGAAGCGGTGAGATTCGAACTCACGAACGGTTGCCCGTTGCCGGTTTTCAAGACCGGTGCAATCGACCCCTCTGCCACGCTTCCGAAGGGTCGGGATTGTAGGCGAGCCCCGGGATTGGGTTGCTTCAAGCTTTGGAGTCCGTCATGGGCTCTGCATCGCGTCGACTATCTTCAGTGGGCGGCAGAAACAGGGTCAAGACCTCGTTGAGCAGTTCCCATCCTCTGGGCGTGGCGGCAATGCGTCTGGGTGTTTCAAAGAGCAATCCCAACTGCCCGGCATGGTCCAGCCCGGAGCGCAGGGTCGACAACGGCAAGCCGGTGCGCTGGGTGTACAGCTCGGGGTTGAAACCCTCGCGCAGGCGCAAGGCGTTCAGCATGAACTCGAATGGGAGTTCACGTCGCGTCACCTCCTGCTCAGCTTGCATGGCCGCGCCCGACATCGCTTGCTGCATGTAGCGCTCGGGCTGGCGCCAGCGGGTCTGGCGGATGACGCGGTGGGCGAAACTCAGCTTGGAATGTGCGCCGGCGCCTAGTCCCAGGTAATCGCCAAATTCCCAGTAGTTGCGATTGTGCCGGCTGTGATGACCTGGGCGAGCATAAGCCGATACCTCGTAGCGCTCCAAACCCGCACATTGCGCTGCGTCAGCCACGGCCAGTTGCATGTCGGCAGCCAGTTCAACGTCAGGCAACTGCTTGGGTGGGCGCTTGGCAAACGGCGTTTGTGGCTCCAGGGTGAGTTGGTAGAGCGAGAGGTGGGGTGGCTCGTGGGCAAGCGCCTGCCGCACCTCGGCCACGGCCTGCTCCAGGCTTTGACCGGGTAGCGCGAACATCAGGTCAATGTTGAAGGTTGGAACGACACGGCGGGCTTCTTCGATGGCGGCTCGGGCTTGCGCAGCGTCGTGGATGCGGCCAAGAACGCGGAGTTTGGCGTCATCGAAGCTCTGCACGCCGATGGATAGACGATTGACACCGGCTTGGGCATAGGCTGCGAAGCGATCGCGTTCGAACGTGCCGGGATTGGCTTCGAGAGTGATTTCCGCATCGGGCATCAAGGCGGCTCGAGCCCGCACCTGCGTCAACAGGGCATCGATGGCATCGGGTGAGAAGAGGCTGGGCGTGCCACCGCCGATGAAGACGCTCGCGACGCGGCGTCCCCAGATGAGTGGCAGCGCGACATCCAGATCTGCGATCAAGGCCTGCACATAGCGTTCTTCGGGAATGACGGATTCGGCACCGCGCCATTCATGGGAATTGAAGTCGCAGTAAGGGCATTTGCGCAGGCACCAGGGCAAGTGCAGGTACAAGGCCAGCGGTGGCAGAGCCTGGAGTTGCAGGGTGCCGGCGCGCATGTAGTGTGGTAGTTGCACGGTGGCGTGCTGCAACGGCGGGGCGCCCAAGGCCGTCACACTGCCCGACGGCGCCAATTCGACTTGCGGGTGAATCGACACGACTCGACCGTTCACGACAGGCTACCTTGGATCGGTCTGGAACGGATACGCCAAAAAACCTGCAACAACTGCACCATTTGCTGCGCTGCGCGGGCACGATGGCTGATGCTGTTTTTCTGTTCAGCCGGGATTTGGGCCAGGGTCAGGTTTGTATCGGGCAGTAGGAACAGAGGGTCATAGCCAAAACCGCCATCGCCTGCGGCGTCAAACGCAATGGCACCGTGCAGCCAGCCGTGGGCGATGAGCGGTTCGGGGTCGCTCGCATGGCGCACCGCGGCAAGCACACAGGTGAAGTGGGCGCGACGCTCGGCCACCACGTCCAGCTCCTGCAGCAATTTACCGTTGTTGGCCTGATCCTGCGCGGCGCGGCTGTGTTGGCCACTGTCGAATCGACCGTTTTCGTGCGCGAAACGGGCGGAATGCACCCCAGGGGCCCCGGCAAGCGCCTGGACGCACAGCCCAGAATCATCAGCCAGCGCCGGCAGGCCCGTCTGCGCCGAGGCATGCCGAGCCTTCGCAAGGGCATTCTCGATGAAGGTGGGGTGGGGCTCGGGACATGCACTGACGTTCCAGTCGGACTGCAAGGCCAGGTCGAGGTCCAACCCCTGCAGCAACACCTGGAATTCACGCCATTTGCCCGCATTACCCGTCGCCAGCACGAGGCGTGGCTGATCGCCTGCAACCACCTTCATGCCAAGCCAAGCGCCTGCCTCTGCGAACCGATGATCTGTCCGATACCGAGCTGCGCCATGTTCACCAACGCATCGAGTTGGCCACGCTGGAAAGGCTCGCCCTCGGCCGTGCCCTGCACTTCAACCAAACCGCCGGAGGCGGTGCCGACCACGTTCATGTCGCAATCGCAGATGGAGTCCTCGTCGTACGCGAGATCGAGCAGGGTTTCGCCGCCGAGCAGGCCGACGGACACGGCTGCGACTAACTCGCGCATGGGGTTGCGCTCGACCTTGCCTTGACGGAGCAGCCAGGAGCACGCGTCCCAAGCCGCCACGGCGGCACCGGTGATGGCAGCGGTACGGGTGCCACCATCGGCCTGCAGGACATCGCAGTCGAGAAGGATCTGACGCTCGCCCAGGGCAGCAAAGTCGAACACGCTGCGCAGGCTGCGGCCAATCAGCCGCTGAATCTCCTCCGTGCGCCCCTGCGGACGGCCGCGCTTGACTTCGCGGTCGCTGCGTGTGTGGGTGGAGCGCGGCAGCATGCTGTATTCGGCCGTGACCCAGCCCTTGCCCGTGTTGCGGCGATGTGGCGGAACGCGCTCTTCGACACTTGCCGTGCACAACACATGGGTTCGGCCGAACTCAACCAGCACCGAACCCTCGGCGTGACAGGTGAAATCACGGGTCAATCGCACGGGGCGCAGGGTATCGGCTGCACGTGCGTCGGAGCGGGAATAGGACATGGCGCTTATTTTTTCGCCGCAGCGCGACGGATGGCTTCGTTGATTTCGGCAATGGAACGCTCGATGGCGGCATCGTCAAGTTCGTCAATATGCATATCGGGCAGGCCCGACTGGAACGTGGAGGCGAACACGCCGGGCCGGATGCCCTCGGTGCTGACGCCCTGGGTGGTTTCGCGCTCGGCCTCCGCTTCCCACTCCATGGCCAGGGCGGTGACGTTGTCGGACTCGGCAGCGTTCTGCCGCAGCGCCAGCTCGACCATTTCGGGGACTGCATCCGACAACACGCGGTCGCTCAGCAGCCGCACGATGGTGGCCTCGGGCAACTGACTCCACAAACCGTCGGAGCACAGCATCACCATGTCGCCGGAACGCAAGGTTTGGGGAACACCAATTTCGACGAAGGGCAACTGCGGGGAGCCCAGGCAGGTGTAAAGCACATTGCGATTGACCGGAGCGCCCTCCACAGTTGCATCGAGCACCTTGCTCTCGCGCACGGCGCGCAGCATGCGCTGCTCGGCATGGGAGTGGTCACGGGTACGAGTCAGCAGCGCACCATTGCGCAGGAAGTAAAGCCGTGAATCACCGACATGCGCCCATTGCGCCACGCCAGCTTGCAAGACGCACAGCACCACGGTGGTCCGGGGGTAATCGCTCAGACTGTGGGCTTTGGCGTAGCGTTGAATTTGCTCATGTGCAGCCAAAATCGCACGGCGCAGGAAGGCGCGAACGTCGTCGAGGGCCGGCTTGGCCTCGCGCTGGAACATGGCTGCGATGGTCTGCAGGGCAAGTTGCGCTGCCATGTCGCCACGTGGATGGCCGCCCATGCCATCTGCCAGACCCAACAAGACGCTGTCGTGCGTGTAGCAATAGCCCATGCGATCTTCATTGGCCATGCGGGCGCCACGACGACTGACCTGATAGACCGAGAATTTCATGATTTGTCGCGCCCTACAGGTGTCCGCTCACGCCCTCCGACCGCAGGGCCCATGCGGGTTGCCCCGCCCATGCGCGTGACCTGCTTGGCCTTGTCCACGCGAGCCTTGGTGTCATGCACCAGTTCGTCAATTTGCATGCGCAGTTTTTCGCTGAGCGTCAGTTGGGTATAGCGCCGCGGATTCTCCGCACCCAGTTCCTTTTGCAGGTTGAACACGCTTTGTGGCCGTGCCAGCGGATCGAGCGACATGCACCATTCGACAATCTCGATCAGATTGTCGGAATAGACGCCGCGAAGCTTCGAGAGCTGCATGGGCAATCGATCCTTTTCCAGTCGCTGCGTCGCCTCGTAAGGCGGATAGCCTGTCATCGACGCATAGATACAGGCGCCGACGGAATAAATATCCGTCCAAAGGCCGAAGGAGGCGTCCCGCTTGTACATCTCGGGCGCGGCAAAACCGGGGGTGTACATAGGCCGAAATCGCTTGTCCTGCTGCCCGAGCACTTCACGAGCTGCGCCGAAGTCGATGAGGATGGGTTTGTCCTCGTCGGTGATGAAGAGGTTGGCCGGCTTGATGTCAAGGTGCAGCATCTTGTGCTGATGCACCACACGCAGACCCTGAAGAATTTCGTCATAGAGCGAACGGATGGTCGACTCGCGGAAAATCTTTTTGCGTTTGAGTTCACGCGCAGTGATGACGAACTCCTGAAGCGACGAGCCCTCCAGATAATTCATCACCATATAAACGGTTTCGTTCTCGCGAAAAAAATTCAGCACGCCGACAACACTGGGGTGCGAAATTTGTGCAAGTGAACGGCCTTCTTCGAAAAAACTCTTCAAACCAAGCCGGTAAAGCGCCAACTTCTCCGGATGCGCGATGGGCACCATTTCGCCGGCCGCGCGCTCCACCAGGGATGCAGGCAAATACTCCTTGATGGCCACGCGCTGGCCGTCGGAGGTCAGGGCGAGGTAAACCACGCCGAAGCCGCCGCTGGCGAGCTTGCGCAGGATGCGGTAGCCGCCGACTTGGATATCGGGTTCGAGTGGTGCGGGTTTGGCTTTCGACATATGGCGTGAAGACGGCAGGAATGCCCGACTGGTGAATTCCCGGCTGGCGGCCCACACTGTGGAAAAATGCGGCGTCCAAACCAGGGAGCGCCGAGTGAAATTACTTTATAGCATGACCGGTTACGCTGAAGTCAGCATGGCTGTCGCAGGTGCACAACCTCCACTTGCCGTTCGTCTGGAATTGCGTAGTGTGAACAGCCGGTTTCTCGATCTGATGTTCCGCCTGCCAGACGAATTGCGGGCCAGCGAAGCCTCTCTACGCGCGCTTTTGACCCAACAACTGCGCCGCGGCAAGGTGGAATGCCGCATCAATCTGGACGAGGCACAGTCCGCACAAACCCTACCCGATCTGCAACAGATCGAACCGTTGCTGCAGGCCGAAGCCGCTCTGCTCGAGCGCGCACCCCATTTGCGTAGCCTTTCCGTGGCCGATGTCTGGCGCCTGAGTGCTGCACAACAGCTACAACCACATGCGGACCCCGCCGTGCTGACCCAAGCCATGCAGTGTGCAGCCGAAGCGGCCCTGATCGCCCTGCAGGCAGCGCGCTCGGCCGAGGGTGAGAGGCTGCGGAGTTTTTTGCTGGACCGTTGCGCCCAACTGCAACAGTGGGCACTCGCGGCCGAGCAAGTGGCGCCACAGGCCGTGGCGCGGCAACAAGAGCGTTTCATGGCGCGCTGGAACGAAGCGTTACAGGCGCTTGGCGGCAACCCGGACCCAGAGGCAGTGCGTGATCGTCTGTTGCAGGAAACCACGGCTTTCGCCCTTCGGATTGACGTTGCAGAGGAAATCAGCCGTCTACAATCGCATCTCGATGCCATTCGCAAAGTTCTCGACGAGGGTGGAGAAGTCGGCAAACGCCTGGACTTCCTGATTCAGGAACTGCATCGCGAAGCCAACACTCTGGGCTCGAAGTCCGCCGTGCTCGAACTCAGCGAACTGACGGTTCAGATGAAGGTTTGCATCGAGCAGATGCGCGAGCAGGTGCAGAACCTCGAATAGATCACCGGGCAGTCAGTTCCTTTTGTCGCAACACACCCCAGCCAAGACCCCCACGCATGGACTTTCCGGGCAATTTATTTGTCGTCGCAGCCCCAAGTGGCGCTGGAAAATCCAGCTTGGTGCAAAAGCTTCTTTCAAAAGACAAAGGCATCCAGCTATCCATTTCATACACCACGCGCCCCCCCCGTGGCCAAGAACAGGATGGCCGGGAATACATTTTCGTCGAGCGTACGGAATTTCAACGCCGTATCGACGCTGGCGATTTTCTCGAATGGGCGGAAGTGCACGGCAACCTTTACGGCACGTCGCGGCATTGGCTGCAACAACGCATGGCCCAGGGGGTGGATGTGATGCTGGAAATCGACTGGCAAGGTGCGGAGCAAGTCAAGCGCAAGTTCAGCAATGCCGTCAGCGTCTATCTGCTGCCGCCTTCGTTTGAAGAGTTGGAGGCGCGTTTGCAGCGGCGCGGCGAGGATGCCGCCGATGTCATTGCCCGTCGGTTGCATGATGCGCGGCTTGAAACGCCACACGCCAGCGCCTTCGACTTTATAATTGTGAATCACGATTTCGCTCATGCGCTGCGTGATTTGCAGTCCATCGTTGCTGCACAGCGCTTGCGATACGCGGCTCAACGCCGCGCGCATCCTGAAGTGTTCAAAGCACTCGGCATCCTCTGAATGCCTTGCTCTCAATCACACTGGAAACACAATGGCCCGTATCACCGTTGAAGATTGCCTGGAAAAAATCCCCAACCGCTTCCAACTCGTTCTGGCTGCCACTTACCGCGCGCGCATGCTGGCCCAGGGTCATACGCCCAAGATCGAAACCCGTGACAAACCGGTCGTTACGGCGCTACGCGAAATCGCCGCGGGGCAGATCGGGATTGAAATGCTCAAGCGCGTTCCTTCCTGACCGCCGCCTCAACCTGCCGGGCGCGCGGTGCTCTTGATGCGCCTTCGCCATGCAAAGCCGCCCGCCCGCAACAAGCAGTTCATCTTCCTCCCGTCATCGTCCAGTCGTCCGGCGTAAGGTGGTGTCGACCGCCCATGCCACGGGCGTGGAAAATGCGAGCAGCGTGATCGAAGGCCTTTCTGCCGACAGACACCCGGCTGTCAGCTTGGCAGGCTTGCTGGACAAGCTGACAGGCTATTTACCTGAAGCCGACCTTCAGCAAATTCGATCTGCCTACCGGTTTGCCGATGCGGCACATCTTGGGCAATACCGCGCCAGTGGCGACCCGTATATTTCCCACCCGGTCGCCGTCGCCGAGATTTGTGCCGAGTGGAAACTCGACACCCAAGCCCTGATGGCCGCCCTGCTGCATGACACAGCGGAAGACAAAGGCATCACCCAGGGGGAGTTGATCGAGCACTTCGGCCCGACTGTGGCGGTCCTGGTGGATGGCTTGACCAAGTTGGACAAAATTCAGTTCTCCAACCGCGAGGAGAACCAGGCCGAGAGTTTTCGCAAGATGCTGCTGGCCATGGCGCGCGACATCCGCGTCATTCTGATCAAACTCGCCGACCGCCTCCACAACATGCGCACCCTCGGTGCGATGTCGCCAGACAAGCGCCGGCGGATTGCGAGCGAGACCATGGACATCTACGCGCCGATCGCGTATCGGCTCGGGCTGAACCAGGTGTACCGGGAATTGCAAGATCTTGGGTTTCTGCACGGTCACCCCATGCGCTACGCCGTGCTCATTCAGGCACTGAAAGTCGCGCGTGGCAATCGCCGTGACCTGATCGACAAGATCCTGGCCGCGACAACCAAGTCATTCGCCGATGCCGGCCTCACCGTCCAGTTGCACGGCCGGGAAAAAACGCTCTACTCCATCTACCGCAAGATGCAGCGCAAACACAGATCTTTTGCGCATGTTCAGGACATCTTCGGTTTTCGTGTGATTGTGTCTGACATGCTGGACTGCTATCGTGCACTGGGTGTTTTGCATGCCCAGTACAAACCCATGCCGGGCAAGTTCGAAGACTTCATCGCCATCCCCAAACTCAATGGCTACCAGTCCCTGCACACAACGCTGATCGGTCCGACCGGAGCTCCGGTGGAGTTTCAAATTCGTACCGAGACGATGCACCGTGTGGCCGAGAGTGGTGTGGCAGCTCACTGGCTTTACAAGAGCGGCAATGGCGCGGAAGCTATTGCTCAGGTCAGCACTGCGGCTTGGTTGCAATCGTTGCTCGACATCCAGAATGAAAACCGGGACGCGGCGGAATTCATCGAAACCGTGAAAGTGGATCTGGCGCCGGATGCGGTGTACGTATTCACGCCCAAATCACGTATCTTGGCACTGCCCCGTGGGGCCACACCGGTGGATTTTTCCTACGCGGTGCACACCGACCTCGGCAACCAGACCGTGGCTGCCAAGGTCAATGGTGAACTGGTGCCGCTGCGCACTGAGTTGCACAGCGGTGATGTGGTGGAAATCGTCACCGCCCCCCACTCCCGCCCCAACCCCAACTGGTTGAGCTTTGTACGCACCGGGCGCGCGCGTTCGAAAATTCGTCATGAGCTCAAAGTTTCGCAGCAGGCTGAATCGCAAGACCTGGGCAAACGGCTTCTCGGTCGCGCCATGGTCCATGAAGGCCGGAACCTGGACGATCTGACGAGCGCAGACTGGAGTCGGCTGCTCCACTGGAGTGGTAGCAAGAGCCAGGAGGAGTTGTTCAGCGACATCGGGTTGGGCAAGCGCGTTGCTGAAATCGTGGCCAAGCGCGCGTGCATGCAAGGCAGCCACGGCCAAGCCAAGCCGAGACACTTGCCGGAACAGGCTGAAACGGTTTCCGCCGCGCCTGCAGGAGAAGCCGCCGCGCAACCGACCTCCAGCGCAGCGGACAACACTTCTCGCACGGCCCTGCAACTCGATGGCAGTGAAGGCACTTCAGTGCATTACGCCGATTGCTGCCACCCGATTCCGGGTGACGCGGTGCTTGGCTATCTCGGCAAAGGCGAGGGCCTGACGGTGCATCAGCAGGACTGCCCACAAGCCCGGCGCCTGTTCCAGAAGCACCCGCGAAGCTGGATCGATCTGAGTTGGTCGCCTACCGTCAGCGGCCTATACCAGGTCGGCATGGCCGTCATCGTCAACAACGGCAAGGGCGTGCTGGCCAAATTGGCGGCGGCCATCAGCGAGCATGACGCCGACATCATCCATGTGACGATGGACG
Organism: Burkholderiales bacterium; assembly: GCA_013044035.1. Lineage (GTDB taxonomy): Bacteria > Pseudomonadota > Gammaproteobacteria > Burkholderiales > Burkholderiaceae_C > Thiomonas_A. The sequence goes on from JABEVE010000100.1 coordinate 9,266, forward strand.
ACGACTCGGGTCAGCCTACGATCGAACTGCGATTCATACTGGCTGTGCGCGACCGCAAGCATCTAGCCGACATTTTGCGTGCCGTACGCACACATATCTTCGTGGTCAAGGCGGGGCGCGGCAAGCCGCGCCAAAATGGCTAGAGCATGTGCTCTCAGACTCCCGGTACCGGGTAAGTCACTTCGAGGATTTCGAGCTGCAGCAGACCTCCAGGTGTTGGGAGATTGACGACGTCGCCATCGCGCGACTTCAGCAGGGCGCGCGCCACCGGTGATATCCAACTGATGTGTCCACGCTCCAGATCGACCTCGTCGGCGCCAACGATGGTGACCAAACGCTCGACACCCTGATTGTCCACATAGCGCACTGTGGCCCCGAAAAAAATCTGATCATTGCCATGCTGGCCGGATGGATCCACCACCTCGGCCAAATCCAGACGCTTGGTCAAGAAGCGAATGCGCCGGTCGATTTCACGCAGCCGCTTTTTACCGTAGATGTAGTCGCCATTTTCAGAGCGATCCCCATTCGAAGCTGCCCAGGACACGATCTCGACAACCTTGGGTCGGTCGCGTTCGATCAAGCCCTTGAGTTCTTCGCGCAGCCGGCTGAATCCTGCCGGTGTGATGTAGTTTTTGCTTCCCGCCGGCAAGTCAGGCAAGCGCACCTCGTCGTCATCGTCCTGTTCGCGCGATGTGTCCTCGCGGGTGAAAGCCTTGTTCATCTTGTCGAATCCCTGGGACAGGCCAGGCAAAGCTGGCTCCAACAAAAAAACGCCCGTCACGGGCGTTTCAAATCTGACGCTGTCACGCGGAATGCAGACCGACCAGTTGGCCGGCCGCATTACGCTCGAACTTTACTTCACGGATTCGACAGCAACAACCTTCTTCACACCGTTGTCAAACGTCGACAGGGTGATGGTCGGCTGAGCCAGATTACCGTCAGCCATGAAATGGATGTCCTTCTTGGTAACGCCGTTGTAGTCGATCTTCTGCACAAATGGCAGGTACTTCGCCGGCTCAACCGATTTGGCCTTTTCCATGGCCGTGGCGAGCACCATGGTGGCGTCGTAGGCGTAGGGAGAGTAGATCTGGAAGGCACTGGCGCCGAACTCGGCGTCGTAGCGCTTCTTCCAGGCATCGCCGCCCGGCATTTGCGACAGCGGTGAACCGCCCTCGGCACAAACCGTGACGTCGGCAGCCTTGCCGGCCAACTTGGCCAACTCCGGCGCACAGATGCCGTCGCCGCCCATGAACTTGGCCTTGATGCCGAGCTGTTCCATCTGGCGCAGCATCGGGCCGGCCTGGGTGTACATGCCACCATAGAAAATCACGTCGGGATTGGCCGCCTTGATCTTGGTCAGGATGGCGGAGAAGTCGGTCGCCTTATCGTTGGTGTATTCACGATCCAGCACTTTCATACCGTCTTTCTGCGCGGTTTTGGCAAACACATCGGCCACGCCCTGACCATAAGCCGTACGGTCGTCGATCACGGCAACGGTCTTCGCCTTCATCTGGTTCTTGGCATAGTTCGCCAAGCCGGCGCCCAAGGCATTGTCATTGGCGATGATGCGGAAGAAGGTTTTGAAGCCTTGCTCGGCAATCTTCGGATCGGTCGACGACGGGGTGATATTGGGAATGCCAGCGTTGTTGTAGATGCGCGAGGCGGGGTAGGTGCAGCCGGAGTTCAGGTGGCCCACGACGCCATTGACCTTCTCGTCAACAAACTTTTGCGCCACGGAGGTGGCTTGTTTCGGGTCGGCTTGGTCGTCTTGTGCGTCGATTTTCCAGATCACCTTCTTGCCGCCGATCATGATGTTTTTCTTGTTCAGATCGTTGATGGCCATGCGAACACCGTTGGTGTTGTCTTGCCCATAGGCGGCCTGCGGACCGGACATCGGCGCTGCGCTACCAATGATCACGGTCACATCATCAGCGGCGTATGCGGTGCCAATGGCCAGGGACAAGCCCAAAAGGGCATATTTCAGTTTCATGAATGAGCCTCCAGAAGGATATAGAAGTTGCTGTCAGTCGGGTGATTCCCAACGGAGCGATACATTAGCTGAAACATGCTGAAATGAACAGCGTGGTTTTCGACGCCGGTTGGGCGCTGTTGCATGGATGTGAACATGCCCGTGCCCCTCCAATCGCAGGGCCGGCGAGCATGGACGCCGCTGAATTGAGTTGAAACGAAGCGCACAGCAACAGTTCGCAAGATGCTGTTGCGCCAATTCATGCAACGGCTTTCGCACCGCAAGGTGTCAAGCTGCGTTACACCATTTGCCATTGAACACGAACTTTTTCATACGCCCTCGGATTTCAGCCTGCTCGTCGCTCTGCATCAACAGCCTCATACGGGCGTCTGCCGCTCCTGAAACGTGCTACCCACTGAAGCCTTTGCCCGGGATGCTCTCAAGAACCCAATCCCTCGGCGAGTACTCGGGCCATGGTGTCCTGGGCCATGTCCTCGAGCCAGGGGCGCAATTCCAGGGCGAGTTCCCGCGCCAGCGCCTCCATCCTCACGTCGAGCAGGGCGTGGATGTGGAGTTCCAACTCACGGTTCAGACGCTGTGCCAGGTCCACCCGCAACCACTCTTGCAGCCGGGGCAGGGCCGCGTCCAGTTGCGCCTGGACGAGTTCGGCGGCGGCCTCGGGGGAGAAATGGGTTTGCAACGCACGCAAACCTACGTCATGCCTGAAGTATTCAGTCCTTGAGGCAGAAGTAGGGACTGGCTGCCATGGCGCTTCGCCTGAGATGGCGGGTGGCTTAGCAACGGTAGGCTCCAATGGAGACGTTGATGGCGAGAACTGTTGCGGGGCTGGCGCCGACCCGAGAGGAGAGCCGTCAAGGACCTCGGTCAGAACAGGCAGTGGGTCGGCTGCGGTCGGCATCATGCACTGATCTCCAGAGTGGTCGGTTCGCAGCCGGCTCGGCGGTAGGCCCGGAATCGCTCGCGTCCGGCCTGCCTTGCTTCGGCCGAAACGCCAACGATTTCGATGACACGCGGCAACACCTCCCAGCCGGTCATGACGGTCGGGGCGAGATTGACCAGGCAATCGCGCCCGCCAAATGCGGTCAGATCGAGAACATCGGTCAGCACGATGGGTGTGCGTGCGGCGAGTGCATCGGTGTCACGGCAATGTGGCACGAAATCGAGCTGCGAGAAGGTCCAAAGCCGCGCATCGAGTTCGGTGATGGATGCGGGTGCGACGCGAACCACCAGGGTCGCGCCCTTGGCCGCTGCAGTGCGCAGCAGGCCACATGCATAAGCAAGCGGGTCTGTTGCTCCAACGCGAAACTCGACAGCGCCCATGCACTCAGGCTTTCGCAGCGCTGGCGGCGCAATTCAACAGGTAATTCACCAGCAAAGGCACGGGGCGCCCGGTCGCTCCCTTGGCGGCGCCGCTTTTCCAGGCGGTGCCGGCAATGTCCAGGTGTGCCCAGCGATAGGCCTTGGTGAAGCGCTGCAAAAAACACGCCGCGGTGACACTGCCTGCGGCCCGCCCCGCGATATTGGCAACATCGGCGTAGTGGGTCTTGAGGCCCTCGGCGTAGTCGTCCGACAGCGGCATGCGCCAGCAACCGTCCTGCGCCTGGCGCCCGGCTTCCTGCAAGGCTTCGGCCAAGGCATCGTCCGGGCTGAACAAACCGCTATTGATATGGCCTAGGGCGATGATGCAGGCTCCGGTCAGGGTGGCGATGTCGACCACGCTGGCCGGCTTGAAGCGCTCGGCATAGGTCAGGGCGTCGCACAGGATCAGTCGGCCTTCGGCGTCGGTATTGAGGATCTCGATCGTTTGACCCGACATGCTGGTCACGACATCCCCAGGTTTGATGGCGCTGCCGCTGGGCATGTTTTCGGTCGCGGGAATCAGGCCCACCAGATTGATCCGAGGCTTGATGCGGGCGATGGCCTCGAATACGCCCAGAACCGAGGCGGCGCCCGACATGTCGTATTTCATCTCATCCATCTCGGCGGCGGGCTTGATCGAGATGCCACCCGTGTCGAAAGTCACGCCTTTGCCCACCAACACATGGGGCGCATCTTTCTTGGCGGCGCCGTCGTAGCGCATGACAATGAAACGCGGCGCCTGCTCGGAGCCTTGTGCCACTGCGAGGAAAGAGCCCATCTTCAGGCGTTCGATTTCACCGCGGCCGAGCACTTCGACCTTGATGCCGTGACGCTTGCCGAGGTCCTGCGCAACTCTGCCCAGGTGCGTCGGCGTGCAGTGGTTGGCCGGCAGATTGGCCAGATTGCACGTGAGATCGACCCCCGCCTGAACAGCTTCGGCCCGGGCAAGCTGCGCCTTGAGGGCCGCAGCCTGTCGCAGGTGGCGTGAAAGCACATGCACGGTATCGACTTTGTAGGCTTTGTCGGCCTCGACCTTGCGCGTGGCGGTGTAGCGATAGGCGGCTTCACCGAAGGCACGCGGGGCAAACTCGGCCAGGGAAGACTCGCCATCAGCCGCAAGCAGATGCACATGCCGGGCGGCGAGCGGCTTCAAGGCCGCGGCCGCGGCGCGCAGGGCTTTGAGCCAGCCGGCGCCGGATAGCGGCGCAGCGCCCAGGCCCACCAGAATCAGGCGACGAGCGGCAAGCCCGGGAGGGCGGCTGCGGATGAAGGTTGTGCCCAGAGCGCCGGAAAAGTCGCCATCTTGCACGGCTTCGGTGGCAACCGGGTCCACGATGTCTGCATCGACGAGGCCGCAGGACGTGCCGGGCTGGTGCAGAAAAACGATGAGCGCGTCAGTCTGAAGGCTGGATAATGATTTCAGAGGGGCTATGCTAAATTTCATGAAGGCTCCTGGCGATGTTTCATTATTCCACCGGACCTGTCCCCGCGCTCTGCCGCCGGCGCGATTTCCCCCCGCGCAACCCACGCCCCCAAGTCTGACGCCGCCCCTGCAATGTTGTTGGACACCTCTTTGCGCCGTGAAATGGCACGCAATTTCGGCGGTAGTTTCACCGTGCTGTTTTCGGTGGTGATCACGATCATGCTGATCCGCATTCTGGGACAGGCTTCGGAAGGGCAAGCCAATCCACAAGATCTCTTTCTGCTCATCGGCCTGGCCTCACTCACATATCTGCAATTCATACTCGGCCTGGCCCTGTTCATTGCCGTGCTGATGAGCTTCTCGCGCATGCACCGTGACTCCGAGATCGTCATCTGGGCGGGAGCCGGTGTCACGCCGCTGCAGTACTTCCGCATCGTGCTGCGTTTTGCTGCTCCGGTGGTGCTGGCCATCGCCGCGCTCACGCTCGTGGCCTGGCCCTGGGCCAATCAGCAAAACGCTGCCCTGCGCGAGCGCTTCGAGCAGCGCTCGGATCTGTCGCGCGTCGCGCCTGGACAGTTCCGGGAATCGTCTTCCGGCCAGCGGGTTTTTTTCATTGGCAAGGGAGCCCAGGCCAAGGGGTTGGCGCACGACATCTTCATTCGTGACCGGAGCAGCGGGCAGGTCGTCATCACCCTGGCACAGTCGGCCATGCTGCAAAACCTCGACGGCTCACGCTATTTGATGCTCGCCAACGGCCACCGCTACAGCCATACGGCGGGGGAAGCCAACTACCAGGTGACGGGTTTTGCGCAAATGGGAATTCGGCTCTCGGCGCTCAACGCCCCCGCTCCAACGGTTGCCGGGCTCTCGGAGGCGGCGCGTTTGGCGAACACGCCAAGCCGTGAAATTTCCACACCCATGCTCGCCATGTCCCATATTCCCGCCTGGCTGGGTGAGTTGTCGTGGCGAATCGGTGTGCCGCTTTCGTCCATCCTGCTGGTCCTCATGGCTGTGCCGCTGGCCGCCACCAACCCGCGGGCTGGCCGTGCGCTGCAGCTCATCGTCGCCGTGTTGATCTATCTCGCATACATCAATTTTCTCAATGCCGCGCAGGGCTGGATCGATCAACGCAAACTGAACCTGGTCTCAGCGTTGCTGCTGATTCACGGCAGTGCAGTGGTGCTGTTGTTCGTGCTGGCACTGCACAAAGGCCTGCTGCCCTGGCGTCGCACCCGCGGGACCGGCATGGTTGCCGGCGGCTGGCAGGGGCCGCTGGCTCACTGAACACCTGTCCCTGCCCTGCACCTGAACCCATGCGCACGTTGCGTCGTTATCTGTTCGTGCAAATTGCTGCCGCCAGCAGCATCGTGCTGCTGGTGTTTCTCGGCCTGTTGTTTATCCTGGACGTGATCAACGAGCTCAGCAACAGCAATGCCTCCGCAACGTCCTTCGCACACACCTTGCTGCTGGTGTCACTGCAAATGCCGAGTCGCGCTTATCTCATCCTGCCGATCGCGGCCTTGACCGGAACGGTCTACGTGCTGGCGAGTCTTGCAGCCTCGAGCGAATTCACCGTCATGCGCATGTCGGGCCTGAGTCCTCTGCGCGCCTTGCAGCAGCTCATGGGCATGGGCCTGCTGTTTTCGGTGTTGATTTTTTCGTTGGGCGAGTTCGCCGTGCCTTTGGCCGAGCGCGTGTCGGCAACCCTGCAAGCCAAGTCCGAGGGCGGGCAATTTGGCGGCACCTCGCTGAGTTCGGGCTTGTGGCTGCGCAACCGCCAAAGCGGCCAGGACGACCAGATGATCAATATCCGCAGCGTGTCCGCCAGCGGCGAACTGCATGACGTGCACATCTATGTGCTCGACGGCGCGACGCAACTGGTGCAAACCATCGACGCTGCCAGTGCGGTCTACCAGAACAGCGGCACCTGGTTGCTGCGCCAGGTGACCTCCATCCGGCTGCCGGGTCGGGCTGGGCAGGCGATGCAGATCCTGCACCAGGCCGATCTGCCCTGGCAGACCTCGGTCTCGCCCAGCGTACTGAATGTCCTGCTGCTCAGCCCGGACCACATGTCCGTGGTCGATTTGTGGCGCTACGTCAATCATCTCAGGGCCAATGGCCAGGCCGTGCAGCGCGACGAAATCGCGCTGTGGCGCAAGCTGCTCTATCCCTTGAGTGCGGTGGTGATGATGCTGCTGGCCCTGCCTTTCGCTTACCTTCATGCCCGCTCCGGGCAGATCAGTTGGAAGGTGTTCGGCGGCATCATGCTCGGCATCAGCTTCATCCTGATGAACACACTCACCTCGCGCCTGGGTCTGCTGGCCAGTTGGCCAACGTGGCTGGCCGCCGCCCTGCCCTACATGCTCTACGGCGGCGCAGCCTTCGGTTATTTTGTCTGGCGGGTTCAATACCGCTGAATCACACCCGCACGGTCTCGCAACGACCCGCGCGTCACAGGCCAAGCCGCCATGAATCTGCACCAGTTCCGTTTCCTGCAAGAGGCTGTACGCCGCAACTTTAATCTGAGCGAAACCGCACGCGCACTGTTCACTTCTCAGCCCGGCGTGTCCAAGGCCATCATCGAGCTGGAAGACGAGTTGGGAGTGGAAATCTTCAGCCGCCACGGCAAACGCATTCGCAAGCTCACGGCACCTGGCGAGGAGGTGCTGCGCAGTGTGGAGGTGATCTTGCGCGAGGTGAACAACCTCAAGCGCATCGGCCAGAACTATGCGGCGCAGGACAGCGGCCAACTCACCATTGCCGCCACCCACACTCAGGCGCGTTACCGTCTGCCGCAGGTCATTGCCGAATTCCGCCGGCGGTTTCCACGTGTTCAGGTGCATCTGATCCAGGGCAATCCCGACCAGGTTGCGCATGCCGTGCTGGAAGAGCGAGCCGATCTGGGCCTGGCCACCGAAAGCCTGGCCGACCATCCCGAACTCATCACCCTGCCCTGCTACGAATGGCAGCATTTGCTGGTGACGCCGCTCAACCACCCGCTCAACGATGTGGCCGACCTGTCGCTGGCCGAGTTGGCGCGCCACCCCCTGGTCACCTACGACCCGGCGTTCACCGGGCGCCACCGCATCGACCATGCTTTCGCCCAGCAGGGACTGCAACCCCAGATCGTGATGGAAGCGATTGACTCGGACGTGCTCAAGACCTATGTCGAACTGGAACTCGGCGTCGGGCTCATCGCCGAGATGGCCATCAACCCCGAGCGTGACACCTTGCTGCGCTCCCGCCCCCTGGGACATTTGTTTGGTCAGAACCTCACACGTGTGGCCTTCAAGCGCGGCGTCTACCAGCGCGCTTTTGTCTATGTTCTGACCGAACTGTTGTCGCAGCGCTTGTCTCGCAAACTGGTCGAGCAGGTGTTGCGCGGCCAAAGCGACGAGAATTTTTCCATTTGACTTTTCAAAGCCGCCCGCCATGCCCGCCCCACTCCAGCCC
>JABEVE010000101.1 GCA_013044035.1 Burkholderiales bacterium
GGCCCCGCGCCTCATGGTGGGCCTGCAGCCGGGCGCGGATCCGCCCACCAGCTTGTGGGTCGGTCCACAACATCGCCAGGATGCCATCGCGCAGCAGGGCGATCAATTCCATCAGAAATGGCATCACGGTTCCCCAGAAGATTCACATCCCCCATCACACCATGCAACGCGAGCAACGCAAGTCGGCCGCAGCCTGGCAAACAGACGGGATCGGTGGGGGGTGAATCTGCCGCGATGCCGCAGTGTCCGTCTGGCGGGCAGGTCAAGCGAACTGGGGAACCAGCCGCCGGAGCCACGCGAGCATCAACGCGAATGCCGCACCCTTCCTGGACGGCGCTGTGGACGGTGCAGGATCTTGACCGGTTCCGCATGCTCGTACGCCGAGTAATACAACTCCCAACGCCCGCCTGCGATCTGTTTGAGGTCGGCGTCCTTGAACACACCCGGGCCGGGGTAGGCCTTGCGGTTCTTCGCCCGGAGCACGATGCGGACCGCCAAGTCGCCGATCGCCAGTGACAGGACGCCGCCATCGACCCGGGCCGATCCCGCAGGCAAGGGCATCTCGGGCAGTCCGGTTTTGCGCACGACACGATTGCTCGGCGTCATCCACGCCTGTTCGCGCAGCCGATCCGCCATCTCCATCTGACTGACTGACGAGGTCCTCCTCGTCCCATGAACGATCTCGCCTGCCGTGATCTTCAACTGCCGCAGCGCGCTTTGCTCCTCTTGGGTCGCTTGGAACCAGAGATTCTTGTCACGTTGCGGTCTTTCCTGAAATTTCCACTCCGTGTCCCAGTCCACCAGCGCCACGACCTGCTCCGCCTCGCCCGGTGCTGCCGAACCCGCCGCCGAGCTCGCCAAACGCGCGGCCGCCGCGGCCAGCGTGGTGCAGGCCGCCTCGACCGCGACATCCGCGTCAGCTGGCAGATCGAACACGCCTCCGGTCTTGCACGCCGCCTGCAGCACGGCGATGCGGATGAAGTCTTCCACCGACAGACGCCGGCCCCTGGCGGCCAGACGCACCACCTCGGCCTCCAGCGGGGTCCGTGGCACAAAGCGCATCGATTTATTCGTCATCTCTCGTGCCCGGATTCAAGCCGATCTCACCAGCACTGCGACCCTCAGACGCCCTGTCCGAGAGGTCCATCATCCTGCCGAACGCCGCAGCCACCAGGCCATCGTAGTGCTGCGGCATCCACACCATCAGCCACAGCGCCGCTCCGACGATCCAGGGCACTTCGGTGGGCAAGCCCAGGGGCAGATGCGCCAGGACCGCCACCAACGCCAGCAACACCGCCTGCGTCAACCAGGCCCAGCGCCGTGCCGCCAGCCAACGCTGCAACACCGCGCCGCCCGAGGCCTTCGGCTCCACCCACGCAGCTGCGCGCCCCTGCGGCACACCCTGCAGATCCTGACCGATCAAGCGGTACACCGACTGGAACCAGGCATCCTGCCGGCCAAGCTGCAGAATCCCGCGGCCGTACACCCCGGCCAGGCCCCAGGCCAGCAACAGCATGGTCTTGCCGGTCCAGGGTGCGATCGTCGCGTCGCTGGCAAGCACCCGGCTCCCCAAGGCCAGGCCGAGCACCAGCCAGGGCGTGAACAAGGTCGCCAGACCCAGAGCGCCGAGCAGACGCAGAACCGCCAGACGGCGCGCCCCTTTGGGCGCATGGCCCTGCGCCGCGTAGCACACCTCGAGCCACGCGCGCAGGCGCGCCCCGGAGGGGGAATCGGTCCAGAACAACAACGCCACGGCATCACGCATCAGAAAAACCGGTTTCATCGACACTCTCCAAAATCGGGACAACCGCCATCACACCACGCTCGACGGTCGACGCAAGTCGACTGCGGCAGCGACGGCAAGGATCGGTGGAGGGGAAGAAGAGGCCGGGCGGAAACCGCCTGGCCTGAGGGCAGGTCAAGCGGCCGCGACCCAGAGCGTCTTGCCGCCGACGCGGCACAAGGGGCGGATGCATCCCTCGCGCTCGAGCTTGACGGCCAGCCCGGCGCCAACGGGCAGGCGCTCGTGTTCGGCGATGAGGGTGAAGTGTTGGCCAGTTGGGCACGGCCAAGGGCGATCTGGCAGAGATGGACAAAGGCCCCATAGATCCTGGCGCAGCCAGCGGCCTGCAGCGCAAGGCACTGATTCCGGGTGGAGACACGGGCGTAGCCGATCAGCATGGCTTGACCTGTGCATTGAGCCGGGCCTGCTTGTCGCGGCCCACCTAGTCGAAGTCTTGCCAGTGCGCCTTGCCCTCGATATAGCCCGAGCTGCAGGCCAGATCATCCAGCTCTGGTGGGCTGGTGTTGGCACGACCGTCCAGGCCCGCGGCATAGCCGGCCTGCCGCGCCTGGTGATCCAGGCTGATGACAACGTACTGCGGGGTGAACATGCTGTTCTCCTTCTCTGGAAGGCGTGCGTGCGTGGACACGCACGACCGTGCTCAGTGCTGCGCACCCATCACAGCGCAGCGTGCCAGATAGCCCGAGCGCGACTCCCCGGCAGCGCGTGCCGCCGCATCGATGCGGCGCAGCACCCGCGCTGGCAGCGTGATGTTGATGCGCTCTGCACGATCCGATAACCTCGCCAGATCCACCGGCACCACCGCCCAAACCCACCCGGCAAACTCCGGGCGCGTTTGCAGCGTGGCCACAGATGACGGTGCCGGAATCGTGCCGTTGTCATCCAACACGGTTTCCAGCCACAACTCAATGGCCTCATGGGCGTTGGTCATGGCCTCATCGAGCGTATCGCCTGCAGAAAAGCACCCCGACAGATCCGGCACCACCACGCCATAGGCATGGCCGTCATCGCCGGGCTCAATCGCAATGGGATAGTTCATGGTGCACTCCTCGGTTTCAGTCCCGCCTGCTTCATCAGCTTGTGGCACAAGCCCACCCCAAGATCCTTCTTGGGGTGCGGCACGCTGAGGTGGCCAGGCTTGTCTGGGTGGGTGTAGATGTGGTGCGACCCTTTGGACGCCCGTAACACCCAACCCTCGGCTAAAAGCTGCGTGATCAGATCGGCACTGTTCATGGTGTGTATTGTACACACTAAACCAAGAGATCATCACATCTTCTCGAAACAGTCAAGCGCTAGCCCCACGGGTCAAGAGCCAGGCCATTGGCAAGATGATCAGCGAGCATCACTTGTCCGGGCGTCGAGTGTGCTGCATCAACGGGCTCAGCCGAGATGGCTATGCCATGTGCCCCAGCAGGATGCGCAGAACACTGAAATGCACGGCAAGATCGTCGAGATCGCGCATGTTCGCCGGCTGTTCGGCTATCGACGCGTGCACGATCTGCTGCGCCCACCGTTTCCGGGCATCCATCACAAGCGGGTGTATCAGCTGTACAGCCAAGCCAACCTGGCTGTGCGCAAGCGCAAGAAGGTCCGGCGAGCGGTGACTGAGCGCGCGCCGCTGCAACGGGCCACCAAGGTCAATGAGGTTTGGAGCATGAATTTCGTCAGCCACAGCTTGGCGGGCGGAGCCTGAAGTGCCTGGCCGTGGCCGACGACTTCAGCCATGAATGCGTGGACATCGCGGTCGACTATGGCATGTCCGGTGCCGACGTGACGCGCTTGCTCGATCAGGCCGCCAGATTCCGCGGATACCCGGCGGCGGTCAGAACCGACTACGGACCTGAGTTCACCAGCCGGGCATTCGTGGCGTGGGTCACGACTCGCGTCGTGTGCCATATCCTGATCGCACCGGGCAAGCCCACGCAGAACGGCTTCATCGAGAGTTTCAACGGCATGTTCTGCGACGAGTGTCTCAACGAGCAATGGTTCGAAACGCTGCACCAAGCCAGAGCGACCATCGCTGCATGGTGCCGAGACCTCAACGAGGTCCGGAGCCCCTTGACTACCGCGCGCGGCGACTGTCTTGCACGCCCATCGACCGCGCCAAGCTGAGGTCGAACACCTCGGCCACCAACCTGTCATAGCGCTGCACCATCCACAGCAGCATCCACAGCGCCGCTCCCAGGAGCATGACCGACAGATGCCGCGGCATCGCCGGCCCACGCGCCAGCAGCCACACCAGCCCAAGCAGCGTCAGTGCCGTCATCCAGGCCCACAGTCGCGCTGTCCGCCAGCGCCGCAGCACCGCGCCACCC
>JABEVE010000102.1 GCA_013044035.1 Burkholderiales bacterium
GGCCGCTCCGGCGAAGAAGGCCGCTCCGGCGAAGAAGGCCGCTCCGGCGAAGAAGGCCGCTCCGGCGAAGAAGGCCGCTCCGGCGAAGAAGGCCGCCCCGGCGAAGAAGGCCGCCCCGGCGAAGAAGGAGCCTGCTCCAGCCGCGAAAACGGCGCTGAGCCCTCAGGCAGCCTGGCCGTTCCCGACCGGCGACAAGCCCTGATCGAGCCTGCCATCGTGAAAACCTGGGCCTTGTGCCCAGGTTTTTTTACGTATGCGAGTCGAGCATCCATCGTGGCTGCGAGCCGCCGAAGCCCAGGCTATCGTGTCGGTGGTTGCCCAGCCCGGGTCCAAGACGACAGAGTTGGTCGGGCTGCACGATGGCGCGCTGCGCGTACGCATCGCGGCTCCAGCGCTGGATGGCCGCGGCAATGCTGCGTTGTGCGCCTGGTTGGCCGAGACCTTGGCCCTTGCGCGTCGCGATGTCAGCGTGCTGCGCGGAGAGAAATCGCGTCGCAAGCAACTGGTTGTGGCCATGTCCACGGAGGGCGTGGCTGCGATCCTCGAGCCACTCGTTGACAAGGCACTTAACATCCGCCCCCGCGTGTGAGAAGCCGGGCTGTACAAGGTTGCGGGGACGATGCGTCCGCGTGCTTGGCGTTGCGGCATGCCCAGCTGTTCCAATAGGTGGAGTAAGGAGTCCTGGAGCCCACGGCGACTTGCGCGCAGCCCCCGTTTCGCCGCCTCAAGCCTTCAGTCGCAGTTCCGCAGCCACAATTTCGCAGTATCAACCGACAGACCACGAGCATGAGTATCAAATCCGATCGTTGGATTCGCCGCATGGCCCAGGAGCACGGCATGATCGAGCCATTCGAACCGCAACAGGTTCGGCATGCGCCAGATGGGCATCGCATCGTCAGCTATGGCACCAGCAGCTATGGTTACGACATCCGCTGTGCGCCCGAGTTCAAGGTCTTCACCAATGTGCACAGCACGGTGGTGGACCCGAAGAATTTCGATGAACGCAGCTTCGTCGACATCGAGGCCGGGGTCTGCATCATTCCGCCGAACAGTTTCGCCCTGGCGCGCACGCTGGAGTATTTCCGCATCCCCCGCAACGTGCTCACCATCTGCCTGGGCAAGAGCACTTATGCGCGCTGCGGCATCATCGTCAACGTCACGCCCTTCGAGCCTGAATGGGAGGGCTATGTGACCCTCGAGTTCTCCAACACCACGCCGCTGCCGGCCAAGATCTATGCTGGCGAAGGATGCGCCCAAGTGCTGTTCTTCGAGAGCGATGAAGTGTGCGAGACCAGCTACAAGGACCGCGGCGGCAAATACCAGGGACAGCAGGGCGTGACCCTGCCCAAAACCTGAGATTGAAGTGCGCGCCGTGGCTGCGGGCGCTGGCTGTGTTCAGACGGACCGATTCACGCTGCCCAATCCGCCCGCAGCCGTGCAATCTGTGCCCGCACCTGGCGAGGGGATGTGGCGCCCGTGATGTCACGCGACTGCACAGAGCCCTGCAGCGTTAGCACTTCGGCAACGTCGTCTTTGACGGCGGGGTGCAGGGCTTGCAGTTCGGGCAGGCTCATCGCGCCGAGGTCGCGTCCGGTTTCGATGCAGGCACGAACGGCATGAGCCACCACCTCGTGGGCGTCGCGAAAAGCCAGGCCCTTCTTCACCAGATAGTCCGCAAGATCCGTCGCTGTGGCGTAGCCCTTGAGCGCAGCGTCCTGCATGGCGCCGGCATTCACGCGGATGCCGCGCGCCATGTCGGCAAACAGGGAGAGGGTGTCGTGGAGGGTATCGGCGGTGTCGAACAAGGGCTCTTTGTCTTCCTGGTTGTCCTTGTTGTAGGCCAGGGGCTGGCCTTTCATCAAGACCAGCAGTGCAGTGAGGTGGCCGACCACGCGGCCGGTTTTTCCGCGTGCGAGTTCGGGCACGTCGGGATTTTTTTTCTGCGGCATGATGCTCGAACCGGTGCAGTAACGGTCGGGCAGATCGATGAAGCCGAAGGCCGGCGACATCCACAGCACCAACTCTTCGCTCAGGCGCGAGACGTGCACCATCAACAGCGCTGCAGCGGCACAGAACTCGATGGCGAAGTCGCGATCACTCACGGCGTCGAGTGAGTTCTGCGCGATGCCTTCGAAGCCGAGTTCGGCCGCCACCATCGCCCGATCCAGGGGATAACTGGTGCCGGCCAGCGCCGCAGCACCCAGCGGCAGACGGTTGACGCGGCGCCGGCAATCGACCAGGCGCTCAGCGTCGCGGCCGAACATTTCGACATAGGCCAACACATGGTGGCCGAAGGTCACCGGTTGCGCCACCTGCAAATGGGTGAAGCCGGGCATGAGTGTGTCCGCATGCGCTTCCGCGACATCCACCAGAGCGGTCCGCAGGCTCCTGAGCGCCGTCTGGATGCGGTCGATGGCTTCACGCAGCCACAGCCGGATGTCGGTTGCCACCTGGTCGTTGCGGCTACGGCCGGTGTGCAGGCGTTTGCCGGCGTCGCCCACAAGCTGCGTCAGGCGCGCTTCGATATTCAGGTGGACGTCCTCCAGTTCCAGCTTCCAGTCGAAGCGGCCGGCAGCGATGTCGGCATCGATCTGCGCCATGCCGCGTTCGATGTCGGCAAGGTCTTGTGTGCCGATGATGTGTTGCGCAGCCAACATGCGGGCGTGCGCGAGGGAAGCCCGGATGTCAAAACGTGCCAGACGCTGGTCAAATCCGACCGAAGCCGTGTAACGTTGCACCAGCGCGTCGACCGGTTCGGAAAAGAGGGCCGACCAGGCCTGCTGTTTGCGGTCGAGGGATGAACTCATGGGGGATGGCGTGGCAACAAAGACGAATCAGAGGGGATTGTATTGAGCACGAGTGGTTCCACGCCGATGCACCAGCCCCTGCCTGCGCCGCTGCTGCCCGATGCCTGCAATGCCGGCACCGCCATTCGCGCCTACATCCTGGTGAATGCTGTGGTTCTCCTGCTGGCGCTGGCCGCGGGTCCCCGTCCTGAGCAATGGTGGGGGCCCTTGCTCCAGGGTGTCGCGGTGGCCGAGCCGGCAGCGGCCATCTGGCTCAGTTTCATGTGTCTGTCGCGCCGCAGTTGGCGCCGCCTGGGAACCCTCTGGCGCCTAGCCGTGGGCATCGTGGCCGGAGCCGCCTCGGGCTGGCTGGCGCAAGCCCTGGTGGGCTCCGTGCTCATTCTGGGCGAAGGCGGTGGCTTGCCCGACTGGCGCAGCGCACTGGTCGGAGCCGCGCTGGCGACCGTGTTTCTGCATTACCTCGGTTTGCGCGCCCAGGCGCTCACGCCCGCCACGGTGCAGGCGCGTCTGGACGAATTGCAGGCGCGTATCCGGCCGCATTTCCTGTTCAACGCGCTCAATGCCGCCAGCGCCCTGGTGCGCGAGCAGCCGCAACAGGCCGAGCAGGTGTTGGACGATCTGGCCGAGTTGTTTCGCGCCACCGTCAGCCGCCCGGGCACCTTGAGCACTGTGGCGGAAGAAGTGGATCTGGCGCGGCGCTATCTCGGCATCGAGGCGGTGCGCTTTGGCGACCGCATGCAGGTGCACTGGGCCGTCGAGCCCGGACTGGAAGGCTTGCGCATTCCGGCGCTGACCCTGCAGCCGCTGGTGGAAAACGCGGTGCGCCACGGCGTCGAGTCCTGCGCCGGGCCTTGCCTGATCGATGTGTGGGTGACACCGCGCGCTGGCATGCTGGAAATCGGCGTGGTCAACGACTATGTGCCGCGTGAAGGCCAATCCGGCAATGGCACACGGGTGGCGCTGTCGAACATCACCCAGCGCCTGCGCCTGCTCTACGACATCACCGCCGACCTGCGACACGGCCGGGTCGATGGGCTCGACCCAGCGCGTTACCGCGTGCGTATTCGCTTGCCGCTGTGAACATTCTCATCGTCGACGACGAGCCCCTGGCGCGCACGCGCCTGCGGCGCCTGCTGGACCAATTGCCCGAGTGCGCCGGTTGCAAGGTAGACGAGGCGGCCGACGTCGCCAGCGCACGGCAGCTCATGCAGCACGGCAGCTACCAGTTACTGCTGCTCGACATCCAGATGCCTGGCGCCAGCGGCCTGGACCTGGCTGCCGATCTGGTGCGCCGGCGCCCCCATGCGGCGGCTTTGCCCGCCGTGGTGTTCGTCACCGCACACGACGAGCACGCGCTCGCCGCGTTCGACCATGCTGCGGTGGACTACCTCACCAAGCCGGTGCGGCGCGAGCGCCTGGCCCAGGCCCTCGAGCGTGTGAGGCCCTTGTTGCGCGGCGGCATGTCGAATGCCGACCCGGCCCACACCGTGGATGAAACTCCGAGCCTGGCGGTGGTTGAACGCGGTGCCGTGCTGCGCGTGCCCCTGGTCGAGGTGCTGTACTTTCGCTCCGACAACAAATACACCCTGGTGCGTACCGCCGCACGGCATCACCTCATCGACACGCCGCTCGGCGAATTGGAACAGCGTCACGCCGCGCGCTTCGTTCGCACGCACCGCAGCGCCCTGGTCGCGGTCGAGGCCATCGCTGGGCTGGACCGTGTCGTCGTGCCGGCAACCGGCGCGGCCGACGACAACGCCGACTGGGTGGTGCGGGTTCGTGGCATCACGGAGACCTTGCCCATCAGCCGCCGTCAACTGCCGGTTCTACGCGGCCTGCTGCGCTCGGGCTAGGTCTAGCGGCGCGTGCGAGCGGCTTGGCCGTTTCAGCCGATGAGCAGTGCCAACGCCCCGAATGCCAGGCAATAGATACCAAAAGGACGCAGCGCCTTGACCTCGTGGCCGTGGAACCAGCGCATCAAAAACCAGGTGGACAGCCAAGCGCACAGGCCCGAGAGCACACCGGCTGCGAAGATGACGCCCAGTAAGCCCTGGGGCATGCTGGCATGCAGCAGTTTGGGAACTTCCAGCAGGCCGGCAGCGGCGATGATGGGCGTGGCCAGGAGGAAAGAGAAGCGAGCCGATGCCTCGTAGTTCAACCCTGTGCCCAGGCCGGTCACCAGGGTTGCCCCGGAGCGCGAGAAACCCGGAATCAGCGCCAGCGCCTGGGCTGCGCCCACCAGCAGGGCGCGCGGGAAGCTCAAGGTCGACAGCTCCTGGGTCGCGCGGCGCTTCTTGGCGAAATCGCCCGCGATCAACAGCACGCCATTGAGGATCAGCGCCACGGCGGCAAAGGTGAAGCCGCCAAACAGCGCCTTGATCTTGTGTGCCAGTAGCAGGCCCAGCAGGCCTGCGGGAATGGTGCCCACCACCAGCAGCCACAAGGTGCGAGCCTGTGGGTTGCTGGCGCGGCCGCCGGCACGGAGCCAACCGCCGATGAGATCGACCCAGTCACGCCAGAAATACAGCAGCAGCGCCGTGGCCGTGCCCAGGTGCAACACCACGACGAAAGGCAGGAACCAGTCGGCTTCGCGGTCGATGGGCCAATGCAGCAACGCGGGAACCAGGATGCTGTGACCCAGGCTGGAAATGGGAAAGAGCTCGGTCACGCCTTGCAGCGCGGCCAAGGCCAGCAAATACAACGATGAACCCATGCTTGCTCCTGTGTGCGGTGAGAATTCTGGTTTGTGATGGCACCGCATTCTTGCAGCAACACAGGGTGGCGTGAGGAATTTCCCGCAACGTCGTGACAGCGCGGCGGTGCAAGAGCTTTGTGCAGACTGGGCGGTGGGTCGCGTTTCGTTGCAATTTCATCCGTTCGCTCACCAGGCCGCACTGAGCGCGATCAAATTGTGTGCAGATCGTCGATTCGGCCATGTTCCAAGGCCGAATGATGGAACCTGGCTCCCTATAATCATGAGCCTGAATTGTTTCTTTCCCTTCAATGACCTCCAAGCTTGCGATGAAAAAGCTGATATTTGCGGTTTCGCTCTTGATTGCTGCTGGCGCACAAGCCCAAACCGTCACGGGTGATGCTGCTGCCGGCAAAAGCAAGATCTTCATGTGCGAGGGCTGTCACAACGTGGGTGGTGGCTACAAAGCCGACTTTCCCGAGGTGTACTACGTGCCCATGCTGAATGGCCAGAGTGCGGGCTACATCGTGCAGGCCCTGCAGGATTACCGCAGCGGTGCGCGCCGCAACCCGACCATGAAAGCCATCGCCAGTTCCTTGACCGACAAGGAAATGGCCGATATCGCCGCCTATTACGCCCTGCCCAAGGGCGTGAGCGTCAAGTGAGGAACGCCCAGATGAACCGCATGTTCGCAAAACTGTCCCTGGCTGCCGTAGCCCTGGCGTGCGTCGGCGCCGCGCACGCAGCCGACATCAAGAAGGGTGAAGAGTTGGTCAACAAGGGCGGTTGCATCGCCTGCCACGGCGCCGGTCTCGACAAGCCCGTCGCCCCCAACTACCCCATCATCGCTGGCCAGTACGAGTCTTACCTGTTCCACGCGCTGCAGCAATACCAGGCCAAGCACCAGACCCCGCTGTATGGCCGCAACAACCCCATCATGGGTGGCATGGTGGCGCAGTACGACGCGCAGCAACTGCACGACATCGCGGCCTATGTGGCCAGCCTCAAAGGCCCGCTCTACATCCGCGGCGAAATGCATTGAGCCAACCCCAGCCCATGAAAAAACCGCCTTCGGGCGGTTTTTTCATGGGCTGGCGCCGAGCACGCCATTCAACGACCGCGTTCAACGCTGCGCTTGTTCCACCGCCAGCAGGTCGAGCAGCGTGCGTGCCACCACCTTGGTGGCACGGCGCAGATCATCGAGCACGAGATGTTCGTCGGCACGCTTGGCGTTCGATTCGCGCACCGTTCGTGGTCCGGCGCCGTAAATCACAGCCGGGATGCCACGTTCGCAGTAGAGTCGCACATCGGTGTAGAGCGGCGAGCCCATGACGGGTATCGGCTCGTTGAACAGGTCTTGAGCGTGGCGCTGCAGGGCTAGCACGAGTGGTTTGTTCCCGGGCAGGGGTGTGAGTGCGCGGGCCAGCAGCATGCGGCGGATGTCCAGGGTGATGCCGGGAAAGGTGGCCGCGGTGTCTTCGATCACCCGGCGCAGGCTGGCTTCGACCTCGGCCGGATCTTCTTCCGGAATCATGCGCCGGTCGAGCTTGAATCTGACCTTGCCCGGCACGACGTTGGTGTTGGTTCCGCCCTCGATCCAGCCGACGTTCAGATAGGGGTGGTCGATCCCCGGCACCTTGGAGCGGATGCGCTGATAGCGCGTGTTCTCGCGGTACAGCGCAGCCAGGATGGCGACGGCTCCCTGCAAGGCGTCGACGCCGGTATCGGGAATCGCCGCATGCGCCATGACGCCATGCACCGTGACGTCGAGCTGCAGGCAGCCGTTGTGCGCGGTGACGACCTGGTAGCTGAAACCCGCGGCAATTTCCAGGTCGGGTTGCGTCAGGCCCTTGTCGAGCAGCCAACCAGGGCCGAGTTCACCGCCGAATTCCTCGTCATAGGTGAAATGCAGTTCCACGCCACCCTGCAGTGGAGCGCCCAGGGCCTCGAGTGCACGCACAGCAAAGGTGTAGGTGGAGAAATCGGACTTGCTTACGGCACTGGCGCGGCCGTAGAGCTTGCCGTCCACCACCTCGCCGCCGTAGGGGTCGTGGTTCCAGCCTTCGCCAGGCGGCACGACGTCGCCGTGAGCGTTGAGGGCGATGGTCGGACCACCTTGCGCGTAGCGGCGGCGCACGATGAGGTTGGTGATGGACTGCAGCCCGTGGGCTCGCACGATGTCGGTGGGAATGGCGATTTTCTCCGCAGCCATGCCGAAGCCGGCCAGCAACTCGGCGGTGCGTTCGGCGTGCGGGGCATTGTTGCCCGGCGGCGTGTCGGTGGGCACGCGCACCAGGTCTTGCAGAAAGCGCACCTGGGCGTCGAAGTGTGCGTCGATCCAGCGGTCGAGCGCGGCGTAGTTGGCCGCGGCGGCGGCATGCACGGTGTCGGTCATGATGTGGCGAGTTGATCAAGCAGATGATGGAACGCGGCGCAGGCGAGGTCGAGATCGTCGGCGGTGCTGGACTCCAGCGGGTTGTGGCTGATGCCGGCGTTTTCGCCGCGCACGAACAGCATGGCCTGGGGCAGGGCGGTGTGCAGTTTCATGGCGTCGTGCCCGGCGCCGCTGGGCAGGCGATGCAGCGGCAGGCCAAGGGCGCCGACCGCGGCCTCCCAGCGTCGTTGCCAGTCGGGCGCGCTGGGGGCAGCGGCTTCGCGCATGGTTTCTTCAACCGTGTAGCGCAGGCCGCGGCGCTGGCAGACGGACGCCAGCTCAGCCAGGACGTCGTCGCGCAGACGGTCGCGTTGCGCAGTGGTGGGGGCGCGCAGATCAAGGCTGAAGCGGCAGCGGCCCGGCACCACGTTGATCGAGCCACCGGGAACTTCGAGCAGCCCCATCGTGGCCACCGAGTCCCCGTCGGCGCCAGCGCGACGCTCGAGGAACAGCGCGAGTTCGGCGACGCCACAGGCGGCGTCGCGGCGCGTGGCCATGGGTGTGGTGCCGGCGTGGCTGGCCATGCCGATGATCTCGCCGACAAAGCGGATGCTGGCGTTGATGGAGGTGACGATGCCCAGCGGCAGGTCGAGCGTGTTGAGCACCGGGCCTTGCTCGATGTGCACTTCGACAAAGCCGAGGTACCGTGCCGGGTCGCGGCGCAGCGCGGTGATGGCGGACAGTTCGGCGGGCAGGCCAGCCTGGCCCATGGCCTCGCGCATGGAGATGCCGTCCTTGTCGCGTTGCTCCAGCCACTGGGGATTGAAGCCGCCCACCAGCGCGCCCGAGCCGAGGAAGGTGGCCTTGTAGCGCTGGCCCTCTTCTTCGGCGAAGGCGACGACTTCGAGGCCGAAGGGGAGGCGCGTGCCGGCGCGGTGCAATGCGCGTACGCAGGCCATGGGGATGAAGGCGCCGATGCGGCCGTCGTACTTGCCGGCGTTGCGAACGGTGTCGTAATGCGAACCGGTGAGCAGACGCGGGGACTGCAAGTCGCGGCCGTGATAGACGCCGACCACATTGCCCACGGCGTCGATCTCCACGCTGTCGAAGCCGCTGTCACGCATCCACGCGGCGATGTCGGCAGCGCAGGCGCGATGCGCGTCGGTCAGATAGGTCGCGGTGAGTTCGCCCTTCTCCGCCCAGGCAGGTTCGCTGTGCGTGGCGAGTTGCTCGCACCAATCCCAGACCGTGTTGCCGAGTTCGGGCGCGACACCGAATTTGTCGTTCAGGCGCAGCTCGGCGATGCGGTGGATTTGCCGTAGGCATTCCGCGAACTCGAAGTCCGCCGGATGATCAACACGGCGCTGCAGCGTGGCGAGAATCTGCGCGCGGCTGAGGCCCGTCCCGCGCGGGCCACGCACGGCCAGGATGAAGGGCCAGCCGAAGCGCTCGGTGTAAGTGGCGTTGAGTTGCGTGATGCGCGCAAACTCCTCGGGCGTGCAGTGCGCCAGTCCGGCGCGGTGTTGCTCGCTGGTCGATTCCGCCGTGAGCGTCCCCGTCACGGCCGCCTTGCCCGCCAGTTCCGGGTGGGAGCGGATCAGGCGGAGCTGTTCCTCATGGCCAGCGTCACGAACGGCCTGCACCAGGGCAAGCTTCAGCGCGGCGAGTGTGGTGAATGGCCGCAGGTTCCAGGCGCGCATGGCGACCCATGGAGAATGCTCGTACACGCCGTCGAGCAGGGCGGTGAACTCGGCTGGCGATGCGGCGTTGAGGGTGGCGAGTTGCAACATGGTCATTCCCAGACAAAAGCGGTGGCGGCGTTGAAGGGATGCGTCTGCGCCCAATGTCGCGCGATGTCGAGACGCCGCGCCACCCACACCCGGTCGTGACCCGCGATGTGGTCGAGAAAGCGTTGCAGCGCGCGCATGCGCCCGGGCCGACCGAGCATGCGCGCATGCATGCCCACGCTCAACATCTTGGGTGCGGTCTCACCCTCGGCGTAGAGCACGTCGAAACTGTCACGCAGGTAGCCGTAGAAGTCGTCCGCCTGCGCAAAGCCCTGCGGCATGCCGAAGCGCATGTCGTTGCTGTCCAGGGTGTAGGGCACCACCAGATGCGGCGCCAGTGCGCCGTCGGTCTTGCGCACCTGCAGCCAGAAGGGCAGGTCGTCGCCGTAGGAGTCGCTGTCGTACAACAAGCCGCCGGCATCGGCCACCAGGCGGCGGGTGTTGGGGCTGTCGCGACCGGTGTACCAGCCCTGCGGGCGCACGCCGCACACGGCTTCGATGGCCTCCAGCCCGAGGCGCATGTGTTCACGCTCGGTGGCTTCGTCCACGTTTTGGTAGTGAATCCAGCGCCAGCCGTGGCAGGCGATCTCGTGACCGAGTTCAACGCAGGCGCGGGCAATGTCGGGTGTGCGCTGCAGCGCCATGCCGACGCCGAACACCGTGAGCGGCAGATCGCGACGCTCGAACTCGCGCAGCAGTCGCCAGACGCCAGCGCGCGAACCGTACTCGTAAATGCTCTCCATGCTCAAGTGGCGGGCCGGGAAACTCGGGGGATTGAACATCTCGGAGAGGAACTGCTCGCTTCCCGCGTCGCCGTGCAGCACGGAGTTCTCGCCGCCTTCTTCGATATTGAGCACGAACTGCACTGCGATGCGGGCCTGGTTCGGCCATTGCGCGTGGGGTGGATTCTGGCCGTAGCCGACGAGGTCGCGGGGGTAGTGGTTCTTGAGTGTGGACATGTTGTACGACGCGGCCTTTGGTGCCGCGCCCTGGCATCGTGTTGCGATGGGCGTGAGGTGTTGCGTGGCGTTCAGGCGGCGTAAGCCGCAAGCGCCAGTTTCAGATCGGCGCTGGACGCGCGCGGGTGATAGAGCAAGCTGTTTTCGGTCTCGCGCAAATGCGCTTCCATCAAGGCCTTGGCCAGCTTCACGTCGCGTGATTCGAGCGCCTTGAGGATGGCGACATGCTCATCGGAAGAGTGCTGCGCGGCGCGCGACGACTGGTACATGAGCGTGATGAGGGCGCAGCGCGAAATCAGCTCCGACAGAATCTGCGCCAGCACGATGTTGCCGATGCGCTCGGCCATGAGCACGTGAAAGTCGCCGAGCAGCCGGGTACGGCCGGTCACGTCCACCCGCCCGACCACCGCCTGCTCCTGCTTGAGGTGAGCGCGCATGGCACGGAAATCAGCCGTCGTGGCCTTGTCGCAGAACTCCTCGATCAGATGCTGCTCCAGCATGCGGCGCACGGCGAAGACCTGCTGCGCCTCCTCGACCGAGGGTTTGGAGACGAAGGCTCCGCGCGCCGGTTCCAGGGTGACGAGGTGATCGCGCGCCAACTGGAACAAAGCCTGCCGCACGATGGTGCGTGAGACGCCGTAGATGGCAGCGATTTTCTGCTCGGTCAACTTGGCGCCGGGCGCCAGGCGGTGCTCGATGATGGCCGACGTGATAGCTGCCGCGATGGTCTGGGTTGAGTCTTGCTCCGGGGCGACGGGTGCGGCAGTGGAGGGCTCAGTCGCTTGCGGTGTGCGGTTCGGAGTCAGAGCTTTGGCATTCATTGGTGTTCTCCATGCTTGAGGCGTGGTGCATTGATCTGGTTCGCTCTCTTGGACGGGCGTCTCAAGCCAATGTCCAGTCGAGGGCTCTCGGTATTGTCGAGCGCCTCCACTTGGCTTGGTTCAGATTCTTGATCGACTCGGGAAAACGAGAGTACCCGGTGTCTATTGTATTTCGCTTCGGCTTGAAATAGCATACACAAAACTTTTAAAGTGTATGCAAAAAAATGGGTAAGCTGACCACGCACATCCTCGACACCGCCAGTGGCAAACCGGCTGCCGGTGTGCGCATCAATGTCTGGTTCGAGCGCTCCGGCGTCTGGGTTGATCTGGGCGCTGTCATCACCAACGCCGACGGCCGCTGCGATGCCCCGCTGCTGCAAGGCGCTGCCTTCACGGCTGGGCGCTATCGGCTGGTGTTTCACGTCGGCCCGTATTTCCGGACGCAAGGCCCGGAAAAGCCGTCCCCGGCTTTCCTGGAGGATGTCCCCATCGAATTTGGCGTTGTCGACGCGAGCACGCACTACCACGTGCCCCTGCTCGTCACGCCATGGAGTTATTCCACCTATCGCGGCAGCTAGGGGTGGCGCCGAACTCCTCGGGTGGCATCGAGGGGTGCGAGCGGCAATTGCCGCCATGACACAAAAACTTGAACGACAGGAGATTCCAAGTTGAACAATTTCAGAAATAGGCCCCGGCTCGTTTGGGCCGCCGCCGTGATGGCCGCGGCCCTGGTAGGGCCCACCGCCGCGCAAGCCGCCACCTGGAGCGACGCCCAGGTGCACGTTGCCTACGGCACCCGGTTTGCCGAGCCGGGCTACAGCCAAAGCATCGCCAAGCGCATCGTCGGCTTCTCCTACGCCGGGGGCGACGGCTGGGGCACCAACTTCTTCAACCTCGACGTGCTCATGTCCGACGCGGGCGACCCCGAGGCCTGCGCCGCCGGGGCCAACTCCCCCTCGTGCGCCGCTGCCGGTGCGCAGGAGCTGTATGCGGTGTACCGACGCACCTGGTCGTACGACCAGATCAGCGGCAACACGATCCACTGGGGCCCGATCAACGACGTCAAGCTGGCCATGGGGGTGGACTACTCCGCCAAGAACACCACCTTCGGCCCGCGGGTGCGCAAGCTGCGCCTGGGCCCCATGGTGGGGCTGAACGTGCCGGGCTTTGCCGAAGTGGGGCTGGAGTTCTACAAGGAGAGCAACCACAACGGCTTCTCCCCCTATCCGCAGGGCGGGGACGTTACCTTCAACACCACCTATGTGCTGGCGGCCGACTGGGGCATTCCCTTCGCCGATGGCCAGTGGAAGTGGAGTGGCTACTTTGACCACATCGGCGCCAAGGGCTATGGCACGGTGCCGGAGACCTTGCTGTCCACCGAGGTGATGTACGACGTGGGTAAAGCGCTGTATGGCGCACCCAACAAGCTGTGGGCGGGGGTCCAGTACCAGTACTGGCGCAACAAGTTCGGCAACCCCGCCTCCACCGTGCCGGGCGCCAAGGCCTCCACCCCCATGCTGCGGGTGGAATACCACTTCTGAGCCGGCTCGGGCGGCTTGCCGGGCCGCCCGCTGGAGGATGAGGACATTTTGGGTGATGTGGCACGATCATGAATGCGGGGATCGTGGACCTGCTCACCAAGACCGGTGCTGCAACCCCTGCACCGACCTGAACGTAGCTCGCAGCAGAGCATGACCGCCGTTGGGACCCACGGCACGCGAGCGAGAGGACTTTTGCAGAGCCTGCCGTGGCGGAAGTCGTTTTCATGTGATTGTTGGAAGGAACCATGATGAACGACTTGCTCGCCACCCTCCTGCCCTACGCGATGAACTGGGCCGATCTGCTGCTGCGCTGGCTGCATGTGATCGCGGCCATCGCCTGGATCGGTTCGTCGTTTTACTTCGTCTGGCTGGACAACAGCCTGGAGCCACCCCGAGCCCCGGAGCTCAGGGCCAAAGGCGTGGACGGGGAGTTGTGGGCGGTGCACGGCGGCGGCTTTTACAACCCGCAGAAATATCTGGTTGCCCCCAAGGATTTGCCGCCGCATCTGCATTGGTTTTATTGGGAGAGCTACACCACCTGGCTGTCGGGCTTTGCACTGCTGTCGGTGCTTTATCTCTATCACGCTGGAATCTTCATCGTTGATCCGCAGGTGTACGCCTGGCCCTCCCCGGCGCTTGCAGGCCTGGCGCTGCTGGGCTTTCTGGTGGTGGGCTGGCTGGCCTACGACGGCATCTGCCGCCTGTTCGGCCAGGGTGCGCATGGTGACCGAACCGTCGGCGTCCTGGTCGCGCTGTACGTGGTGATTGCCGCCTGGGCGGCCTGCCATCTGTTCGCTGGGCGTGCCGCTTTTCTCGTCACCGGCGCCATGCTGGCGACGATGATGAGCGCCAATGTGTTCTTCTGGATCATCCCCGGCCAGCGCCGCGTCGTGGCGGCGATGCGCGCCGGCCACACGCCCGATCCGATGGACGGCAAGCGCGGCAAGCAGCGCAGTGTGCACAACACCTATTTCACGTTGCCGGTGGTGTTCGCCATGCTGTCGAACCACTACAGCTTCGTTTACGACGCGAAGAACAACTGGGTCGTGCTGGTGCTGATGATGTTGGCCGGCGCGCTCATCCGCCAGTTCTTCGTTCTCAAGCACAAGGGAGCGTGGAAGTGGTCCTACTGGGGCGTGGCGGTGGTCATCATCCTGGCCGTGGCGATCGCCCTGGCACCCAAGCCCCAACCGGCGCTGGCCACGGCCAAGCCGGTGAGTTTCGCCATGGTGCAGCACATCGTGCAGCAACGCTGCATCCTCTGCCACGCTGGAGCCGGCGCGCAAAAAGGCATCAGGCTCGATTCGGCACAGGGCATCGTCAGCCATGCGCAGGACATCTACCAGCAGGTGGTGGTGACGCGCGCCATGCCGCTGAACAACGCCACGCAGATCACCGAGCTGGAACGCGCCCAGATCGGGCAATGGGTGAAGGCGGGCGCCAAGCCCTGACCGCCCCTGACGCCACATCTTTCACTCGACAACGATTCCAAGGAGACAACCATGGCTGCTGCATCCCATTCACACTCGACGCCCGGCGAGCCCCATCCGGTCGATGCGGTGCTGCCTGCAGGCAAGCTCGCGGCGCTGGGCATCCAGCATGTGCTGGTGATGTACGCCGGCGCGGTGGCCGTGCCGCTCATCATCGGCTCGGCGCTGAAACTGCCGGCGGAACAGATTGCATTGTTGATCACGGCGGACCTGTTCATTTGCGGCATCACCAGCATCATCCAGTCCCTCGGCCTCACGCCCTGGCTCGGCATCCGCATGCCGGTGATGATGGGCATGACCTTCGCGGCGGTGACGCCGATGATCGCCATCGCCTCCGCACCCGGGATGGGCCTGCAGGACATCTTTGGCGCCATCATCGCCGCCGGCCTGTTCGGCATACTCATCGTGCCCTTCGCCTGCCGCCTCATCAGCTTGTTTCCTCCGGTGGTCACCGGCTCGGTCATCACCATCATCGGCATCTCCCTGATGCAGGTGGGCATCCAATGGGCCGTTGGCGGGGCCTGGCTCAAGCCCATGATTCCCGACCCTTCGGCGCAAGCCGCAGCCGGCGCCATGGTGCCCAACCCGGCCTATGCCTCGATGGAAAACCTCGGCGTTGCCCTGTTCGTGCTGGTTGTCATCCTCGTCATCAGCAAGTACGGACGCCATTTCCTGAAGAATATTTCGGTGCTCGTCGGGTTGGTGGTCGGCAGCATCCTTGCAGCGGCACTGGGGCTGATGCACTTCGGCCAGGTGGCCAAGGCGGACCTGTTCCATCTCGTCATGCCCTTCCAGTTCGGCGCGCCCAGGTTCGCCATCGGCCCCATCGTCACCCTGTGCGTGGTGGAACTGGTGGTGTTCGTGGAATCCGCCGGCATGTTTTTCGCGCTCGGCGACATCGTCGGCCGCAAAGTCGGCCGCACGGAACTGGCGCGCGGCCTGCGGGTGGACGCGCTGGGAACGATCCTCGCCGGCATGTTCAACACCTTCCCCACCACCTCGTTCTCACAGAACATCGGCCTGGTCGGCATGACCGGTGTGCGCAGCCGCTGGGTCACGGTCACCGGTGGCGTCATCATGGTGCTGCTGGGGCTCATCCCCAAGCTCGGCGCGCTGGTCGCCGCCATACCCCAACCGGTTCTGGGCGGCACCGGCATCGCCATGTTCGGCATGGTCGCCGCCACCGGCATTCGCATCCTGAGCGAGGTGGACTACAAGACCAACCGCAACAACCTGCTCATCGTCGCGTTGGGCATCGGCTTTGGCATGATTCCGCTGGTCGCCCCCCAGTTCTTCATCCATTTTCCCAAGGTGCTTGAGCCCATGCTCCACAGCGGCATCCTGCTCACGGCCGTGGTCGCGTTCGCGCTCAACCTCTACTTCAACGGCATGAACCGGTTGAACGCCGAGGGGTTGCGCGATCTTGAACACGCCGCCGAGGACGCCGCCCGCCTGCGCTGACCTTGCCGACGCAAGCAAGCCCGCCCCGATGGGTGCGGGGCATTTCCCCGATCCGGAGACCGCAATGTGTACGCCTCGCGCAGGCTCTGGAGAGCTAAATTGCTAGATAAATCTAAAAATGTCGAAATGGGGACAGACCCCATTGACGCGCATTGACGCGGGGTCTGTCCCCTTTAACTGACCTTGCCCTCGTTCGACGTAGTCCATAGCCACTCGGTTACGCGGCTTTCTTTGCCTGGCCCGCGTGCCAGTTTGCTTCGAACCTCATCGGGCTGA
>JABEVE010000019.1 GCA_013044035.1 Burkholderiales bacterium
AGTCCTTGATCGATCTTGATGGTGTCGAACGGCACGCTCGTCAGCCGCAGCAAGCTGCTGTAGCCGGAACCCAGATCATCCATGGCGAGTTCGCAACCCAGGCGCTTGAGTTGGGACAGCGCCGTGTCCTGCGCTCCGCTATCCAGGACTTGGGTCTCCAGCAGTTCCAGGGTCAGCCGGTCCGACGCAATGCCGTGCAGGCGAAGGATGTCCTCGACCCACAAGACGCATTCGCTGTCGCGCAGCACGCTTGGGGGCATGTTGACGGACACACCGATGCGCAGACCTTGCGCATCCCACTGGGCGAGGTGTCCGAGCGCCTTGTCCAACCCCATGCGGAAGAGACGGCTCAACTCGGCTTCCCCCAGCAGCGGAAGGAACACCCCGGGGGCAATCATCGGTCCGTCAGCCAGTTCAAGGCGAGCCAGTGCCTCGACCTTGATCAAGTGGCCGCTGCGCAAATCGACGATGGGCTGCATGAACATGCGCAAGCCGCCGGCAAAAAGCTGCTGCCGCAAGATCTCCGCGCGCTCTTGCGTCACGACCGCCGCAGGCGCGCTGCAGCGCAACCCAATTTGTTCCCAGCGCTGCTGGATTCCCCGTGCGACTTGCCGCATCACCGCCGACTCGAATTGACCAGGATAGGCGCCGTAGAGAGCGAGCACGGCGACAACATGGCCCGTTGCGTCGTTCAGCGGAATGGCGAGAACGGATCGCAGGCCGAGCGCCCGTGCAGACTCGCGCCAAAAGGCATGGCGCGGGTCGCGTGTGTAAGACGCCAAGCCGACGATCTCGCCGCGTCGCCAGGCTTGGGCGATCACGCTGCTGCTGCGCGGATCCGCCGGATCATGGATCACGACCTGCGAGTCGGTGGCGCGGAGGGTCGCGGCGATGCCCTCGCATTGCGATCCGGCGCAGTCCTCGACGGTGAAAATGCCCAGCGTGTTCGGGCGCATCAGGAGTGCGCCAAGAACTCCGGGGAGCTTTGCGAGGACCGCAAGCTCCAGGGGGCGAACATCCGCCAGCAACTGTCCGTGCCTCGGGAGCGGGGTCGCCAGAACGTCCAGATAGGACCCGATGGTCGCATCACCAACCTGCAATTGGGTTTGAATGTCGTCCTGAAGGCGTCTTTCGGCGACCAGCAAAATCCGGTAGCGCTCCCGTGCCGGCAAAAGGGCCTGGTTCAGATGTTCCGTCAGCAGTCTTCGATACAAGGCCAGGGAATGCACCAGCAACGCGCTGTTGACGCCAACCAGGGCGTGGGAGCGGCCGAGATGTTGCGCTGCCTGTTGAACGTCCACCAGGGTCGTCTCAGGGGCGAGCAAGAGGCGAAGATGACCTGCTTGGCGTTGTTTGAGCGCCGCCATTTCCGGGGTGCTCAGATTCGCCAGAATGTCCCTGGAATGGGGCTCTCGATCCAGGTCGGCATAGAACGTATCGACAAAATGTTCCGCCACTTCAGCAAAATGCGCCCTGGCCTTATCCAGGAGGGCGGCAGCGTCCCGACCGTAGGCATCGAACCCTGTTTCGCGCTCCGGCGCCGCTGAACTCACGGTCCCCAAGCGCCACCAGGACGTGCCGTCATGCTTGTGCATCTTGGCCTGGTACATCGCGGCATCGGCCAGACGCATCAGCGCATCGCCTTCCATGGCGTCTGCCGGGAACAGTGCCAGGCCCATGCTCAAGCCGACCGTTGCCGTGTGTCCCGCGGCAACGCTCACCGAGGTTTCCACTGCGTGATGCAGTCGCTCCGCAATCCGGGCAAGTTCGGCTGTCGTTTGGTATGGGTCCAGATCTTCGATCACGACGATGAACTCATCGCCTCCAAGTCTGGCGAGCGCATCCGACACGCGCAACTCGGCTCGTAGTCGTTTGGCCAATTCCTGGAGAAGCGCATCACCGGCCTCATGGCCCCACGCGTCATTGACTGGCTTGAAATCATCCAGATCGATCATGCCCACAGCCAGGGCTGTGCCGTTGCGCTGTGCACGCGCGATCGCCTTGGGCAGATGCGCTTCCAGCGCCCGTCGGTTGGGCAGCCCCGTCAGCGGGTCGTGCAGAGCCTCGTGCTCGATTTGCGCCTGCAGCCGATCCCGCGTGGTCACGTCGACGATGGTCCAGACGGCGAGGGCCTGTTTGATGTCCTGCACAACGCCGCCCGACAGGTCGCAGGTGATGAGGCCCCCATCAAGGCGCCGCAGGCGTACGCTCGTCAGCTGGACGGAGCCTTTCGCGTAAAGTTCCGGGTACAGGGCCTTGATCCGCGCGAACTCGCTTTCATCGGGGTAGAGGATGCCGGTGGCCTGACCGATCAATGCTGTCTTGTCGGGGTACCCGAGCAGGGTTGCAAATCGCGAGTTGGCATCGACAATGCGACGCCCCCGCGTCAGCGCAATGCCGGCAACCGCGTTGTCCAGAAGCACCTCACGCAACAACGCAGCATGACGTGCGCGCTGCGCAAGGTCGATGCGATCGAGGCCGCTGGAGACATCGGAGGCCAGCCGGTCGAGCAGGGACTCCGCCATGCTGCCGAAGAGCCCAGCGCGTGCGCTGTACATCGCAAAAACCCCCCACATGGTGCCGCTGCGGCGGATGGGTAGAACGGCTATGGAGCGGATGTTGGAGGGGTTTGCAGGTTCGGCGCGATCCGCCGATTGTGGGGAGTCAACGACTGGCATGCGCACGCTGCGCCCATCGCGCCACGCTCGCCCGACGGCCTCCCGAGCCGCCGCCACATCGGGGTAACGGGCCCCCGTGAGTTCGTCCGGACGGCCCTGGGCCTTGCTCGATGCGGCAAGAACCTCGACGCCTTGCGCGTCTCCTGGTCGTCCGATCCAGGCCAGTTTGAGGTTGGCCTGCTCGACGGTGGTCTGACAAAGAGTCGTGAGAAGGGACGACTCGTCGTCGGCGCGTGCAATGGTCTGATTGACTTGCGCCAGCATGGCGTTGAAGTCCGCCAGCTGGCGTTGGCGCCTGGCATCGCGACCGCGTTGGCGAACCTGGCGACGTACGCTCAAGCTGGCGAGGCCGAGAAGCAGGATGGTCCCCGCCTCGAAGATCCAGCGCATCAGCGCGCTTCGCCAATACCGATGCCATACAAGCCAGGATGGCCAACTCGCTCCCACGATCAGCGGATAGCCTGGCACCGCAACTTCAACCGCAGCGGCGGCAGCCGCCTTCGGGGCGAAGTCCACCTGCCCCCGCTGCCACACGCCCAGCGCGCGATGGTTGCGCACGTCGAAGGCGGTGAGTTCCCATGGGCTGCCGGGCCCGGAAAAGGCGAGCAGCCGATCCAGTCGGTACGGAGCGCTGATGACGTACCGGGTCTGGCCTTGCGCATCCTGAACCCGATACTGCATGGCCAAGACGTGCATGCGCGCCGGGCCAACGGATTGGCTTGCCCCAAGCAGGAAATTGGGATTGGATGCCAGCGGTGTCAGCGATTGTGCGGCGACGGACGGCGCTTGGCGACGGACTTCGGTCGACCACAGGACGGCGCCGTCTGGCGCCTCGAGATTGACGGCGTAAAGACCGGGATGCCAGACCATGAGGTGGCGCAGGGATTGCACCGCCTGCCGGTCCGGGGACGCCAGGTCGGCGTCGGGTCCGTGAAGGGCCACGGCGGCAAACTGCAACTCGGTGAATCGGGTTTGAAGGCGACTGGCGATGGCCTGCGCATCGGTCGACGCGTCGCGCCGAGCGTCCTCGACGACCCGGTCCTTGATCTGGAGGTATTGATTGCGCTCGGCCCACAGCCCCCACACCGTCACCAGCAGGACGGGCAGGATGAAGATCAGACCCCGCGCGAGCAGCTGAAGGCGCAGGCGCATGGTCAGGTCTGCCGCGCGTTGGTCTTGGTCAACACAAGGAGCTGCAGCTCGCAGGATGCGGGGGAATGCGCGCGCCTGGTCAACGCGATGCCATGCTCACCGCAGCTGTGAGGCACCATCCCACAAGGAGACATCGGACCATCGGCCGGTCTCCACAGGGCGCTCCCAGCGCAAACATCGCAGCCTTTTGCGCGAGGCCCAAGCGCTGGTTGCACGGAACCGTGCACAAAAGCAGCGCTGGCTTGCGCAGCGCTAAGCGGATGGTGGCTTCGCATGCCGGACCGGTCGGACCTGGCCGTGAACAAGAGCCAGGATGGCGAAACGGTACGCGGGGTCGCGTGCCATACGTTCCACCCGATCGGCGGCTGCGGGCAATGATTGCGGCGTGCCGCGTTGCAGGACCTTCACGGTTGATACAACGCGATCGTTTGCCCAGACCTGGACGTTGCCGTGAACGTCCCAATGGGCGCAGAAATCCGACATGTCGATGACCATGGTTATACGCGAGCATAGGGGGAAGGGCCGCCGCAACGATGGCCAGTAACTTGGCGACAAAAGCCGCAACCAGAGGTTGCAAGACCAAAGTCGAAGCGGATCCGGCATCCTAAAGGGTCTCCGGGCGGAACGGCCACTGTTGGAGGAGGCCCAAGGAGGTTTCATGATCCAGGTCATGAAAAAGCGTGGAATCTGTGCTCCTGCGACGGGTTGGCGCAACCCTCGCAAGTCATACTGGCGCTCAAACCCGACGAAAAGCTGCCAGCCTCCGCGACCCGGAAAAATGAAGCGGAAGCGCCCTGCAGACTGATGCGCTGCCGCTTCACTCGACGCGTCGCCAAGGGCTTGTTGTCGGCCAGAACGGTCGTTGGATCTGCCCTGTGGCGACGACCGCAATGCTGCAGACAGCGGCCGCCGGCATTGGCGGTCTCGTGAGCGTCAGGCACCTGCGCCCGCGAACTTGCGCAATCCAAAGGACAAGGCGGCCATGCTGAATGTCCGGCTGGACACCTAAGAACCCTAAGATCAAGGTTGCGGTAGAGTATGCGCACCGCAGTCTTCCAGCTACTGGAAGGTGCTCATCGTCAACCACTGCCAGAGGCTTGGGCTGAGCCCTGAACTCCTTGCCAAGGAATCCCGCGAATGACTAAGACGCCGCAGACGGCGCGCAAGCGTTCAGTCAAGCAGAACCCAGCTATCCAGGAAATTCGTTTTTACCGTGCCAACGAGAAGCCATACGGCGCCTTCAGCAACCTGTACAAGCGACCAATCGAGTTTGAGGGAGCGACATATCCCACCTCGGAACACGCCTATCAGGCAGGCAAGGCGGTCAAAGCCGCCGTGCGCCAGTGGATCCTCAGTGCTCCCACGCCCGCCCTGGCTGCCATGGCAGCGCATGGCCTGTACGTATGGGACATAGTGCCCAATTGGGCACAGATCAAGTTCGATCGGATGCGCGCCGTGCTTCGTGCGAAATTCGATCAGCACGCGGACTTGCGCGAGCTTCTGCTGTCAACGGGCGAGGCGAGGCTCGTTGAGTCCGGGACCGTCAACAATGCCGTCAATAGACTCTGGGGCGAGGTGGAGGGCAAGGGCGAGAACATGCTGGGGGTGATGCTGATGGAGCTTCGAACAGCGTACGCCAAGCAGCGCCTCGCGCGCGTGCGCGTCGCCAAGAAGGCGGCCCCGTCTGGCAAGACTCCGGCGAGCCCGAAGCTCGCCTCCAAGCGCGTGGCGGCGAGTGCATGACCGCCCCCTACATGCAGTCGGCGGCCAATCACTACGAGGACGAGCTCGCGCACTTGGGGCGAAGCTACTCAGAGGCATGCGCTGCCGACATCGAGGCGTTGAAGCTTGCGATCGCCAGCACGGCGGAGACCAGCATGATAGGAGTGGGCTCGGGAGGATCCTTCACGGTGGCGTCTTTGCTGTGCGGCCTCCACGAGGCCTATACCGGCCGGGTCTCGCGCCCCTCGACACCGCTGGAGATCATCTGCACACCGTCTTTGGCATCTTCGAGTCCGGTCTTTCTGATTTCGGCCGAGGGCAAGAACCCCGACATCGTGGAAGCGCTCGAACGGGCGCGACGCTTCAGTTCGCGCACGGTTCATGTGTTGACAAACCGGCAGGACAGTCCTCTGATGGCGCACGTCCAGGCGCTGCCGGGCGTGAAACCTTACGTGTTTGAGTTGGCGAAGAAGGACGGCTATCTGGCCACCAACAGCCTGTTGCTTGACGCCATGCTGGTGGCGCGAGCCTACGGCGAACTCAACGGTTGCCATCAGCCAATGCCCTTAGACGTCACGGCGTTGCGGGTGGGCGAGCAGAGCGTGAAGGAGTGGCTCGCAGCGGCGCAGCCCTTCATCGGCGAGGCGGTGCGACGCGGCGCGCTCACCGTCGTCTACTCACCATTGCTGCGGGCCATCGCCATCGACCTGGAGTCAAAGCTCTCTGAAGGTGCGCTCCTGCACATCCAACTGGCAGATCTACGTTCGTATGCCCATGGTCGTCACCTTTGGCTGGCGCAGCGGCCGCAGGACTGCGCCATCCTTGCGCTGGTTGAGCCTTCGTTGAGCAAGCTGTGGAACGATATGCGCAGCAAGTTCCCCAGCGGCGTTCCGACGCTGACGATGCCCTTGTCCGGTGCGGATCCAGTCCACCTGATCGCTGGCCTGGTTGCGCAGATGCATCTCGTCGCCGCGGTCGGCCGCGAACTCGGCACTGACCCCGGCCGGCCCGAAGTGCCAGCCTTCGGGCGTGAAATGCACTACGTGAACCTGCGAGACGTTATTCCGCTGCCGCGGCCAGCAGGGCCTGCCGAGGAGCAGTCCAAGTACGAGGTGCTGGGCGCCCATTGGCCTTCGCAGCGAGATTACGGCACGATGCGCCGGGCCGCCCGGGCCTTTTCGGTTGCGATTCGTGCGCAACGCTTCAAGGCTGCAGTGTTTGACTACGACGGCACGCTGTGCAGTTCCCAGAGCAAGGACGGTCCGCCACCATCTAGTGTCGTGGCGCATCTCGTGCGGCTAGCCCGCGCAGACGTCGTCGTCGGTATCGCTTCGGGTCGGGGTGGCTCGATCCAGACCTGCCTTGAAGATGTTCTGCCGCACGATGTCCTGCCCAAGATCAGGCTGGGCCTTTACAACGGCGGTTGGATCGCCGGGGCGGACACGCCGCCGGCACCATTAGCGGAGACCAGTGAGTTCCTGAGCCATGTGACTCGTATTGTGGTGCGCCTGAAGTCCCTCGGCGTGCCCATCCTGGCCCACCGAACCACGCATCCCTATCAGGTCAGCGTCCGGTTCCGGGAGGGTCTGGCGACCGACGCCATGTGGTTTGTGATCGCCGACGCGCTGCGCCAGGCAGGGCTCGATCTCTCCACCATGGTGCGTAGCAAACACTCGGTCGACATCCTCGCCAAGGGGGTAAGCAAATCGGCTCTCGTGGCGGACATCATCCAGAAGGACAAGGTCGATCCCTACGAAATCCTGACCATGGGCGACCAGGGTGCTTGGCCGGGCAATGATGCCGCGCTGCTGGAGCACCGGTACTCGCTGAGCGTGGATTTACCATCGCGCCGACTGGACCGGGCTTGGAAGCTCGCGCCCGGCGAGAAGCGCGACGTTGATGCCACGTTGTGGTACCTCGAGCGCATGGTGCTCGAGGATGGCGGCGTGTTTCGACTGGACCTCCCGGATGCATGCGATAACGGAGCGGCATGACCATGCATGATCAGAACGCGGCCAAGTTGCTAGCCAAGGTGATGGGATGGGAGGATTTGGAGCCAGTGCCCCATGTGCTGCCGCCCCTGCAGTTGCTTGCCGATTTCAAGTACGACCACTACCAGCAATTCGGTCCGGGACGCCGCTTCATTGAGAGCCTGGCACTGTGGCTCCATCAGTTCGAGCCTCAGGATCGGCAGGCTGCTTTGGAGCTGGTCCTCGATCACCTCGTGTTCATATCCGACGCCGAGTTCTCGCACCTGGTACGCACCGCCTACCGCGACTCGATAGTGCCGGAACGCATGCGATTGGTCTCCGAAGAACACGAGATCCGTTCGTTTAGAGTCCAAGAGATCGCTCGCCACCCTCGTTTCGACCAGCTGCGCCTGACGTCTTTGTACCTCGGCCTGAGCGACGGCGCGCGTACGAACGAGTTGCGCCGGGCCAGCGATGGTGAGATCGGCAACGAGCAGATCTGGCAAGCTTATGAATTGGGCGACGAGAAGGCTGAGGACATGCTTCGCGATCTGGGAGAATCGCTGCAACGCGCCGGCTTCACGTCGGACAAGCCGCACTTCAACCTGATCTGGTTGCTGGACGACTTCTCGGCCAGCGGCAATACCTACATCCGCTATGACGGCGTCTCGCGCCGGTTCAAGGGCAAGCTGCCGAAGATTTACCAGCGTCTTCAGCAGCGCGGCATGGTCGACCCGTCGCACTACGAAGTGTTCCTGATGCTATACGCTGCGACGCGTCAGGCAATCGACCATATCGAGTACTGGTCAGAGCGGTTCACGACGGATCATGGCTTCAAACCCCTGCAGGTGCGCGTGCTGTGCCCGATTGAGGCCGAAATCTCGCTGACTAGCCACACCAGCCCCGCTTTGCGTGCCTTGCTCGACAACCCAAATTACAGCAATAACAGCGTTGTCGATAAGCACTTCCTTGTCGGTGGAACCGACGTGGCCAGCCTAGGCTTCGCCGGATGCGCATTGCCGGTTGTCTTGGGCCACAACACGCCGAATAACTCGGTCTACCTGTTGTGGGGACCGGAGCAGTTCAAGCCTCATGGACTGTTTCCCCGCGTCAGCCGCCATCGGGAGTTCTGATGGCCTACAACGCCAACCCTTTCCTAGAGCGCATGTCCGAGCGCACGACGTCGGACATGGAGTTCGCCCGCCTGTTCTCTCCGAAGATTCTGGAGAAACTGGAGGAGGATGCCTTCGACGGCGCCGTGCATGTGTTCCGTAGCACGCCGGGGGCCGGAAAGACGACGTTGCTGCGCGCGTTCACGCCTCCGGCGCTGCGCGCCTTCTGGCATTCCCGCAATCGCCCGGAGCTGTCCGAGTCGTTCCAGAAGCTGCTCAATCGCGGACTGCTGACTGAAGGCGAGAGCCCGCAGCTGCTGGGTGTCTATCTCAGTTGCGCGTCTGGGTATGCCGATCTTCCCTCCAGCGAGGGCTTGCAGCAAGAGGGACTCTTCCGGGCACTACTGGATTGCCGGATCGTGCTCCGCACTCTGCGCAGCCTAGGCTCACTACTAGGCTTCAGCACTCCAGAGCAGTTGGTCGAGGTGTCCCTCGACCATTCAGCCCTGGCTGTCCTGCAGGGGATCCCGGCGATTACGAGCGCGCTTGAGCTGGCGACTTGGGCTGAGCAACACGAGCAGCAGGTCTACGCGCAGCTCGACACGTTCATGGGGCCTGTTAACCCGACTCTACCTGTCCAGGTCCGATTCGAGGGCGTGCTGTGGCTGCAGTCGATCGCGTTTATTCACGAGGGGCGGCGCGTGGGCGGAAAACGCCTCCTGATGATCGACGACATGCAGAAACTGCGCCGCAAACAGCGGGCGCTCCTAGTCGACGAGTTGACTGTGATGCGCCCCTCCATCCCAATCTGGTTGGCCGAGCGCACCGTCGCGCTGGGAACAGAGCTGCTGTCGCAGGGCGCCCGCGAAGGCCGCGACCTGCGCGAGTACAACCTCGACAGGATGTGGAGCGATGCTAAGGGGATGGGCCAATTCGTCTCTCATGCGCAGAACATCCTAGATCGGCGCATGAAGAACCAGGACTCGGTGCCGGTGGGGTCGTTTGCACAATGCCTGCGTGACGAACTGGTCAGCAGCGAGGTGCGAACTCAGGTTGCCAAGGGCATCGAACGCTTCCGTAGCGAGGTGGAGCGCCATCAGTCCAAGCAGCGCTACGCCCAATGGCTGGCGCGTGCGGACCAGTACACGTCCGACCAGAACCTCGAGTCGCTGCTGGAACTGTATGTCACTCGCATCCTGCTGGTGCGCGACGAGTCGAAGCGTCAGTTGTCCCTGGAGCTGACCTTGACCGAGGAAGAGCTCGAGGAGCGCGACAGTTCCCAGGTCCGGAACGCCGCGGAGCTGTTTATGCACGAGGAGCTGGGCATCCCCTACTACTTCGGGTTTGGACGCCTGTGCGCGATGGCCACGAGTAATGTCGAGGAACTTCTAGGGCTTGCGGCAGCTCTCTACGTTGGCCTGCAGGCCAAGCAGGTTCTGCGCAAATCCGAACCCATCCTCTCGCCCCTGGAACAGGACAAGCTGCTGCGCGAGGCCGCCGCCCGCAAGCGCGAGTTCATTCCCAAGTCGCATACGGAAGGAACCCGGGCCCAGCGCCTGCTGGATTCTATCGGCGCGTATTGCTACGACCAGACGTTTGCGCCGAATGCGCCTTACGCGCCCGGCGTGACCGGGGTGCGGCTGTCGCGTGCCGAGTTGGCGAGACTGACCGTGCCTGGTGCGCTCGGTCCCCCGGGCTTGGCCCTGCAACGCGTGTTGGCCGAATGTGCTGCGGAGAACCTTCTGGTGCAGAGAGAGAGCCAAGCCAGCGGGTCACGCGATAACGGGACCGTCTTCTATCTAAATCGATCGTTGTGCGCTCACTACGGCCTGCCCTTGCAGATGGGAGGATGGCGGGACGTGTCCGTGGGTGAACTGATCAGATGGATGGAGCGTCGCCTCACCCCAAGCCGTAAGAGCCTGGAGAGCAGCTGACATGCTTTGGGATCACTATGTGTTTCGCC
Source organism: Burkholderiales bacterium (assembly GCA_013044035.1). GTDB lineage: Bacteria > Pseudomonadota > Gammaproteobacteria > Burkholderiales > Burkholderiaceae_C > Thiomonas_A. The sequence continues at coordinate 10,598 of JABEVE010000019.1, forward strand.
GCGGAGATGGCGTCCACTCATTGTGGGACGATTTGCTGAAGGACAGACCCGTTCATCTGCTGTACATCGGCGGACGGGGCTTCGACGTGCGTGCGCAGTCGGTGATGCGCGAGTTCGTGGCAGGACAGCAGGGCGTTGGACGGCGGACCTTGAGCGCCAAGCTGATGCTTCTGGCATTTTCCGGCTACGAGCTAGACGACGAGATAAAAGCGCTCACGGAGGAGAATGCCGCCGCTTTGGAGGAGGTTTTCGCGCCTCTTGGCAAAACGGTAACTGTGAATGTTGCACGACCGGACGGCGAGGAAGAGGCCAGCGCCAGCGATGTGCTGCGCCAACGGGTCAAGGCCGTCCTCGACGAGATCGAGGGCATGACGGACATCGTCCTGGATGTAAGTTCGCTGCCGCGTGCGACTTACCTCGCGCTCCTCACGAACATCTTGCAACGGCTCGTGCCCAACAAGGTGCAGACGGATGGTGCCGAGCATCCGTTGTATGCCAACGGCGTCAACTTCCAGGTGCTGGTCGCCGAGGATGCCAAGCTGGACGGGCAGATCCGTGCCGAAGATACGAGCAACGACCTCGTTAACATCCCGGGGTTTCTCGCAACTTGGCAGCTCGAGAGCGTGCAGGACTGGCCACTCGTGTGGTTTCCAGTGCTTGGAGAAGGGCGCGTTAACCAGTTGCAGAAGATCGCAGGCTCGATTCCGGCGGAGGCCGAGGTCTGCCCAGTGGTCCCGCATCCGTCCAAAGACCCGCGCCGTGCCGACCGCCTGCTCGTCGAGTACCGCGAGCCGCTGTTTGACAGCCGCAAGACGCCGACGTCGAACATCCTATATGCACAGGAGTCACAACCGTTTGAAGTCTACCGGCAGCTCTTGGGGGCGATGAAGCGCTACCAAAACAGCATGACGATCCTCGGCGGTTGCCGGCTAGTGATGACGCCACTGGGCAGCAAGCTCATCACACTGGGCGCTGGCTTGGCCTGTTTCGAGATGCGGCCGGTGGACTTGAACGCGAAATACGGCGTGGCGATCCCTCACGCCGAGCCGAGACGCTATGTCGCGTCTGTCGACGCCTTGCGCCAGTCCAAACCCGAAGTATCGGTTCTGCTGCTGACGGGCGATGCGTACGGAGCGCCGAAGTAAAATTTAGGCTGTTGCCGTCGACGCCGGTTTGAGCAGAAACGGCTGCTCGGCAAGCATTGAAGTTGGTCGACGTGATCGCGCACGGCCCGCCTATCGAGTTGGCCTACGCCTGTGCCAAGGCGGAGAGGTGCAAGGCAGCACCATTTCGCGCTATGCCGCTGAACTTGCTGCTGCCAACGTCAGCAGCGGGCTGCATTGCTGACGTCGCGCGAGCGTGCGGCAATGGCAGCCATGGCCGACCTCCGGTCGCTGATCCGACGGCTGCACTTTGGAGCGGCCATCCACGGCCACGTGGCGCAAGAGCCCCTGCGGGCCGGCAGCGGCCGGTCTCCATCCTTTACGCATCGGTCGGGGCGCGCGCGCAGCTGTGCGGGCGTCGCGGCGAACGCCCACAAGCCCTCCGATGAACCGTTGCAGTGCGCACCGCGGCGCGCCATGCGACAGCGGCGCGACGACGCCTGCACTATCCAGGTGCGCATTGCCTCATCCGGGAGCAGTGGTTTCATCCTCCCACGCGATGGCCTTGGCTGAAATACGCCTTCCGACGTCTTTCGGCCGGCGATGTTGCAGGTTCGCGCCCATATCGCAACCATTCCTGCCAAGCGACTGCAGCCGGCCCGCGTCTTGCAAGGGGTACGGGCATGAACCTGCACAAGATCCCCGCGACCATCATCACCGGCTTCCTCGGCGCCGGCAAGACGACGCTCGTCAACCACCTGCTCGCGCAATGCGGTGACGCATACATCGGCATTATCGTCAACGAGTTTGGCGAAGTCGGCATCGATGGTGAGTTGATCGTCGCCGACGAGCAGCCGCTGATAGAGATTACCAATGGCTGCATCTGCTGCACGGTGCGCAAGGACCTCGCGGCCGCGGTCGACGAGATGCTGCGCCGTGCCGGCCGGCCGATCGACCGACTGATCATCGAGACCTCGGGCTTGGCCGACCCCGCGCCCGTGCTGCAAACATTCCTCGCGGACCCCGACCTGCTGCAGCGGGTGGAGCTGGAGTCGGTGGTCACGGTCGCCGACGCGCACCACGTGCTGATGCACGTCGACGACGACATCGTGCGAGAGCAGATAGCGTTCGCCGACGTGATCGTGCTCAACAAGACAGAGGCCGCAAGCCAGCGCGAACTGGAGCGTCTGGAGCAGGCCCTGCGCGGCTTGAACCCGGCAGCGCACCTGATCCGCACCCAGCGGGCACAAGTGTCCGCGGCCGAGTTGCTGGGCGCGCGACGCTTCTCGCTTGCGAACGTCCTGGCGATCGAGCCCGACCTACTGCTAGACGGCGCACACGACCACGAGCACGACGTGTCGATCCAGTCGTTCTGCGTGGAGGCGGATGCCCCGCTAGACCCAGTGCGCTTCAACCGCTGGATCAATCAGACCGCGCAGCGTGACGGCGCCCAGCTGCTACGCAGCAAGGGCGTGCTGCACCTGCACGGCGAGGCGCGCCAGTTCCATGTGCACAGCGTGCACATGCTACTGGACGCCCGACCCGGCCGGCGTTGGCACCCCGACGAACCCCGCCGAAGTCGCATGGTCTTCATCGGCCGTGCGCTTTCGGCCGATGTACTGCGCGAGGGCTTCCTCGAATGCATCGCCGAGCAGAGCGTCACCCCTTCAACCTGAACAGGAGAGAGCCCATGAAGTCCAAGGAAGCCTACACCGTCAGCATCGGCGTGCTCGCCGTGGTCGACACTTATCTCACCGCCACCGTGCTGCCGGTACCCGTCTGGGTCACCTTCATCGCGTGGGCGTCGTTCTTCATCGTGGGCGGCGGAAACAAGGGGCTCGTGCAGAGCGTGGCCTCCAACCTCAGCGGACTGGCGATCAGCTCGTTGACGCTGCTGACGATGGCCGTGCTGCCCAGCACGCCGCTGGTAGCCGCTGTGCTGGTGGGCATCGGCAGCGCCGCGATGGTGCAGGCCTCCAGGGCGACGCTGCTGTCCATCCTGCCCGCCATCGTATGGGGCTTCGCGTCCACCGTCGGAACCACAGTGGCGACGGGCAAACCCATCACCACGGTCGGCATCGACAACCCGGCCCTCGTCGCCGCCACTGCGCTGGTCGTCGGTGCGCTGTTCGGGTACGTGTCCGAAGTGCTCGGCGAAGCGCTGACCGAGAAGCAGGTCAAGCTGGCCTGAAACCCTGATCCACAACGGAGGACCCATGAAACTTCAACATACGCTGGGCGGTCTCGAGAACCTCGGGCCCGTCAACGTCGAACCCCGTGTCTTCGTGCAGGAGTGGGAGAAGCGCATCTTCGGCATCCACACGGTGATGATGGCCGAGAGTGCGCACCTCGCGAATGCGCTGCCAAAGTACCCGGTGGCCACCCTGCCCACGGCGTTTCGGGAGACCTGGACCTGGGCTTCGCTGCGCACGGGAGCCGAGAGCATGCAGCCGTTCGAGTACTTCAAGTTCCGCTACTACGAGAAGTGGTTGATGGGCATCAGCCAATTCTTCATCGACAAGGGCTACATCAGCGCCGACGAGTTGGAACAGGCCACCGCAAGCTACCGCATCCAGCCCGATGCGCCGCTGCCGCACATGCCGAACGCTCCGGTGAAGCAGCAGGTCATCGACTACCTGCTGAAGGGCGATTCCGGCCAGCGGCCCGCGCCTGGCGCGCCGCGCTACGCGGAAGGACAGACGGTGTACGTGGCCGACCCGCCCGCGGTGGATCACACGCGCCTGCCCGGCTACCTGCGAAACAAGAAGGGAACGGTGAGCAAGCTGTACCCCGGCGCCTACAACTACTTCGTCTCCACCGGGCCCGACGGCATCGGCGAGCCGATGCCGGTGTACCGCGTGGCCTTCGAGGCCACGGACATCTGGGGCGACCAGCTTTGCGAACCCAACACCAACATCTACGCAGACCTCTACGAGGTCTACCTGCAAACGCCTAATGCCTGAAAGGAGAGAGGACACCATGAGCAGCGACCTGTTCAAGTACAGCGAAGAACGTGAAGCGGCCAGCGCCGCCAAGGTGCGTGCCCTGGAAGCTCTGCTGATCCAGAAGGGCGTGCTGGGAAGCGACTCGGTGGATGCGGTTCTCGAGCACTTCGAGCTGACGGCCGGCCCCTTCAACGGTGCCCGCGTCGTCGCGCGCGCCTGGGTGGACCCGGCCTTCAAGGAGCGTCTGCTCGCAGACACGCCCAAGGCCATTGCCGAGCTCGATCTGCCGCAGGGCATGGCGGGCGCCGAAGGCGAGCACATGGCAGCAGTGGCCAACGGCCCCGGAGTGCACAACCTGATCATCTGCACGCTGTGCTCGTGCTACCCATGGCCAGTGCTCGGGCTGCCGCCGTACTGGTACAAGGATCCGGTGTTCCGCGCCCGCGGCGTGCGCGAACCCCGCGCGGTGCTGCGCGAATTCGGGGTTCCGATCGCCGACACCATCGAAGTGAAGGTTTGGGACAGCAGTGCGCAGATCCGCTGGTTCGTCGTGCCCGAGCGCCCGGCCAACACAGAGGGCTTCACCGAGGAGCAGCTCGCCGCTCTGGTGACTCCCGAATCGATGATGGGTGTCGCGCTGGTGCCGCCGCCAGTGACCATTGCCGCCTGAGGCCCGCGATGTTCACGCGCTTCGAGGAATTCGCTGTCACGCAGATGCTCGGCCAGCCCGACTCGCCTCCACGCAACCAGGGCAGGCTGCACTTCGACCACGAGTGGCAGCGCAAGCTGTTCGGCATGGCACTGGCACTGGCCAAGGAAGGACACCTCGAATGGGAGGACTTCCGCCGGCAGCTGATTCGATCCATCGGCGAGTGGGAACGGCTCGAATGCGGAGCACAACCGCCCTGGGACTACTACGAGCGGTTCTTCGAAGCGCTGACGCGGGCGCTGCAGCAGCACCGGCTGGCCAGCCAATATGAGGTGAACCATGCGATGGCCGCGTACCCATCCTTTCCACTTTCCGGAGGCAACGAAACATGAGCACAGAGTGGATTTCGTTTTCGGGCCTGGCCCTGATGCTTGTGCTGGGGCTGCGGCACGGGCTGGATGCGGACCACATCGCCTGCATCGACGGCCTGACCTGGCAGGCGCTGGGCCGCGAGTCGCAGCGCCACCAGGCGGTGTGGATCGGTACGCTGTTCGCGCTGGGTCATGGGCTGCTGGTGACCCTGATCGCCGGCGGCGTCAGCCTGCTTGCCCACGAGGTGACGGTACCTGGTCCGGTCGTGCTCGTGTTCGACTGGATCCCGACCGCGCTACTGGTGCTGGTGGGAACGATGAACCTGCGTCTGCTGCTGCGCCGGGACGGCGCGTTCACGCCCACGGGCTGGAAGCTGGGATTGATCCCGGCGCGCCTGCTCCGGCACGGAGGCCCCTGGTCGGTGGTGCTGATCGGCGTGTTGTTCGCCACCGTCTTCGACACCGCAAGCCAAGCTCTGGCCTGGGGCTTCGTGGCCAGCCATCGCGGGGGCGGGCTACCGGCAGCAATCGGGGCCGGCGTCGTGTTCACCGTGGGCATGGTCATCACCGACTCGCTGGATGGTCGCATCGTCTGCAGCATCGACCAGCGCGCCGACGGGCAGGTCACCGCGCTACGCTACCGGCGCACGATTGGCTGGTTGATCGTATGCATCTCGTACTTTGTCGCGGCCTACAACGTAGGCACGGCGCTGATGCCATCCATCGAGCTTGGCGACAATGCGTTCTCTGGCATCGGCCTTGCACTGATGCTGGCCATGGCCATGGCCATGGTCTGGGGCTGGTCGGGGCGTCGTCGGTGAATGCAATCGGTAACGCTGGCGCGCCGCCGTCGGGCCCGCGGGCTACCCGGCCCTTGCCGCTGCCTGCGCTTCCTGGCACGGAAATGGATCGGCGTCGTGAAACCGCACAGGGATCCCAGGGAGTCCGCCGAAGGAAGGAATGAACTCCATGCGCAAGATCACCGTCGCGGTGCTGCTGTTCCCGCGCTTCCAACTGCTCGACCTGGCCGGGCCGAGCGACGCCTTCGGCGAGGTAAAGGTTCTGAGCAAGGGCGAGTGCATCTACGAGATCCACACGGTGGGTACGACGCGCGGCCCGATCAAGTCCTCCAGCGGCATCACCATCTCGCCCGAGCGCACGATCTTCGATCCCTGCCCTCGTTTCGACACCGTCCTCGTGCCGGGTGGGCTGGGAGTATTCGACGTGCTGGAGGATTCCACCGTGCTCGACTGGTTGGCGGCACAGAGTCGAGCCTGCCGGCGACTCGGGGCGGTGTGCAATGGGGGCTTCGCGCTCGGCGCGGCAGGACTGCTCGATGGCAGGACAGTCAGCACGCACTGGATGGATGCCAGCCGAATGGCCAGCATGTTCCCCAGCGCGGTGATCGAACCCGACCGCATCTACGTGAAGGATGGTTCGCTCTACACCACGGCAGGGGTGACGGCCGGAATCGACCTGTCACTGTTGCTGATCGAGGAGGATTTTGGCAAACGCATGGCGCTGGACGTTGCCAAATACCTGATCGTCTACCTGCGCCGCGCCGGTGGGCAATCCCAGTTCAGCCCCCTGCTGGACATGCAGGCCGACGGTGACTCGCAGGTGGCCGGGATCCAGCAATACATCCTGGGGAAGATCCACCTGCACCACACGGTCGAGTCGCTTGCCAGGCACTTCAATATGAGCCCGCGCAATCTGTCGCGGGTGTTCAGCAAGAAGAGCGGTGTCACCCTGATTTCGTTCCTCAACGATGCCCGCATCGACGCCGCGCGGCGCCTGCTCGAAGGCACCGACCTGTCGATCAAGGAGGTGGCCGGGCGTTGCGGCCTCGACAGCGGAGAAAGCTTGCGTCGGCTGTTCACCTGCCGCCTGGCCATCGGGCCACGCGAGTACCGGCAGCGGTTCCGAACCGGTGGCGCCGGCCCGGGGACGCATGCAGCGATCGCGAACGCGAGTACGGCAGAGTAGCTTGGCGCGGCGTGCCGTGCAATGACCAGGGAGGTAGTCGGCAACACGTCGATGCAGCGTTGGCAGTGGAGGGATCCGCTGGGGAGCGCCGCGCCGGCATGCGTGCAGCGCCGCGCGCCAGCCATGGCTCCCGAAACTGCATCGGTTGCCGCGCGTCGGGGGATGCCGTGAATGTCAGCGGGTCGGCCTTATGTGGAGCTCCACATAAGGCCGAGCTTCTGCCACTCCTTGAGGCTGTCATGGTCGCGTTCAGAGCGCCGCCGGCGCGCAGGCTGCGGAAGACACATCGCGGTCTTCGCCCGCTTCCAGCTGCCGCACGACTCGCGCTGGCACGCCGGCCACGAAGGTATTCGGCGGCACGTCGTGCGTGACCACGGCGCCGGCGCCCACCACTGCGTTGTCGCCGACGGTTACCCCGCCCAGGATCGTCGCGCCGGTGGCGATCCATACGTTACGGCCGATGACGATAGGCCGCGATTCGATGATCTTGCGGCGCTCCGACGGCGCCATCGCGTGGCCCGTGGTGATCAGGTTCACGTTCGGCCCGATCATCACGAGGTCGCCGATCTCCACGCCGCCCAGGTCGTAGATGGTGCAGCACTGGTTGATGAACACCTTGTGCCCGACCCGGATACGACGCCCGCTGGTGGTGTAGAAGGGCGGCAGCAGCGTGAAGCTCTCGTCGACCGGCTGTCCGGTCAATTCACCGAAGAGTTCCCGGATAAGGCGCCCATCGTCGATACCCAGTTTGTTCAGCTCCGCGGCCAGGCGCATGCCGCGGCGGATGTCGTCGGCTTCAGCAGCCCACTCGGAGCTGGATGTCGCCACGCGCTTCGTGTGTCGGGAAGGGTCCGTGTTCATGCCTGGCTCGATGGCCGTGCGGCCGTTGCCCGAAGCATAGCGGGCGCCGGCTGCCATGCCGGCGCGGTTCTCACAAAAGTTTCGGCGATCGAGCAAACGCTGCAAGGACAAGGCAACCTGCACGAGCGACCATGTCGCCATGCGCACCCGCACCGTTCCCGCCCAAGCCTACGCCAAGCGTTTCGACGCCGTTCTGGCGTACATCGACGCCAACCTCGAAGGGGACCTGTCGGTGCCGGCGCTGAGCCGTGTTGCGAACTTCTCGGCGTTTCACTTCCATCGCCAGTTCAGCGCCTACGTCGGCGTGCCGGTGGCGCGCTACGTGCAGCTGATGCGCTTGCGCAGGGCCGCGCACCGCCTGGTGTCCCAGACGGAGTGTTCGGTGCTGCAACCGCGCTCGAAGCGGGCTTCGAAAGCCCCGAGGCGTTCTCGCGGGCCTTTCGGCGAGCGTTCGGCATGGCGCCAGGCCGCTTCCGGCGCGCGCCGAACTGGCAGATCTGGAGCGCGGTGTTCGTCGTCCCCCATTTTTCCAGGGGCATTGTCATGCAAATCCGCATTGTCGAATTCCAACCCACCCGTGTCGCGCCCCTGTCGCACTATTGCTCCGGCCCTGTGAAGTATTAAGCTGCGTAGCGAACGCGCCGGTCCTGGAAGTAGCTCATCACACGCTGCGGGTTTTGTTCCAGCCTCGCCAT
>JABEVE010000020.1 GCA_013044035.1 Burkholderiales bacterium
CGCGACTTCCGCGCGCTGCACCTCAAGGAGTTGGCCGAGCTGTTCGTGCAAGTCGTCAAGCTCGCGCAGGAGATGGGGCTGGTCAAGCTGGGCACGGTAGCCATCGACGGCACCAAGATCAAGGCCAACACCAGCCGCCACAAGGCGATGAGCCACGCACGCATGCAGCAGGCCGAAGCCGAACTCAAGGCGCAGATCGACGCGCTGCTGGAGCAGGCCAAGACCGCCGACGCGGCCGAGGCCAATGAGCCCGAGGTGGGCATCCCGGCCGAGATCCAGCGCCGTGAGGATCGGCTCCAGGCCATCACCAAAGCACGCGAGCGCATCGAGAAGCGACAACGTGATGCCGACATCGAACGCGGCCGCAGCCCCGACGACGAGTGCAAGCCGCGCGACGATGAAGGCCAGCCCACGGGCGGGCGCTACAAGCGCGAGTTCGGCGTGCCCGAGCCCACGGCGCAGGACAACTTCACCGACCCGGACAGCCGCATCATGAAGCGCGCCGGCGGTGGTTTCGATGCCAGCTACCACGCGCAGACGGCGGTGGACGAGCAGGCCTTGATCATTGTGGCGGCCGAGCTGGGCAACAACGCTGCCGACGTGGGGCAGCTGGTGCCCATGCTCAAGGCCGTGAAGGCCAACACCGGTCAAGCGCCCGAGCAGGCGCTGGCCGACGCGGGTTACCGCAGCGAAGACAACTTCAAGGCGCTGGCTGGCTCAGGCACGGAGTTGGTGGTGGCCATGGGGCGCGAGGGCAAGCGCTGCGCCGAAGTCGATGCGCAGAAGAGTCCGCACACGGCGCCATGGCCGCCAAGCTGCAAACGAACGCGGGCAAGGCGGCGTACCGCAAGCGCAAGTGGATCGCCGAGCCGCCCAACGGCTGGATCAAGAGCGTGCTGGGGTTCCGTCAGTTCAGCCTGCGCGGCCTGCACCGAGTGCAAGCCGAGTTCAAGCTCGTGTGCCTGGCGCTGAACCTGCGGCGCATGGGTGCTCTGAAGTCAGCCTGAGGGCAGCGAGATGACCGGATTCGACCCCAAACCACGACCTCGCCGACGCTCTACAGCGTCCAGCAGGCCGCCACACGCGCCAGCTGTGCTGGAAACCAGCCGAGCAGCCGCGCCGTCGCAGATCTTGGACACCTTGGCGTGCTCGGCGGAGTTCTGCCGCCCACGCTCCTAGATGCCGCACCGGGCCACGCGCGACGTCGATCGCCCGGCCCAGACCATCAAACCACGTTCGAGATGGCCACCTACTGTCTCGCAAATGCAACAGATTAAAATCATATGAAACAAAACGTCAATAAGCTATTGATGCCACTCTCCATTCCAATTTCATAATGCGTTTGCCGTAAGAAACCCATGACAACGAAGAGGCAAACATGCAGGGGATGCATCAAGATGCTGTTGCCGATTCGGAAGAACATGTCGATGCACAGGCCGCGCTGTGGCTCCTGGCAAGTCTGTCCGGGTTTTATCGCCAGCCCTTCGATGCGGAGTTGGTGATCCAGCGTTTCCCGCCGCCGTTCGATCTGCCCATGCTGATCGAGGCTTTGGGCGCGCTCGGCCTCAAGGCCGGGTTGGCGCGCTGGCCCGAAGTGGGCTTGTCGGCTTGGCCACTGCCTGCCGTGGCGCTGCTGGTTGGACCATCCCCTTCAACTGTTCTCCGGGCATTTCCCAAAACGGAAAGCGCCGTCTCACCTCAATCACCCTCCCAAACCCTGCTCACCCCGGCGCTGATCGTCCAGCATGGCGACGACACCCTCGCTTGGGTCAAACCCGGCCAGTCGTCGCCGGAAACCGTGGCGTTCGATGCCGCCCGCGCCCAAGCCGCACCCGTTCTGCTGCTAGTAGCGCAGGCCGAACCGCCGGTGTCGGAATCCGTCAGCCGCGCTGAAAACCCCAAAACAGCCAAGAAGCCCTTTGGCTTCTCCTGGTTTATCCCCGAACTGCTGCGCCACAAAACCATCTGGCGCGACGTGCTGCTGGCCAGCCTCGCCATCCAGCTCGTGGGGCTAGCCACGCCGCTCTTCACGCAGGTCATCATCGATCAAGTCATCGCCCACCATTCGGAGAGCACGCTCATCGTTCTGGGCGTAGCGTTGGTGGTGTTCATGCTTTTTACCAGCGGCATGAGCTGGCTGCGGCAGTACCTGATCCTGCACACGGGCGCGCGCATCGACGCCGTGCTGGGCGAGAAGGTCTTGCGCCACCTGCTGCACCTTCCCCTGCCGTACTTCGAAGCTCGCCCCACCGGCACCCTGGTCGCCCGGCTGCACGGTGTAGAGCAGCTACGCGAATTCGTCTCCGGCGCGGCGGTGAGCCTGGTGCTCGACTTGCCCTTCCTGCTGATCTTTCTGGCGGTGATGTTCGCCTACAGCTGGCAGCTCACGCTGATCGCGCTGGGCATCATGGCGCTGATCGTCACCGCCAGCCTGTTCATGGTGCCCATTTTCCGCGAGGGGCTGGACAAGCAATTCCTGCTCGGCGCCCGCAATCAGGCCTTCCTCACCGAATACCTGGCCGGCATCGCCACGGTGAAGGCCCTGCAACTGGAGCCGGATGTGGGCAAGCGCTACGGCACCTATCTGGCCCAGTATCTATCTGACCTGCCCCCATCCGCCGTACCAATGTTTCGGCAGGAGTCCTGGTTGAAGGTTACTGGATCTCGTTGTTGGTTGGTGTGAGCTGTTGAGCAGCATC
>JABEVE010000021.1 GCA_013044035.1 Burkholderiales bacterium
GGGCGGCGCGTTCCAGGCGAGTGGGGCGGGTACGGTCATCGGCCTGGGCTGGGGCGGATTGGCGTTTGCGTTTCTCGCCATCGTCTTTGGCGCGGTGAGCCTGGGCGCGCGCTCGCGCACCGCAGGTGTGCTGCTGACGCTGAGTGCGCTGGGCGGCGCGATGCTCGGAGGCACCCTGGTGGCGGTCTGCATGGTGCTGGCCCTGGTGGGTGGCATCCTCGCCTCGCTGGGGACGAAGCCTGCGCCCCGGACGGGCGCCACGCTGGACAGGCCTGGCGTGGCGACGCCGCCGCGCGGCAAGCGGGGCCGGGTGCTGGGAGGCATTGCGGTGGCGGGCGTTTTCGTCATGGTGGCCATCGGCCTGGCAACGACCTCGGGACATGGCCCATCTGATGGAGTGGCGCAGGTCACGCCGGCACGGCGGGCGGCCTCAGCGCCGGGGCTGCAGTCCGCGCTGCAGTCCGGTCCGCAGTCCGGTTCACAACCCGCGTCGTTGCCGGCGGCGAAAGCCTCGGCTCCACAGGAGTTCAAGGTGGGCGAGGCGTTCGAGTCGGCGACGTTCCGCGTCAACGTCACTTCGGCGGCGGTGGTGCACAGCGTGGGCGACTTCCTCACCAGCACGGCGCCCGCAGGGGCCGAGTATGTGGCGCTGACCTGGCGCACCACCAACCGGTCGCAGGCGCCGGTGTCGGCCTTCAGCGTGCCGAGCGTGCATCTGCTCGACCCGCTGGGCCATCGCTACGACGCCGACCTCGATGCCTCGGCGCTGTTTGCCGAACAGATCAAGGCCACGGCCAAGGCGATCAGCAGCGTCAACCCCGGCATCACGCTGACCGATGGCGATGTGTTCGAAGTCAGCACCGCCCGGTTCAATCCGGCCACCTGGACGATTGTGGTGCGTCTGGGCGGGCAGGACGTGCGCGTGCGGTTTCCAGCGATGCCCGCGGAACGGGCGCCAGCGCCGGTGCAGCCGGTCGCGCAGGCCGCGGCCAGCGCGGCCTTGGGTCCCGCCGAAGCGGCCACGGCTGCGGGCATGGTGCCCGCTGCGGTCGCTGCATCGCGTCCGGCCATCGGTATGTCTGGCCCGGCCGTGGGGCAGTAGGTGGCTTTTTCGTTACGAGACAGCGTTCTCGCGTTGACGCCGAGGGCGCGGCCAGGGTCTGTTCACGCCATTTCTGCGCCCGCCGTCACTGCGGGCGCGAGTTTCACCGCGCAGTACTTCACCTCGGCAATCTTGCCCCAGGGATCGAGGGCGGCGTTGGTCAGCAGGTTGGCTGCGGCCTCGGCGTAGGCGAAGGGGATGAACACGGCATCTTCGGGCATGGCCTCGTCGGCGCGCGTGGCCAGGGTGATGACGCCGCGGCGCGACTCCACCTGCAGCGCCTGCCCCGCACGCAGGCCCAGCTTGGTCAGCAGCGTGGGGTGGATGCTCACCGTGGGCAGGGGCTCCAGGGCGTCGAGCACGCTGGCGTGGCGGGTCATGGCGCCGGTGTGCCAATGCTCCAGCTCGCGCCCGGTGATGAGCACATAGGGATAGGCGTTGTCGGGCTGCTCGTCGGCAAAGCCCAGCGGCGCGGGGCGCAGCTTGGCGCGGCCATCGGCGGTGGGAAAGCGGTCGATGAACACCACGCGCTGCCCCGGTTCGTCTTCCGCCGGGCAGGGGTACGTGACGGAGCCTTCGCGCTGCAGCCTGGCCCAGCTGATGCCGGCGATCGACGCCATCATGCCGCGCATTTCCTCGAACACCGCACCCACACCGGCCTCGGAGCCGTGCATGTCCACCTCGGCGATGGGCGCCACGCCCAGGCGCCGCCCCATCTCCTGGATGATCCACAAATCCGCCCGCGCTTCGCCCGGAGAGGCCAGCGCCTTGCGGCCGAGTTGCACCAGACGGTCGGTGTTGGTGACGGTGCCGGTTTTTTCCGGCCAGGCGGATGCGGGCAGCACCACGTCGGCCAGGGCCGCGGTTTCGGTGAGGAAAATGTCCTGCACCACCAGATGATCCAGGCCCGCGAGCGCTTGCCGCGCATGGTGCACGTCGGGGTCGCTCATCGCCGGGTTTTCGCCTTCGATGTACATGCCGCGGATGGTGCCGGCCAGCGCGGCGTGGACGATCTCGACCACCGTGAGGCCGGGGGTGCGGCTCAAATGCCCTTGCGGCAGCGCCCAGTAGCGCTCCACCTGCTCCAGCACCCCGGCGTCCTGCGTGCGCACGTAGTCGGGGAACATCATCGGGATGAGGCCGGCGTCGCTGGCGCCCTGCACATTGTTCTGCCCGCGCAGCGGATGCAGCCCGGTACCGGGGCGCCCGATCTGGCCGGTGAGCTGGCACAGGGCGATGAGGGCGCGCACATTGTCGGTGCCGTGCACATGCTGGGAAATGCCCATGCCCCAGAAGATCATCGAACTCTTGCTGGTGGCAAACGCGCGGGTGCACGCGCGGATGTCGGCGGCGGACACGCCGCAGATCGGCTCCATGGCCTCCGGGCTGAGCGTGGCGACATGCTGGCGGATGGCCTCGACCTCCTCTGGGTGGCAGCGAGCGGCCACGCTGGCGCGGTCGAGCAGGTTCTCGGCAAACAGCACTTGCAACATGGCGTTGAGCAGGGCGAGGTCGGCGCCGGGCTTGAACTGCAGGGTCATCCAGGCCTTGCGCGACAGCTCGGTGCGGCGCGGGTCGGCCAGGATGAGGCGGGTGCCGCGCTTGAGGGCGTTCTTCATCCAGGTGGCCCCCACGGGATGGTTCACCGTGGGGTTGGCGCCGATGATCATCACCACGTCGGCCTGCAACACATCCATCACCGGATTGCTCACCGCGCCCGAGCCCAGGCCTTCGAGCAAGGCGGCGACGCTGGAGGCATGGCAGAGCCGCGTGCAGTGGTCGACGTTGTGCGTACCGAAACCCGCGCGCACCAGCTTCTGGAACAGGTAGGCCTCCTCGTTCGTGCCCTTGGCGCTGCCGAATCCGGCCAGCGCCTTGCCGCCATGCTGCCCGCGGATGCGCAACAGGCCGCCAGCGGCACGGTCCAGCGCTTCGTCCCAGCTGGCTTCGCGGAACACGGTGCGCCAATCGGCGAGCTTGACCTGCTCGGGGTCCTTCGGCGCATCGTCGCGGCGAATCAGCGGCTTGGTCAGGCGTGCCGGGTTGGCGACATAGTCGAACCCGAAACGGCCTTTGACGCACAGCCGGCTTTGGTTGGCGATGCCGTCACGGCCCTCGACGCGGGCGATGTGCTCCTGCCCTTGTGCGTTTTGCTGCACGTGGTAGGTGAGCGCGCAACCCACGCCGCAATACGGGCAGACTGAATCGACCGTGCGCTCGGACAGCTTGGCCCAGGACCCGTTGGCCGGGGCCAGCGCGCCGGTGGGGCAGGCCTGCACGCATTCGCCGCAGGCCACGCAGGTGCTCGCGCCCATGGGCGCGCCTTGGTCGAACACGATGCGCGCCCCGGCCCCGCGCCCCGCCAGGCCGATGACGTCGTTACCCTGCTCCTCGCGGCAGGCGCGCAGGCAGCGGGTGCACTGGATGCAAGCGTCGGCATGGAAGGTGATGGCGGGATGGGAGTTGTCCACGGCCGGCGCTTGCGGCCAATGGGCGGCATCGGCCTGCGCGCCGGTGAACGCCGTGGCGTAGCGGCTGCGGTCGGCACCCAGGCGCTGCGCCCAGTGGTCGAGTTCGTCGTTGACGCGATCGACCCGATGCGGCTTGCGCGCAGCCAGCAACTCGAGCACGCCGCGCTGCGCCGCCAGAGCGCGGGGGCTTTGTGCCTTCACCTGCATATCGGGCGTCACCGCGCGGCAGCACGACGCCGCGAGCACGCGCTCGCCCGCGACTTCCACCATGCAGGCGCGGCAGTTGCCCACGGGGCGCAGGGGGTCGCTGTGGCAGAGATGCGGAATCTCCACGCCGTGGCGCTGCGCCGCGGCCCAGATGGTTTCTCCCGCGTGCGCCGTGAGGGGTTTGCCGTCCAGGCTGAAGGTGACGGTGGGTGGGGTCATGTCCATGGTTCAGATCTCGGCTGCCGCGTGGCCGCCTGCGACTTCCTGCGGGAAGTGGCGCAGCACGCTGTCGGTGGGGTTGGGGGCGGCCTGGCCGAGGCCGCAGATGGAGGCGTCGCGCATGAGCTGGCTCAAGGCACCGATGTGTGCGTCGTCCCATTGCGTCGGCGCCATCGCGGCGAGCATCTGGTGCGTGCCTTCGCGGCAAGGCGTGCACTGGCCGCAGCTCTCGTGGGCGAAAAACTGCATGAGGTTGCGCGCGGCATGCGTGGCGGTGTCGGTGTGATGCTGGCTCTTGCCGAGGACGATCACGGCCATCGAGCCGATGAAGCAGCCCTGCGCGTCCAGGGTGCCGAAGTCCAGCGGCAGGTCGGCCTGGCCCGCGTTGAGGATGCCGCCCGAGGCGCCGCCGGGCAGCACGCCGTAGAGGCTCCAGCCGCTGGCCATGCCGCCGCAGTACTCGTCGATGAGTTCGCGCGAGGTGATGCCCGCCGGTGCCAGAACCACGCCGGGCTTGGCGACGCGACCCGAGACGGTGAAGCGGCGCAGGCCCTTGCGGCCTCGCCGGCCCTGGTTGGCCCAGGCGAGCGGGTCATTCAGGATATCGCGCACCCACCAGAGGGTTTCGACGTTGTGTTCCAGCGTGGGCCTGCCGAACAGGCCGCTGATGGCGACGATGGGGGGTTTGAGCCGGGGCATGCCGCGCTTGCCTTCGAGCGATTCGATCAGCGCCGATTCCTCGCCGCAGATATAGGCCCCGGCGCCGCGGCGCAGCGCCACCTGGGGCAGACGCTTGCGCACCTCGGCATCGCTGCCCGGTTCATCATCCTCCGCGCCGCCAATATCCACGCCGCCGTAGCGCAACAACCCGGCGGCGTGCAGCGCTTGCAGTTCACGGTGCAGCAGCATGGCCTCGGCGGCATATTCGTCGCGCAGATAAATCCAGACCCGGCCTGCAGCCACCGCCCAGGCGGCGATCAGAATGCCCTCCAACATGCGGTGCGGCGTGGTGCGCAGCAGATGGCCGTCCTTGCAGGTGCCGACCTCGCCTTCATCGGCGTTGACCACCACCAGCCGGGGGCCCGGCTGCTGCGCGACGGTGCGCCATTTGCGCACACTGGGAAAGCCGGCGCCACCGAGGCCGCGCAACTCGGCGTCCTCGATGCGCTGCATCGCCACCTCGGAGGTGATGCGCCCGGCACGGCAATCGGCCAGCAGGGCGTAGCCGCCACCGGCGCGGTAGGCGGCAAGGTCTTCGGCGTCCCGCGGCGCCTGCGGGTCGAGGCCTCCTGGATCGGCCCTGCGTGCAGCGCTGCCGGCTTCGCCGCCAGGTCGAGGGGTTGGGGAGGGAATGGCTTGCGGCAGGGCTGCAAGCACCGTTTCGGCCGTGGCATGGCCCAGGGCCCGGCGGCCGACCAGTGCGCCGGGAGCCTGGGTGCACAGCCCCATGCAGGACGCACCCTCCACCGCAACGCCATCGCCGCAGCGATGCTGCAACTCGGTCAGCAGCGCATCGGCGCCGGCCAGGGCACAGCTCAGGTTCGTGCACACGCGCACGGTGATCGTGGGTGCCGGCTCATCTTCGCGCAGCATGCGAAAGTGGTGGTAGAAGCTGGCGACTTCAAACACCTCGCTGGTGCTCAGGCGCAACCATTCGGCCAGCGCGGCAAGGTGCGAAGGGCGCAGGCCGCCTTCAGCGTCGTTGATGCGGTGCAGGTGCTCCATCAACAGGTCGGGCCGGGGGGCCAGACTGGCACAAGCGGCTTGCACGGCTTGCCGTGCCTGCGGGCTGACCAGACCGCCGCGCGGGGTGTTACGCACAAAGCGCAGCGGCTGGGGACGAGCGGCGCTTTGCTGCGGCTCGACGGCGGTGGGAACCTTTGCAGGCGCGGTGGTGGACATGACGGCGGGACTCGATTGTGGTGATGGACCTTGGGTACTCGTGAAGCGGCGAGGCCGGCATGAAGCCGGCCTCGGATGCACTACCGACTCGGCGGCGGCTGGAACCAGCCGCCGCCCGCAAATCTCAGCTCAGAACAGGACCGCTGCTTTTTGCAGAGCGATGGTCACCCCGATGAGGAAGGGAATGCCTACAGCGGCCCAGGCCAGCACACCCGCCAGCCCCAGGCTGCCGCGCGCGGCATGCTCCGCGTCACCGACGACGCGGTCTTCGTGCTTGAGGGCGCGCTCGCGAGCCAGTTCGTCCGCGGTCATGTAGTACTTGGGGTTGACCGGGCGCACCAGCATGTTGAGGATGAAGCCCACCAGCAGCAGGCCGGCGAGGATGTACAAGGTGCGGTTGTAAACCAGGTTGTGCGCCACGCCTGCGTTGATCTGGGTCTGGCGAATGGCGGCGATGAGGAATGGACCGGCCACACCGGCCACCGACCAGGCGGTGAGCAGGCGGCCGTGGATGGCGCCGACCATCTGCGTGCCAAAGAGGTCAGCCAGATACGCCGGCACGGTGGCGAAACCACCGCCATACATCGTCATGATGATGCAGACCACGATGATGAACAGGCCAGCCGAACCGCTGTTGCCCAGATTCGGCAGGCTGGCGTACAGCACGATGCCGAGAGCGAAAAACACCGCATAGGTGGTCTTGCGTCCGATGTAGTCCGACAGCGCCGCCCAGAACAGGCGTCCACCGCTGTTGAAGAGGCTGATCAGCCCCAGCAGGCCGGCAGCCGCCGCGACCACACTGGCTTTCTGCGCGGCATCGAGCACGGTGGCGCCGGCGAGTCCGATGAGGCGGCCACCGAATACATCCTGCAACATGGGGCTGGCCATCGACAGGACGCCGATGCCGGCAGTCACGTTCAAGCACAGCACACCCCAAACCAGCCAGAACTGCGGTGTTTTCCAGGCCTTGTTGAGATGCACCTCGTGGTCGGTGATCATGGCATTGCCGCCCATGGCCTTGGGCGTCCAGCCCAGCGGCTTCCAGCCCGTGGGGGGCACGCGGAAACCGAAGGCGCCGGCGGACATGATGACGAAATAGAGAATGCCCATGAGAATCAGCGTGGGGGCCACGCCTTGCGGACTGGTGGCGCTGAAATGCTTCATCAGGGCCACAGCCAGCGGCGCTCCGATCATGGCGCCTCCGCCGAAGCCCATGATGGCGAAGCCGGTGGCCAGGCCGCGACGGTCCGGAAACCACTTGATGAGTGTCGAGACCGGTGTGATGTAGCCCAGGCCCAGGCCGATGCCACCGAGCACTCCGCTGCCCAGGATCACCAGCCAGAGTTGATGGGTCGAGACGCCAATGCCACCCAGCACGAGGCCGCCACCCCAGCACAGCGCGGCGATGAAACCGGCCTTGCGCGGGCCGGCGTGTTCCAGCCAGGCACCCCAGATGGCAGCCGAAATGCCGAGAAACGCGATGAAGACTTCGAAGATGTGTGTGACCGATGGCACGGTCCAGTTACAGCTGGTGGTGGTGAGCTGGCCCCAGAAACCCATGCTGCTGCACAGTGCGGCGTCGGTGCCGGTGAGCAGCTTGCTCATGGGCAGCCAGAACACGGAGAAGCCATAGGCCATGCCGATGCAGAGATGGATGGCAAGGGCGGCTGGCGGCACCAACCAGCGGTTGAACTGGGTGCCCGCCACGGTGCGCTCGCGGTCCAGCAGGCCTGCTGCGGGCAGGGTCGTTGTCATCGATTCAGACATAGTGTCTCCTCTTATGGGTTGTTGGCATGAACAACATTACCGCGACTACTTGGGTAGCGGAATAGGTTGATCGCGTAAGCCTGTGACCGCAAGTTACTTGCCGGGGGGAAATTTGCCCATCAATATTTCCTGAACAGGCGTTCGCTTTTCCAACATACACCTTGCCCCACCCAGCTCGAGCATGCTAGTGCCGCGTTTGATCCGCGGCCGTGACGACACCTTGCCCGAGACTCAGTCGGCGCCCAAGATCTGCGCCGCGGCGATCAGCGCTTCCACCGCCACCGGCCTGGGCTTGCGCGCCAGCGTCACCAGTCCGGTCTGCCACGACACCAGGGGTTGTTCCAGCGTCACGACGTTCACCCCTTGCGGTATGCCGATGTTGTCGAGCACGCTGCGCGGCAAGATGCTGCACCAGCTGCCGCTGGCGACATGCGCCAGCATGCTGACGATGGAATTGGTTTCCACCGCCGGTTGCGGACACAGGCCCAGACCATCGAACACGCGGTTGATGGTCTTGCGGTTTTGCATGTCCGGCGTCAGAAGGCACAGAGGCAGTTGCCCGGCCTCGGCCCAGGTGATGGTCCTGAGACCCCAGGCCGGGGTGCGGGCGCCGGCGATGAGCACATGCTGCTCATGCCAGATGGGCACGAAATCCAGTTCCGCTGCCTTGCTGGACTCGGTGTAGACGATGCCGCCGTCGACTTCGAACGATTGCACCCGCCGCAAGATGGCGTCGGTGTTGAGTGAAAGAATTTCGAGGGTGAGTTGCGGGTGCTTGCGCGCCAGTTCGGCCGACAGCGCCGCCACCACCGTCAGGGCAGTGGGAATGACGCCGAGCCGCAGCCGACCACTCAGGCCGGCTCCACGTTGGGTCAGGTGCAGGCGGAAATCGCTCTCCACGGCTGTCATGCGACGGGCATAATCGAGTACGGCCAGGCCTTCACTGGTGAAACCCGAGAAGGCCTGGCCGCGCTCGACCACGGCCAGGCCCAACTCGGCTTCGAGATCACGAATGGCAGCCGACAAGGTCGATGGCGATACATGGCAGCTGGCGGCGGCACGGCCGAAGTGGCGCTCTTGAGCCAGGGCGATGAGATAGCGGTATTTGCGAGAAAGCATCTGGATGACCTGGAAGAATCTGGGTAGCTTGGACATCGACTCGTGGGACTGGAACCTGTTGATGCCATGTCTGCTCCCACGTTGCCCCCAGCCGGTGTGGCTGCAAGGCGGAGGGCGCAGCAATCGCGTCAACAGGCCCTAGTCCAGCAAGTCGAAACCGAGTTGCTCGACGGCAAGAAATTCGCGCGTGAAATCCGCCACGAAGCTGTAGAAATCAGCCGCTGGATGCGCGGCGATGGCTTCGCACATGCGCGTTCCCCAGGGTTGGATATGGGCCTGGAACAGCGCGCGCTGGCGTGTCAGCAGGCACAGGTCGGGGTCGTCCCCGGCGATGAGAAACCGCATGATTTCGGCCAGGACGGCGAAATGGTCTTCGCTCTCACCCACCTCCTGGCGTCGTACCAGGCTGAGTTCCTGCAAGTCGCCGCGCAGGCGCGCGAGCGGCTTTTCGTGCAGCGCGCCTGCCAGGTAGTAAGAGCCGTAGACATACACCGCCGGCTGGCCGATACCACCGAACAGGGTTTCGAAGGCCTCGCGCGCGGCGGCCACGCTGGTGTTGCGCGCCGCGCCGGTCAGCGCAGCCCAGGTGGCCTGCAACGGGCTGGGCGGCGCGGCGACCCCCGCGTCTGAGGCCATGACAGGTTGCTCGCCCAGATGCCGCAGCAGCTCGGCATCCGCCGGGGCGATGTAGAGCAACGCGAGCAAGCCCCAGACATCGGCGCGGTCGGCGTCTTCGGCGCTCGGGGCGCCGTCCAGGGGTTGCGGGCTGACGGTCGGGAGAGATGGCATGGCAGCGGGCAGCAAGGCAGTCAGCACAAGGGTTGGCGATGCGGTCATCGGAGAGTCGGCACCATTCAGCGCGTGTTACGGGACGCGGTCACCGAGGGCGGCACGGCGCTGGCGCCGCCATGCATGTCGATGACGCGGCAATCGCCGCACATTTTCAGGCGCTCGGCGGCAGCGCCAGCAAAGGCCGGATGACCAGCGAGCTTGACCAACACCTGCTCGATCGCCTGCACCGTGCCGAATGGCTTGCCGCAGCGCACGCAACGCCAGGGCTGGGCCTGGTGCAGGATGCGCGGTTCGCTGCGCTGCGGCCCCCACTGCAACCGGGGCTCGAGCTGAATGGCGTCTTCCGGGCAGGTCTTGAGGCACAGACCGCACTGCACGCAGTTTTTCTCGACGAAGCGCAGTTGCGGGGTTTGCGGGTTGTCGAGCAACGCACCCGCAGGGCAGGCGCCAACACAACTCAGGCACAGAGTGCAACGCGCCGCATCGACATGAATGCTGCCGAGCGGAGCGCCCGCGCCATGTGGCAGGGTGATGGTCGTCTCGCCCTGTGCCACGGTTTGCACTGGTGCATGGCGCATCAGGTGGTCGAGCGCGAGGTCGAGCGTGGCGCGCTTGTGCGCGAGCGCGGCAAAACCGGCCACTGCCGTGGGCGCGGCGCCGGCCGGGCGCGGTGTGGCCAGCAGGGCGTCGAGTTCGGTCGCATCGGCCGTTTGCACCAGCGCCAGCCGGGTGCCGGTGTAGCCCATGCCATGCAGCAGGGTTTGGCCCAGGGCGAGTTGGGCGCGCAGGGCATCGATGTAGGCCGGCGCCTCGCCGCCGGTGGACAGCACCAGGATTTCAGCCGCGCCCCAGGCTGCCGCCGCCAGCCACAGTTCAAGCCCGACCGAGGCGATATGCCACAACGCCACCGGCATGACATGGGCGGGCATGCCTTGCAGCTCGCGCCGGCTCGCCGCCAGGCGCCCGAGTTCGCCCAGCAGTTGCGCGCCCTGCTCCTGGCTGTGCAGCAGCAGCGTCGGGCGCTTCAGACCGGCGCGCTGCGCCGTGCCCAGCAGGGTGCGCAGGCGAGCGCCCAGATCGGTGGCGCGCGGCCAGGCATAGGTGAGCGCGCCGGATGGGCAAACCGTGGTGCAGGCGCCGCAGCCGACGCACAGATGCGGCTCGACCTCGATCTGATTCAGGAAGGGCTTGGCGCCAGGACTGCGCTGCCCGTTGGCGCTTGACGGCTCCGAGCCTTGCGTCGGCTCAGCGGATGGGGCTGGCGCCTGGGGCTGGTCGGCACGCAGGCGTGCGCGGCTGCTGATGGCCTGGGCCGAGCACACCTCGACGCAGGCGTTGCAGCCGAGCAGGCTGTTGCGGCTGTGGGCGCAGAGCTTGGCGTCGTACTGGAAGAAGCGCGGCTTCTCGAACTGGCCCTGACGCTCGCACAGCTCGGTCACGGCGCGCACCAGCGCCAGCGGGTCGGCGCCCGGTGCGTAGTAGCCCTGCGGCGGCTGGTGCAGGCGTATGGCGGGAACGGGCTGCAGGTCGAGGACGAGGTCGAAGGTTTCGAGGTGGCGCTGCGGCGCGCGGTCGAAGTCGATCGCGCCGATGCCGCCGCAGGCACGCACGCAGTCGCGGTGCGAGGTGCAGCGCGACAGGTCGATCTGATAGTCGAGCCCAATGGCGTCTTCCGGGCAGGCGCGCAGGCACGCGTTGCAGCGGGTGCAGAGGTCGAGGTCGATGGGATTGGCGCTCTCCCAACTCGCCTCGAACGCCCCGAGCCAGCCGCGCACGGCGATGACACGGCCGGCGTGCACCAGCTGGTCGCGCTGCAAGGGCAAGGCTGTCGCCGCGGTCTTGCCCGCAGCGGCGCCGGTGTCGAGCAGCGTGAGGGTGAGGCTGTCGGCCAGCAGGCTGCGGGCAAGCTGCAGCGAGGCGACATCGCCCAGAACCAGGCAGCGCCCCTGGCTGGTGTAGGCCGCAGTGGGCACCGGCTCCGGCTCCGGCAGCGCGGCAGCGGCCAACAGCGCGGCGATTTTGGGACCGGCAGCGGCAGCCTGCCGGCTCCAGCCTGCGGTCTCGCGAATGTTGACGAAGCGGATCGGGCGCACATCGGGCGACGGCACACCCTCGGTCTGGCCGGCGACTTCGGCGAACAGGCGCGACTCCTGGGTGCAGGCCACCAGCAGCGGCGCTTCGTCCTGCGCGGCATGCTGGAACTGGGCGATCTCGCGTCGGCAGAGCTGGCTGTGCGGCGTCAGCTTCTCGCCAAGCGCGGCGGACAGCTCGGCAAAGTCCAGCGGCATGCTGTGGTTGCAATCGCAGACCAGGGTTTTCATGGTTCGGGAGTCTCGGAGGGCGCTTCGGGCTGCCCAGGATGGATGGACATCGGTTCAACCGGCGTCATCACAGTTGCGCAAGAGCTGTGCTGCGGTGCTCGGGAGTCCAGGGCAGCGGCACCAGCCTGGGGTGCGCAAGGCGCGGCCAGCTCGCTGACCACGGAAACCGTGGGTGGCGGCTTGTGGGCATCGACAGTGTCGGCCTTCGGCGCATCGGGCTGGGCGAACAGGCCGGTCGCGGCGCTCTGGCGCAGGCGCTCGAGCATCGCCACGGATACGGGGCTGGCGACGTTATAGTCGTCGATATAGGTGTCGAGCCCGTCCATCACATTGAACTGGGGGGCTTGGAATATTTTGCGCAAGGCCGCGCGGCGCACACCTTCGTCCACTCCGCTGGCAACGAAACGCCGCAGGTCAGCGCTGTGATCGAGGGCTTGCAACTCGTCCAGCGTGGGGGCAGGCGCGGTGGGTAAGACGGGTGCGGGCTCGCCAGGCTGGATTTGAGGCGGCAGTGCTGGCTCCCCTGCCCTGGCAGCCGCAGGAGCGTGCGCATGAGAGGCCGGCGCAGCAGAATCGATGGCTGAAGATAACGGCGACGCTGTGACCGTTGTCCCGACGGGCGGCGGCGCGGCGGCGTCTTTCGATTGCAGCTTGCGGCGCGACCAGCGCGTGAGAAAACCGCCGGCCGGGGTGTCGTCATTCGAGTCAGGCATGGTCGTGGCCCCGGGTTCAAGGACAAGATGTAGCGGGGCCGTCCTGCGCGGCTGTGGTTTGGTCCGCCTCGCCAGGGCCGGTCGCAGCGATGGTGACGACGCGGGTGGCATCGCGTTCCTGCGGGGCGAGAAAACTTTGCGGGCGGCGGCGCTTGCGCGGCTCGGGCTTGTAGTACGCGGTGTTGAAGTCGGCCAGCCAATTGGCCACTTCGCCCGGCAGGGCCGCGATTTCAACCGTCTCGCCGGCGTCCATCCAGCGTGCGGCTTCGTTGTACGAGAGCGTCACCGCCTGCACTTGCGGCAGCCCGGCGGCCTGCTGGCGCGGATCGTCGCAATCAGGCTCGGCCGGGGCGCTCCACCAGACGAACCACGACGGGCTGGGCGAAATGAGGTTGAGGTGATACCCCTCGACCTCGTCGCGGTGCAGTTTCACGCAATGGCCGGGGTAGAGCCATTGCGATGTGACCTCACCCCACGCCAGGCAGCGCGGGCTGATCGATGGTGCCCGGGCTAGGGCTGCATCCACCGGGTCGGGATTTGCCTCGTCCGGCAACACATCCAGCAAGCTCCAGCTCCAGCGCTGCCAGCGGTTGTGCTGGAGCTTGCGCTGGAGCAAGACGCCGAGCTGCAATGGCGGCGCCTGCGGCGTGGCCGCTGGCAGCGTCATGACGCTCAGAACGGCCTCTGCATCAGCAGCGGGCCTGGCGACGGAGTTGGCAAGGCAATCGGCCATGGAACGCTCGCTCTTGCTTACACCGCCGTACTGGCAGGACGTAACAGGGGTTCGGCAATGAAGCGCTCGAATCCGGTGTATTGCAGGAAATGGCGATTGGTGCAACGTGCAAACAGGGCGATGCCGCGTTGCATCGCAATGTCGTAGCCCATCTGTGTCACACCCGAACGCGACACCAGGATGGTCACGCCCATCAGCGCACATTTGATGACCATCTCCGACGTGAGCCGCCCGGTGGTGTAGAACACCTTGCCGGCGCCTTCCACGCCGTGCAGCCACATCCAGCCGGAAATCGCGTCCACGGCGTTGTGGCGGCCCACGTCCTCGGTGAACATCAGCAGTTGGTCGCCGGCGAACAAGGCGCAGCCATGCACCGAACCGGCGGTCTTGTAGATGCTGTCGTGCAGACGCATGGCGTCGAGCAGGGCATCGAGCTCGCTCTGACGGATGCGGGTGTGTGTGTCGAGTTCGGCGTTGTCGACCTCGTTCATCAGGTCGGCATACACCGTGCCCTGGCCACAGCCGGTGGTGACGATGCGCTTGGCCGAACTGCGTCGCGCCAGATCGGCGATGCCGCCACGGCTGGTGATGGAACAGGCGGCGACCTCCCAATCCACCTGCACCGCGGCGATGTCGTCGATCGCGCGCACCAGGCGCTGGTTGCGCAAATAGCCCAACGCTAGCAGCTCCGGTGCCGCGCCGACGGTCATGAGAGTGACCAGTTCATGTTTGTCGAGGTAAAGCGTCAGCGGTCGCTCGGCTGGAATATGGACTTGCTGCGACTCGCCATATTCGTTGCGGACGTCGACCGCACGCGTCAAATCCACGCTGGCATCACTGAGCAGGGGTGCGCGGGCGACGCGCATCGGCGTCGGCAACACCGATGCCGTATCAGGTTGGACGGAGAGTGTGTGCATGGGTGTTACGGATGGGCCGGACAAGAATCGGGCCAGGCAGGACTTTTGCGTACAACACTGGCCGCGTTTGCATCAGCCCTCAGCCTACCCCCGTACGACCATGCTCGCACGGGGCGGACTCCACGTTGACGCTGACCAGCGCGCTGCTACTTTTTGTCGGCAGTTGGCGAAGGCGTCACCTCTGGCGCGGTGTATGCGAATGGGCCGGGATCGACGCAGGCCGGCGTCGGCACCGGTGGCTGGATCGACCCTCCCTGCTGCTTGGCATGCGCCTCATAGTAGGCAGCAACCCTGTTCTGGGCCTGGCATAACTGGTAGGCGGCGACTTTGTCGCCCCATTTGGCTTTCGCCGCTGCCTCTTCCGCCTTGGCCTTGGCTTCGGGGCTGGGTGGGGGGAGCTTGGCCCAGGCAGCGGTTCCCAGGCCCAGGGCACTGCAAGCAATGATGAGATGCGCGGCTTTCATGGGGGCTCCTCAAACTTTGGGCTTGGCCACGGCGAGCGGTACCCGGGACTCGACACCGCTGCGCTGCGCGGGAATCTTGCCGGACTTGATGTCGTCCAGCCACAGCGCATGGTGTTGCATGGCCCAGGCTTCATCGACATAGCCGGTGCGCATGCCATCGATTGCGCCTTCGGTGCCGATGGTGCCGATGTAGATGTGGCCAAAAGCCATGGCGAGCAGCACAACGGTGGCGCTGGCGTGGATGATTTCAGCCACCTGCATCGCGCCACGGGTGTAAGGAAAGGCGGGGACGAGCCTGTCCAGCACCAGCCCGGAGCCGACCGCAATCAAGCCAAGGGCCAGGACACCAAGCCAGAACCAGATTTTTTCGCCCGCGTTGAAGCGCGCCGCCGGCACCTCGGCGCCGCCAAACATGCCGCCGCCCTGCACCAACCAGGCCAGATCTCGCCGGCTTGGCAGGTTGTCGCGCATGAAGGTGAGCAGCACGATGACCAGGAAGACCCCGAACAGGGGGCCGACAAAGTTGTGCAGGGTCTTGAGCGCGTAGCTGAACCAGCCGAACAGGCCGAGGCCGAGCACGGGGAGCAGGAAGAATTTGCCGAACATCATGACGACGCCCGACACCGCCAGGGCGATGAAGCTGTAAGCGAGCCCCCAATGCATGAACCGCTCG
The DNA here is from genome assembly GCA_013044035.1 of Burkholderiales bacterium. Classification (GTDB taxonomy): domain Bacteria; phylum Pseudomonadota; class Gammaproteobacteria; order Burkholderiales; family Burkholderiaceae_C; genus Thiomonas_A. The sequence goes on from JABEVE010000021.1 coordinate 15,401, forward strand.
AACGGGGTGAAGCGCTCGATCTTGCGCCCCGTGGGCCTCTGATGCAAGCGGATCTGGCCCTTGACGGCGTAGAACACAACAATGCCGACCAAGGCCAGGATGAGCAGCCAGCCGCCCACCGGAATGAGCAGCAGATTGCGCGCTTGGCGCCAGGCCTCGCCGGCAGTCGTGAAATCGGAGCCGGGATAACGGGTTTGCGGTTGAATCAGCACGCCAGCCTCGGGGGCAGGCAGGCTGCTGAAGCCCGATTCCTGCTTGAGGGCGCGCCACATCGGTGCGTTGTTACCCGGCTGCGCCTGTTCGCGTTGGCCGTTGTTTTGCTGGGCATAACCGGCCAGGGTATCGGCCCCGGGTGGCGCTGCAGGTTGGCTGGCAAGCTGGCTGGCCGTGACCTGGGCCCCTGTCGGGGCCCCTTGCACCGCACCAGCCCGAGCCGCGCTCGGCGCTGTCAATATTGTTGCGGGGGTGACCGCGGTTTGCGCCCAGGCTCCGGTTGGAGACAGGAGCAAAACGATCCACAAGGCGGCAAACAGCGCAGCGAAAAGCACAACACCGGAGGAGGCGTGCCAGGATCTTGCGCGGTACGGCGTCGAGGCCGGAACAAGGAATGGTCTGGACATCATGCCCTCTGCTGGGTCAGCGCATGCGCACGTATTCGTTCTGGGCCTGGGCGCGGCGGTCGATTTCGCGCTGCCAGCTTGCCTGATCACCCACGTTCCAGCCGGACGCGGTGAAAGCCGGCTTGCCCCCCATCCACGGCGCCTCGGAGGCCGGGGCGCCGGTCTGCGTCAGGGTTTGCGGTTTCTGGCTGCATGCGCCGAGTGCGAACAAGGCCAGCAGCGTCGCCAGCGTACGGATGTAAGGTCTCGGGTTCATGATTGGGACCCCTGACTGGCCGGGGCCGGCTGCGGCGCGTGGGCTTCACCCTTGCCATACGCGGTGCCCCAACCCCACAGCTCGGCACCACCGCCGCGATGCAGCACGCGGTCGCGAAGGATGTCGGCAACAACTTCGCCGTCACCTGCCAACAAGGCTTTGGTCGAGCACATCTCGGCGCAGATCGGCAGCTTGCCTTCAGCCAGGCGGTCGCGGCCGTATTCCTTGAATTGTTCTTCGGAGCCGTTGGGCGCGGGACCGCCGGCGCAAAATGTGCATTTGTCCATTTTGCCGCGCAGGCCGAATTCGCCGTTGGCAGGAAACTGCGGCGCCCCAAAGGGGCAGGCGTAGGAGCAGTAGCCGCAGCCGATACACACATCCTTATCGTGGAGCACCACGCCTTCGGGCGTGCGGTAGAAGCAACTCACCGGACACACTGCCATGCAGGGAGCGTCGGAGCAATGCATGCAGGCCACCGAAATGGATTTCTCGCCCGGCACGCCTTCGTTCATGGTGACCACGCGGCGACGATTGACGCCCCAGGGCACTTCGTTCTCGTTCTTACAGGCGGTGACGCAGCCGTTGCAATTGATGCAGCGCTCGGTGTCACAAATGAATTTCATACGGGCCATGATGGTCGTCTCCGTTGGACTTGCCTTGATGAGCGTGGGGCCTCAAGCGCGTTCGAGTTGGCACACGGTGGTTTTGCTTTCCTGCATCATCGTCACGGCGTCATAACCATAGGTGGTTGCCGTGTTGACCGCCTCGCCAAGCACGATCGGTGCCGCGCCCTCCGGGTAGAACTGACGCAGATCCTTGCCCTGCCAGTGTCCGGCAAAGTGGAAGGGGATGAACACCGTGGAACGATCCACGGCCTCGGTCACGCGCGCCCGCACCCTGATACGTGCGCCGGTTGGAGTGCTGACCCAGACGTCGTCGCCCTCGCGGATGTTGCGGTCATTGGCCACCGCCGGATTGACTTGTACGAAAGCAAACTGCTGCAGTTCCGCCAGCCAGGGGTTGGAGCGGGTTTCGTCACCGCCGCCTTCGTATTCGACCAGGCGGCCAGAGGTGAGGATGAGCGGAAATTTTCGGACGATGTCGATGTTTTGCTGCTGCACCGTCTTGTACAGCGTGGGCAAGCGCCAGAATACTTTTTTATCGTCGTAAGTTGGGTACTTCACGACCAGATCGGGCCGGGTGGAATACAACGGCTCGCGGTGTTGGGGAATGGGGTCCGGGAAGTTCCACACCACGGCGCGCGCACGCGCATTGCCGAAAGGGTGGCAGCCGTGGTTTTTCATCGCCACACGGATGATGCCGCCCGAGGAATCGGTCTTCCAGTTCTTGCCGTCGGCGGCCTTTTTCTCAGTCTCGGTAAGCTCCTCCCACCAGCCGAGTTTTTTCAGCAAGGTGGAGTCGAATTCGGGGTAGCCGGTTTGAATGTCGGCTCCTTTCGAGGCGGAGCCATCGGCCGCGAGCAGTGACTTGCCATCACGCTCCACGCCGAAATTGGCGCGGAAGTTGCCGCCGCCCTGCATGACGTTGAGCGAGGTGTCGTACAGATTCGCCGTGCCGGGATGGCGCAACTCGGGCGTGCCGTAGCAGGGCCAGGGCAGGCCGAAGTATTCGCCATCGAGCTTATAACCTGTTTCGGCGTCGATGCCGCCGCGGGCACGCAGGGTTTTCACGTCGAACACATGCATATTGCGCATGTGCGCCTTGAGGCGCTCCGGGCTTTGCCCGGTGTAACCGATGGTCCAGACACCACGATTGATTTCGCGCAAGATGGACTCGGTTTCGGGCTCTTGCATGCCGCCCTTGCCCGGAACCATCTTGTAATTCTTCACGAACTCCTTGCCGAAGCCGAGTTTGTCGGCAAGCTGAGTCATGATCATGTGATCGGTGCGCGACTCGAACATCGGCTCGACCACTTTCTCGCGCCATTGCAGCGAACGGTTGGATGCGGTGACCGAGCCCGAGGTCTCGAACTGGGTGGTGGCCGGCAACAGGTAGACCGCGCGTTGGGGATTGAGATCCTTGGCGTCTCCGGGCATGGCCGCCATGGCGGCGGTCGCCGAGGGGTAGGGATCGATCACCACCAGCAGATCCAGCTTGTCCATGGCTTTTTTCATGTCCAGGCCACGGGTCTGCGAGTTCGGCGCATGGCCCCAGAAAATCTGCGCGCGCAGGTTGGGGCCTTGATCCACCATATCGTTGGGTGTCAGCACGCCGTCGATCCAGCGCGACACCGTCATGCCCGGCTTGGTCATCATGCCCGGTGCGAAGCGGCCCTTGATCCACTCGTAATCGACGCCCCAGACTCCGGCATAGTGTTTCCAGGCGCCCTCGATCACCCCGTAATAGCCAGGGAGGGAGTCCGGGTTGGGACCGACATCGGTGGCGCCTTGGACGTTGTCGTGGCCGCGGAAAATATTGGTGCCGCCACCCGACTTGCCGACATTGCCCAGCGCCAGTTGCAAGATGCAGGACGCACGCACGATGGCATGGCCGATGGTGTGTTGTGTCTGACCCATGCACCAGACGACAGTGCCGGGTTTGTTCTCGTGCAGCCAGCGCGCCACCATCAAGGTGGTGTCGCCATCCACGCCGCAAACTTCCTCCACCTTGTCAGGCGCCCATTTCGCCATCACGTCCTGCTTCACCTGCTCCATGCCCCAGACCCTGGCATCGAGATACGCCTGATCTTCCCAGCCATTCTGGAAGATGTGATAGAGCACGCCGAACAGGAAAGCAATATCGGTGCCCGAGCGGATTCGGATATGTTTGTCGGCCTTGGCCGCGGTGCGGGTGAAACGCGGGTCGACGACGATGACCTTGCAGCCGTTTTCCTTGGCATGCAACAGATGCAGCATGGACACCGGATGCGCTTCAGCCGCGTTGGAGCCGATGTACAGCGCGACCTTGGCATTGGCCATGTCGTTGTACGAGTTGGTCATGGCGCCGTAGCCCCAGGTGTTGGCGACGCCGGCCACCGTGGTGGAGTGGCAGATGCGCGCCTGGTGGTCGCAGTTGTTGCTGCCCCAGAACGACACCCACTTGCGCAACAGATAGGCCTGCTCGTTGTTGTGCTTGCTCGATCCGACGACGAAGAGCGCATCCGGCCCGCTTTCCTGGCGTATGCCCACCAGCCGATCGGTGATTTCTTGCAGCGCCTGGTCCCATGAAATGCGTTGATACTTGCCGTCCACCAGCTTCATGGGGTAGCGCAGGCGGTGATCGCCCCGACCATGGTCGCGCAGGGCGGCGCCCTTGGCGCAGTGAGCACCCAGATTGATGGGGGACTCGAATACCGGATTTTGTCGCACCCAGACGCCGTTCTCCACCATCGCATCGGAAGCACAGCCGACTGAGCAATGGGTGCACACCGTGCGCCGCGTGACCACGTCCTTACTCCCCGGCGCGCCTGGGGCAAGAGTGTTTGCGGCATTGGCTTTCTGCACCAGGCGCAACTGCGAGCCGATCAATCCAGCGCCGAGACCCAGGCCCAGACCGAAGCCGGAGCGGCGAAGAAATGCACGACGATCGACTGTGGGCAAGGCATGCGTCAAGTTGCGCTTGAGCTGCGCGATCCATGGGCCGGACAAGGCTTGCGATGGATCCTCGGACTGCACATCGGATGACAGACGCTTGAGCAACATGTTGCGACTCCTGATCATGGCAGCCCACTTCAAGGCGAGGGCGGGACTTCTCAAGTAATACTCGACCGCATCATGGACCGCATCAATCAGGCGGTATGGATGGGCGCCGCGACGGCGGCCGCGTTGGCTCAGTACCTGGCCGTGCGGTAATAGCTGCGGATGTTGTCTGTGAGGCAATAGCCAGTTGCGCCTGGGAGCGCCGAGCCTGTGCCCTGCTGCTCGGCTGACACAACGCGCGCCGCTTCGGTGGCCTTCCAGGTCACGTCGCAAGCCAACGCGGCACCACCTGAAGCAACCGTCACGACACCAAGGCCGTGCAAGAAGAAACGTCGCCCGGTGGCCTGATGTACAGGCAATTTGAGCTTGCTGTCTGGTTGCATCGTGAGTCTCCTGAAATGAACGTCACTCAATCCTGATACTTCGAATACGGGGCCAATATACGCACTCGGTGCGAGGCTTACAAGCAGAAAACTGAACCCCAACAGCCCTACGCAAAACAGGGGAACAGATCAAGAGAAAGAGCCCGCGGGAAGCGGGTTGCACTCCAAGCGAGTTGCGCTCCAAAGTTCATGCGCATGATGTGGCGGTTTACCGCGCGGGCTGAAGCCCGCGCGGTAAACCCTGCTTTCAGCGTGTTCAATCGTGCGCGTAGATGTCACGATCCTTGGTCTCCGGCAAGAAGAACAGGCCGATGACAAAGGTTGCGCTGGCGATGATGATGGGGTACCACAGCCCATAAAAAATGTTGCCGTTCTGCGCCACGAGGGCAAAGGCAATGGTGGGCAGCAAGCCGCCGAACCACCCGTTACCGATGTGGTAGGGCAAGCTCATCGAGGTGTAGCGAATGCGGGTGGGGAACAGTTCCACCAGGGCTGCGGCAATGGGGCCGTAGACCATCGTGACATAGATCACCAGCACCACCAGAATGGCCGTGACCATGGTCTTGTCGATTTTCGCCGGGTCAGCCTTGGCCGGGTAGCCGGCCGCCTTGACTGCTGCGCCGATGTCCTTCTTCAGCGCGGCTTCCCTCAACTTGAACTCGGGCCCTGGCATGCCCTTGCCGTTGAACGTCGGGATGACCTGGCTACCCACTTGAATTTGCGCCACGCCGGTGCCGGCGACATTGGTGTAGTTCACCGACGAGGCCGCCAACATCTGCTTGGCGATGTCGCACGAACTGGTGAACTTGGCCGTGCCCGTGGGATTGAACTGGAACGAGCACTCAGCGGGATCGGCCACCAGGGTCACGGGGGTTTTGGCCAAGGCCTTCGCCAAGTCAGGGTTGGCGGCCTCGGTCAGTGCATGAAACAGCGGAAAGTAGGTCAGCGCGGCCAGCAGACAACCAGCGAGGATGATGGGCTTGCGGCCGATCTTGTCCGACAGTGCGCCGAAGAAGAGGAAGAACGGCGTACCGATGAGCAGCGACAAGCCGATCAGCAAATTGGCGGTCACGCCATCGACCTTCAGGGTCTGCGTGAGGAAGAACAGCGCGTAGAACTGCCCGGCGTACCACACCACAGCCTGACCGGCGACCAGGCCCAGCAGCGCAAGGATGACGACCTTGAGATTGCCCCATTGACCAAACGATTCGGTCAGCGGCGCCTTGGATGTCTTGCCCTCCTGCTTCATGCGCACGAAGGCGGGCGACTCGTTGAGCTTGAGTCGGATCCAGACCGAAATGCCCAGCAGGAAGATGGACACGAGGAAGGGAATGCGCCAGCCCCAGTCGTTGAAGGCATCCTCGCCCAGAGAGGTGCGCACGCCGAGAATGACCAGCAGCGACAGGAACAGGCCGAGCGTGGCGGTGGTTTGAATCCACGACGTGTAGGCGCCGCGCTTGCCGCGCGGCGCATGCTCGGCCACGTAGGTGGCGGCACCGCCATACTCGCCACCCAGCGCCAACCCCTGCAACAACCGCAGGGCGATGAGGATGACGGGAGCGGCCACACCGATGGCGGCATAGCTGGGCAACAGGCCCACGATGAACGTGGACATGCCCATGATCAGGATAGTGATCAGGAAGGTGTACTTGCGCCCGATCATGTCGCCCAGGCGGCCGAACAGCAGCGCGCCGAAGGGACGCACGATGAAACCGGCGGCAAACGCCAGCAGGGCAAAGATGAAGGCCGATCCGGGGTCGAGGCCAGCGAAGAATTTTTTCGCGATGATGGCGGCAAGCGAACCGTAAAGATAAAAGTCATACCACTCGAACACGGTGCCGAGCGACGAGGCAAAGATGACCTTGCGCTCCTCGCCGGACATTGGACGCGTTGCGGCGTCCAGGGTGATTGCAGACATCAAACTGTCTCCTCATTCTGTTGGCGTTCGCGCGAGATGCGCGAATCACAGGGGTTTGGGGCGGCTCGCAGCCAGCCTCCATTCGTAACACGGAATGCGCAAATGTTACGAAGTGTGAGGATTGTTGGGGGGCCATCTGACCGCTTGCTGACAACGAGGCGTCCAAAACACCCGGGGATTCCCGGAGTCAACTCTGGGGGCGACAAGGCGTTTAGCTCGGCTGGCGGCAACACCGGGATGCCGCGGCGAGCCCCGGATCGCCGCGTGGAGCAAGAATCGGCCCCCACGCGCCTGTATCGAACCGCCGTCAAACGCCCCAGACGATCGGCTTGTCGGCCTCGAGGCTACGCTTGAGCAACTGGATGAAGGGCCAGGCGCGCTGATGCAGCGTGATGGGCTGGGCGCCGCCCGGAGACGCCGCGGCCTGATTCGCATCGGCTTCGCCCTGCGCGGCCACGGCGGCTTCCAGCGCGGCGATGGCCCGCGCCATCTCGTCCGGCTCGATGATGCCCTGCGGCCCGGCTGGCTTGCCGATGATGGCCAGGATGCGCTCGGCTGGGCCCTGGGTCATGAACAGATCGGAATCGGCTTGGGACTTGAATTTGTAGAGCATGGTGACTGGAATGGGATGGGATGCGTGCGGAGAATGCCGTTGCGCGAACGCATTGCGGCGGCTCAACAAGCCGCCGCGACGCCGGCGCTCAAACCGTTTCGCGACTGTGCAGGCGCTGGGGACCGGCGGGTGTCTGCATGGCTGGCTGGGCCTGGTCGGCAGCTTGGGAGTACATATACCCCCGATTGAATGGATAGTCGCTTTGCGCCGCGCGCAGCGTGCAGGTGGGATCCTGGCGCGATTCCACCACGCCATCCGGGCGCGAGCCCAACACCTGGAACAGCGAGATCCAGCCCTGCTCGAAGCCCATGGCCGAGCCGGCCAGGTACAGCCGGTAGGCACGCAGAATCTTCTCGGCATGCATCCCCAGCACCTGGCGGGCCTCGGCCTCGCGCGCTTCCAGGGCGTCAAGCCAGTGCCACAGCGTCTGCGCGTAGTGCGGACGCAGGCATTCGGCGTCCAGCGGCTCCAGGCCGCCGCGCGCCAGGGCGTCGAGCATGACGCTGACATGCACGAGCTGGCCGCCGGGGAAGATGTATTTCTCGATGAAATCTCCCATGCCGCCGGAGAGCTGCGCGTTGTCGGTGCCGCCGGCGGTGATGCCGTGGTTCATCACCAGGCCGCCGGGCTTGAGCAGACGATGAATCTTGGCGAAGTAAAGCGGCAGGTTGGGCCGGCCGACGTGTTCGCACATGCCCACCGAAGCCACCTTGTCGTAGGGCTGGGATTCTTCGACATCGCGGTAATCCTGCAACAGCATTCTGACGCGGCCTTGCAGCCCTTTCTCCTCGATCAGGTGGTTGACGTAGGCGTACTGGTTCTTCGACAGGGTGATGCCGGTGGCCTGCACGCCGTAGTGCTCGGCAGCCCAAAGCAGCAGGCCGCCCCAGCCGGCGCCAATGTCGATGAAGCGTTCGCCGGGCTTGAGCAGCAGCTTCTTGCAAATGTGGTCGAGCTTGGCCTCCTGGGCTGCTGCCAGGCTCATGCCGGGCTGGGCGAAGTAGGCGCAGGAGTAGACGCGCCGAGGGTCGAGCCACAGGGCATAGAAGTCGTCGTTGACGTCGTAGTGGTGCTGAATCTGGGCAGCGTCCCTCGCCCGGCTGTGATGGCTGTGCTCCCACAAGCTGCGCCGCAAGCGGCCGAGCAGGCGGGGTAGAAAGCTGTCGGACTCGTGGGTGGGGTCGGTGCCGAGCAGCGCAGGGGCGGCGGCCATCAGGTCGCGCAGCCGTCCTTCGATCTCGAGACGGCCTTCGACATAGTCTTCGGCCAGACGGCCAATGGCGCCTTGCGCGAGATGCACAAGGGCGCGCATGTCGCGCACCACGAGATTCAAGCGGGGCTGGGCAGCGCCGATGCGGCGACCGCCGGGAAGTTGCACCGCGCAGGGCAACGGCAGGCTGGCCAGGCGCTGCTCCGCAGGCTGCAACAGGAGACGGTTGGACCAGGACATCACACATTCCTCCGCGGACAGGTCGTGCGGCAACCCCGCACCGGCAGCCTCGGCCCGCCCTCGGCGGGCGCGATGGGTGTCCCGATTGTCCTGCATCTGCGCCTTGCCTGCAGCGCCTGTGCGCAGCGCCGCTGCGCGCTCTTCAGTCCTCTGGCAGTCCGTTTGCCTGGCGCACATGCGCGGACAGCAAGGCGCGCAGTGCATCGCGGGCGCGGGCATAGGCTTGGCTCGTGGGGCCTTGCAGCGCGGTGGCAAGCACCGCCAGGCGGGCTTGTTCCAGCGCGTCGCCGCGCAGATCCTGCGCGGCGAGGTAATGGCCCAGGGCGCAGGGCACCTTGACGAAGCGATGCAGCAGATCGGGCCAGGGCGCGAGGGCGCCGAGCTGGGCCTCCCACAGCAAGTAGGCGGCGTAGGCGCCCAGGGCGGTGCGCGGTTGCTGCGGGTCAAGGTCGAGTCGCCAGTCGGCCACCCACGCCGGTATGTCCGCTGCGGGCATGGGCCGGGCAATGCCCCAACCCTGGCCACAATCCGCGCCTAGCATGGCGGCAGCCTCGATCAGCCCCGGGGTTTCGAGGCCTTCGACGGTCACCGGAATGCTCAGGTCCTGGCTGAGCCGCGCTAGGTGGCGGATGAAGTCCAGCGCCTTTTGCGGCGCCTGCGCGGCGCGGCGCACCAGGCCCTGGTCGATCTTGACTTCGTCGAACGCCAGGCTGTCCAGGCGCAGCAGCGAGCTGTAGCCGGAGCCGAGGTCGTCCTCGGCGAATTGCACGCCGAGGTGCTGCAGCTGCGCCATCAATGGCTCGCGCACGGTGGCTTCGCCCAATTCACCGCTCTCGAGCAACTCCAGGGTCAGGCGAGCCGGTGGCACACCGCTGCTGTGCAGTTGGGTACGCACCACGCGCACGAAGGCCGGATCGCTTAGCCCGTGCGGCGGCAGGTTGATGGAAACGCCCAGATCCAGGCCTTGCGCAGCCCATGCGCGCTGCGCGGCAAGCGCCTGCTGCAGGCCGAGTTCGAACAGCAGCAACAACTGGCGCGCATCGAACGCGGGCAGAAATTCCAGCGGGCCGATGAGCCGACCGCTGCCGGGCTCGCGCAGGCGCGCCAGCGCTTCGCATTTCACCGGCAGGCCCGTGCGCAGATCGACCACCGGCTGCATCAGCATCTGCAATGTCCCGCTCTCCAGGCCCAGACGGTAGAGGCGGCGGCTCTGGTAGGGGATGACGCGGCTGCCGGCCAGCCCGCGCGACAGCGCCAGGCTGAGGCTGCGCTGCACATGCCCGAGCAGCGGACGGCGCATCGGTGCGCTGAAATATCCCGGCCAGGCCGCGTACAGATCGACGATGGCAAAGGCTTGGCCATCGCCGTCGAGCAATGGGATAGCGACATTGCTGCGAATCCCCAGCGCCAGTGCTTCCTCGCGCCAGGGGGAAATGCGCGGGTCGGTGGCGTAGGAGACGACATGCTGCGGCTGACCGCTGCGCCAGGCCAGGCCGGACGCGCTGGCGCCAATGGCTTGATGGGCATGCACGCCGACCGGCGGTGCCTTGCCCTGCGCCACGCGGCGCACGTAAGCCTCGAAGCCCTCGCCGCAGACCACCTCGAACTGCAGATGGCCGTCGGCATCGGGTCGCCCGAGCGTGACAGCCACCATGCCGTCGAGTTGATGCAGCGCATCGAGCGCGCCGGCCGCCAGATCCGGCGGCGCCAGTCCGCGCGCCAGCAAGTCGTCGAGCCGCGCCATGGCGTCGACCTGCTGTGCCTCGACCGCCTGGTGCGCCACGACCTGATCGTGCAGATCCTGCATCAAGCGCTGGCCGAGCACCAGGCGGGCGGCCTCGCGCGTCGAAACATCCGGGGTTCGCGCGCTGGGTTGCAGGCCTCGCAGCATCAGGTCCTGCAGCAGCGCGGTTCCGCGCACCAGCCAAGCGACCGGCACTCCGGTCATCGCATGCATGCGCCCGGCGTGCATGGACGCCGGGCGCACCCCATCGGCGCGGCTGGCCGGGTCAAGCAGCAGGCGCAGGTGCTGGGTCTGGTGGTGTGTGAGCGCGAGGAAATCGTCCTTCCCGAACTGCGCCAGCAAATTCGCCGGGCCTTCGAGCAGCCGCAATTGGGCATAAAAGGCATCGACCCACGGCTCAACCTGCTCGAGCAGCGCCGGGGCGACGGCGCGCAAACAGGCTTCGGCCTCGGGGCCATAGGCGGCCGGCAGTTCGAGGCGCGTGGATGCAGCAGATCGTGGCATGGGCCGAATGATGAATGCCGACCGCGCCGGACGTCAACGACTTTCCCACGGATTGTCGTGCCCAACGCCGATGCCTGTGGGTGCGCGGTCAGGTCCACTGCCCTTGCGCTGGCATGGCAACACGCGCTTACAACCGCAGCATTCGAACAGGCGCCCCATGTCGGCAACGCTGGGCCGGCGTCGTTATGCCCACCACACGCAAAGGCGCGGTGCACGGCACGCGCCGCGCGCCCAATCCAGAATCCACCGACACCTGTCGCGACGCCACGATGCCAGCATCTGCCATGAAGTCCTCATCCCCGCGCTCCCCGGGGCGCCCTGCCGCCGCATTCCTCGCCTTCGCCATGCTCGCCGGCTGCGCGGCGCATGCCCAGACGCTCGCGACCGCACAGCTCGAGGCGCGGCTGGAGCCCGCCCAGGCCTCGGCTGACTTGCTGGATGCCGCGGCCCGGGCCCATCCGGTGGCTTTTCTAGACCGCATCGGCTGGGGCGCCGAAGCCGGGCAACTCCGGACCCTGCAGCACCTGGGCGCTGTGCGCTATCTCGATGCGCAGTTGCGCCCCGACCCCGACCCGGCGCTGCCGCCCGAACTGCAAGCCCAGCTGGCTGCCTTGCCGGTGAACCGGCCGCTCACCGAACTCGTCCCCCCGCTGGCAAGCGCCCAGCGTGCGCTGTTCCTGCGCAAGCGCGAGGGCGACGAGGACGCGACGCAAGCGCAGGCGCGCCTCCAGGCGATCCAGGCTGACAAAAACCGGCTCACCCAGCAGGCCATGGCACAGCAGTTGCTGCTGGCGGTGTATGCCCCCAACCAGTTGCAACAGCGCCTCGACTGGTTCTGGCAGAACCATTTCAACGTGTTCCGCGGCGGCAACGTCGGGCCGATGATGGCCGACTACACCCAGCGCGTCATCGCCCCGCATGCGCTCGGGCATTTCCGCGATCTGCTGCAGGCCACCATGTTCTCGCCGCAGATGCTGCTTTACCTGAACAACGCGCAAAACGCGCGCGGCCATGTGAACGAAAACTACGCCCGCGAGGTGATGGAACTGCACACCCTGGGCGTGGGCTCCGGCTACACCCAGGCGGATGTGACCAACCTGGCGCGCGTGCTCACGGGCCTGGGCGTGGACCTGGCCGACCGCCCGGTGCGGGTACGCCCCGTCCTGCGTGGTGAACTCTGGCAGCAAGGCCTGGTGGTGTTCAACCCTGCGCGCCATGACCCCGATCCCAAGCTGGTGCTGGGCCAGACCCTGCATGGTCGCGGGCTGGACGAGATCGAGCAGGTCATCACGCTGCTGGCCGACTCGCCCGCAACGGCGCGGCATGTGAGCTTCGAGTTGGCGCAATATTTCGTCGCGGACCATCCCGACCCGGCGATGCTGAACGCGATGGTGCGCACCTGGGCGCAAACGCAGGGTGACATCCCCGCCGTGCTACGCACCATGTTCACCAGCCCGCAGTTCGCCGCCAGCCTGCGCGCGCCGCAATTCAAGGACCCGATGCGCTATGTGGTGTCGGCCGTGCGCGCCAGCCTGAACGGCCGCGTCGTCACCGACCCGCAGCCGCTCATCGGCATGCTTGACAGGCTGGACGAGCCCCTGTACGGCCGGCAGACGCCCGACGGCTATCCGCTGAACAGCGGCGCCTGGGACAGCCCGGGGCAACTGACCACGCGCTTCGAGGTAGCGCGGCAACTGGGCACCGGAGCCCCCGCGCTGTTCGGTCCGCCGCCGCCTTTCATGCGCACCGAACCCTTGCTGCCAGCGCTGGACGCGGGCGGCGGCATGGACGAGATGCCTGCGATGGGCGCGATGAACCCGATGCCCGCTGCCGCACCCAAGCCCACACCGCTGCCGCACCTGCCGCCGCCCGAACTGGCGCGCAGCGCCGTGTTCCTCGCCGCCGAGCCGAACCTGAGCCGCGCCACGCTGCAGGCCCTGGCCCAGGCCGATCGGCGCGTGGACTGGAACGCGCTGTGGTTGTCCTCGCCCGAGTTCATGAACGATTGATGGCCTGCGCGCACTGCCGATTCCGCCCTTGCCGCTATGACCGCCCTTGGCGACCGCGCAGACCTCACC
>JABEVE010000022.1 GCA_013044035.1 Burkholderiales bacterium
AGTGCGATGAATCGCCGTATATGCCCGGCGGCGCGGGTAGGGGAGATTGGTTGCGTCACGCAGCCGGCCTCCGCGGCCCGCGCAAGGCGCAGTAAAACCAGCCGCAGGGCCGTTTCGATTGCCGTCAGGCGGCCGATCTCTCGCGCATTCACCTCGGCGAGCAAGGCCGCCAAGACCCCGCCGAGGCCGCACGCTTGGTCGACGTCGACCGCCGAGAGCGGCAGGCAATGAGGCCGGGCGAGGCGCGCCAGATCACCCAGCCAGGCGGTACCGGAGCCGGCGCGCACGAACAGGATCTGGACGAACAAGTCGTGCCGATGTGTGCCAATCGCCCAGTCATAGAGGTAGCTGCGCTTGGCGATGGATTCGCAGTGCAGGAAAGCCGGCAGGAAGGGCTGTTCGAGCGCTTCGGCGCCGATACGCAGTCGCTCGCATCGAACATCGGCGCACTGTCCTACTCGAGCTGGAATGTCGGCGGCAATGTGTACATCTCGCAACTCGACGTGCTGACCTTCACCGCGGCCATCGTGGTCCTGGGTGTTCTGCAAGGGATGCTGTCCTACACCGGACTGGGCCGGGCCATACGGGCAACAGCAGATGATCCCGGTACGGTCGACCTGATCGGGATCGACTCCCGCGCCGTGTACTCGGCCGCGTCCGCCATCGCCATGGTGCTGATCGCGTTCGCAGGGGTCTTTCTCGCCATGCGTGCCACGTTCACGCCCTACGCCGGATCGTCGCAGTTGCTTTTTGCCTTCGAGACCGTGGTGATCGGCGGGGTCGGTTCGCTCTGGGGCACGCTGCTGGGCGGCATCGTCCTGGGTCTGGCCCAGAGCATCGGGGCGCAGATCAACCCCATCGGCTTTCAAATCGCCGGCCATGCCGTGTTCCTCGTCATTCTCATCGCCCGGGTCTACGCCGGCGAATTCAAGAGCCTGGGCATCCGTTGGTCGATGCCGCGTTCTGAGCGTCCCAAGGGAGTCTCGGCATGAGCACATCGCACAATGCCTTCGCGCGGGAGGGCATCTCGATCCAGCGCTGGACACCGCAGGCTGCCGTTTTCACGCTGGTCCTCGGGCTTTTGCTCATCGTCCTCGCCTGCGGGCCGTTGTTCTTCCCCCCGGAGGTCATCGACCGGCTGACGACCTTGTTCGTCTACATCCTGCTGGCGAGCATGTGGAATGCTCTGGCAGGTTATGGCGGGCTTGTGTCCATCGGCCAGCAGGCGTTTCTCGGCCTGGGTGCCTACGCCTTGATCCGACTGTCGAATGCCGGCCTGAACGTCTATGTCGCGCTGGTCGTCGCCGTGCTCCTGGTGGGGCTGGTGTCGATTCCGCTCGGCAAACTGATGCTCAAGCTGCGCGGTGGCGAGTTTGCCATCGGCATGTGGGTGCTCGCGGAGTTGCTGCGCCTGCTGGTGACGCTCGATCCCATCATCCAAGGTTCGACCGGCACCTCGCTCATCGCCATGAACGCCTACGCTCCCGGCGCGCGCAGGGCGTTGACCTATTGGATGGCCCTGACCTTGCTGGTCGTGCTCATGGGAACCTTGTTCTTGCTGTTGCGCGGGCGAATCGGCGCATCTCTGCAGGCCATTCGCGATGACGACACGGCCGCCGCGTCCATCGGCGTCAATGTCTTCAAAAGCAAGCAAGTCCTTTTCATTCTTTCCGCTGTCGGCTGTGCCGCCAGTGGGGCACTGTGGCTGGCAGCGTCCATCACGTTCCAGCCCGGCAGCTACTTCAGCCCGCAGTGGACGGCATACATGCTGTTCATGGTGATCGTCGGCGGCTTGGGCACCTTCGAGGGCCCCATCGTCGGCGCCATCCTGTTCTTCATCGCCGAGACCTACTTTGGCGCGACCGGGGTTGAGTACCTGATCGGCCTGGGCATCTTGGCCATCGGTTTTGCCTTGTTCTTCCCCAGTGGCATCTGGGGTGCGCTGGAACAGCGCTACCCGCTCCGGCTGATTCCGATCGGCTATCAGCTTCGATTTGCCAGACTCAAGACAAGCATCGGGCCGAAGGATCTGGTGGAATAAGTCGGGTAAATCGGCGTCCACGTTCTTGGCTTGATGGCAGCCAGACCCGTTCACCGATCAGCAACCGGCCTGCGTCTTTACGAGTCCTTGGCCTTCCTTTCAGCGCATCGCACAGACCCTCCGGAGACATCCATGAACAACATTTCAATGCTGATTGCCGGGCAACACGTCCAGGCAGCCCGCGGAGCAACCTTCAATCGCCGCAACCCCCTTGACGGCAGCGTGGCCACCACGGCGCCAGCCGCCGGTGCTGCGGACGCCGTGGCGGCAGTCGATGCGGCCGCGAAGGCTTTCCCCGCCTGGGCCGCTATCGGCCCGGGGGAGCGCCGCGCCATGCTGATGAAGGCCGCACAGTCGCTCGAGGCCAAGGCTGAGGCATTCGCGAGTGCCGTTGCCACAGAAACGGGGGGATCCGCCTTGTGGGCAGGCTTCAACGTTCAGCTCGCAGCGGGAATGTTGCTGGAAGCCGCCGCGCTGACCACCCAGATCAGCGGTGAAGTCATTCCCTCGGATGTACCGGGCAACTTGGCCATGGCCGTGCGCCAACCGGCCGGCGTGGTGCTCGGCATGGCGCCCTGGAACGCGCCCATCATCCTGGGTGTGCGCGCGATCGCGACGCCGCTGGCATGCGGCAACACGGTCGTCCTCAAGGGCTCGGAACTCTGTCCGGCAACCCATGGTTTGATCGTGGAGGCGCTGCAGGAGGCGGGCCTGCCAGCGGGTGTGGTGAACTTTGTCACCAACGCACCGGCCGATGCCGCCGAGGTCGTGGAGGCCATGATCGCCCATCCTGCCGTGCGACGCGTCAACTTCACCGGTTCGACGCGCGTGGGCAAGATCATTGCAGCGTTATGTGCCCGATACCTCAAGCCAGCTGTGCTCGAACTCGGTGGGAAAGCGCCCCTGGTGGTGCTCGACGACGCGGACATCGAGGCCGCGGTGAATGCCGCCGCCTTTGGCGCGTTCGCGAACTCGGGCCAGATCTGCATGTCGACCGAGCGCATCATTGTCGACGAGAGCATCGCTGACGCCTTCGTGTCGCGCCTGGCGGCCAAGGCAAGCAGCTTGCCGCTCGGGGATCCGCGCAAGGGCCCGGCCGTGCTTGGTTCGGTCATCGACATGAGCACGGTTGAGCGCTGCAATGCCCTCATCGACGACGCACTGGCCCAGGGTGCTTCCCTGGTCTGCGGCGGCAAGGCCGACAACACGCTCATGCCCGCCACCCTGCTCGACCACGTCACAGCAAGCATGCGCATTTTTCACGACGAATCGTTCGGCCCGGTCAAGCCGATCGTGCGGGTCAAGGGCATCGAGGCGGCGATTGCCTGTGCCAATGACAACGAATACGGGCTGTCGGCCGCTGTGTTCGGGCGCGACGTGGCGCGTGCCATGAACGTGGCCAGGCGCATCGAATCCGGGATCTGCCACGTCAACGCACCGACCGTTCACGATGAGGCGCAAATGCCCTTTGGTGGCGTCAAGGGCAGCGGATACGGCCGATTCGGTGGCAAAGCCGGTGTGCACGAGTTCACCGAGCTGCGCTGGATCAGCGTGCAGACGACGCCGCGCCATTACCCATTCTGAGCCTGCCTTGGATCCAGGAGAGATCAAGATGCGACTGCTTAAAACGAAGGTCGTGGTGACTGGGGCGGCATCGGGCATCGGTGCGGAAACCGTCAGGGAGCTAAAGCGTGAAGGTGCCACGGTCGTTGGTGTCGACCGCAACCCTGCAGAGGGCGTGGATCATTTTGTACGGGCCGATTTGTCCGACCCTGCTTCCATCGCGCATGCCGCGGCCGCGGTAGGCGGCGGGATCGATGCGCTTTGCAATATCGCTGGACTGCCCCCCACGCGCAGTGCCGCGGCGGTCCTGCGCGTCAACTTTCTGGGGTTGCGTGCCTTCACCGAGGCCATGATCGGGCAGATGAACAACGGGGCGTCCATCGTCAATCTGGCCTCACTGGCCGGGCTCGGTTGGGCGCAGGCTGCCGATACGGTTCGCGCCCTCATGGCGCTGCGCGCATTCCCCGAGGTCGAACAATTTTGTGAAGACCATCATGTCGACGATGCGCGCAGTTATTTCCTGTCCAAGGAGGCGCTCATCGTCTGGACCATGTTGAACCGCTGGACTTGGCGTGACCGCGGCATCCGTATGAATTGCGTGAGCCCAGGCCCGGTTCAGACCCCGATTCTTGCCGATTTCATTCAAACCCTGGGCGCGCGTGCCGAGGAAGACATGAAGGTCATGGATCGCCCAGGAACGCCCCAGGACATCGCCCCAGTGGTGACTTTTCTCTGCTCTTCGCAGAGCGCCTGGATTCGCGGCGCCAATATTCCCTGTGATGGCGGCATGTATGCCCATGTTCTCACGCAGATGCACGGTTTCGCGTAGGCCGCCGCCGAACGCCTGACGCCGAACTGTGCCTGCAGATTCGCAAGTCTGTCAGGCCGACTCGGCCGGCGAGGACCCGCTCTCGCTCCCGCCTCTGCTGCCCGCTTGCACATCAGATAGGGTTTGTGCCTCAGCGCGCCGGTGGTCCGGGTGAGCAACGTCCAGCACCAGTTGCTTGAATCGATTTTGTGCTGCGGAACCTTCGCGCTGCGCATTCCACACGATCGACACCGGCCCCAGCCCTTCTTCCAACGGCAGCGGCAAGATGTGCAACTGATCGCGTGCAACGTAATGCTGCGCCAAGGAGCATGGCAGCAGTGCGATCATCGTCCCGTTGAACAGAAGCGTCAGGTTGGTGGATTCGATCACCGACTCGATCACGTCGCGCGGTAATCTGAGCCCGTGCAGCAGCAGCATCGACATCAGGTGCTTGTGCATCGGAGCGCTGGACATGGGGACGATCCAGGGTTGATCTTCCAGGTCGACCCAGCGAATTTTCGACTTGCGCGCCAGCGGATGCCGACTCGATACCGCCAGGACGATGGGATCGTCGAACAGCGCCGCGCTGCTCAGATCCGGGCGGAGGAGTTCGGCCGAGACACGGCCGACGATCAAATCGAGGTCCCCTGCACGCAACCTTGGCAGCAGGCGATCGAGCGTGCCTTCGTGCAGGCCGATGGTCACATGCGGCGAATGCCGCTTGAACTCGCTGATCACGCGCGGCATGAAAAAGGGAGCCGCGACATGCAGGACGCCGACATCGACGCGGCCATCCACACCATCATGCAGGGCCTGGAGTTCCTGCTGTGAGCGCCGTGCGCGATCCAGGATTTCGCGAGCGTGGCGAATCAGACTTTCACCGTAGACCGTCGGACGGATGGCGTGTCCCTGGCGCTCGAACAGGACCAGGCCGATTCCGCTTTCAATCTCGGCAATCATTTTCGAGACGGCAGGCTGGGTCACATGCAGGGTCCTCGCCAACTTGCTCACGCTCTGCAGATCGGCCAGCGCCACCAGCAATTGGAGGTGGCGCAACTTCATCTGACGGAAGAGGTAATGTTCGCTGGGCGTCATGTCGATAACCTTCACCTCATGTTCGAGGAGAAATTATTCAATTGACCTGGATCAAGTGCATCCGCAAAATCCATGGCGCTCCCTTGTGGAACGGTCGCGTGAAACCGGAGGCATCATGCATACAACCCGCCGATTGGTGTTGACTTTGTGTTTTTCCGCCATGTCCGCTGCAGTGGCAACTCCTTGCGCGCTGGCGGCCAACGAGATTGTTGCCGGGTCCATCACCAACAGCCCGCCCATGATTGCCTATGCGTCCGACGGCAGCACGTTGCAGGGTGTGATCGTTGATCTGGCTGCGGCCATGAGTCAGAAACTCGGCAAGCCCATCGTCTTCAAATCCATGCCGTTCAGCGGACTCATCCCGGCGATGGAGGCCAAGCGTATCGACATCACATTCACTCTGATGAACGATACGCCGGAGCGCGAAAAAGTTCTGGACTTCGTGGATTTCTTCAACCTGGGCACGAAATTGCTGGTCCAAAAGGGCAATCCGGATCATGTGACTGGATTGCGCAGCCTGTGCGGCAAAACCGTTTCCAGTGTGCAGGGCTCCACGCAGGTGCAGCTGGTTGAGCAGGCCAACACCAAGTGTGTCGCAGCAGGCAAGCCACCGATCCACAATTTGCAGTATGCCCAACCCGCGGATGCTCGCCTGCAGGTGCAGACCGGGCACGTCGCGGCTTTCCTCGGCAACTCACCGGTCATGGTCTATCTCGCCAAGCACGCCGGCGATGGCAAGATTTTCGACGTGGTGCAAGGCAAGGAATACCAGCCGGTGCCGCTGGGAATCGGCGTGTCGAAGTCGGATCCGAAGTTGCGCGATGCCCTGCAAGCGGCACTCAACGCCATCATTCGGGATGGCACTTACATGAAAATTCTCGACAAGTACGGCGTGCAAAGCGGCGCGGTGCAATCAGCGAGCATCAACGGCGGCAGCCATCTGGCAATGTGATGGTGGCGCAGCGCAACGCTGGTCCTGGGGCGGCATGATGCGTGCCAACTCTCTGTCACGGGCACAGGTCCCATCGCCTCATCTTGCGTCGGAGATTCGGGTCGTGCCGCTGCGTCATCCCTGGCGGATATTCGGCAGCGCGGTGGTGCTGGCCTTGTTGGCGTGGCTGGTCTGGTCGGTCTACACCAACCCGAATATCGATCACGCAGCGATTGCCGAATACCAGTTCGCACCTGCCATCTTTCGCGGCTTGCGTGTGACCGTCGAGCTGGCACTTTTGTCGGCTGCCATGGGCGTCATCCTCGGAACGCTCTTGGCCGTGATGCGCCTGTCACCGAGTCTGGTGCTGCGGCTGAGCAGTGGCTTTTACTCGTGGCTGTTTCGCGGTACGCCACTGCTGGTGCAGATTCTGCTCTGGGGCAATTTGGCGCTCTTGTTTCAGCACATCGGCCCTTTCGAGACGAACGCCGTTTTGACCCCATTCGTGGCCTCGGTGGTGGCGCTCGGACTGAACGAGGCAGCGTATATGTCGGAGGTCGTGCGTGCCGGGATCATCAGTGTTGACCAGGGGCAACACAGCGCTGCGACGGCGCTGGGCATGCCGCGCATGCTGGCCATGCGGCGCATCATCCTGCCGCAGGCCCTGCGCATGATCGTTCCACCTGCTGGCAACCAGTTCCTCTCCCTGCTCAAGGCCACGTCCTTGGTGTCGGTGATTGCCGGGGGCGATCTCCTGACCCAGGCCGAGAACATCTCCTCGGCCAATCTGCACACCATCGAGCTCATGTTGGTGGCCACCTTCTGGTATCTGGTGCTGACCACCATCACCAGCGTGGGGCAGTTTTTCCTGGAGCGGCGACTTGGACGCGCGGGCACGGGAATTCAGGCCAATCCCTGACACATCGACACCGGCCCCGTTGGCGCCGCCCATGGTGCGTGCGCAGGGTGTGCGCAAGAGCTATGGCCGCGAACAGGTGCTCAAGGGTGTCGACATCGAGGTGGCCGCTGGTGAGGTGCTCGCCCTCATCGGCGCTTCAGGCTCCGGCAAGAGCACGTTCCTGCGCTGCATCAATCACCTGGAGCGCATCGATGCCGGGCGGATTTTCGTCGATGGTGAACTGGTGGGCTATCGGGAACGCGACAACGGCTTGCACGAACTCTCCGAGCGTGACGCATGCAGGCAACGCGCGCAGATCGGCATGGTGTTCCAGCGCTTCAACCTGTTTGCGCATCTCACCGTGCTGGACAACGTGATCGAAGCTCCCATGCGGGTCAAGCGCGAGTCGAGGCAGGACGCGGTCGAACATGCCATGGCACTGTTGCAGCGCGTGGGACTGTCGGCGAAGGCCGATGCCTATCCGAGTCGGCTCTCCGGCGGTCAGCAGCAGCGCGTGGCGATTGCGCGCGCCCTGGCCATGCGACCCAAGTTGATGCTGTTCGACGAGCCGACATCGGCGCTTGATCCCGAGCTTGTCGACGAGGTTCTGAGCGTGATGCGCGGTCTGGCTGTGCAAGGCATGACGATGATCGTCGTCACGCATGAAATGGCTTTCGCGCGCGACGTCTGCGACGGCTTGGCTTTCATGGACGGAGGCGTCATCGTCGAGCAAGGATTGCCATCCGAGGTTTTGGTGCGGCCGCAATGCGAGCGCACCCAGGCTTTTCTCTCGCGTGTGATTGGCAAATAGCCAGGGGTGCGTTGGAACGCGATCGTGCGTCGTCGTGCATCGCATGGGCGGTTTGACGGTACGCGAGCATCAATTCAGGACAGGTTCAGACCATGACCGTTCGCAATCTGTTGTTCATCATGTTCGATCAGCTTCGTGCCGATCATCTGGGTTGCTACGGCCACCCCTATTTGCGAACGCCGAATTTCGACGCACTCGCCAAGCGTGGTGTGCGGTTCACGCGATCTTTCGTGCAATCCGGCGTGTGCGGACCATCGCGCATGTCCTCCTACACCGGGCGCTATGTCAGCAGCCATGGTGCGACATGGAACCGCGTTCCACTGCCCATCGATGAGGTCACGCTGGGTGAATATCTTCGGACCGGTGGTCTCGGGTTGGATCTCATCGGCAAGTCGCACGTGACGTCCGACCGCCATGGCGCAAGACGCCTGCACCTCGACGAAGACGGTGATCTGGGGCGCTCCCTGATGGAGGGATCGTTTCGGCTCATTGATCGTTACGACGGACATCATGCGGAACCGCTGGGCGGCTATGCGGAGTCGTTGCGGCGCCGCGGCTACGACAGCGCCGACCCCTGGACCGATTATGTGATCGCGGCCGAGACCCCGGATGGCAGGGTGGTGAGTGGCTGGCAGATGCGCAACGTGAACCTGCCGGCGCGCGTGCGCGAGGAGGACTCGGAAACCGCTTACACCACCGACGAGGCGATTCACTACCTGCGCGAGCGTGGCGACACGCCCTGGGCGCTTCATCTGTCCTACGTCAAACCGCATTGGCCCTATCTGGCTCCATCCCCGTACCACAAGCGCTACCGACGGGACCAATGCCTGCCAGTCAAACGCCATCCGGCGGAGCTGCAACAGGCGCATCCGGTTTTGAAGGCCTATCGTGCGCAGGAAGAATGCGCCAATTTCATGCGCGACGAAGTCATCGATAGAGTTCGTCCCGCCTATCAGGGGCTGATCGCGCAACTGGACGATCATCTCGGCCGGCTCTGGGAGGAGCTGGATCGTCTCGGCCGTTGGAAGGACACCATCATCGTCTTGACCTCGGACCACGGCGACTATCTGGGTGACCATTGGCTGGGTGAAAAGGAGCTGTTCCACGACACCATCCAGCGCGTGCCCTACATTCTTTACGACCCCAGCGACCAGGCCCAAGCCACGCGCGGCAAGGTGTTCGATCATTGGGTCGAGGCTGTGGATACGGTTCCGACCTTGCTCGACGCGCTGGGTCTGCCGCTGCCGCAGCACAGACTGGAGGGACGCTCCCTGCTCGGATGGACAAGGGACAAGCCCGCCGCTTCGGAGGGGTGGCGCACGGCCGTGTTTTCCGAGTTGGACTATGCCTACCGCCAGGCCCGATTGCTTCTGGGGCGTCGCCCCGATGCATGCCATGCCTGGATGGTCAGAACTGCCGATTGGAAGTATGTCCATTGGCAGGGCTACAGGCCCCAGTTGTTCAACCTGCGCGACGACCCCGACGAATTCTTCGATCTCGGCGAAGAGCCCGCTCATGACGACGTTCGTTCCGCGATGCAGGCCCGTCTGCTGCAATGGTTCGGAGATCTCCGACACCGAACCTCGGTGACCCTGCCCGAGGTGGAACAGGGGACACATCGCTACAAGGAGGCGGGGGTTTTCTATGGCGTTTGGTAGCGTCTCATCGACGATGGCGGCGTGATGGCGCGGAGCAGCGCCTCAACGATTGCTGGCTTTCGGTTTCTGAGGAAACTTTCGTCCAGGAAAGGCCTGTGACAAGGTCTGGATGGCGCCGGAATCCGTGAAGGAATGGCCCGGAAGACGGTTGACGGAATCGCGGAAATCCTGGCTGCGGAGGATGTCGAGCAAGGTCTTCAACTGCGGCTGATCCAGTGCATTGGCATAGCCAAGAAGGAAGTAACGCTCGCTGGCAATCGGAATGAAGTCCAGGTTGAATTGCCGCGCTGGGGTTTCAACCCCCAGGCCCACGTCGGCCATGCCGCTGGCGACGTATGCGGCGACGGCAGCATGGGTACTCGCCATGCTCAAAACCGTGGATTGCCCCGGAGTCGATGCCCGCCCGGGCGAGTAGGCATTCCAGGAGCAGGCGCGTACCCGATCCCCGCTGCCGATTCATGAAACGGACATCCGGGCGGCAGAGATCGCGCACGTCATAGATTTTGCGCGGGTTACCCGCCGCCACGGTCAAGCCCTGGCGGCGAACGACCGTGCAGATGACACGGCAGGTGCGCGAGTCAAGCCAGCGTGCGTAGTCCTCCAGAACGTGCCCCTCGAAGTCCCCGATGGGGACGTGAAATCCGGCCAGATCACAGCCACCATCGTGCAGGGAGGCCACGGCTTCGAGGTTGCCCATGTATTTGCATTCCACGGGGACATGTTGCAGGACCAAGGCATCTATGCGATGCGCTACAGCCACCCCGAGCAGATCATGCAGGAAATCGCCGCGCTCACGCCGACATTCCACGGCGTCACCTACGCCAAGATCGAACGTCTGGGAAGCCTGCAATGGCCCTGTAACCAGGAGACAGGCGAGGCTGGCACGGAGATCATGCACGTGGACCATTTTGTGCGCGGCAAAGGGCGTTTCATCATCACGCAATACGCGCCGACCGACGAGAAGGTCACGCGCAAGTTCCCGCTGCTGCTGACCACGGGACGCATCCTCAGCCAGTACAACGTCGGCGCGCAGACCCGGCGCACGCCCAACAATCTCTGGCACAACGAGGACAGGCTGGAGATCCACCCGCACGACGCCGAGGAGCGGGGAATCCGCAACGGCGACTGGGTAAGCATCCAGAGCCGGGCCGGAGACACGGTTTTGCGGGCGAGGGTCACCGGGCGTGTGGCCCCAGGCGTGGTCTACACCACCTTCCACTTTCCGGAATCGGGTGCGAATGTCATCACAACCGACAGTTCGGACTGGGCGACCAACTGCCCCGAGTACAAGGTCACTGCCGTTCAGGTGATGCCGGTAGCCCAGCCCTCGCGCTGGCAGCAGGAGTATGGGCAATTCAGCACCATCCAGTCCGCGCTGCTTGAAAGACGCCGAACGGCAACATCGGAGCAAGTCAAGTGATCGCCCTGGATGCTCCCCTGACGGCGGGTGCCCGGCAGGCACAGGTGCTCTGGCTGCGAGCGGGCATACGCAGTGAATCGGCTGATTGGCTGCCCGAGGAAGTGCCCGTGGCGCTGGAATTCAACGGTGTTTCTCACGCCGTGATGCTGGCGACGCCCATGGATCAGGAGGATTTCGCGCTGGGGTTTGGGCTCAGTGAGGGCATTTTCGACCGACAAGCCAATCTTTACGACTGCGAAGTCGATGCCTGTGCCGAAGGCTTGACGGTGCACCTGGAGGTTTCGTCCCGCAGCTTTGCACGCTTGCGGGCGATGCGCCGCACGCTGGCCGGCAGGACGGGCTGCGGGGTTTGTGGCACTGAGAGCCTTGCCCAGGTCTTGCGTCCCCTGCCGCGTGTCGTCGCCGGACAGGTGATTCACAGCACGGCCATCACACGAGCCATGGATGGCCTGCGTGACAGGCAGTTGCTGGGCCAGGCGACCGGCGCCACCCATGCGGCGGCCTGGTGTGATGGCACTGGCGACATTCGACTAGTGCGGGAGGACGTCGGCCGACACAACGCCCTGGACAAGCTGATCGGTGCGCTGGCGCGTGCCGGAATCGACGCTGGCTCCGGGTTCATGGCCGTGACCAGCCGCGCCAGCGTGGAGATGGTGCACAAGGCCGTGGTCGCTGGCGTTCCGCTCCTGGCTGCGGTCTCGACACCGACGCTGCTTGCGGTCAACACAGCCAAGCAGGCCGGCATGTGCCTGGTCGGGTTGGCGCGGCAAGGCAACCTGGCGGTCTACGCCCACCCGCAACACTTGTCCCTGAGCGATGGGACTGACCGATGAACACAAGCAACCTCGTCAGCATGGCGAATCGCATCGGCCAATTTTTTGCGTCCATTCCCGGCCGCGATGAGGCGCTTTTCGGCATCGTTCAACATATTCAGCGATTCTGGGAGCGCCGGATGCGGACCGAACTCCTGGCGCATCTCGATCGCAACCACGGCGAAGGTCTCGATGCGATGGTCCTCGATGCATTGCGCGCACACCGCGATCTGCTGTGATTCCGTCCGGATCCACGCATCACCCAGCGGTCAGCCGGGCACGCAAACCTGGCTGGTCCTCCACAGCGTCCGTGGCAGCCCAGTGCGCTAGCCGTGAGTTCCAGGACATGCCGACCGACTACGGTTTCTCGAACTCGTGAAGCCGCCAAGGAAACCGCCGGGACAACGCCAGCAGCGCCATGGATGTCAATTCGTGACTCGGCTGTGGGAAACGGATTCCAGGTGCAAGGTCAAGGCTCAGCCTCTTCTTCATGCTCATCAACACCTCCTATCAGGACATGTTGCGACGACCAGTTGAACTCGGGCGTATTGCCCCTGTCGCTGTGGAAGATCAACCCGGCCGGCTTGCTTGGATGGCGCTTCAACCAAGCCATGCGCAGCGCATCGATGACGATGCCGTGCGTCATGTCCTCACGCAGCGACCAACCCACCATCTGGCGGCTGAACAGGTCGATCACCGCGGACAGGATCAGCCAGCCTTCGTCGGTGTGGATGTAAGTGCTGTCGCCCGCCCAGACCTTGTCGGACTCGGCCACGGTGAACTGCCGGCCGAGCAGGTTGGGGGCGATCGGCAGATCGTGGTTGCTGGTGACTTGAATTTAAGATCTGGCGGAGACGAAGGGATTCGAACCCTTGATGCGCTTTTGGCACATACTCCCTTAGCAGGGGAGCACCTTCGGCCACTCGGTCACGTCTCCTGTTTGCGGCGCAGATTTGCCGCAAAGCATAGCCTCACATTATTGCATAGCGGCTGTTCCGCCATGCAGGGATTGCACAATCCAGATTCGCGCAGACTGAGCGCGGCATTCGTCAGCCACCGTAACTCAGGGCTGTTGCCCCGGTTGCGCAACCGGCAAGGGCAGCGGCATGCCAATGGATGAGCTTCTTCACATGACATATTTGGACCAACAAGGGCTCAGCCTTTCATTGCCGATGAACTGGATTGATACCCACGCCCATCTCGATGCCGCGGAGTTTGGAGACGACCCCGGTCAGGTATTCGCGCAGGCGTGCGCTGCGGGTGTGCGCAGTGTGGTGATTCCAGCGGTGGAGCCAGGCAATTTCGCCGCAGTGCGCGACTTGGCCCATGCCAGCGGGCAGGTCTATGCGCTGGGCGTTCACCCGCTGTATGCGGATCGTGTGGAGGAGGCGGATTTCCCCCGACTGCGCCGAGCGCTGCTGCAAGCGAGGGACGATCCACAGTGCGTTGCGATGGGCGAGATCGGACTGGATTTTTTCGCCCCGGGTGTGAACCGTGATCGCCAGCTTTGGTGGTATGAGCAACAGCTCAGGCTGGCGCGCGAGCTGGGTTTGCCGGTGTTGCTGCATGTACGCAAATCGCAAGATGTTCTGCTTGCCGGCTTGCGCAAACTCGGATGGGCACAGGCCGGCATCGGTGGCATTGCCCATGCGTTCAATGGGAGTCGGCAGCAGGCCGATATGTTCATCGCGCAGGGATTCAAACTCGGCTTTGGTGGCGCCATGACCTTCGAGCGGGCTTTGAACATTCGTCGTTTGGCGACTCATTTGCCCGATTCCAGTCTGGTGCTTGAAACAGACTCACCCGATATTCCCCCTGAATGGCTGGCCCGCGCAGAGGGGCGCCAATCCAATACGCCGGCTGAATTGCCACGCATTGCCCAGACGCTGGCGACATTACGCGGTTGGACCACACAGCAAACAGCCAGCATCACGACGGCGAATGCGCTCGCTGCCCTGCCGCGACTGGCCACCTGGTTTGAGATGCGTGGGACCTTGGATGGAGATGCGTTTCCAACCCTGTCCCGATCTTGAATAACAGCATGTTGCCCCCATTTCATAACCGACGCGTTTACAGATGCCGCGCCGCTGCCTGTTTGGCATGCCGGTCCGACCGCCTTTTCCATGACATCTTTCCCCAACTTCGCTTGACCCCACCTCATCATGAGCCTCGACACTACAACAACCGTCGCCTCGCAATCCGGCAGTCATACCCATGCTTTCCAGGCGGAGGTGAAGCAACTGCTGCACCTGGTGGCGCATTCGCTGTATTCGAATCGCGATATTTTTCTGCGTGAACTCGTATCCAATGCATCCGATGCCTGTGACAAGTTGCGCTATCTCGCCATAGATGATGCGGCACTGTGGGAAGGGCAGAGCGAATTGCGCATCCGGGTGGATTTCGACCCCGCCAAACGCACGCTCATGGTGAGCGACAACGGTGTCGGCCTGAGCCTGCAGGATGCCATCGATCATCTCGGAACCATCGCCAAGTCCGGTACGCGCGAGTTCATGCAGCAGATCGGCCAGGAGCGTAAAGCTGATGCCAACCTGATCGGGCAGTTCGGCGTGGGCTTTTACTCGGGCTTCATCGTTGCCGATCGCATCACGGTCGAAAGCCGGCGCGCCGGTATGACCGCCGAGCAGGGCGTGCGCTGGTCCTCCGAAGGCACAGGCGAGTTCAGTGTCGAGACCATCAACCGCGAGCAGCGCGGCACGGATGTGATTCTGCACTTGCGCGCTGAGGATGAAGACCACAAATTCGACGATCTGCTCTCGAACTGGAAGCTCAAGAGCATCATCAGTCGTTATTCAGACCATATCTCCTTGCCGATTGAAATGCGCAAGCGTGAATGGAACCAAGAAAAGAGCCAAGACGATGTGCTGGATGCCTGGGAGCAGATCAACAAGGCCGCCGCTCTCTGGGCTCGGCCGAAGGCAGACATCACTGAAGAGCAATACATCGATTTTTACAAGCAAATCGCACACGATAGCGACGCACCACTGGCTTGGACCCATAACCGCGTCGAAGGCCGCAGCGAATACAGCCAGTTGCTCTATCTCCCCTCGAAAGCACCTTTCGACCTCTGGAACCGAGAACTGAGCGCGGGTGTCAAGCTCTATGTCAAGCGTGTATTCATTCTCGACGACGCATCCAGCTTGTTGCCGACCTATCTGCGCTTCGTTCGTGGAGTGGTGGACAGCGCCGATTTGCCGCTGAATGTTTCACGTGAATTGCTGCAGGAAAGTCGCGACATTCGCGTGATTCGAGACGGCTGCACGAAACGCGTGCTCTCTCTGCTGGAAGATCTGGCGACCAGCGAGGACGTTGCTCAGCGCGACAAGTACGTCAAATTCTGGCAAGAATTCGGCCAAGTGTTGAAAGAGGGCGTGGGCGAAGATTTTGCCAACCGTGAACGACTGGCTAAGTTGTTGCGCTTTGCCTCGACGGCTGGCGAGGGCGACGCGCAAACGGTGAGTTTGAGCGACTATGTCTCTCGTATGAAACCCGAGCAAACCGCCATTTACACCATCACCGCCGACAACCTGCGCACAGCCCGTTCCAGCCCGCAACTCGAAGTGTTCAAGCGCAAGGGTGTGGAGGTCCTCCTGCTCACCGACCGGGTTGATGAATGGATGCTGGGTAGCCTGACCGAGTTTGAAGGCAAGCCCCTGCAGTCCGTGGCCCGAGGCGGCGCGGACTTCGGGGCGCTGCAGGACGCCGAGGAAAAAAAGCAGGCCGAGGAAGCGGCGCGAACCCATCAGGATTTACTGGCGCGCATGAAGTCGGCCCTGCAAGGCATTGCACAGGACGTACGCATCAGCACCCGCTTGGTGGAGTCGCCGGCCTGTCTGGTGGCAGCTGATGGCGAGGTCAGCGGGCATCTGGCACGCCTGTTGCGCCAGGCTGGCCAGGCGGCACCGAAGTCTTTGCCCATTCTCGAGGTCAATCCCGGCCATGCTTTGGTTGCGCGGCTTGAGGCCGAGATGGGGAAAAAGGCAACCGAGCAGAATGACCAGGATCCGTCTCAGGTGTTCGACGATCTGGCGCATATTCTGTTCGATCAGGCTCTGCTGGCCGAGGGGGGCATGCCGGAGGATCCTGCTGCATACGTCCGGCGGGTGAATGCACTGCTGGTGGGCTCGGTTTGATGGCTGCATCACGCCCCATTCGCCGTGCCGGAGTGGGGCGAAACAAAGGGTCCGATGCGAATGCTCGGACCGGATTCAACCTCGACCTAAGTCAGCCTCGCTAAACTGGCTTCCATCATCTTTCTCCGCGGTCGCCCTCGGTATCAGAGGCAGCCACGACGATCTAGCATGAACGAGGCGAACGAACAGTCTTTGAATAAACATACCGCTGGTTATTGGCGCTTCATGCGTGAGTTCGTCCGCAACCCGCGTCAAATCGGGGCCATCTGTCCTAGTTCCCCCTTCTTGGCGAGACGCATGGCCAGTCTCGTCCCTGGCGGGGATGGTGTTGTCGTCGAGCTTGGCCCCGGCGGTGGGGCAGTCACTGCCGCGTTGCTGAACCACGGTGTCGCCACCCAGGACTTGGTCCTCGTCGAGCGGTCGGCGGCGCTGTCGGCCCATCTTGCCAAGCGCTTTCCCGGTGTGCATCTCATCCAGGGCGACGCCATGCATTTGAGCCGATTCGGGATTTTGAGCCGGCCTGTGCGCGCTGTTGTCTCGAGTTTGCCGCTGCGCAGCCTGCCCCGGTCGGTGGTCAGGCAGATCCTGGATCAGGTCGCGCTCATTTCAGGGCCTGGCACGGTGTTCATCCAGTTCAGCTATGCCCTGCGCGGCAGCTACCAGAACATGGCTCATGGCTTCGAGCGCGACCAGGCTCACCTGGTGTGGCGTAACCTGCCGCCTGCGCGCATCGAGGCTTTTCGCTTCCAACCGCGCAATTTGCAGTAGATCGGACATCGATGCGGCAGTTTTCGGTCTTGGCGATCAACTTGGCCAACCGATTGGTCCGTTTGCCGACGCGGTTCAGGACACCCACATGGTGATGGTGACCACTGCCAGCAGTAACATCCACAACAGCACAGAGCGCCACACCAGCCCCACCACGCTGCGCAGGTGCGCGGGTGTGGGAGCGTCGCCCGGCATCTGGGTTTGCTGTCCGGGAGGCTGAGCCTCGGGATCGATGGCGCTGGCCCAAGCCTGCTCGCCAGGTTCCGGCGATGCATCGAGGGCGGTTGCGCCGAGGCGAATGCCCACAGCACCCGCAGCCGAAGCCAACATGGCGCCGGTATTGTGATTCGGCCATAGGCGGGCGTAATTGCGCCAGCGGTCCACGGCTTCCTCGAAATTGCCCACCACGGCATAGCCGGCTGCGGTCAACCGCGCGGGCAGCCAGTCGAGCATCTGGAAGGCCTGATCGGCAAAATCGCGCAGCCAGGGGCTGGCATCGGAACCAGGCGCATTCCACTTGCCCGCCGTGTACTCCGCCATGCGGTAGAGCACCGCGCCGGCTGGACCCAAGGGCAGCAGAAACCAGAAAAACACGCCGAGCACATAGCGCTGTGCCGCCACGAGCGCATGCTCAATGGTTTGCTGGGTGACGTCGTCGGCCGACATCTCCACGGTGTCGAGTGCCTTCCACTGCTTCAGGATGGCGCGCGCGCCGGCCACGTCGCCGTGGCTGAGCGCGTCGGAAATATCCGTGAAGTAATGGCTGAATTGGCGAAAGCCGAGTGTGAAATACAGCACCACAACATTCCAGGCGAAGGCCAGCAGAATGCTCACGCGCAGCGCAGCCCAGTAGGTGAACAAAGACAGCAGCGCCGGTAACAGCACGGCGATGAACCAGGCGGCAAGACCATGCCGGCGCTCGCCAGCATCGAAATTGCGTGCCGCGAAGTCGGCGAGCGACTTGCGAGCACCGTAAACGACACTAAGGCGCCCGAGTGGTTTGATTTGCTCCAGCAGCAGAGCGAGCAAGACGGAGAAAAAAGCCATGCTGCGATGCTAAGCGATGAGCAGGCGATAGAGGTTGCGAATCATCGCTGCTGTGGCGCCCCAGATGAAATAACGCCGCCCGTCGGGACTGGTCCATGGCATGGCGTAAAAGCTGCGGCGTGCCGGGTTGGGCCGCGTCAATGGGGCGCCGAGTCCGGTTTGAGTGTCCCAGGTGCGCAACTGATGGTGGGCAGGATCCATTAGAAATGCGAGCGGCACCTCGAACACTTCAGCCACCTCGCTGGCCTGGACGCGAAGCGGCGCCTGCGGGTCGACCATGCCGACCACGGGTGTGACGGCATAGCCGGTGATGGTGGTGTAGACCGGCATGGACCCCAGTGGCTCGACCCATGCCGCCTGCAGTCCGATTTCTTCCTCAGCCTCACGCAGAGCCGTATGCAGAGCGCTGGCATCCCCCGCGTCGCGGCTCCCGCCCGGAAAGCTGATCTGCCCCGGGTGGACATGCAGGTTGGCGGTGCGGCGGGTGAGCAGGAGCTGCATCCCCTGTGGCCGTGCAATCAGTGGAATCAGGACCGACGCGTCACGTAGCGTGGTGCGCTGGCCGATCTGCACATCCTCGAACACTTCGGGTCGCCAGGACGGAGTCCGGGCGAAGCGCGCTCGCAGCCAGCCGGCCTGCAAATGGGCAGGATCGACCGCGGGCATGCCAGGCTCGGGTGTGCCCAGGGGAACCTGTTCCGGATCGAACGGTGGACGTGATGGCGGTGAGGCGGTCATGGGATGGGCCAAAGCAAACAGCCGGCAAGCGCCGGCTGTTTGCTGATGATGGCAACGTTGTACGTCGCGATCAGTTCTGCTTGCGCAGACGGACGGCTCAAGCCAGCTTTTCCTTGATGCGCGCCGACTTGCCGGTACGGCCGCGCAGGTAGTACAGCTTGGCACGGCGCACGTCGCCGCGGCGCTTGACCTCGATGCCTGCAATCATCGGCGAGTAGAGCTGGAAAGTCCGCTCGACGCCTTCGCCGGATGAAATCTTGCGCACGATGAAGTTGGAATTCAAGCCGCGGTTGCGCTTGGAGATGACCACGCCTTCGTAGGCCTGGGCACGTTTGCGTGTGCCTTCGACCACGTTGACGCTGACGATCACCGTGTCGCCGGGGGCGAAATCAGGAATGGCCTTGCCTTGGGTCAGGCGCTGGATTTCTTCCTGTTCGAGTTGCTGAATCAGATGACTGCTCATGGGGGCTCCAAGGATCTTGCGGCCGCTTTGGAAGGGGTGCAAAGCCAATGGTCGAGATCGGCTTTTAGCTGTTGTGCGGGCAGCAGAGGATCGAAAAACCTTGCATTTTAGACCAAATTCGAGAGCGCCTCTTCATCGCGCTTGCTCAGGCGGCCTTGCTGGCGCAAGGCGAGGATCAGTTCAGGCCTGCGCGTTTGCGTGAGCGCCAGCATGCGGTCGCGGCGCCAGCGGGCGATGCGGGCATGATCGCCCGAGAGCAAGGCTTCGGGCACGGACAGGCCGGCGTGCTCGGGTGGGCGCGTGTAGTGGGGGCAATCGAGCAGGCCGTCGGAGAAGCTGTCCTGGGTGGCCGATTCGACGCAGCCCAGCACGCCGGGCAGCAGCCGGGCCACGGCATCGAGCAGCGCCATGGCCGCAATTTCCCCGCCCGACAGGACATAGTCGCCCAGGCTGATTTCAACGTCCACGTTTCGGTCGATGAAGCGCTGGTCGATACCTTCATAGCGCCCGCAAACCAGCACGGCGCCGGCGGAAGTGGCCCATTGTTTGACATGCTGTTGGGTAAGCGCCGCCCCTGTTGGCGTGAACAACGCGATCGGTGCCAGGTCCAGGCCCATCGCCCGGCGCGCCCCCTGGGCCGCGGCTAGTGCTTGCTCCAGCGGTTCAGCCAGCATCACCATGCCTGGGCCGCCGCCATAGGGGCGATCATCAACGCTGCGGTGGGCATCGGTGGCATAGTCACGCGGGTTCCATGTCTGCAATTGCATCACGCCTGACTCGAATGCCCGGCGGCAGATGCCCTGCGTGCGCAGGGGTTCGAAATAGCCCTCGAACAGGGTCAGAACATCGAATCGTGGCATGACCTGCAGCCCCCGGTCGGATCAGTCGTACTCGGGCAGCCAGTCGGCCACGATGCGCCGCGCGGCGAGGTCCACCTCCACGACATAGGCATCGACGAATGGAATCAGCCGGTCGAGTTGCTTGTCGCCGATGGCCGTGCGCACTTGCAACACAGTCTGGGCGCCGTTATCGATCAGTCCGCCGACGGTTCCGAGTTGCAATCCCTCGCGGTTGAGCACGGTGCAGCCCATGAGGTCGACCCAGTAATACTCGTCCTTGCCTGCCGGTGGGAAGTCTTCGCGGCGGGCGTGGATGGTCCAACCGCGAAAAGACTCGGCCTGTGTGCGCGTTGTGGTGCCTTCGAGCAAAGCCACCACCGATTGTGTGTGGCGCCGCGCCAGGCGCACGGCGTACTGCGCCCTTTGCACAGGGCGTCCCGGTTGCGAATGCATCCACCAGTGAGACGCTTTCAGAAGGGCCGCGGGTTCGTTCGATTCGGGCGCGACTTTCAGCCAGCCCTGCGTGCCCCAAGCATCCAGCACATGACCGACCTGGACGAGATCGTCAGGCCAGTCGGCGGTGCTTTCCACCCGGTCGGATGACAGTGGTTTTGAGTCTGTGGCAGTGGGTTTGGACATGGCACAAAACAAAACACCGCGAGCTATCAGCTTGCGGTGTCAGATCATCTCCCCGTGGGGCAGCAAAAACCCAAGGCAATTTGATGAGGCCTTGGCCCGAATGGGCTCAAGGCCTGCCACACCCAATCAGGCCGCGGCTTGGGCCGGAGCTTGTTTGGACTGCTTGACCAAACGCTCAACAGTGGGCGAGAGCTGCGCACCCACGCCGGCCCAATAGTTCAGACGTTCGATTTCGATGTGCAGGGGTTGATCGAGGCCGCGAGCAACCGGGTTGTAGAAGCCCAGGCGCTCAAGGTAACGGCCATCCCGACGGTTGCGCGAATCGGTGGCCACGATGTGATAGAACGGGCGCCCCTTGGCACCGGCGCGTGAAAGACGAATGACGACCATGGCTTGAATTCCTAAGGTATCTGGGTGATGGGCGAATGCACGAATTGGATGGCCCGCAACGTCTTGCATCTGGCAATCGCGTCGCGTTGCGTCCACCGCAAATTGACCGAATGCCGATGACTGGTGTCAGGCCCCAGTCCGAATTTGCTCTGGTGGCTGCCTGGCAAAGACGCACGCGGCAAGCCCGGTAAACTCGCCATTATATCGAACCAGGAGGGCTGGACACAGCCACGATCATGGACTTCTTGAAGGCAGCCTTAATTCGCCCGGCAGCAGAGGCTGATGCTGCCGCCATCACCCGTATTTATCGTCATCATGTTCTGCACGGCACCGGAACCTTCGAGATACAGCCGCCAGACGTGGCGGAGATGCTGCAGCGCTTGCAAAGGGTCACGCAGCGCGGCTTGATTTGGCTGGTGGCCGAGCGTGATGGGGAGGTGGCCGGTTTTGCCTACGCTAACTGGTTTCGCGAGCGTGAAGCCTATCGCTGGACATTGGAAGATTCAGTGTATGTCGATGCGCAGCAAGGTGGCCAGGGTCTCGGCTCGGCCTTGTTGCAGCAGTTGCTGCAGGCTTGCGAAGTGCAAGGCGCGCGCCAGTTGCTTGCGGTGATTGGCGACTCGGCCAACGAGGGTTCCATCGCTCTGCATGAGCGTCATGGGTTCACCCGATGTGGCGTGATGCCCGCCGTCGGCTGGAAATTCGGTCGATGGCTGGATGTGGTGTTGATGCAAAAAGCGCTTGGTCTCGGCGCAAGTGCGCCCCCGACGCGTGGTGTTTGAAGCGCTGTCCGCCTGCTGATTGATGAAACCTACCTGAAGTCGACGACATGCCCAAGACGTTCAAGTCCAAAACACGCACGGCCACCCTGGCCTTGTTGTTGGGTGTCGTGGGCGCCCACCGCTTTTACCTCCGGGGCTGGCGCGATGCGCTGGGCTGGTTGCACCTGCCTGTTTTCGCGGCCGGGGTCTGGGGCGCGGTGCGCTTCGTTGATTTTGGCGAGAACGACGTCATCGCCGAGATGGCGCTTCCCCTGCTGGGCCTGATCGTCGGGTTGGCGCTGTTCCAGGCTTTGCTCATCGGACTGACCCCGGACGCCCGCTGGGATGCGCATTGGAACCTTGGCACGGGGCGGCATTCAAGCAGCGGCTGGGGCGCCGTGCTGGTGGCGGTGTTCGCTCTGCTGATCGGCACGGCGGCCCTGATGGGTGGCCTGGCTTTTGGTCTGCAGCACTACTTTCAGTCGGGCTGAGGTCGAATCGCGGGCATGGGGGCCAGGGGGCCGGTGCGTACCAGCGTTTGCCCGGCAGCCTGCAGGCGCAGTGCCGCGTGCTGCACGGTCTCGCCATCGGGCAAGACGCCGCCAGGCCAGATTTCGGCCAGCGGCACCAGCACGAAGGCGCGTTGGTGCATGCGCGGGTGAGGCAATGTGAGGGCTGCGTCGCGGAGTGTTTGCCTGCCGAACAGCAGCAGGTCGAGGTCCAGGGTGCGCGGCGCATTGTGCTGGCCAGCCGGGCGCAGACGGCCGTGGCGATGCTCAAGATCGTGGAGCTGCTGCAGCAGTTGACCCGGTGTCAGTGCGCAGCGCAGTACCGCAACCGCATTCCAGTAATCCGGGCCCTGGGCGTCCAACGGAGCACTGCGATAGAGGCTGGAATGTTGCAGTAACTGGCAGTTGGCAAGCTCCCGCAACTCACCGAGCGCCGTGGCCAGCGTTGCAGCGCCATCGCCAAGATTGGCGCCCAAACCGACCAGGGCTATGTCAGGTGCAAGGACCGGCGTCAAGCTAGGCGCGACTGACATCCCGATTCAGCTGGCTGAGTCGGGATCACTGCCGGATGTGCTGTCCTCGGCCGGTTTTTTGCGCCGCCTGCGCTTGCGCCTGGCGGGTTCGGTGCCGGATCGGCCGGCTTGATCGATGAGTTCGGCGCGTTCGGCTTCGTCGGCCTGCTGAAAGCGTTGCCACCAGTTGGCCAGTTCAGGTTCAGCGCCTCCGGTTTGCGCGCGCAACACCAAAAAATCGTAAGCGGCGCGGAAGCGGGGATGATCCAGAGCGCTGTGGGCGTAGCGCGGCGTGCGCCGCGCAAGACGCGGCTGAAGCGACCAGATTTCCCGCATGTCCACAGCAATGCGTCGCTGGATCGCAAGGCGTTCGGCCTGAGCAGCGATGATTTCGTCGGCTGCGGTGTCAAGTGCCGCGATGGCTGGCAGCCCCTCGCTCTGCAACTCCGCCCAACGGCTATTGACCTGAGGCCACAGCAGGCAGGCGAACAAGAAGCTGGGACTCGCGGTCTTGCCCTCGCCGATGCGGGCGTCGGTATCGCGCAGTGCGGCCAGCACGAACGCTTCGCCGTGGGGCTGGTTGAGCGCCAGCTCGATGAGCGGCAGCAGACCCTGATGCAGGCCAAGGGTGCGGAGTTGTTCCAGCGAGGCCAGTGCATGCCCGGTTTGCAGCAGCTTGATCGTTTCATCGAACAAGCGCGCCGAGGGCACGTTGTGCAGCAATTCGGCAAGTTCGGCGATGGGCGTGCGCGTCGCTGGATCGATGGTGAAGCCGAGCTTGGCGGCGAAGCGCGCGACGCGCAGCAGCCGCACGGGGTCTTCCCGATAGCGAGTGGCGGGATCGCCAATCATGCGCAGGGTGCGAGCCTTGAGGTCGCGCAGGCCATGGTGGTAGTCGACGACGATGTCGCTCGTGGGGTCGTAATACAAGGCGTTGACGGTGAAGTCGCGGCGCGCGGCGTCCTGGTCCTGCGGGCCCCAGACGTTGTCGCGCAAGACGCGACCGCTGGCGTCCACCGCGTGGTGCTTGCCGGCGAGGCCATGGGCGTTGCGTTCGTCACCCTCCACCGTGGCGCTGACCTGCGTGTCCATCATGGCACGGAAGGTGGAGACCTCGATGATCTCGCGCCCGAACATCACATGCACGATACGGAAACGCCGCCCGATGAGAAAGGCACGGCGAAAGAGCGGTTTGACCTGCTCCGGCGTGGCATTGGTGGCGACGTCGAAATCCTTCGGCTTCAAGCCCAGCAGCAGATCGCGCACTGCGCCGCCAACGATGTAGGCCTCGAATCCGGCCTGCTGCAAAGTGCGCACGACGGTGAGCGCTGCATTGGGCAGGCGCGCGGCGTCAATCTCGTGTTGCGGCCGCGCGATCTCGAGTCGCCGGCCCTCGATCATGGTCGTTGTGGATTTTTTGCCGAGCAGGCGGGAGAGGAGTTTGCGGATCATGAAAACAGTTCGAGGACGGGCCAGCCACGCGCTTGGGCGAGTTCGGCAAGCAGGGGGTCGGGATGGACGACCACGGGGTGGCTCACATGGTCGAGCAGGGGCCGGTCATTGATGGAATCGGAATAAAACCACGTCTGGTCAAAACTCTGCCAGTCCAGGCCTTGGGATGCCAGCCATTGCGTCGTGCGTGTGACCTTACCCTCACGAAACGAGGGAACTCCGCACCAGGCGCCGGTGTAGCCGCCTTGCGAGTTCCGCTCGGTTTGGACTGCGATGAGGTGTGGCACGCCGAAGGCGGCTGCAATGGGTTGGGTGACGAAATCGTTGGTGGCGGTGACGATGCAGCACAGGTCGCCGGAATGCTGGTGCTTGCGCACGAGTTCGAGCGCTTGCGGACGGATTTGCGGCAGCACGATGTGCTGCATGAACTGTGCATGCGCCTGTTTCAACGCTGCTGGCGAGCGGCCGATGAGTGGGCCGAGCGAGAACCGCAGGTAAGCGTCGAGGTTCAGTGTCCCAGCGCGGTATTGGCCATAGAAGTGGTCATTCGCCGAACGGTATTGCTCACCGTCGGTCCAGCCGAGCTGGACGCAGAATTCGCCCCAGGCATGGTCCGAGTCGAATGGGAGAAGGGTGTTGTCCAGATCGAACAGCGCCAAATTGCGGTTGGACATGCGGTATCGTTCAGGGCGTGGAATGGGAGTTGGGCTCAGCCTGGGCCAGCATCGATTTGAACAGGGAAATACTGGTGGGCCGGGCATGCTGCAAGGCATAAGCATCGAGCCGCGCGAGAAGGTCGACCAGCGACGCCATGTCACGTGCATGGTGGCTCAGAATATAACGGCTGAGGTCTTCGCGTAGGTCAAAGCCACGCGCTGCCGCCAGACGTTGCAGCACGCGCCGCTTGCCGTCATCATCCAGCGGCGCCAGCCCCAGAGCCAGGCCCCAGGCCAGTCGGGTGCGTACATCGGCGCGCAGTTCGAGGTGCGCAGGCGGGGTGTTGCCAGCAGCCAGAAACGCAACGTTGAATTGGCGTGCGGCGTTGAAAAGGCCGAACAGCAGATCTTGCTGCCAGGCGGTACAGGCTTGGACATCGTCCACCGCGAGCAGGGCACCGGCGCCGAAGCGCGTGAAGGCGTCGAGCGCTGGCCAGTGCGATGGCGGGCTCTTTGCCGAAAGATGCAATGCCCATCTTCCGTCTTGCTGCACCGCGCGGCAGGCAGCGCGCAGCAGGTGGCTTTTGCCGCTTGCCTGGGGTCCCCAGAGATACAGCGCACCGCCCTCGCGGCTGGCCAAGAGTTTGTCCAGCGCCTCGAGCGCCAAACCGTTTTCGCCGCGTTCGAAGCCGTCCAGCGTGGGAGCGTCGTCCCATTGCAGGGCCAGCAGAAGTTGCCGGCTCGCGCTGCGTTCTGCGCCCATGCTCATCCGCGCAGAAACAGGGAGCTTTCCCGGTACCAGGCAAGGGTATGGCGCACGATGACCTGCAGCAAAGCCCCGGCGGGCAAAGCGAGCAGCACACCGACGAAACCAAACAAATGCCCGAACGCCAGCAACAGGAACAGCACCAGGAGCGGATGCAGGCCGATTTGTCCTCCGAGCAATCTGGGCGTGATCACCATGCTTTCCGCCAGTTGACCAATGCCGAACACCACGGCTACGGCCCAGATTGCGTAAAAGCTCTGAAATTGCAAGGCGCCCGCAAGCAAGGCGAGCAGCAGTCCCAGGCCGAA
The DNA here is from genome assembly GCA_013044035.1 of Burkholderiales bacterium. Classification (GTDB taxonomy): domain Bacteria; phylum Pseudomonadota; class Gammaproteobacteria; order Burkholderiales; family Burkholderiaceae_C; genus Thiomonas_A. The sequence goes on from JABEVE010000022.1 coordinate 26,037, forward strand.
GCCGACATAGGGCACGAACACGGCGAGGCCTGTGAACACGCCAATCGGCAAGCCAAGTTGAAACCCGGCGAGCGCCAAGGCGATGGCGTAGTAAGCCGCCAGCAGCAGCATGACGGAAACCTGCCCGCGAACATATCGGCCGAGGATGCTGTCGCACTCGCCCAGGAAAGCTTGCAGGGCGTCGCGCCGGTGCAGCGGAACAAGGCTATAGCTGCGCTGCATCAGACCACGCCAATCGAGCAGAAAATAAAATGTCAAAACTGGGATGAGCACGAGGTTGCCCAAGACGATGAGCAGTGTGCTTCCTCCGGTTCTCGCCGTGCTCAGGATTTGCGAGGCCCAACGTGCCGGATTGCCCGACAAGGATTGGGTCAGCAGGTGTTTGTAGCTGGTCAGGTCGAAGGTGGTTTGGAAGCCCAGGCGCGCGGCCTGTGCGCTCAGCCAACTGTTCATGGCGGCGAGCAATGAAGGCACTTGCTGTTGCAGTTGCGGCAGGGTGCTGGTGAGCACGGACACGATCAGACTGCCGATGCCGACCAACACCACGCTCAGCAGGACGATGGCCAACGCCGCACCAACGGGTCTGGGAATGCGCCAACGCCACAGCCTTTCGACCGCAGGATGCAGCCCATAGGCCAGTGTCATGGCCACCAGGAAGGGCATAAGCACGGGTCCGAGCAGCGAAGCGAGCCACAGGGCGCCGAGAATCAGGGCAGCCCAGATCAAACGAACTTTGTTGGTTTCGGAGAGTTGCACTGAGGACTGGTGTTTGGGAAGCGCAGGTTGTGACAGACCATGCGTCGATGGTCTTTTGCCGAGATGGCTGACGGCTTGAGCTTGGGGCTTGCTTGCATGCGCGCGGACAGGCCATGCTGGCCTCCCACCTAGAATACATTTCTCATTTTATGTGCAGACCCGCCGCCAGTCCGAGTCTGCAAACGCCAACCCAACCATGCCAAAAACCAGCCTGACTTACCGTGACGCCGGGGTCGATATCGATGCCGGAGACGCCTTGGTCGACGCCATCAAACCCCTGGCCGCACGCACCATGCGTGAAGGTGTCCTGGCTGGTATCGGCGGTTTCGGTGCGTTGTTCGAAGTGCCCAAGCGCTATCGTGAACCGGTGCTGGTTTCGGGCACCGACGGCGTCGGGACCAAGTTGCGCCTGGCTTTCGAGTGGAACCGGCACGATACGGTGGGTATCGATCTCGTCGCCATGAGTGTGAACGATGTGCTGGTGCAAGGCGCCGAGCCGCTGTTTTTCCTCGATTACTTCGCTTGCGGCAAGCTCGAGGTGGGCGTGGCCGCGCAAGTGGTGGACGGCATCGCCCAAGGATGCGAGCAGGCTGGCTGCGCCCTGATCGGTGGCGAAACGGCCGAGATGCCTGGCATGTATCCCCCGGGTGAGTACGATCTTGCCGGTTTTTGCGTGGGCGCAGCGGAAAAGAGCCGGCTGATTGCCGGGCAATATGTGCAGGCCGGCGACGTGGTGCTCGGCCTGGCTTCCAGCGGCATTCATTCCAACGGCTATTCACTGGTGCGCAAGGTGATCGAGCGCACTGCCGGAGGGTTGCCGCAACAGCTTGACGGACTCCCGTTTCGCGACGCGGTGATGATGCCCACGCACATCTATTGCAAACCCGTTCTGGCACTCTTGCAATCGGTTGATGTCAAAGCCATGGCTCATATCACAGGCGGTGGTTTGGTTGAGAACATTCCGCGCGTGCTGCCCGCGGGCCTGCAATGCGCGCTGGAACGCAAGACCTGGCACCAGCCGGAAGTGTTTGACTGGCTGCAGCAAGAAGGCGGCATTCCCGAGGCCGAGATGCTGCGCACCTTCAACTGCGGCATCGGCTATGTGCTGGTGGTGGCTGCGGCTGACGCCAAGGTGGCGTTGCAGCATCTGCAAGCTGCTGGGGAGACCTGCACGCGCATCGGCGTCATTCAGCAGCGTGCCGAGGGTGCTGCCGCTGTCGTCGTGGCCTGATTCCGGGCCATTTTTCTATTCGTGGTGCAGGAATTGGCGAGGCCGTAGCCCGAGAAGTGCCAAAGCCGTGAAGTAGGACAGTGCTGCGGCTGTCAGCAAGCCGAAAGCAGTTGCCAGGCGGATCAAGTGCGCAGCGCTTCCGCTCCAGTCGACCCAGGCAAAGTGGCTCGCACCCCACAACAGAATGAGCGCCAGCGGCAATTGCGCCAGCGCGACCTTGAACGCAAACAAGCCCCAGCCCGGTTCGGGTGCGTAGCTGCCGCGCTTGCACAGCCCGCGCAACAGCAGGGCAGCATTGAGCAGGGCGCCGCAGGAAATGGCCAAGGCCAGGCCGGCATGGGCCAGCCAGGGTACGAACACGATATTCAAGGCCTGTGTGCCCAGGAGCACGATGATGCCCAGCTTCACGGGCGTGCGCACGTCGCGCTTGGCGTAAAAACCGGGGGCGAGAATCTTCACGCCGACAAAGCCGAGCAGACCCAGGCCGTAGGCGCGCAAGGCGGCGGTGGTCTGGTCCACGTCGAAACCGTTGAAGTGGCCGTAATTGAACAGTAGAGCGATCAGCGGCTTGGCGAACACGGAAAGCGCCACGGCGCTGGGCAGGGCCAGCATCAGTGTCAGGCGCAGGCCCCAGTCGAGCAGTTTGCTGTAGCGCTCGGAGTCATCGGCCGCGTGCGCGCGCGACAAGCTGGGCAGCAGCACCGAACCGAGGGCAACGCCGAGCAATGCCGTGGGAAATTCCATCAGTCTGTCGGCGTAGGACAGCCAGGACACGCTGCCGGGCTTCAGGTGTGAAGCGATCTGCGTGTTGATCACCAGGGACACTTGCGCCACCGACACCGCCAAGCTGGCCGGCAGCATGAGCTTGACCATGCGCTTGACCCCGGGGGAACGCCAGGCGGCAAGAAAGTTCATGTGGATGCGCGGCAGAACGGCATAACGCCTGAGCGCGGGCCATTGCAGCGCCAGCTGCAGCACGCCGCCCGCCATGACGCCGACGGCCAGCGCGTAGATGGGCGGATGCATCACCCGGTGCAGCAAGAGGGCCGCAGTGATGACCGACAGATTCAACAGCGCAGGGGTGAGCGACGAAATGGCGAAGTGTTTCCAGGTATTGAGGATGCCGGCCGACAGTGCCACCAGCGAGATCAGCCCAGCGTAGGGAAACATCAGGCGCGTCATCCACACTGCTGCATCGAAGGCTGGCGGATGCAGCCCCGAGGCTGTGAGCAGCACGAGTACCGGGGCGACGATCACGCCCAGCAGACTGACCGCCGTCAGGATCCAGGCCAAGGCCGTGGCAACGTCGTCAATCAGTTTGCGGTTAGCTTCTGGACTGTCTTGTGCACGCGACTGAGCCAGAATGGGAATGAAGGCCTGCGAGAAAGCGCCCTCGGCAAACAGGCGACGCAACAGATTGGGCAGGCGAAAAGCTACGATGAAAGCGTCGGTCCAAGCGCTCGCGCCGAAAAAACGTGCCACCAAAACCTCACGCAGCAGGCCGGTGATGCGGGAGACGAGCGTGAGTAGCGATACGGTGTAAGCAGCCTTGAGGAGGTTCACCGATGCGATTATAGGCAGCGGGTCGGGGCTGTTTTGAGAAAGTTGCCGGCTTGGCTATAATGGGCGGTTTCTCAAACGAATTTCGAGGATTTTCTTCATGGCGACATCCGCGCAAGCGAAAAAGAAAAGCGCCCGCACGCCCTCCGGGCGCAAGCGCGCGCGTCAAGACATCAAGCTCAACGCTGCCAATTCGGCCATGCGTTCGCGTTTTCGCACCGCTGTCAAGTCGGTGCGCAAGGCCATTGCGGCCGGCGACAAAACCAAGGCCGTCGAGGCATTCAAGGCTGCAGTTCCTGTGCTGGACTCCATTGCTCGCAAAGGCTTGTTTCATCCTAACAAGGCGGCGCGCGACAAGAGCCGCCTCAACGCTGCGCTCAAGAGCATGGCCGCCTAAAGTTCCCAACCCGGTCTGCGATTTGCGGGCCAGGTCGATGCACAAAAGCCCGCTGGTCTCGGCCATGCGGGTTTTTTGTTTGGGTGCTGGCCGTACGTTGAAGGGGCGGCATGGTTTTGCCGTGGTCAGGCGGCAGCCAGGCCTTGCTGGAATGCACCCATGGACCTGGGGTCATGTCGGGATGTTGCGTTGCGGCAAAAACCTCCGCGAGCCAGCGATGTCGGCGGGGTTTGTCTCGCTCGCCAGGGTTCGGCAAACGGCGCCGACCGTTCGGGAGGCTCCCCCAGGGGCCTGCCTATAATCGAATTCGAGCCTGCTCTTGCGACGAAAACGCAATTTGCGGGCTGTTGTTTTTTCTGCCCCAGGAGAAGCGCATGCCCGGCCATCTGATGAACACCTACGCGCGTTTGCCTCTTGCCTTGACCCATGGTCAGGGTGCATGGCTCTGGGACCGCGAAGGTCGACGCTATCTGGACGGCTTGAGTGGCATCGCCGTCAACACCGTGGGGCATGCCCATCCCCGCCTGATCGCGGCGTTGAGTGACCAGATCGGCAAGCTGATCCATACGTCGAATTTGTACGAAATTCCCTTGCAGGACCAACTGGCCGATCGCCTCTGCGCCATGTCAGGCGCCGATCGGGCGTTTTTCTGCAACTCGGGGCTGGAAGCGAACGAAGCTGCCATCAAGCTGGCGCGCTTGTGGGGACACAAGCGTGACAAGGATCGGCCTGAAATCATCGTTTTTGATCGCGCTTTCCATGGCCGTTCACTGGCTACGCTTTCGGCAACCGGCAATCCCAAGGTGCAAAAGGGTTTTGAGCCCCTGGTCGAGGGTTTCGTGCGCGTTGCGCTCAACGATGCAACGGCAATTCGCGAGGTGGTTGCAAGTCATCCCCAGGTGAGCGCCGTCTTCATTGAGGCCATTCAAGGCGAGGGCGGTATCAACCCGGCGCAGGCGGATTACCTGTGTTTTCTGCGCCGCGTTTGCGATGAGCGCGGCTGGTTGCTGATGATTGACGAAGTGCAATGCGGCACCGGTCGCACCGGCAAGTGGTTTGCCCATCAGTGGGCTGGGGTGCGGCCCGATGTCGTCGCGCTGGCCAAGGGGCTGGCTTCGGGTGTGCCCATCGGCGCATTGCTGGCCTACGGCGAAGCCGCAACCACTTTCGGCCCAGGTCAGCATGGCACGACGTTCGGCGGCAATCCACTGGCGTGCCGTGCTGCCCTGGAAACGTTGTCCATCATCGAGGATGAGGGGTTGATGGACAACGCCCAGCGTATCGGTGGCTGGATGCAGGAACAGTTTCACAACCAGCTCGGCAGCCTCCCCGGCCTGGTCGCTGTGCGCGGCGCTGGTCTGATGATCGGCATCGAACTCGACCGACCCTGCGGGGTGTTGGTGAAGCAGGCATTGCAAGAGGGTCTGCTGATCAACGTTACCCAGGACAGTGTGATTCGACTGCTGCCACCTCTGATCCTGCGTCAGGAGGAGGCGGAACAACTGCTCGCCATTCTGGTGCCGCTGATTCGGCGCTTCCTGGCCGCTGATCAGGCCGCAGCCTGATCGTCGCGTGCCAAATGTGTTTTCGAGACCCCCACCATGTCGCCCTGTCACAGTCCGCGTCACTATCTGCAGTTCAGCGATCTCAGCGCTGACGAGTATGCGTATGTGTTTGCGCGTACCGCGCTGATCAAGGCCAAGTTCAAGCGCTATGAGATGCACCAGCCGCTGGTGGACCGCACGCTGGCGATGATTTTCGAAAAGCATTCCACCCGCACCCGCCTGAGTTTCGAAGCGGGCATGCACCAGCTCGGCGGTGCAGCCATCTACATCAACACCCGCGACAGCCAACTCGGGCGTGGCGAACCCATCGAGGATGCGGCGCAGGTGTTTTCGCGCATGGTCGATCTGGTGATGATCCGCACCTATGGGCAGGATATCGTCGAACGCTTCGCCGCGCACTCGCGTGTGCCCGTCATCAACGGCCTGACCAACGAATTCCACCCCTGCCAGATTCTGGCCGACGTGTTCACCTTCATCGAGCACCGCGGCAGCATCCAAGGCAAAACCGTCGCTTGGGTGGGTGATGCCAACAATATGCTCTACAGCTGGCTGCAGGCCGCAGCCATCCTCGGTTTCAACGTGCACTTCGCCGGTCCCGATGGCTATGGTGTCGACCTGAACCGCGCTGGCTACCCTGTCAGTGCCGCAGAACAGGCACAGCTGCGCTGCTTCACCGACCCGGTCGAGGCCTGCGTCGGCGTGCATCTCGTCACCACCGATGTCTGGACCAGCATGGGTTACGAAGCCGAAAATGCCGCGCGCCTGAAAGCTTTTCAGGGGTTCATGGTGAGTGAGGCCGTGATGCGCCGTGCCGACCCTCGGGCTCTGTTCATGCACTGCCTGCCGGCCCACCGCGGCGAAGAGGTCGAGGCCGGTGTCATCGATGGGCCGCAGAGTGTGGTGTGGGATGAGGCCGAGAACCGCCTGCATGCGCAAAAGGCGCTGATGGAGTTTCTGCTGCTGGGCCAGATCGACAGCTGAGGTTCAGACGTCCCTAAGCCAAACTTAAGCCCGTCATCGCATCATCGTCAAATATCACCCGAGATTGTCAGGCCGACTCCGCGTTGGCCTTGCAACTCCGCTTCGAGGTGAAACATGACGCCAACCATCACCACCCTTTCCTTACAAAATCCGCCTGCAAGCCAGATTGACGTGCAACCGGTGCGCGCGACTGTGCGGGCAGACTGGCGTGCCGACCATCCGCTGCACCACGGCGGTCTGCATCACCCGACCCAGGCTCGCCTGCTTGGCGCGGTGCGCATCTTGTTCGGTCTGTTCTTTCTCGTCAATTTGCTGCTGCACTTCAACCCGGCTTATGCCGCGCAATTCATTCCCGACATGCTGCGCACAGCCCAGGCCATGGGCCAACCAGCATGGCTTGGGCTATGGGTTGATCAAGTGCTCGCGGTGTTCCAGTTCGTTGGTCCAGCGCGGGTTTTGGCCTTGATGTTCGGCATCGAGACCTTGCTCACGCTGGGTCTGCTGACTGGTCTTGGTTTCCCCGCCCTGGGATGGCTGGGACTGGTGTACGAGCTCTTCTTGTGGAGCACCATCGGCGGCCTGGGTGGACCTTATGTCTCGGGCGCAACCGATCCAGGCACGGCCATTGTTTACGCGTTGGGTTTCGTTGTCATTCTGCTCACCCGCGCCTGGCAAGGAGCGAGCTGGTGGCAAGGCCAGGCCAAGGCGTCGTCACGCGATGCCTTACGCCTGGCCTTCTTGCTGTTTGGCGCGCTCTGGGCCTTTGATGCCTGGTGGAAATGGCAACCCGGGTTTCTCGGACAGATGGCGAGCTTTCTCAGCGCAGCCCAGGCTGGACAGCCAGGCTGGGTCGTGAGCTGGATTGAGCTGTTCGTTCTCGTCATGCAGTCCATCGGGCCGTTCGTGTTTGCCGTGCTGGCGGCATTGACGGAAAGCGCTGTGGCGATCAGCGTCTTGTTTGCCCACCGTCTGCCGCTGAAATGGCTGCGCATCGCGCTGGTCCTGGGTCTGCTGTATTCGTTGATGTTGTGGACCACGGCTGAGGGTTTCGGCGGCCCGTATGGACCGGGCTTTACTGGCAACAAGGGGGATGTTCTGGGGACCACCAACGTCTACAGCATCATCTTTCTATTTCTGTTGGCGATTTTGTGGCGGCCGCGTCAGGGCCACGAACAGAACACGCATGCAGATGCTGGGTGGCGGGAATGACGTTGGTCGGTTGAAGGCTTTGCCAGGTGTGTCAGGTCTGCGGCGTTCACAACGGGCGCTGCGCTCCGCAGTTCCAGCACTGGCTGAAGGCGCCGATGTGGCGCTCACGGCATTGAGCACACATCCAGGCAGGACTGGGTTGCGGCCGCTCCAACGCATCCAGCAGCGCGAGCGCGGCTGGCGCGTGGGCAGCGTTCATCACCCAGACGGCGGGCAGGGCCTGGTCCGGTGGAATCTCACCGGCGATGCTGGAGAGATAGCGTGAGAACACCTGGGCCGGGTAGCCTGCGGCATTGAGCGCATCGGCCCACATGGTGGCGATCACCAGGTTCGGCGCCACACGCAGGCGTTTCATGGCATCACACCTTCACGCTGGACTCGCCCAGCAATTCCTGCAGCACCCGCAGATACAGCGCGTAGCGAGACGGTGACAGTTGCCCGCTGTCCACCGCAGAGCGCACCGCGCAACCGGGCTCCTGGCGATGGGTGCAATTGTTGAAACGGCAGTCGCCATTGAGCGTGGCGATTTCAGGCATGGCGTGTTGCAACTGCGACACCGACAATTGGTTCAGGCCGAAGGCCTGGAAACCGGGTGAATCGAGCAGGGCACTGTGGGGCTGCAGACCATGCAATGGGTACAGCCTGGTGGCCGTGGTGGTGTGGCGTCCGGCGTTCAGCGCAGCGGAAATGGTCTGGGTCTGCGCCCGCAAGCCCGGCACCAGGGCGTTGGCCAGGGTGGATTTGCCGACGCCCGATGCACCGATGAGCATGCCGGTGCGCCCATCCAACCAGGAGCGCAAGGTTTGCGCGGCCTGCTCGGGGGCCTGCTTGGCCGAGAGTTCGATGAGGGGATAACCGGCGGCCTGCAGCGGCTGGAGCTGTTCGCGCAACTGCGCGGCGCTGGGCAGTTCGCATTTGTTGAGCACCAAAGCACTCGGAATGCCTTCGGCTTGTGCGGCGATGAGCGCGCGCCCCACCAGTTCGAGGTTGGGCGTGGGCTCCGGAGCCGTCATGACCATCACCAGGTCGAGATTGGCGGCGAACACCTTGCTGCGCCAGGCGTCCTGCCGCCATAGGGCGTTGCGGCGGGGCAGGATGGATTCGATCACCGCGGGGTCTTGCCCCAGACGCAACAGCACCTGGTCGCCGCATACGGCTTCGCTGCGCTTGCCGCGGGCGACGCAGGGCAGGGCGGTTTGGTTGCCGGTATCGGCCAGGTAGCTGCGTCCGAATGCCGCGACGATGCGCGCGGGCTGCAGGGACGGGTCTGGCATGTGCTCGCGTGAGCCGGAATCAGACAAAGGGCCGCTGCGCATACAGCGCATCTGTCTTGGCCGCGCAGATGAAGTCGCTACGCGAAATGCCGCCGGCCGAATGGGTGTTGAAGGCGACGACGCAGCGGTTGTAATGCACGCTCAGGTCGGGGTGATGGTCTTCTCGGTGCGCGATCCAGGCCAGTGCGTTGACGAAGGCGATGGTGTCGAAATAGTCACGGAAGGCATAGGTACGCTGAATCGAGCCGTTTTCGTGCCGCCATTCAGGCAGGACGCCGAGTTGCTTCAGCACCTCGCCTGCAGCGAGCGGGCGACCCTCGAGCGCCTGGCAATGATCCTGCAGCAATTGGTCCAGCGTCATCATGGCAAGGCTCCGTTGGGCTCATGCGGCGTGGCCGGCCTGCGCTGGTCCGTCGTTCGACCGCAGCCTTGTCGTCGCCGGCCCTGAAGCGGACAACGCCGCAAGCGCCCCCATGCGCGCCAGGCGCTGCAGCGCGGGTGGGTGACTGTAGTAGAAGCGTACGTAGAGCGGATCAGGCGTGAGGGTGGAGGCGTTGTCCTGGTACATGCGTATCAAGGCTGCGCCCAGTTGGCGCGCGTCGCTGTGTTCGGCGGCGTAGGCATCTGCTTCGAATTCGTGTTTGCGCGACCAGCTGGCACCCAGCGGGGTGAAAAACACGCCGAACACGGGCAGGACCAGCATAAACAGAATGAGCGCCGCTGCGGCGTTGCCACCGAGCAAGTGAGGTGTATAGCCCAGGCCTGTGTAGAACCACACCCCGCCTGTCAGCCAGCCCAGCAGAGCGAACCCGGCGAGGCTCAGCAGCAGCGTGATGAACAGGCGCTGCTGGATGTGACGACGCTTGTAATGGCCCACCTCGTGCGCCAGCACGGCCTCGATCTGCGCCGCATCGAGTTGTTTGAGCAGCGTATCAAACAGTACCACGCGGCGTGCGGCGCCCAGCCCGGTGAAATAGGCGTTGGCGTGGGCACTGCGACGCGAGCCGTCCATGACGTAAAGGCCTTGCAGGGCGAAGTCGCAGCGTTGCATCAGCGCCTGTGCGCGGCCTTTCACCTCACCCTCGGCCAAGGGTTCGAAACGATTGAACAGCGGGGCGATGAACATCGGGAACACCACCATCATCACCAGGCTGAATGCCGCGAACGCGGCCCAGGCCCACAACCACCAGAGCGGGCTGGCTTGCATCAGCCAGAGAACCAGGGCAGCCAGCGGCAACATGAGCACGGCCGAAACCAGCAGGTTTTTCAGCATGTCACCCAGGAACAGTACCGGGGTGTTGCGGTTGAAGCCGAAACGTGCTTCGAGCCGGAAGGTCTGCCACAGGTCCCATGGCAAATCGATGATGGCGGCGATGAGCGCGAATTCAATGAGCAGCAGCAGTTGCGCACCCAGGTGGGTGCCGAAGTGGGCGGTCGTGAAATCAGACAGCAACTGCAGGCCGCCGAACAGAGTCCAGCCCAGCAGCAGTGCGGCGGAGAACAGCGTATGCCACATGCCGAAACGGGTACGCGCCACCGTGTAATCGGCTGCCTTCTGGTGCGTGGGCAGTTCGATGACTGCGGCAAAAGCTTCAGGTACTTGGGCGCGATGGGCCTGCACGTGGCGGATTTGCCGCGTGGCCAGCCAGAGCTTCAAGCCCGTGCCCAGGACCAGTGCGCTGGCGAACAGTGCGGACCACAGCAGCGTGATGTCTTGAGGGCTCATGCGAAAATCCTGGGAACGTTCACGGTGGCCAGCCCGGTCCGGGTCGCGCTTGGAATCCGTGCACACCGCATTATTTCACTGTGTCCGTGATCCTATGACCCGCTCCGGCAAGACCTTGCCTGGGGTGTTGTCCACTTCTTCCGAAATTCCAACCTCCCGCCTGCATGAGCCTCCCAAAAGCAACCACCGTTCTCGCCCTGCATGAGTCCAACCTGTTGTGGGTGGATATGGAAATGACCGGGCTCAACCCTGAGACCGATCGCATCATCGAAGTGGCCGTCGTCGTCACCGATGCGCAAGTGCGCGTGCGGGTGGAAGGCCCGGTGCTGGTGGTGCACCAGAGCGCCGAGGTGATGGACGGCATGGATGCCTGGAACAAGGGCACGCATGGCCGCTCCGGCCTGATCGCCAAGGTGGCGGCCAGCACGCTGAACGAGGCGCAGGCCGAGCAGGAGCTGCTGGACTTCATCGCCCGTTATGTCCCGGCCGGCAAAAGCCCGATGTGCGGCAACTCCATCTGCCAGGATCGACGTTTCATGGCGCGCGGCATGCCGCGGCTGGAGGCTTATTTCCATTACCGTAACCTGGACGTGAGCACCTTGAAGGAGCTGGCCAAACGTTGGCGTCCGGATGTGAGCGCGGCGTTCAAGAAGCGCCAGGAGCACACGGCACTGGCCGATATCCACGAGTCCATCGACGAGCTTCTGCATTACCGCGAACATTTTCTGCTCGCGATGTTGCCGCCTGAGACACCGCCAGCTCTGGCCTGAGCACTGCAGTGCTGTCGGCTTGCGCGGCCGTCTGCTGCGACGCGTTCAGCCGCGCAGGGAGGGAAAGTCGTCTTCCCAGTACTCGCCGGAACGCCGCTCCCCGTTTGTGATGCTGCCTTGTTCCAGGGCGCGCAACTCCACCCGCCGAATCTTGCCCGAAATGGTTTTGGGCAGTTCGTAAAACTCGATGCGCCGGATCCGCTTGTAGGCGGCCAGATGCTCGCGGGCATAGCGCAGCACGTCGAGCGCCAGTTCGCGACTGGGCTCGAAGCCGGTGCGGCAGGCGATGAATGCCTTGGGCACGGCCAGGCGTACCGGGTCAGGGCTGGGGACGACGGCGGCCTCGGCCACGGCCGGGTGGGCGATGAGCACGCTTTCCAGTTCAAAGGGGCTGATGCGGTAGTCGGAGGCTTTGAACACATCGTCGATGCGGCCGACGAAGGTGAAGCTGCCGTCGGCGTTGCGCTGCGCCACGTCGCCCGTGTGGTAATGACCGTGGCGCATGGCTTGCGCGGTTTTCTCGGCGTCGCCGGAGTAGCCTGTCATCAGTCCCACCGGACGCGGCTCGAGCGCGACGCAGACTTCGCCTTCGTCGGCAGGGCGACCATCGAGGTCCAGCAGTTCGAGGCGCCAGCCAGGCAGCGGACGGCCCATCGCGCCGGGTTGCAGCGGCTGGCCAGGAGCGTTGCCGACCATGCAGCAGGTTTCGGTTTGCCCGTAGCCGTCGCGGATGGTGATGCCCCAGGCGGCTTGTACCCGGGCAATGATTTCAGGGTTGAGCGGTTCGCCCGCGCCCACCAACTCGCGGAACTTCACGGCGTAGCGCTTGAGGTCCTGCTGGATGAACAGGCGCCAGACCGTGGGTGGTGCGCACAGGGTGGTGACGCCGCAGCGTGCAGCGGCGTCCAGCGCAGCGTCGGCGTTGAAGCGCGTCTGGTTGAAGGCGAAGATGCAGGCCTGCGCGTTCCACGGCGCGAAAAAGCAGCTCCACGCATGCTTGGCCCAACCGGGTGAGCTGATATTCCAGTGCACATCACCAGGCAGCAGGCCGATCCAGTACATGGTGGACAGGTGACCGATGGGGTAGCTGATGTGGCTGTGCTGAACCAGCTTGGGTCTGGAGGTGGTGCCGGAGGTGAAATAAAGCAGCAGCGGGTCGGCGGCGGCTGTTGGTCCATCGGGTATGAAGTCGGCGGGAGCATCGCCAGCCTCCCTCAGGTTGATCCACGCTGCATGCGCGCCGGTGCAAAAGCGACCGCGCAGGGTTTGTGTCGCGGTGGCGGGCAGGGCGTCGAACTTGGGGGCGTCAGGAGCGGTGGTGAGCACATGGGCGATGCCGGCGCGTGTGATGCGGTCGGCCAGATCGTCGGCGGTCAGCAGGGTGGTGGCCGGGATCATCACCGCGCCAAGCTTGATGCACGCCAGCATCGCATCCCACAGCTCCACGCAATTGGGCAGCATGAGCATGACCCGATCGCCACGGTTCACGCCGTGGCTGCGCAGGAAATGGGCCATGCGTTGGCTGCGCAGATGCATGTCGTCGAAACTGTGGCGAGCCTCGGTGCCGTTTTCTTCGACGAGCCACAGAGCGGTCTGCGCATTACCGCGCGCCATCGGGTCGAAGTAATCCAACGCCCAGTTGAATTGCAGGGGCCGCGGCCAATGGAATGCGGACTGTGCCGCGGGGTGATCAGTGCGCAGGCGCAACAGGGTGTCGCGCGCATCGAGAAATGCCTTTGCGGCTGTATGCATGTCTGTCTCCATCGTTGTTATGGCTGCGGCTCCAGCCTGCCGAGAGAGACTGACATGAAACTGAATGGCGGGTCAAGCGCCCTCGTTTTCCAGGTAGCGCTGGGCGTCGAGCGCGGCCATGCAGCCCGTGCCGGCGCTGGTGATGGCTTGCCGATACACATGGTCCTGCACGTCTCCCGCGGCAAACACCCCGGGAACGCTGGTGGCGGTGGCCATGCCGTTCAAGCCGCCCTGGGTGATGATGTAACCATTCTCCATCGTCAGCTTGCCCTGGAAGATTTCGGTATTGGGCTGATGGCCGATCGCGATGAAGCAGCCGGTGAGGGCGATCTCGGTTTTGGCGCCGGTCTGGCTGTTGCGAATGCGCACGCCGGTCACGCCGCTGGCGTCGCCCAGCACCGCGTCGAGTTCGCTCCACAATTGGAGTTCGGCCTTGCCTTCCTTCACCCGCTCCATCAGCCGGTCGATCAGGATGGGTTCGGCGCGGAACTTGTCGCGGCGGTGAATGACCGTGACCTTGCTGGCGATACCCGTCAGGTACAGCGCCTCTTCCACGGCGGTGTTGCCGCCGCCCACCACGCACACCGGCTGGTCGCGGTAGAAAAAGCCGTCGCAGGTGGCGCAGCCAGACACGCCCTTGCCCATGAAGGCCTGCTCGCTGGGCAGGCCCAGGTATTTGGCCGAAGCGCCGGTGGCGATGATGAGGGCGTCGCAGGTGTAGAGGCCGCTGTCGCCGGTGAGGGTGTAGGGCTTGGCGCTGAAATCGACCGTGTGGATATGGTCGAAGACGATCTCGGTGTCGAAACGTTTGGCATGGGCTTCGAAGCGCGCCATCAGTTCCGGGCCCTGCACGCCGTCCACATCCGCCGGCCAGTTGTCCACCTCCGTCGTGGTCATCAACTGCCCGCCCTGTGCTAAGCCCGTGATGAGCATGGGTTTGAGGTTGGCACGCGCTGCATAGACCGCGGCTGAATAGCCGGCTGGGCCGGAACCGAGAATGAGGACTTTGGCGTGCTGATTGCTCATGATGGGCTTGTAAAAAGTAGGGAGTGCCATGCTCGGGTGGGTATACCTGCTGCGGCACCAGGACAGCCAAGCATTTTAGGGTTCACCCGGGTTTTCTGTCTGATGGTCGCTTGTTGTTGAGACATGGCCCGAGTTCTTGTCCGTGCGGCGAAAGCCTCGGCGCAGGGGCTCTGACCAGCTTGGCCCGGCAAGTGTCTGGGTTAGCATCCGATCATCTCCAGGAGTGAAGATGGCTGCGATTTCGAATATCGATCTGGTGCGTCGTGTACCCATGTTTTCGGTACTGACGGAGGCGCAGGCATGGACGCTGTCGCAGTCCATCGTCAAGAAGCGTTACAAGCGTGGCGAATGTCTGGTTGAGCAGGGCGGGCGTTCGAATGCGCTGTTCATCATCCTTGCCGGACGCGCGCGGGTGTTGAGCGTCGATTCCAAAGGGCGGGAAGTGATTCTTGCGGTGTTGCATCCCGGCGACCATGTCGGCGAAATGAGCCTGATCGATGGCGAGCCACATTCCGCCACGGTCAGCGCCGAGGTGCAGACCGACGTCCTCGTGCTGGGCCGTGTAGCCTTTCTGCAAAGCCTGCCGGAAAACACCAGCATGTCGTTTTCCATCATGCGTGGCCTGGTGCACCGCCTGCGCCGCGCCGACAGCAAGATCGAGTCGCTGGCGCTGATGGATGTCTACGGACGCGTGGCGCGCGCGTTGATGGAAATGGGCGAGGAAGAGGGTGCCGAGCGCATCATCCGCACCAAGCTTTCGCGCCAGGACCTGGCGAAGATGGTGGGTGCTTCGCGTGAGATGGTCAGCCGCGTCATGAAAGATTTCGAGCAGCAGGGGCTGGTGGTCGAACGCGAGGACGGCACAACCATCGTGCGCGACCACATCGCTTCCTTGCTTTGAGCGCGCCCAAGTGCGCAAGCGTCCTGTCTGCGGAGGTCAGCACAACGCGGGAGTCACCCTTTATTTTCTTGCGAGCTATTTTGATCAAAATTTTGCGTTGGTTCACCTTTCCAAGGGCAAGCGCGCCCCATTCAGGTCAGCTTGGCACGCGTAAAAGCCGGCTGCTGGCTGAAATCCGCCTGGTGGCCGGCGCCATCACCTGGCTGCTGCTGCTGCTGGCCATGTTCAGTTACCACCGCAGTGACCCGTCCTGGTCGACTTCTGGCGCGGCTGCCACCCAGGGCACGGCGAACCTGGTTGGCGCGGCTGGAGCCTGGACGGCTGACATCCTTTATTTCCTGCTGGGTTTTTCGGCGCTGTGGCTGCTGCCCATGGGCTTGTTGGCGTTGGTGCGTGCCTGGCGTCGCGCGCACACGCAGGCGCAAACTGCGCCGCGCAGTTGGCTGGCCAAGCTGGGTTCGGTGGCTGCGCTGGGTTTGCTGCCGCTCTCCAGCGCAGCGCTCGAGGCCACCCGACTTTATGGCCTCCACGTTCACCTGCCGGCTGCTGCGGGTGGCGTGGTGGGCAACTGGCTGGGCAGCGCGGCGCAGCAGTTGCTGGGTTTCACCGGCAGCGCCATCGTGCTGTTGGCGGTGTTCCTGCTGTCACTATCGTGGTACGCGCAGTTGAGTTGGGCCGATGTCGCCGAACGTGTCGGCACCCGCATCGAGTTGACCTGGGTGAGCTGGCGCACGCGCCGTGCCCAGGAGCAGGATCGGCATGTCGGCGCCCAAGCCTTGCAGGCGCGCGAGGCCGATCTCGTGAGCGAGCAGGCGCGCGAGGCCGAGGAGGTGTTCGCGCCTGTCTACATCGAGCCGCCGCTGGTGCAGGTGCCCCAGTCGCAGCGGGTGCAGCGTGAGAAGCAAAAGCCCTTGTTCCAGGAGATGCAGACGTCCGGCCTGCCGCCCCTGGACCTACTCGACCACGGCAATACCCCGAAAGACCCCATCGGCGCCGAAACTCTGGAGTTCACGTCGCGCCTGATCGAGAAAAAACTCAAGGACTTCGGTGTCTCGGTACGCGTGGTGGCGGCGTCGCCCGGGCCGGTCATCACGCGCTACGAGGTGGAGCCCGAACCGGGTGTGAAGGGCTCGCAAGTGGTGGGCTTGTCGCGCGATCTGGCGCGGGCGTTGTCGCTGGTGAGCATCCGCGTGGTGGAAACCATTCCCGGCAAGAACACCATGGCGCTGGAATTGCCCAATGCCAAGCGCCAGACCATCCGACTGGCCGAAATTCTCGGCTCCCAGGTCTACAACGACGCGCCGTCCATGCTCAGCATGGGCCTGGGCAAGGACATCGTCGGCAACCCGGTCGTCACCGACCTGGCCAAGATGCCGCATTTGCTGGTGGCGGGCACCACAGGGTCGGGCAAGTCGGTGGGCATCAACGCCATGATCCTAGGCCTGCTGTACAAGGCCGAGGCCAAGCAGGTGCGCATGATCATGATCGACCCGAAGATGCTGGAGCTCAGCGTCTACGAGGGTATTCCGCATTTGCTGGCGCCGGTGGTGACTGACATGAAGCAGGCCGCGCACGCGCTCTCGTGGTGCGTGGGTGAGATGGAGCGGCGCTACAAGGTGATGAGCAAGCTGGGGGTGCGCAATCTGGCGAGCTACAACACGCGCATTGCCGAGGCTGCTCAGCGTGGCGAGCATGTGCCCAACCCGCTGTCGCTCACGCCCGAGAACCCCGAGCCGCTGCAACACATGCCCTATATCGTGGTCATCATCGACGAGCTGGCCGATTTGATGATGGTGGTGGGCAAGAAGATCGAGGAGCTCATTGCCCGTCTCGCGCAGAAGGCGCGCGCCGCAGGCGTGCATTTGATTCTCGCCACGCAGCGCCCCAGCGTCGACGTGATCACCGGCCTGATCAAGGCCAACATTCCCACTCGCATGGCGTTTCAGGTGTCGAGCAAGATCGACTCACGCACTATCCTCGACCAGATGGGCGCTGAGAGCCTGCTGGGCATGGGCGACATGCTCTACCTGCCGCCGGGCTCGGGCGTGCCGCAACGGGTGCATGGCGCCTTCGTCAGCGACGCCGAGGTGCATCGCGTGGTGGAGCAGCTCAAGGCCCAGGGTGAGCCCGACTACGTGCCCGGTCTGCTGGAGCCGGAGACTGGCGAGGATGGTGCCGAAACCGGCTACGACGGCTCTACGGGCAGCGATGCCGAGGCCGACCCGCTCTATGACCAGGCGGTGCAAATCGTGCTGCAAAGTCGCAAGGCGTCGATTTCACTGGTGCAGCGACACCTGCGCATCGGCTACAACCGCTCGGCCCGGCTGCTGGATCAGATGGAAAAAGCCGGTCTGGTCTCGCCGCTGTCCACCAACGGCAACCGCGACATCTTGGTGCCCGCGCGCGCCGAATCCTGATGGAGCTCCTCATGACTGTGCGTTTGCTCTTCGTTCCTCACTGCGTTGCCGCTGCGCGACCAAAGCGGCGGCCGGGATGGCCGGGGCTGCTGGCTTTGTTGGTGTGGGGGCTGGCAGCGGGGCTCGCCGTTGGCGTGCTCGTGGCGGCTTGCGCGCAAGCCGCCACGAGCGCATCAGCGCAGTCTGCCGTCGGCGGTGTGGCGTTGCTTGAGCAGTGGGTGAAGTCCACGCACAGCGCGCGTACCAGCTTCACTCAGAGCGTGGTGGACGAGAAGGGCAGGGCCACTGCCCCTTCGGGAGGCAGCTTCGAGTTCGAGCGTCCCGGCAAATTCCGCTGGATCTACACCAAGCCCTACAAGCAAGACATCATCAGCGATGGCCAGACCATCTGGACCTATGACCACGACCTCGATCAGGTCACGGTCAGTATGCAATCGCGTGCGCTGTCGGGCACGCCTGCTGCCCTGTTGACTGGCGAAGACGTGAACAAAATCTTCGCTCTGAGCCCATTGCCAAGCACCTCGGGCCTGCAGTGGGTTCAGGCCGTGCCTCGGAGCAAGGACAGCACATTCGACTGGGTACGCATCGGTCTGAAGTCAACTCCGCAAGGTCCGGAGTTGGTGGAGATGCAACTGCGCGACGCCTTCCGTCGCACCTCCACCATCGTGTTCAGCGATACGCAACGCAATCCGGTGTTTGCTGCTGGCAGTTTTCATTTCACGGCGCCCCAAGGTGCCTCGGTGATCCAGCAGCCCTGAGCCACCGCGCGCTGCAGCCGTGCAGTTCCAGTCAGACCGGATCCCGGCAACGCCGTCATGTCGCAAACCCCCAGCCTGTTTGACCCTGAGCCGACAAAGCCTGAAGGCGATGCCACGCGCTACGGCCTGGCCATGCCCCTGGCAGAGAAGTTGCGCCCGCGCAGCCTGGCGGAGATGGTCGGCCAGACCCACCTGCTCGGCCAGGGCCAGCCGCTGCGCCTGGCATTCGACACGCGCCGCCTGCATTCCATGATCCTGTGGGGTCCTCCCGGGGTGGGCAAAACCACCCTGGCCCGACTGATCGCCAAACAGTTCGACGCCCATTTCATTGCCATCTCGGCTGTGCTCGCCGGCATCAAAGAAATTCGCGAAGCCGTGCAGCAGGCTGAGGCCGCGCGCGTCAACGGCCGCGCGACCCTGGTGTTCGTCGACGAGGTGCACCGCTTCAACAAAAGCCAGCAGGACGCCTTCCTGCCGCATGTCGAGTCGGGACTGTTCACCTTCATCGGCGCCACCACCGAGAATCCATCGTTCGAGGTCAACAGCGCCTTGTTGTCGCGTGCCACGGTGTATGTGCTGCAGCCGCTGTCGGTCGAGGAATTGCAGGCCTTGGCCGAGCGTGGCCTCGCGGCCAGCGGCGGCTTGCGCATCGAACCCGATGCCCTGGCCCTGCTGGCGGCGCATGCCGATGGCGATGCCCGCCGTCTGTTCAACGCGGTGGAAGCGGTGGCTTCTGCTGCCCAAGGTCGTGCCAGCGACAGCATCGATCGGCCCCTGTTGGATGCGGCGCTCTCCGAGTCCTTGCGGCGCTACGACAAAGGCGGCGACCAGTTTTACGACGTGATCTCGGCGCTGCATAAATCGGTACGCGGCAGCGACCCTGACGCCGCCCTGTACTGGATGACCCGCATGCTCGATGGCGGCGTCGATCCGCTGTACATAGGCCGCAGACTCATTCGCATGGCGAGCGAGGACATCGGCCTTGCGGATCCGCGCGCGCTCGGCCACACCCTCGACGCCGTGGCCGCGTTCGAACGTCTGGGCAGCCCCGAGGGGGAACTCGCCCTGGTGCAAGCGGTGCTCTATCTCGCCATCGCGCCCAAGTCGAATGCAGCCTATCGCGCCGCGGGTGAGGCACGGCGTTTCGTGCGCGAACATGGCACGGCGCCGGTGCCCATGCACCTGCGCAATGCACCGACGAAATTGATGAAGCAGATCGGCGCATCTGACGGTTACCGCTACGCCCATGACGAGGCCGGCGCCTTCGCCGCGGGGGAGCGCTATTTCCCCGAAGGCTTGCCGGAGGCGCGGTTGTACCGCCCCACCGATCGTGGCCAGGAGGCGCGCATCGCCGAACGTATGGCCGAGCTTCAGCGCCTCAATCGCCAGGCCCGGACGGCCATCAGCACACAAGAGCCGGCCGATCGCGAGACGGATGCGACACCGCCCATCCCTAGAGCCTGAGGCCCGCCCAAGCTTGTCGTGGCTGGTGTGCACTGGCCTGTGGTTATTATTTCGCGCCATACAGACAACAACGTAGGCGAAGCCGCACCAAACTGGCTCGCCAAAGGAGACGCAACACCATGCCTGGGCATCTTTGCCCACAGGCTCACACCACGCAATGCCCTGCTGCATTTGTGCCGGCGCTTGATCCAGCGCCGCCGTGTTTGCGAGCACTTTTTCGAGCATGAAACTTGCAAGCACTGCCTCATCCAGTTCGTTGCTCAGGGCCCATAAGGCCCAGAGGCGGCGGTCGGACTCTGCAAGACCCAGAACCCATAAGGACACGTCGGGATGGAAACTTTCATTCAACAAATCGTCAACGGCCTCGTGCTGGGCAGCATGTATGCCCTCATCGCGCTGGGCTACACCATGGTTTACGGCATCGTCAACCTCATCAACTTCGCCCATGGCGACGTGATGATGGTGGGGGCGCTGACCGCCTACAGCATGTTTCTTCTGCTTGCCCACATCGCCCCTGGCCTGCCCGGTTGGCTCACGGTTGTCCTGGCCACCATCGTGGCGATGATCGTCTGCGGCGTGCTGAACTATTTCATCGAGCGCCTGGCCTATCGACGGTTGCGTAACGCGCCCAAACTGGCGCCACTGGTCACAGCCATCGGCATGTCCATCCTTCTGGAAACCCTGGCCATGGTGATCTGGGGACGCGATTACAAGGTTTTTCCCAGTCTGCTGCCATCCAAGATCATCAACATTCACGGTGTCGTCATCACCCCGGTGCAGGTCATGATCCTGGTGCTCACCGCCGTGCTGCTGCTGGGCCTGACCTATCTGATCCACAAGACCAAGCTCGGCCGAGCCATGCGCGCCACGGCTGAGAACCCGCGTGTGGCCGCGCTCATGGGGGTCAATCCGAATTTGGTGATTTCCGCCGCTTTTGTGATTGGCGCCATGCTGGCGGCCATTGCCGGGGTGATGTGGTACGCCAACTTCTCCACGGCGAATTTCTACATGGGCTTCACGCCGGGTCTGAAGGCCTTCACCGCTGCCGTGCTCGGTGGCATCGGCAACCTCACTGGCGCCATGCTCGGGGGTGTTCTGCTGGGCGTGATCGAGGTCCTGGGTGCGGGCTACATCGGCACGCTCACTGGCGGTATGTTCGGTAGCAACTACCAGGACATCTTCGCTTTCATTGTGCTCATCCTCGTGCTGACGTTGCGGCCGCAAGGTTTGCTCGGTGAGCGCGTGGCCGACCGCGCCTGATGCAGGAGACATCATCATGCTCAACAAACAAACCCATCTGATTGGTTTTCTGGTCGCCGCCGCGCTGCTGCTGGCCATGCCCCTGGGGTTACAGATCGTGGGTGATGCCTGGGTGCGCATTGCCGCATTCGCGCTGCTCTACATCATGCTGGCCCTGGGGCTGAACATCGTCGTGGGCCTCGCCGGCCTGCTCGACCTGGGCTATATCGCGTTCTACGCGGTGGGGGCGTATTCCTTCGCCCTGCTTTCGTCGAACCAGCTCACCAGCAACTTCGATGCCCTGGGGGCGATGTTCCCCAACGGCTTCAATGTGTCGATCTGGCTCATCATTCCGCTCGGAGCCGGCCTGGCCGCAACCTTCGGCATCATCCTCGGCACCCCGGTGCTCAAACTGCGCGGCGACTACCTGGCCATCGTCACCCTGGGCTTTGGCGAAATCATTCGCATTTTCATGAATAACCTCAACGCCCCGGTGAACATCACCAATGGGCCGCAGGGCATCTCGGGCATCCACGGCGTGCGCATGTTCGGCTGGGACCTGAATCGCAACATCAGCATCGGCAACTACACCATCACCTCGGTCACCCAGTACTACTGGTTGTTCCTGGCCTTGGTCACGCTTACCGTCATCATCTGTTACCGCCTGCAGGATTCGCGCATCGGTCGGGCCTGGATGGCGATGCGCGAAGACGAAATCGCCGCCAAGGCCATGGGCATCAACACCCGCAACATGAAGCTGCTGGCGTTTTCGATGGGCGCCACCTTCGGCGGCGTGGCCGGTGTCATGTTCGCGGCCTTTCAGGGTTTCGTCTCCCCCGAGTCGTTCTCGCTGATGGAGTCCATCAACGTGCTGGCGATGGTGGTCATCGGCGGCATGGGCAATATTCCGGGTGTCATCCTCGGCGCCATCCTGCTGTCGGTGCTGCCCGAGGCATTGCGCTACACCGGCTTCATCTCGGATTGGCAGCAGCATGCGTTCAACCATGTCTATGTCGACACCGGCATCCTGCGCCAGCTTATCTACTCGATGGCCATGATTCTGGTGATGCTGGTTCGCCCCAAGGGTTTGTGGCCAGCGCCTGAGCATGGCAAGGGCATGGCCGCCCTGGCGCTCGGACAGAGCAAGGCGGGCAATGCCGTTCCAGCGGTGGTCAAGGAGGGCGCATGATGAGCTCCACGGAACCCATCACCCTGAAAGTGGCCGGCGCTTCCAAGCGCTTCGGCGGCTTGCAGGCGCTGTCGGATGTCGGCATCGAAATCCGTCGCGGCCAGATCTATGGCCTCATTGGCCCCAACGGCGCCGGCAAGACCACGTTCTTCAACGTCATCACCGGCATGTACACGCCCGATAGTGGCGAGTTTTCGCTCGACGCCAAACCCTACCGTCCGCAGGCGGTGCATCAGGTCGCGCGCGAAGGCATTGCCCGCACCTTCCAGAACATCCGCCTGTTCCCGGACATGACGGCACTGGAAAATGTCATGGTCGGACGCCACGTGCGCACCAAGAGCGCGCTGCTCGGTGCCGTGTTCCGCACCCGCCGCTTCAAGGATGAGGAACACGGTATCCGCGAGCGTGCCTACGAGCTGCTGCAGTACGTCGGCATTGGGCACTACGCCGACTTTCGTGCCCGCACGCTGTCGTATGGCGATCAGCGCAGGCTGGAAATTGCTCGTGCATTGGCGACTGACCCCAAACTGCTGGCGCTGGACGAACCCGCCGCCGGCATGAACGCCACCGAGAAGGTGCAGTTGCGCAAGCTGCTGTCCACCATCCGCGGCGACGGGCGCACCATTTTGCTGATCGAACACGACGTCAAGCTGGTCATGGGCTTGTGCGATCGCGTGACGGTGCTGGACTACGGCAAGACCATCGCCGAAGGGGTGCCGGCCGATGTGCAAAAAGACCCCAAGGTGATTGAAGCGTATCTCGGCACGGGAGGCCATTGAGATGAGTGCAGCGCACATGGAGTTGGAGCAGGGCGCGGGCGAACTCAGCTCGAAAGCAGCACTGCTGCAGGTCAAAGGCCTGAAGGTGGCTTACGGGGGCATCCAGGCCGTCAAGGGCATCGACTTCGAAGTCCGTCAGGGCGAGTTGGTGAGCCTGATCGGTGCCAATGGCGCGGGCAAGACCACCACGCTCAAAGCCATCACCGGCATGCAGCCCATCACCGATGGCAGCATCACCTACGCCAGCCACGAGGTCAAGGGCAAGGGCTCGTTCGATCTGGTGCGCATGGGCCTGGCGATGGTGCCGGAAGGGCGCGGTGTATTCAGTCGTATGACCATCCAGGAAAACCTGCTCATGGGGGCTTATATCCGCAGTGACAAGAAAGGCATCGAGGCGGATATCGACCGGGTCTTCGGTATTTTTCCGCGCCTGAAGGAGCGGCGCGACCAACTCGCCGGCACCATGTCCGGTGGCGAGCAGCAGATGCTGGCCATGGGGCGTGCCCTGATGTGCCAGCCCAAGCTTCTGCTGCTGGACGAGCCGTCCATGGGTTTGTCGCCCATCATGGTCGACAAGATCTTCGAGGTCGTGGCCGACATCGCCAAGCAGGGGGTCACCATCCTGCTGGTCGAGCAGAACGCCAAGCGCGCACTGGAACTGGCGCAGCGTGGGTATGTCATGGACTCCGGCACGGTCACCATGACCGGCACGGCACAGCAACTGCTGCATGACCCTCGCGTGAGGGCGGCCTACCTGGGCGAGTGAAGCGGGTCGTCACCCAGCGAGGCATGTTGTGCTTCCCGGCTATGGAAGCTGGCGTGGCGTTTGCGTGGGATGGTCAAGCTTGCCGTCGCCATAGGTCCGCAGGACCTTGGCGATGATGATCTGGTAGCCGTCAAGCCAATTCGCCTGCGCGGCCTTGGCTTCAAGATGCAGGGGATTCTGCATCAGCGCTTGCAGGGCCTCGAGCGTCTCCCAGTAGTAGACGTTCGAGGTCCAACCCGTGCTTGGGTTCTCCCACGATTCCTCGCCGAGATAACCGGGAATGGCTCTGGCCGCAGCGGCAATGGCCTGGTCGAGGCGGTGAAACGCGGCGTCGAACTGCTTCTTCGCGAAGATGAAGGTCGATGAGTACATGGGCTGAGCGTGATGACCGATGGCGGCTCCAGGAACGACCGGGGATGCGTCAGTCTCTGGCCGCGGGACCGGCCTTGTCGGCCTCGGTGGTGAAGGCATCGGCGAAGAAGGCGTCTTCCGGCAGGAAGCATCGCGACATGAAATCGGCTCTGGCCGATTCCACCATGATCGGCGCGCCGCAGGCGTAGACCTCGTGGCCTGACAAATCCGGCCAATCAACCATCACTTCCCGGTGGACGAGGCCAGTGCGGCCGCTCCACGCATCCCCGGGTTTCGGCTCGGACAGAACCGGCACATAGCGCAGCCAGGGCATGGCTGCAGCTTGCTCTTGTGCCCAGGCATGCAGGTACAAATCGGCCTTGGTGCGGCAACCCCAGTACAGCACGGCGGGGCGCGTTTGACCCTTGGTGCGCAGGTCTTCGATGATGGCCTTGATGGGCGCCAGGCCCGTGCCCGAGGCCAGCAGCACCATGGGTTTGTCGCTTTCCTCACGCAGGTAAAAGCTGCCGAACGGGCCTTCCATGCGCAGGATGTCCTTGTCTTTCATGGCGCCGAAGACATGGTCGGTGAACTTGCCGCCGGGCATGTGGCGCAAGTGCAGTTCAATGTGTTTTTCGCCAGTCGGTGCATTGGCCATGGAATAGCTGCGGCGGCTGCCGTCGCGCAAGATGAATTGCACATACTGACCGGCGTGGTAGTCGAAACGGTCGTTGGCTGGTAGCTGCAGGCGGATGATTGCAACGTCGCTCGTGAGCCGTTCGATGCTGATGACGCGGCAGGGCATTTTCTTGACAGCGAACAGGCCTGCGGCAGGCAACTCGTGGCTTTGAATCACCAGATCGCTGCGCGGATGGGTGCGGCAGGCGAGAATGAAACCCGCGGCGTGTTCGGCTTCGCTCAGGGCCTTGAGTTGGTGCAGGCCGAGTTCGAACTCACCCGAGATCCATTGGCATTTGCACGAGCCGCAGGCTCCATCCTGACAACCGTAAGGAAGGCCAACGCCTTGGCGAATGGCGGCAGCGAGGATGGTTTCGCCTTCCTTCACGTCGAACCGGTGTCGGCTCGGCAGTACGCTCACTTCAAAGCTCATGACAGACAGGTTTCCATGTTGATGCGTCAGTTTCGTAAACCCCGATTGCTCATCGTCGGCTGTGGCGATATTGGACTGCGCCTGGCGGCGCTGGCGCAGCCACGTTTTCGCGTCATCGCACTCACCTCCACCCCGCAGCGCATGCAAACATTGCGTCAGGCGGGCATCGTGCCGTTGCTCGGCAATCTGGACGATGCCGACAGTTTGTGGCGCCTGGCCGGGGTGGCGCATTGGGTGGTCATGCTCGCACCACCGGCAGCGACTGGGGTGGACGATGCCCGATCCGCCCGGCTCGCCACTGTTTTACGCAGAGGCATGATAGGTGCTGGTCCCGGCAGGCCGCTGCGCGCGGTGTATGCCAGCACCTCTGGCGTGTACGGCGATTGCGCTGGCGCCGAGGTGACGGAAACGCGGCCGCCTCGTCCCCAGACGGACCGTGCGCGCCGCCGCATTGCCGCCGAGGCGCATTGGCGCCGTCTCGGGCGGGTTGCGCATGTTCGCCTGGGCATTCTGCGTATCCCCGGCATCTATGATGGCCAACACCGCTCACCAGTGCAGCGCCTGCGTCAGGGTCTGCCGGTGCTGCGTGCCGAGGACGATGTCTATACCAACCATATTCACGCCGACGACTTGGCACGCATCACGCTGCTGGCCTTGTTTCGCGCCGCGCCCAACCGCGTCTATCACGCCAGCGACTGCAGCCGCGTCAAGATGGGCGACTACCTCGACCTCGCCGCTCGGCTCTACGGCTTGCCTGCTCCCGTGCGCGTTGCTCGCGAGCAGGTCCAGGCCAGCGGCCTGTCGTCCATGGCCTTGAGCTTCATGTCCGAGTCCCGCCTGCTGGACAACGCCCGTTTGCTGGGCGAACTTGGCGTTGTGCTGTGCTATCCCGACGTGGAGCGAGGTTTGCAGCCTGGCCGTTGAGCGATCCTTCGGCCGAACAGTGCATGCAAAACGGACAGGAAAACCTATCCGTTTTGCAGCCATCAACGCTGTCGCTCAATGCCCAGGGTTGTTCTCCGGAATCTGCAGACTGGGCAATTGCCTGCGCGTTTCCACGAGCAACAAGGGACCTTCGTCCTGCATGGCTTTGGGTTTGCGCACCCGCGGCGTGCGGACCGGAGCAGGAATTTTGCGCATGGCGCGCTGGGCCTGCTCGACCCGAGCGGGATCGGATTGCACCCATTGCAGGCCCGCAGCCTGAACCACGGATTGCAGGGCTTCAACCGGCAAGGATGCGGGCACTACGCCGGCAAGACCAGCCGCCCTCGGTGCGATCGGGTGAGATGGCTCCTGCGTGCTCGTCGAGATCGGTTGAATGGGCGTGGCGACCTGTTTCGCTTCCAACGGTTCGGCATGCGCCGCAAAGGCAACTGGTGCGGTGCTCGCTGTCGGTGCGATTTCTGCAGACCTTGTTTCAATTGACAACGGCTGCGGTGCGGCGAAGGAATCCGACTCGGGTTGCGACACGTCGTCATGTGCTGCAAATGAGGAGGCAACGGCGATGTTCACGGCCTGGTTTGCGACAGGAGCAGGGGCTGCGGGTTCGTTGCGCAGGGGCATCACGGGCTGACCTTGTTCGGCGCCCGTTGCAGTGGCCGTTGCCGCTGCTGAGGGCGCGTCATTGGCTGCAGCAACGGCGACTTCAGGTGGTGTCTCTGCGACCGCGCCATCGCGCCCACGACCACCGCGGCCACCGCGGCGACGGCGCCCACGGCCGCGCTTCGCCGGATCGGTCGATTCGGTCTCGTCCTGGGTCGGTGCTTCATTGGCTTCGGTCGGGCCTCCGGCTTGCGCCGGGGTGACCGTGCCGACCATCGACAGCGGCTTGGTCGTCATCGATGCAGCGCCCGCACCGGTTTGCTCAGGGGCGCCGGAATCGCTCACCGGCAACTGCAGACCAAAATTCTCCCAGGTTTCTTCCACACCTTCGAGTGCTTGCACGAGGCGTTTCTGGCGGCCATTGCGCGTGCCGCGCTCTTGGCGTTCACCGCGCTCACCTCGTTCTGTGCGTGACACGGTTGCCTCGCTGCCGGGCTGCGCCGGTTTCACATCCCTGGCGGGAGTTTGAGCATTGGCCTCGGCCGCTGCTTGGCGCTCACCACGCTCACCACGCTCGGGACGCTCGGGACGCTCGGGACGCTCGG
>JABEVE010000103.1 GCA_013044035.1 Burkholderiales bacterium
AGCGGCCCGGGGTCTACCAATCTGCACGTTCGGTGCTGGAGTTGTGCTTGCGAGGCGACTGACGCGCAACGACGACCGGTGAGGCCCAGCCATCGGGCCTGCGGCTTTGTCCTGTCATTTCCGCGCAAACCCTACACAGCCCCTACATGAGCGCCATGCAACAAAAAGCCCGGAGGGTGAGTCCGGGCTAAGTGCTTGATTATGTTGGTTGCGGGGGCAAGATTTGAACTTGCGACCTTCGGGTTATGAGAATGATGATGCCGAGTGCCTGCATTTGGCGTTTTTCGGCGTAAATCGTCTATAAACAATAGGTTAGTAAAGTTTCTGCTGAGCTGCATGGGCGTCCTTGACGCCGCACTGCGGTGCATTATGCCGATCAATGCCGCTATTTGGTTAAGATTAGCATAAATCAAAAGTTCACATGTTTGACCTTCGGTGTCGTTGTCGACGCGGAGCCTGCCAGTGCTGTCGTCTTCGATATATGGCAGGGCTTTACGCCTGACTCCTGGAAGAGATACAGCCGATGGTCCGGCGCTGAGGGCTTCACTGTGCGCAGAGCTTTATCATCACTATCGTGGCCAAACGTTAATAGTGGACGTGGCTATGTTCACTCGTGAGAATAACCATGCAGCGCGGAGAGACGGGACAATTTGAGGTCGCAAGCACCGCGGGCGAGGTCGTACACGCCTTCATCCCGACACCGTTGCCGCCGGTCCCGCCGCTGGATCTGACCGGGCAGCGACAGAAGCGACTCGAAGCCGCGCTGCTGGCCTGCGGCCGGCTTGACGGCATCGCGGCGATGTTGCCTGATCCGGATCTCTTCCTATACACCTATGTGCGCCGCGAGGCCGTGCTCTCCAGCCAGATCGAAGGAACACAGTCGTCGCTGTCCGACCTGCTGCTGTTCGAGCTGGAGGATGTGCCGGGCGTCCCTCTGGACGACGTGGTCGAGGTTTCCAACTATGTGGTGGCACTCGAGCATGGCCTGACGCGCCTTCGCGGTGGCTTTCCGCTGTCCAATCGGCTGATCCGCGAGGTGCATGAAAAGCTGCTGGCGCGGGGCCGAGGGGCGGACAAGCAGCCAGGCGAATTCCGTCGCAGCCAGAATTGGATCGGCGGAACCCGGCCGGGCAACGCGCTGTTCGTGCCCCCGCCACCCAACCTCGTCGAAGCATGCATGGCCCAGCTCGAGGTCTTCCTCCATGCCGACGATGACGGCTTGCCTACGCTGGTACGGGCGGCATTGGCGCATGTGCAGTTCGAAACCATCCACCCCTTTCTCGACGGCAACGGGCGGGTTGGACGTCTGCTGATCGCCTTGATTCTGTTCGAGTCCAACGTCCTGCGACAGCCGCTGCTGTACCTGTCGCTGTTTTTCAAGCAGCATCGCGAGGAGTATTACCGTTTGCTGGGCCTCGTACGCACGTCCGGCGACTGGGAGTCGTGGCTGGACTTCTTCCTGGATGGCGTGGCACAAACCGCTGGCCAAGCCGTCGAGACCGCGCACCGGCTGCTGGCTCTGTTTCGCGACGATGCTGCTCGTGTGCAGGAGCTCGGTCGGGCCGCTGCGAGCGCGTTACGCGTGTTCGACGCGTTGCGTGCGCGACCCCTGAGCAGCATCGGCACCATCGTCGAGCGCACGGGTGCGGCCTATCCCACCGTCGGTCGGGCCGTGGAGTCCCTGGAAACTCTTGGCATCGTTCGCGAAGTGACTGGTCGCAAGCGCGAGCGCGTGTTTGGCTACACGCACTATCTGGACATCCTCAACGAAGGCGCTGAACCCTTGTGATGTTCTAGCGCCGTCACATCTCCGGTGACATTCACTCTCGGCTCCTAGTCATGCAACCGCAAAGCCACGAAAGAGGGAGCGCGATCAAACTCGGCGCGCGTCGCTTTCGATGGGAGATCGTCAGACTCAGCGCAATTCGGGGTCTCCACCAGGCGATTCCAAACGACGTGGCCGCCGGCTATCCTGGCACAGAGGATGATGTGCTGGCATTGACCACAAATGGAATCAGCCTTCTATTGCATCTGCGTCCCCTGATCTTGCAGCAGGCCGGAAAGAGGGTGAGCAAGGGCTTCGTTGTCATTGGCGGGTTGAACACGTGGCAAGCCCTTCAGCCGTGGCATGCGGCCAGGACGCGGCTTGAGTCGATCGAGTCCAGCCGCCTCAGTGATCAAGAGTGCGTCGCCACCCAGCAGGTCTCTACACCCAACGCGGGCAACGATCGATCACGCGCCGCCCGTTCCGTGCTCGAACCGCTCATCGAAGATGTTCCGGCGCTCGTCATATCCAGCAAACTCGACGACGGTGACATCGCTCGGTTAGCCCTCGCCGAGCGGTGGCTCTTGGCCGCCAGTGTTGCACCCAAGCGGAGGGTCGGCCGTGAATTGACCGCTCTGCATGGGCAAGCAAAGACACTGGGCCTTATCGACGAACTCACACCGCAGCTGCGGACGTTTACGGCATTGGCCCGCGTATTGGGTGTGACGACCCAGGGCCTACGGAAACAGCGCAGCGATGTAGACAGCAGCGACGATGGTGCAGACGCCTGAAACAGAACCCGCGAGCCGAGCCACGGGCGCGATCGAGCGGTTGTCCCGGTTGTGTGGCCACGATGCGGACGTCAATGCCTTGCTGGAATGGATTGAGCCGCCCGCATCGGCACAAGCGTTGCCACTAGTCCTCGAGGGCCTGCGCGATCTGTTGCCCGTCATGCGCGATCTTGCAGCGGACAAGCCGGACTTGTTCGACGTTGTTGACAACGCGAAATTCGATGCGCTGAGAAGTGGCCTCGAAGAAATTGCCCCAGTCCTTCGCAACCTCCCAGCAGAGCTGGAACTGGCTGAAGTCCGTCCATCGCCTCGGCGCCCCAAGCAACCGTTTCGCGGGGTGATGTCCGGGTATCCCTTGTATACCCTGATCGGGACATGGCGGCATTTTGAAGCACGCGATCTAAAAGCCAAGACCATGCGGCCCGCCCTGGCTGCCATTGTCTTGTTTGCGAAGGTGCGTAGTGTCATGCAGCACGGGGCTGGCGATGGCGCGACTCCCCTGTATGCCGGAGCCAAGGCTGCGCGGCAAATGCTCGAAAGTGCAGCGATCCCGGAATCGTGGAGCATGTCGTTATCTGGCCTGATTGACGGCATTCGCGGCAGCGAAGCACAGTACCGCAGTGTCGCGGACGAGGGTGTACGCCATGCAGAACTGCGACGCCTGGTCGAGCCAGTTCTAAGAGCTCGCGGCCTGATCGCTGAGCGGCCTCCCAATGGGGCGCCCGAAGACCACGTCGTCGTCATCGAGCTGAAGCAGGCGCTGCCGACGGAGCGCATTGACGTGCAGCGGGAGCTCCGCCTCCACACCAGCACCAAGGATGATCTCGAACGGGATGGGCTGACCCCGGGTGAGTTCGACACGGCGGAAGAGTACATCGAGTGGACTGAGTATGGGGAGGACTGGGATGCCGAGGCAAGCCCTGCAGGGATCGAGTTAGAGCCATTGGAGCGGAGTCTCGCGGAGCAGGTCATTCGAGCCCGGAGTCTGATTGGGCGCCGCGAACGGGCCGCCCAGTTGCTTGCCTGCGACTGGATACGCCCGGCTGACGTTGAGATCGCAGCGCTGTGGGCGGCTCTGAAGCTTCGGCCGACAGCAAGCCCTGACGATCAGGAACGCGAGGTCAAAGCACTGCTGGCCGTGACACTGTGGACGGGCAGGCCGGTTCAGGAGGTCGCACGGATGCAAATCATCAACCGCCGTGAAAAAGCGCCCGAGCAGTGGTCGGCAGGCCTGTTGATGTGGGCCCTCGATACCCGCGATCTGACCGCCTCGGTGCTGCGCCCAGTCGGCCAACCCAAGCATCGCGGTATTGACCTTGGCCAGGCCTTGCCAACCGTTGACCGTATCGTGCTCGACGTCGATGACCTCCTCGGTGATTTTCTCGTTGTGTTGCCCAATGCGGCTTCGCTGGCTTCGTCTGAGCGGGTTCGACCGGCCATGGCCTTCGCCACGCCGACGAAGACCTTGATCGAAGCAGCGCGGAGTTGGGTACGCGAGCACGCAAGGCAGGAGCACGGTCGCCTCACCTTGGCGATGGTCGAGACGTGGATGTTCAGAAGCATCGTCGAGCACCGTCGCGACCATGCACTCGCCAGTTTGTTGACGGGGAGGCCGCATCAATTTGCCGACACCGGTTTGCATTACCTCTGCGTCAGTGCAGAAGAGGCCGCGCAATGGTTTCGCGCTGAACAGCGGCAGAGGTTGGCCGAATTGAGCCGGGCGCCTCTCCCCATTCCCTATGCCATCGGCGAGGACAGAAAGATCCGGGCGCAGAGCAGTAAAGCGGTGACCACAGTCGTTGGCGCACGGGTCGTGCCCCGACTCGAAGTGATCCATCGCATGGTTCGGTCACTGCGGAAGGAGCTGGATTTGCAACGGGGCATGCCGATGGCCAGCGATGCCCGCTTGAAATTGCACAACGCCTACACGCAGTATGTGCATGCGATGCTTCGTTTTGGCCTTGGGATGCGTGACGTGGGACAACCGTTGCCCAATTGGGAGCGCATCGACACGAAGAACATGGTCGTGCTGCTGAGCGACAAGGATGATGTCGCCAGCACGGCCACACGAATCGCGCCGCTTTGCCCCACGCTTTCCCGGCAGCTCCAGCTTTACGCGAAGCACTGGCGCGCGACTTGGGCGAAGTTGCTCTCACACTCATGCGATAGCCTGCCTCCGGTGTTGTTCTACCTTTTGCGCAAGGGCTCGCATGTCCAGATGATCGAGCGCCCCACTGCGGAGATGCGGCAGCAATTCAAGCTTCTAACGGGCTACGGTCTGCCGCTGAACTCAAGTCGCCACTGGCTGCGCACGCGCCTCGCACAGGAGGGCGTGCCAGGCGAGATGATCGAAGCTTTCATGGGGCACTGGCAGCGAGGCGCTGAGCCGTGGGGACGGTATAGCGCTCTGCCTGCGCGGGTGGTGACCGAGACCTTGCGCCCAATGTTGGAAAAACTCGTGTGCGAGGCGGGTTTCAGCGCGCTAAGAGGCTGGGCATGACAGGGGCCGCTTGGGGTGGCTTCGACATCGATCCCATTGCTGTTTCAGGGGAAGCCTCAGACATTCGGCGCCGGCGAGAGGCCAGCGAAACCCGGCGCGTTGACGTGCAAAGCACGGTGCGTGCATGGATCGAAGATGGGGGTCATCGTTCCTGGCTCGAGGGGCAGATAGGCCTTGCCGTAGACGCGCAACATGTCAAGGCGCTGCGCGCGAAGATTGACCTGGTCTATAGGGGGTCCGATAGGCGATGGGCGACGAACTATCTTGTCCGAGGCCTCGAACGTGGGCGGCTGCAGCGCGGCTGGCATGTGAAGGTGCCACCGCACGTACTCACCTTGCGATTGCCGTCGCCTCAGCTCAACGCAGACACCTTCGTCGGGCTGACAAAGTCAACTGACATTGAGCAGGCCATCCTCGCGTACTGGGGCCAATGCGCGCAGTCTGCTACCCGGGCGACGCAGGAGATGATCATTATTAGTGCGATCTGGCACTCGGCGCTGATTGATCGAAAGCGAATCAACGCTGTCGACGAACAGTTGCGTGCGGGGTCCGTGCGTGTCACTGCTGACGGGCAGTGGGCCTGGGTGGACTGGCAGGATGCACCAGGCAACTGGCAGCGCCATGTGTTCGATCCATACACGACCCTTTTGATCTTGCGTTGGTTGGACGATCGCGTCAGCGGGCCCGACCACCCTATGGAGGCAACGCCAAAAGATCAAGAGTCTCCCTCGCTTAGGTTGTCGCTCAGGGTCTGGCGCACCCTGAGAGCGAAGCTCGGCAGTGAGGCGTTTGGCGTGCGCTGTTGGTCGGACTTCCTCGGCGCGGCGCAGGCCAAATGGCACTACGTCTTGCCGCCGGCTCTGGCGCACTACGCGCATGGGAAGATCAACACCGCATCACTGCCTCCACATGCGTGCTGGCGGGTGCTTCTTGGAAAGAGGCTCGCACCGCAACCAGACGAACGTGCCGAGGATGGCGAAGAATCGCCCGCCAGCTTCGGTGCAGATGGCAAGGGCAAACGAGGACGGGCCCCAGGCCAAGGTGCTCGCGCGCAGCCGGCCGGCCGCAACGGCGAAGTCCGCGCACTCATGCTTGGCGACAACCGGCGCGCGGGCGTTGCCCTCGCCGCTCTGAGGCGCTATCGGAAACAATTAAGCGACTCCCGAAAACTCGACTGGATCCTGTGCGACTGGATGATTGCGCTGATGCGCCCGAGTGGTCGAACAGGCAATCGCCTGAGTTCCGCGCGCGAGTTGCTTACCCGAGTTGACCGTAGGCTTGACGCCGTGCTGGGCTCGACTCTTCCCGACGATCCATCGATCTGGAACGATTCGATCGAGGCCATCATTCAGTGTGCACCGCAGAGCAGCCGCGGCAACATCCGCACCGCGCTGGCTATGCTCGACGCCCATGTGCGCAGCGTCCGATGCTGGGAGCATCCCGAGGCTGATCTCGGCAGGGATGAAGGTAGCGTTGTCGATGCCCAACTTGTGACCGAACGGGAGTTTCAAGATGTGATGCAGGAGTTGCGAGCGCAGGCTGTATCCCGCGAATGTGAAGTCGCCGCAATCCTCGGCTACCGATGCGGGCTGCGGCGCACGGAAATTCGAGGCCTGCGCCTGATCGACTTTCAGGGTCGTGTGGAGCCTTTGCTCTTCGTGCGCAGCCATGCGGGGCGCGCGCTCAAACGCGATAGCGGCCGTCGCGTGCTGCAGCTCAAAAGCCTTTGTACCAAGGATGAGCTCGGGCTGCTGTACGCGCAAGCCGACGCCAGCGAGCGCATGGCGCACGCCTCGCCCATTGCGCGCGACCTGGTCCTGCTGCTCCCGCAGGCCAGCGATCCGTCGGTACCCCTGCCCGAAGAATCGTTGCTTGGTCCGGTCCAGGATGTGTTGCGACAGATATGCGGAGAAGGCGCGATTCGATTTCATCACCTCCGCCACAGCGCCGCGAACCGCACGCTTTGTGACTTGATCGAGGCGGCTGTCCCGGGGGCATCGCAGCTGCTCGACCCAGAGGGGCTGAGTCGCGACATCGGATCTTTGCGTCACCGCGCTCTTGTCGGAGCCGGGCAATCGCTGAGGCCGCTGGTTTGGGCAACCAGTGCCCTTCTGGGGCATGTCACGCCCCAAACCACGCTCGGCAGCTATGTTCACGTTCTGGACATGTTGCTCGGCCAGGCAACACGCCTGGAAGCCATGGCTTTGCGTATCCCCTCAATGACGCTGGCCTGGCTGGGGAAGACGAGCCCGTCCAGCATTGATGTCCTGCGCCACAGCCTCAAATCCGACGCGGCCAGCGTGACACCTCAAACACTCACGTCCGTGTTGATCGCACGTCACGTGTCCAAGCTCTCGCAGCGTATCCCGCTGTCGTGTCCGTGGCCAGCCGAGTCACTCCGGAAGGCTGGCCGCCGGTCAGCGGTGGCGGCGGAGAATGCAGCGACCAGGCGCTTGGGCAACATTGTCGAGGCACTGCGCCTGATCCACGCGTTGCGGAATAATCCGAAAGCGCCCGAGGCCCTTCGCCTTGCCGGGCCGGCCGCGTGTCGGGCCATCGCAGAGCAAACTCGGCGCTGGTCATCCTTGCGCGGCCCGAGCCCTGCGAGGCGGGCGACATCGGGCTACGTCGACGGGACGATCCGCGTTGGGGCTCTGGCGCTGGATCGGCCTCGAAAACATCGACTGCTTAAACCCAGGGCGTTGGAGCGCGATGCGCAGTCATTCCTGGCTGCCTGGCGCGCATGGCACAGTGAGGAGCCGGTGGCGGTCGAGAGGGTGCTGACCGTGCACTGGGCAAGGCATGACACAGACGACCACGCAATCGTCTTCACCGACATCGAAGAAGCTCAGCTATGGCTGAGCGCGGTAGGCCGTTTGCATTCTTTGGGCGCTCCCTTGCTGCTTGATGCGCTGCAGTGGCATCACACGCCCAACGCTCGTGGCGCCGGCAGCGCGATCATCCAGCGCAACGCGTGGTTGAAGGCACTTCAAATGGACGGAGTAACGGTGACCAATGCGGCGCCGCGCAGCTTTGCACGCGCCAAACCAGCCCCCGCGGCGGGAGCATTGGGTGCGGGTGACGGCAATCAGCGCGGGCACTCCGGGGGGATGCTTCAGGCGCTTGATGCCGCCTCCTACGTCATGACATTGTCAATCTTGATTCGCGCCGCGTTGGGTCAAGTCACCTAAAGTAGGTACGCCAAGGGCCGAGGGAGCGAAGGCACCTCCGTTCAGGGAGCCCTGTGGGCAATTCTCATGTTTCTAGCGATCGCAGAAATCCTGAGGTGCACGCTTTTGCTGTGGTCCTTCGCATCGCAAAGGCGACCCCTGCAGGCCGCTGATCTCGCCGAGATCGCCGGGCTATCGGCCTTGATCTGGGTGGTGTCGATCTACCAGTTGAGACCGCTTCTCTACCTATAGACACGGCACGAATTATCCGTGAACTTTAAGGTGTCGGCCCTGATTTATTCATCTTCAAGGGGCGGCCAGTCGCAGCGCTGGGCCGTTGAGCGCATAGCAGGCGAGTTCGCGCAGCATCGGATGCCAGTTCGGGCGTAAGTGCGCAGCCTGACACAGGCGCAAATAAACCCGGCGCACGAAGGGCATCCCCTTCCTGGCGATCATGCGCAGCAGCCATTTGATGTTGGAGCCTGCCGCGCACAGCACGGCGTGCAACCGGTCGCCCTGCTCACCCTTGAGGGGGCAACGGTCCATGCGGCGATCGCTCTTGAGGTGGCCGATGATGGGCTCGATGGCCTGGCGCCGCTTGAGCTGTTTTCTGTCCTTGCTGCTGATGCGTTTGGATTTGCCCCGGTGCACGATATGCACATCCGGGTTGCCAGCATCCACGCCCCGATAGCTCAGGTCAACGAACGCGGTCGCCGGCTTTGACCTGCTGTCCTGCATCAGGATCGTGGCCCGCTCCAGTTGCTCGCTCAGGGTGTGGCCGTCGTAGGCCCGGGTTCAACAGTTCGCGGCGCAAATGATTGATTTCTCTTGTGTGAGGATCGAATCGCTCCACTACAAGAGGGTTAGTTGAGTGTTGAGTGTGGGTTTCTTGATAGTGAGTGCCGACAAGATGTCGGCGTGCTCCTGGCGGATCGTGGACAGGCCCGCGGCGGGTTGCGCGACACCGAGCGTGACTTGGTGATGTTGAATGCGGCGCAGTTTGTCCAAGGCGCGCTCGGGGGACAGGCGGGTGGCGCTGGCCTGCAGTCGCGTGCGCATGACGCGGTACAGGATCAGGGCCATGAAGCAGATGGCGGCATGGGCGCGAATGCGCTCAGGCAAGCGGTGGAACATCGGGCCGATCTCGATCTCCGACTTGAGGGCCCGAAAGCCCCGCTCGATGTCGGCCAGAGACTTGTAGCGCCCGACGACATCGGCGGGGGCCAGGTCGGGCACATTTGTCACCAGAAGATGTTGCCGCTGACGTTGCTCTGACCGCGCTGCTGAGCGAAGCCGTGAATACGCGGCCGCCGTGAATAACCCGCCAGATGAATGGATTATGGCAATCAAGGCTGGTAACGGTCCGAGCGGAACATGCTGCTTTGTCTGCTCCATCTCGCGTTGGCGACAACACTCGAGCGCATCCTGAAAGTCGGCCCGGTGTCGCTGCGCCTTCCCAGTAGCAAGGGCACAATAGCATCCAGGCTGAATCTCACCGCAGAGCACTTCTCGCGCGTCCTGCACCAACTCAGCGAGGCTGGGCTCATCGGCATCGAAAAGCGCGTCACCCATATCGCGGGCATTCTGCGCTTGCGGGCAAGTGCAAGTGCAAGCGGAATCGGGGTGCCGATGGCCGAGATTGGTGGCCCTATGCGCGAGCTAACGGCCGGCTGTGGCCGCGCAGCGCGGCCACAGCCGGCAGGAAGACCTCGGTCACCCAAAGCGCCTGGCCACGATGCACGAAGGCGGATCGCCGCGCCCACAACGGCGTCGCCGTAGGCAGTCCTGCGTATGCGCAGGCGGCGCGCCTCAATGCGTCGCGCGGCGGCAAGCGTCGCACCCGGATCTCGCCGCGGCGCGTCATCGCGCGCGCGAACACGGCATCGCCGACCGGCTGACTGCCCAGCGCCACCAGCAGCCGCCAGTTGCGGCGCAGCACATCGCGACGCGCTACGCTGTGCCCATACACCACAGGCACACCGTCAGCAAACAGCACCACCTCGCGCGCCCACGCTCGCCGGCCCAGCGGCTGCGCCAGCAGCGGCGCCTCGTCGCGTCGCGGCCGCGCCAGGCCCTGATGCAGTCGCAGCAGGCTGAAGGCATCGCAGTGTGCCCGCAACCGCGATGTCAACGAGCCGCGCTCGGCCAGCCAGGCGGCGGTGCCACTGCGCCCGCCGCAGGGGTATAGCGGCCGCCAAGCGTGATCAACGCTAGCCCCGGAAGCGTACTTGCCGCGCCCTCGCATGCGATGCCCGGGTTACTTGCTGCCCAGCGCGGCGCTGAGGTCACCGGACTCGACTGCGCCAGTCACCAACACGCAACTGCTGGCCGCGACAATGAACAGGGAACGGACTCTCATGATGGTTCAATTCAAACGCGGTAACGTTGATCAACGCAGCATTCCCAACTCCAAAGCATAGCCGGTGCGGGCGCTTTTGAGCAGCGGCAATGTCCAAGTCGGCGCCTAGTAGTTAGCCTGACACCCATGCGCGCTTGGCGGTGGGCAGCAACCGTATTCAAGGGTTGCGCGGGGCCGCGCGAGATTCTTGAGCTCTACCGCGACGTCGCGTTCGTGCCCGAGAAACAGCCTTCTCAATGGTGGGCGTAGAGCTTACGGACCTGAACAATCCCAAATGAAGTGCTGATTGTCGATGGATCTATGAGCTTCTTTCACTCGCGGCAGAGGTGCTCATCGCCATGGTGGGTGTGATCGGCGTCGCCGTCTACGCTCGGTTCGCTCGCAACGGTCCCCGCTCGATATCGGAGATCAAAGGCGAGGAATAAGTCTCTACGGGTCTTGCGATGGCGTTCGCCGGCCTGTGAATGCAGCGACGATGCCCAAACCGCGCGTCATGGAATCCGGCGCTACCCGTTGCCTCGCGGGTAGCGCCAGGTTTTCTTGAGCGATCTCAGCGCAGCACAAACCTTCGTTTGCCTGAGACTTGGCAGACCGCGTGGATCTTGCGGGGTGCCACCAACTGCTGCAGCAAATGGCCTGGAATGGATGGGACGCACCTTCAGATCAACCGTTTTGAGTGAGCGGAACGCATGCTCGACGTTGGCCAGCGCCTTGTCGCTGCGCACGCATTCGGGGCCGTCCATACGATCGGTGGCAACCGAGGTGCGCATGATGTCAATGCCATTGAGCGGGATTTCGGCACAGGTGTGTTGGGCGTTGCGCGCCCAACACAGAATGTCGTCCTCGATGACGAGATCGAAGTTTTTGGCGACCTCCGGCTTGTGGCGGGCCACGAAGCACTCGCCACCATAACCATAGTCCGGCGGTTCGATCTCGACGAAGATGCGCTCAGCGAAGAACATGCGCTGCAACTGCCCCTTATCGGACACGTATAACTCAAACCGCGTCACGGCACGAAACCCTTACGGCATAATCCGGCGCCCGCCGCGCGGGCAGAGGCGCTTCAGCATGGCTGCTGCTTGAGCGGATCATCGCACGCACCTACAATGTGGTATTGAAATTACCCAAAATGGGCATGCTAGGCGATGGAGATGCTTCCCCCCGATACTGGACAAACCTTCGTGCCGCTGGAGTCTTCGGCGGAGCGCGATCTGGTGGAATGCGACCGCTGCCACCAATTGATCGCACGAACGGCCTGCTTAACTTTCGAAGGTGCGGATTACATCTACCACTTCTGTGGTCCCGATTGCTGTTCGACCAACGACGCCGGCCAAAGAAGTGGCAAAGGTGGCGACGGTGCCCAGGGCATTCGTTCGTCGGGGTTGCCCGACATCGAAGCGGGGAGGATCGCCTTTCTTATGGCGCGTGATGGTGAGCTGGCAGCGCGACAGTGGGTTGCGCGCACCTTGGCGATCTATCGGCGAGCTGTACTCGTCCCCGCTCACTTTGCGAGCACGCCGGAGTACCGGCGCAAGTTCATACTTTCCTATCTCTCCTTTCGCCGCTGGCTCTCTGGGAACGTGCCACGCGGGATGTGGACGTGACAGGTAGGAGCGCGAGCGTGCGCATCAAACCGCGGACTAGGTTCCCCCTCATACTGTGGTCAGGCACTTTCCGCTGCAACGGAATTTCGGCCCTGACCCTTAGAACTTATCCGTAATTAGGTAAAATCGTGCTCTGAGCCGCGGGATGTGCGGCGTTGGAGCGACGCGGTGGCCAAGCGGGTTGAGTCGTGGATCGTGACGGATGCATTTTGGGAGCGAGTGGAGGCACTCGTTCCGGCGCGGGCCGTACCGGTGGACAAGGTCTATCAGCGCAAGCCTGGTGCAGGCCGACCACCGAAGCCAGCACGGCAGGTGTTCGAGGCCATCGCGTACGTGCTGCGCACGGGGTGCCAGTGGAAGGCGCTGCCCAAGGAGCGATTCGGCAGTGCCAGCGCCGTGCACAAGCGATTCCTGGAGTGGGAAAAGGCGGGTTTCTTCGAGGCGCTGTGGAAGGCCGGTTTGGCCGAGTACGACGACATGCAAGGCATCGCTTGGGCGTGGCAGAGCGTAGATGGCGCGATGATGAAGGCGCCGCTGGCACAGCAATCCGTCGGGCCGAACCCGACGGATCGGGGAAAAAAATGGGAGCAAGCGTCACCTGCTGGTGGACGGCCGTGGCGTCCCGTTGTCGCTCATCGTGACCGGGGCGAACGTCAATGATTGCAAGCGCCTGGACGAGGTGCTGAGCGCCATCATGGTCAAGCGCGAGAGTGCGCCGAAGCGACGCCACAAGCACCTGTGTGCCGATGCCGGTTATCGCAGTGCCGACAACGCGCCACCATCGAAAAGCATGGCTACATTGCCCACGTCGTCAGCCGCCGCAAAGAGGCGGACATCAAGCGGCGCGACCCGAAGAAGAAGGCGAGGCGTTGGGTGGTCGAGGTTTGCCATAGCTGGTTCAACCGGTTCCGCATGTTTTTGGTGCGCTACGAGAAACTTGAGCGCAGTTTCATTGCGCTCAACCACCTCGCCGCCGCGATCATCGCGTTCCGGAAGGTGCCGCTAAAGGTCAACATAAATTACGGATAAGTTCTTAGGGCGTCCGGATCCCGCCATACGGATAAATGAAACAATACGGTGTTCGTCGACTGCAGCAAGGCACTGGCATCGCCAGCCTGCGGTTGATGCGCCCACACGAAGCCTGGCGCGGCTGCGGCGAGAGCATTGATCCGTTCTCGATTCGCAACAAAATCGATCATCACAGGTGAGTTCAGCGGCGCCTTGGTCACGGCAAGATTGAGTTGGGCTAACTGGTACGGCATCGAGCTTGGTCAGCAGTGGATCATTCACGATTCAGGCAAGGGCGGCGGTCGAGGCAGGGCTGCTTGGTACCCCGGGGTTGGCACTGCCTGATCCGCCCGAACTGGGATCGAGGCAGATGGTTTTCCATTGGAGATATTCGGTGATTCCGTGACGGGAGCCTTCCCTTCCTAAGCCAGACTGTTTAATGCCGCCAAAGGGTGCGGCCTCCGACGATAGCCGTCCCGTATTGATTCCGACCATGCCGAATTCGAGGGCTTCGGCCATGCGAGTGATCCGCCCAATGTCGCGGCTATAGAGATAGGCGGCAAGGCCATATTCTGTTGCATTCGCGGCCAACAGAACCTCTGCCTCATTCTGGAAGCGGAATACTGGGGCAATGGGACCGAACGTTTCTTCACGGGCGCAAAGCATGTCTGCGGTTGCATCCGCGAGCACAGTCGGCTGAAAGAAACGATGCGCATGAGGACCAATCGTCAGGCGCCCGCCA
Organism: Burkholderiales bacterium; assembly: GCA_013044035.1. Taxonomy (GTDB): domain Bacteria; phylum Pseudomonadota; class Gammaproteobacteria; order Burkholderiales; family Burkholderiaceae_C; genus Thiomonas_A. The sequence continues at coordinate 13,940 of JABEVE010000103.1, forward strand.
CCGATCAGCAGGCGAGCGCCTTTGTTCAGCGCATCCTCGACGTGGCGCTCAGCTTTTTGCAGAGCATGTTCATGCATGAGAGGACCAAACGAAACCCCGCGCTCAAGGCCATTGCCGACCTTCAACTGCCGTGTCGCCTTGACAAGAGCCACCAAGAATCGGTCATAGATCCGATCATGCACGTACAGGCGGTTCGCCGCGACACAGGTCTGCCCGGCATTGCGAAATTTGTTGCTCATCGCACCTTGGATGGCGGCATCGAAGTCTGCGTCATCAAAGACGATGAAGGGCGCATGGCCTCCGAGTTCAAGAGCAAGCCTTTTGCGGCCAGGGGCGACCTGCCTCATCAGGGCACGGCCGACCTTGGTCGACCCCGTGAAAGAGATATGTTGGACAGCGGCATGGGAGCAAAGCATGTTCCCGATGGCAACGGACTCTGCTGCATCGGCGGTCAGCACATTGAAGACCCCTGGAGGAATGCCAGCTCGGTGCGCCAGCTCTCGGAGTGCCAGTGCTGTCAATGGCGTCTGCTCGGCGGGTTTGACGATCACCGGGCACCCGGCCGCGAGCGCCGGAGCCACCTTGCGCGTGATCATCGAGAGTGGAAAATTCCACGGCGTAATCGCAGCGCATACACCGACGGGCTGCCGCACGGTGATGAACCGCATTGCCGAGCTGTCGCCGGCTCGGGTCTCCCCACCCATGCGTTTGGCCTCTTCGGCGAACCATTCGAGATATGCAGCGCCGGCGATCACCTCGCCATGCGCCTCGACAAGTGGTTTTCCTTGTTCACTG
>JABEVE010000023.1 GCA_013044035.1 Burkholderiales bacterium
ATGAGCCGGCGCGCGGCCTTCACGAATCGCCCAGGCGGGTGGATGGTGGAGCGCGGCCCGTGCCGGTCCGCGTGGCGCGAGGGCCGCCAGGCCGCTCGCGAGGTTGACCGTTTCCTCATGGGCTCGAGCGAGTTGCCGCGATGAGCCACAGCGCGTAGCGAGCCGATCGGTGGCATGAGGCCCGACATCGCCGACATCCACGACCTGCCCCAGTTTCCCGGGCGCGACCCGCAGGACATGCTGGAGGCCACGCTGGCCGTCCGGCCGGCGGGTGATCTGTGGGTGTTTGGTTACGGCTCGCTGATCTGGAACCCTGAAGTCGCGCATGCGGAAATGCGTCCGGCGCGGGTTTGGGGCTGGCGTCGCACCTTGCGCATGTGGTCGCGCATCAACCGCGGGACCGAGCACGAACCTGGCCTGGTGTTCGCCCTCATGGCCGGAGGCTCCTGCTGCGGCATCGCCCTGCGCGTGCCGCAGGCCCGAGCCGAGCGCGAGCTGCGCCTGCTGTGGAAGCGCGAAATGCCTCGCGCCGTGTACGACCCGCGCTGGCTGCGCTGCCATACGCCACAAGGCCCGGTGCGGGCGCTGGCGTTCACCCTGGACCGCGCCAGCCCCAGCTACACCGGCGAACTCGACGACGCGCGGATCCTCGCCATCCTGCGCGATTGCCGCGGGCGCTACGGCACCACGCTCGACTACGTTGCACGCACTGCGCACGCCCTGCGCATGATCGGCATTCGCGACGCCGAAATCGAGCGCATCATGCATCTGGCAGGGCGTTTCAAGCTGGTTTGACGGGGCTTTGGCTGCGCGCACGGCCCATTGGTTCGCGTTCGCCACACGCCTTGCCTTGGCCTATGCTGGCTGGCTTTCCCACCGGCCCCGCCCATGACCACCACCGAACATTTCATCCTCGGCAAGGACGCTTCGCTCGAACACTCCATCACGACGCTGCGCGGCAGGCTGGCGGGGCTGGGGTTTCACATCGAAGAGCGGTCCTGGCTCAATCCGGTCGAGGGGGTGTGGTCGGTGCATGTGCGCGACCATGACTGCGCGCTGCTGTTCTCCAACGGCAAGGGCGCGTCGGAGCTGGCGGCGCGGGCGAGTGCGCTGGGGGAGTTTTTCGAGCGCTTGTCGACCAACTATTTCTGGACGCATTTTTATCTGGGCGATGGCATCGCCCACCGCGCCTATGTGCATGCCCCGGACGAGCGCTGGTTCGCGCTGGACGGCGATGCCTGGCCCGTGGGCCTGCTCAACCCCGAACTGCAGGCCTTCTACAACCCCGACGACGCGGTGCGTGCCGAACAGCTCGTCGACCTCAACTCCGGCAACGTGGCGCGCGGCATTTGTGCGCTGCCCTACCAGCGCCTGGCCGACGGCACGATCGCCTACTTTCCAGTCAACCTCATCGGCAATCTGTATGTGAGCAACGGCATGTCGGCGGGCAATACCTTGATGGAGGCGCGCACCCAGGCGCTGTCGGAAATTTTCGAGCGCCATGTGAAGTTCCGCATCATCAAGGAAGCGCTGTGCCTGCCAGACGTGCCCGAGGCCGTCATCGCGCGCTACCCGCACATCGCCGCCGGCATCCGCGGCCTGCGCGGCGCGGGCTTCGGCATCGTGGTGAAAGATGCCTCGCTCGGCGGGCGCTACCCGGTGATGAACGTGACCCTGCTGCACCCCGGCGACCAGGGTTGCTTCGCCAGTTTTGGCGCACATCCGCGCTTCGAGATTGCGCTGGAACGCGCCTTGACCGAGCTGCTGCAAGGCCGCGCGCTCGATGCGCTGGCCGGCTTCCCGGCCCCCGGTTTCGACACCGCCGAGATTGCCGATCCGCAGAACCTGGAAATTCACTTCGTCGATTCCAGCGGCGTGCTGTCGTGGGAGTTCTTGCGCAGCACGCCCGACTTCGACTTTGCCGACTGGAATTTCAGCACCACGACCGAGGCGGACTACCACTGGTCGGTGACTGCCCTGCATGCCGAAGGCCACCAGATCTACATCGCCGATTTCACCCATCTCGGCGTCTACGCCTGCCGCATTCTGGTGCCCGGCGTGTCGGAAATTTATCCGGTGGACGAACTGGAATACGAGAACAACAGCATCGGCAACCTGGTGCGCGGCGACATCGCCCGCCTGCCGGAATTGTCGGGCGAGGCATGCGTCGATCTCTATGACCGCATCGTCGCGCTGGAACTGGCCGACGAGCGGCCGGTCAGCGTGCTCATCGGCCTCGCCCCCGACCCCGACTCCGCCTGGGCCGGGCTCAAGATCGGTGAACTCAAGCTGCTGCTGGCGCTGGCCAGTGGGGACGACGATGCCATTCTCGAAGGCTGTGCCTGGATCGCCCAGTACGGGCAGCGCAGCCCGGCGCGGCTGAAAGTCTTCCGCTGCATCGCCGACCTGCTCAAGCTGCAAGATGCAACGCCCTATGAGCCCGCGCTGCGCCTGCTCTATGGCGCAGGCACCCTCGACCTCGCGCTGGCGCTGCTCAATCAGCAGCAACGCTTCTGGGACCTGAACGCCCTGGGCGCCGACTTCGAAGCCAGCGCCAGCCACACCAAGCTGCTGGCGGCCTACCGCAAGGTGCGCGGCTGAGCTTGCGCTCTGGCTTGGTGCGATGACCTCGCATCAAAACAGCGAAGCATGTGCCGTTTGCTTCATCCGAAAGTAGCCACCGGCCGATTGAGCAGCGTGATGAATGCCGGGCGTCAGCCGCGCGAGGCTGAAGGACTCAGGCCCTGTGGGCCCAGTTGACGCCACGCTCGCCGCAATTGCGTATCCGAGCTGAATCCCGCCAATTCCGCCGCACGCCCCACGCTCACCCCGGCTTTGAGCGCGGCCTCAGCCGTGGTGATCCGGATGCGCCGCAGGTACTGCAGCGGTGCAATCCCGGCCTGTTCGGCGAAGATGCGGCTGAGGTGACGTGGCGAGGTGCAGGCCACGCGGGCCATGTCCGCCACGCTCCAGGCGGCTTGCGGCTGTTGGCAGATCGCGTCCTGCACACGGTGCAGCGCAGGATGCAAATGACCGCGATGCGACAGGAATGGCGACAACTCCGGGTCTGAGGGGCCGCGGCGCAGCGCCACGACCATGGATTCGGCCACTTTGGCGGCCACCACGGGTCCGCAAACCCCCGCAATGCGATGCAGCATCAGGTCGATGCCGGTGGTGACACCGGCACTGCTGCAGATGGCGCCGCTGCTGATGAACACGCGGTTGCTCAGCACATGGCAGTCGGGCGCGGCGGCTTGCAACTCGGCCAGATGGTGGTGATGCGTCGTCGCCTCGGCTCCGGCGAGCAGGCCGGCATGTGCCGCCAGCACGCTGCCGGCGCAGATGCAGACCAGCTCCAATCGGCTCGGCTGCAATCGCAATCGACGCAGCCAGTGCAAGGTGGCTCGGCTGTGTGCGCTGCGAATGTCGATGGTCGTCCCCGGCTGCCCGAGCAGCACCACCCAGACGGGCGGCGCCCCGTCCATCACGCTGAGATCGGGCAGGGGTTTGACGTCGCGCAGCCCGAGCCCGACCGAGCTGATGGGGTCAGAAACCGGCCCGATGAACTCCAACTGAAAACTCGGCGGCTGCTTCAGCCCCAGGAGAACTTGATTGGCCGTGCGCAAGGCTTCAGCCGGTCCCGCCCAGTCCAGCGCCAGGCTGTTGGGCAGCATGACGAACAGCACGCGGATGGGAGCGGTCATGGTCTTTACCGGGCAGCGCGCACAAGTGCCTGGTCAACGCCGCATACAGTGGCGAACCGGTCCTGCAGCACGGTGGCCGTGCGCTGCACGATGGCGTCGGCCGGCAAGGTGCTGCCGTCGGCTTGCTGCATGTCGAAGGTGAGTGTGGCGGCGGCGACGAAGTCCACCTCCCAGCCCAGGTCGGAGGCGTGGCGCGTGGTGGTTTCGCAGCATTGTTCGGTGCGAATGCCGCTGACGATCAGTCTGCGCACACCATGTCGTGTCAGCCAGACGTCGAGCCCCGTACCGACCAGGGCGCTGTGCCGTGTCTTGACAAATTCGGCCGCAGGCTCGAACACGGCCAACCCATCCAGCGGCCGCACGAGGCCGGAGCTTCGGGCGAAGGGATTGCCGGCCAGCTCCGGGCCATCGCTGTGCAACACGCGCACGATGGGAATGCCCTGGGCCGCGCATCCTTGAATGAGCGCGTTCTGCGCAGCAAGGTAGGCCGCGGCGCGCTCGGCCGCGAAATAGGGACGATGCCGGAACGACTCCTGCGCATCGATCACCAGCAGACAGGTGTTCATCGTGAGATTCCTTGAAGTGTGAAAGCTGAATTGTTCACCGCGGCGGCGATCTCTGCGCGCCGTTGTGGGACCAGAATCGATCCAATCAGGACATGCTTCGAGGTTTTGAGGACCGCTCCGCTGGGGTGCTGCGCCCATGGCCCACGAGGCCGCTCGTTCGGCGCCTGCCCAAGGCAAAAAAACTGATGTCCGAATCCGGCCAGTCATTTTCTCGTGACGGCTCTAGAGTGTGGGCATGAACCCGGATCCGGACATCTGCTACGAAGCCCTGCTGGCGCGCGACCGCCGCTTCGATGGCTGGTTTTTTGTCGGCGTCTCCTCGACCGGCATTTACTGCCGCTCGGTCTGTGCAGTGCGCAGCCCGAAGCGCCGGAACTGCCATTTCTTTGGCAACGCCGCGGCGGCGGAAAAAGCCGGTTTTCGGCCCTGCCTGCGCTGCCGGCCGGAACTGGCGCCCGGCCATGGGGTGCTCGATGTGTCGAGCCGCCTGGCGCAGGCTGCGGCTCTGCGCATCGAAGAAGGGTTTTTGAATCACGCGACCATTGCACAACTGGCAGCGCGCATCGGCGTGAGCGAGCGGCATCTGCGGCGCATTTTCTCCGCGGAGTTCGGCGTCTGCCCGATCGACTTTGCCCAGACCCAGCGCCTGCTGCTGGCCAAGCGCTTGCTGACCGAGACGCCGTTGCCAATCACGACGGTGGCGCTCACGGCGGGCTTCGGCAGCGTGCGGCGCTTCAACGCCGTGTTTCTGCAGCGCTATGGCTTGAACCCGCGCCACCTGCGCGTGCGAACTGACGCCAGGCCCGCCGAGACCATGACCTTCGCCCTTGGCTATCGCCCGCCCTTGGCCTGGTCCGCTCTGCTCGACTTTCTGGCGCAGCGCCGCATCGATGGCGTCGAGACCATCGATCACACCAGCTACGCGCGCACCCTTGAGCTGACGCACGACGGGCGCGACGTTGCCGGGTGGCTGCGCGTGACCCACGCGCCGGCGCGCTACGCCGTCGACGTCACGTTGCCAGCCTCCCTGGCCCCGGTGGTCGGCCCCGTCCTGGCGCGGGTGCGGCGCCTGCTCGACTTGAGCGCCAACCCTGATCTGGTGGACGCGCAACTCGGTTCCCTGGCCGCCGGACACCCTGGCATGCGGGTGCCTGGCGCCTTCGACGGCTTCGAGATCATCGTGCGCGCCATCGTCGGGCAGCAAATCTCGGTCGTCAACGCACGGGGCATTTTGGCGCGCATGGCCCAGCGCTTCGGCATCCAGGTCGGTGCGGCCCCGCAAGCCCTGCGCACGACCTTTCCCCGCGCAGCGGTGTTCGCCGGCTTGACGCCCGACGCGTTGCAGGCGTGCGGCATCACCCGCATGCGCGCGCAAGCGCTCATCGCGGTTGCGCGGGAGGTGTCGGCTGGCCGCATCATGCCCGAGCCCCTGGCGCCGCTGGTCGAGACGCTTGCCGCATTGCGGCGCATTCCCGGCATGGGCGCATGGACGGTGCAATACATTGCCATGCGCGCACTGGCCTGGCCGAACGCCTTTCCCGAGGGCGACGCCGTGCTGAAACGGCAACTGGGCTGCACCAGCGCCGCCGCGCTCAGGCAACACGCCAGCCAGTGGGAACCGTGGCGCGCCTACGCCACACTCCACCTGTGGCGCCAACACGAGGAGGCACGCGCATCATGCAAGCCTATTGGGTAGACAGTCCGCTGGGTGATATCGCCCTGCGCATCGAGCACGAGCACCTGACCGGCCTGTTTTTCGTCGGCCAGAAATACTTTCCTGACATGCCCTTCGGTCCGCTGCGCAGCGATGCGCCACCACCGGCACGGCTGGCGCAAGCCCAGATCGAGGCTTATTTTGCCGGGCGCAGGCAGGTCTTCGAGCTGCCGCTGCAGTTGCAGGGGACGGCGTTCGAGCGCGCGGTGTGGCAGCAGCTCGCCACCATTCCCTACGGCACCGTCACGTCCTACGGCGCCATCGCCAAGCACCTGGGCCTGGCCGTGGGATACGCCCGCGCCGTGGGCGCCGCAGTCGGCAGGAATCCCCTGTCCATCATCATTCCCTGCCACCGCGTCCTCGGTGCCAGCGGCCAACTGACCGGTTACGCGGGAGGTGTGGATCGCAAGCAGGCCTTGCTCGCGCTGGAAGCCAGCGCGGCTGGCATGCGGCCCGAGCCGACACGGCAAGCCCACGTCGGAGCGCGCGGATGAGTCTGATCGAGCTGTTGTTGCTGGCCGCCATTTGGGGCGCATCGTTTCTGTTCATGCGCGTGGCTGCTCCTGAACTCGGCCCGATTGCGCTGATCGCGCTGCGCGTCGGCATTGCGGCGGTCCTCCTGGCACCCGTGCTGCGGTCCGCGGCGGCCCGGCGGCAGTGCCGCGCCAAGGCATGGCCGCTGTTCGTCGTCGGCGTCACCAACTCCGCCATTCCGTTCAGCTTGTTTGCCTATTCCACGCTGTTCGTGCATGCCGGCCTCGACTCCATTCTGAATGCGACGACACCGCTCTGGGCCGCGCTGATCATGGCTGTGGGCTACAAGGTCGTGCTCGACCGGCAACAAGTCGCGGGCCTGCTGCTCGGCTTCGTGGGTGTTCTCGCGCTGGTCTGGGACACCCTCGACAGCGGTGGTGCGGGGGTGCCCCTTGCCGTAGCAGCCGCGCTGCTCGCCACCTTGTTTTACGGCTTCGCGGCGAACTACAGCAAGCGGCATCTCGCGGGCGTCCAGCCTTTGGTCATTGCGTTTGGCAGCCAGGCGTTCGCCGCGTTCGTCCTGTTGCCTGCGGCCTGGGTGTTGTGGCCAAGCCATGCGGTCACGCCCCTGGCCTGGGGGTGCACCGTGGCCCTGGGCGTCGTCTGCACGGGGTTTGCCTATGTTCTCTACTTCAGGTTGATCGCCCGCGCCGGTGCCGCGTATGCCGCGTCCGTCACGCTGCTGATCCCGATCTTCGGCGTGCTCTGGGGAGCGCTATTTTTGGGAGAGCCGATCACGCCGAGCATGGTGGTCGGCGGTGTGATCGTGCTGCTGGGCATCACCCTGTCGAGCGCAAGATCTGGATGGTTGGAAGTGCTCGCTTTGCAACGGCGCAGCACGCAAGCGGCCCCATCCACAGCAAGACCCAGCGCCGACGAGGACGTGTCGTAGCGTCGGTTGGCCCCGGGCTTGTTCGCGTGTTACTTCGCGAACAACGACGCCATGTCGGCGAAGGCCTTGAACTCGATGGCGTTGCCCGAGGGGTCGAGAAAGAACATGGTGGCCTGCTCGCCAACTTCGCCCTGGAAGCGGATGTGCGGTTCGATGATGAAACGCACCCCTGCAGCCTGCAGCTTGTCGGCCAGTTCCCGCCATTGCGGCATGCCGAGCACGGCGCCGAAATGGCGCACCGGAACCTGGTGGTCGTCCACCGTGCTGGTGGCCGCAGCAGAACCCTGTGCACGGCATTCGCCGGGAGCCAGGTGGGCCACGATCTGATGGCCGTAGAAGTTGAAGTCCACCCATTCCGGCGCACTGCGTCCCTCGGCACAGCCGAGCAGGCCACCGTAGAAGCGTCTTGCCTCGGCAAGGTCATGCACGGGGAAGGCCAAATGGAACGGGGGCTGGGCGGTGATCGTGGCAGGCGAGGGCGAGTTCATGATGCGGCTCCGGGTGAATCTTGCGAAGACTAAACAGAAGTGTAGGAGCGGTTGGATTGGCCGGGGGCTTGTGAGGTTGGGCTTGGGCACGCCGTGCGGCGCCGGTCGCGCAGATGGCGGGGCTGCGCGAAACGGACATGCCGTTGCGGTGCTGCGGGCCTGGATTGCCCTGCTCGAGCGGCCGGCCTTGCATGATCGGACCGTCCTGGCCCGGGGAGCCGATCGACTCCTCGCCGGGCGCGAGCCTCAACCGGTTGTGCGCGTTGAAGCGGGGAGGGCGCTCAGCGCTCCGACCTGGCCGGAATGTCGAGTCCGCGGGCCACGGCGGGACGCGCTGCGAAGGCGGCAACGGTCCGCTGAACCTGGGGGAAATCGTCGATCCCGACCAGTTCGGCTGCTCCATAAAAGCCGATGAGATTGCGCACCCACGGCCAGGTGGCGATGTCGGCGATGGTGTAGTCGTCGCCCATCAGCCAGTCGCGGCCAGCCAGGCGTTGCTCCAGGACCTTGAGCAGCCGCCTGGACTCGTCGACGTAACGATCACGCGGACGCTTGTCGGCATAGTCCTTCCCGGCGAACTTGTGGAAGAAGCCCACCTGCCCGAACATCGGGCCGATGCCGCCTATCTGCAACATCAGCCATTGCAGTGTTTCATGGCGCATCACCGCGTCCTGCGGCAGGCCCCATCCGGTCTTTTCCGCCAGGTAGTTGAGGATGGCACCCGACTCCCAGAGCGCCAGCGGCCGGCCGCTCGGCCCGTTCGGGTCGAGGATGGCGGGGATCTTGTTGTTCGGGTTCAGCGACAGAAAGGCCGCTGAATGCTGGTCGTCCGTGGCGAAGTCGACCCGATGCGCCTCGTAGGGCAGGCCGGTTTCTTCGAGGAAGATCGAGATCTTCACCCCGTTGGGCGTGGGCAGGCTGTAGAGCTGCAGCCGCTCTGGATGGCGCGCGGGCCACTTGGCCGTGATGGGAAAGGCGGTCAGATCGTGCATCGGGTGCATGGTGGGCAGGGTGGATAGGCTCTCGGACCGTCTTCAGACCGACGGCCCGTCGTCGCGCTCGGAATAGGCGTTCCATGCCTTCATGGCCTGCCGCATGGTGCGCACTTCCTGCGCGAAGTTGGGGCAGGCCTTGCACACCAGAAAGTGGATGCGCACGGCCAGGCGTTCGGCAGGGTTGAGCGCACGGTCTTCCCGCGCCAGGATGAGCGCAGCAACTTCGCGGCAGGTGCGGCGCAGCGGATAGTTCACTTGGCAGGATTCCCGAACCAGTTGAGTTGCAGGCATTCGCGCAGGCGCATGCGTGCGCGGTGCAGCATCGTCCACACATTGGTCGAGGAAATACGCAATTCCTGACAAATGGCGTCGGTATCGAGTTCCAGCCATTCGCGCATCAGGAACACGCGGCCGATCTGCCCGGGCAGGGCGTCCATGCAGGCTTCGAGTACTTCGAAGAACTGGCGCTGCTGCAGGGCGTCGGCGGGTGTGTCCCAGGTTTGCGGGAAGTTGCGGAAATGGCCGTCCGGGGCGAACACCAGGTCGTCGAGCACCTCGCCGTCATCGTCGGTGTCGTATTGCGCCTCGCGCTGGCGCAGACGCAATTGATCGAGCACCTTGTGCTTGAGGATACCCACCACCCAGGTCTTGAATTGGGATTTGCCGTTGAAGCCTGACGCTCCTTCGAGCACCGCCAGCATGGTCTCCGACACCGCATCTTCCGCCCAGGCCAGGTTGCGCAGCTGCAGTTGGGCCAGGCGCAGCAGCGTGGGGCGCAGGGCCTCGACGCGGCGGTGCAGTTCGGCGAGCGTATCGGCGGTTTCGGCGGGCATGGGGGATGTGAAATCGTCCAGGGCGAGATGCGTGATGCAGGCCTGTTGCATGCGGATCTGTCCATTCTTCCATAGCGCCGTGCGTGGTCAAGACCGTGGCGCCGCGGATGCGGGGCCAGTGGACGGCCGAACGAGGACTGAAAACCCGGCGTGGCGCGTAAGCTGCCAGTCATGTATCCCCAGTGGCGTCAGCCACGAACACGTCATGAAACCCAACAAATCGGCCCTCCTGCTCGGCATCGCACTGGCGGCCGGGCTGCTGCCCGATCAACCTGCCAGGGCCCAACAGCCAGGCACAACCGTGGTAGTGGCCAAACCCTCGCCGGACATGGTGGCCGCGGCTCGGGTGCTGCGGCATCTGGATGCAGCCACCGCCATCAGCGAAGGCCGGGGTGCGCGGGTGCTCACCATCTTCTTCGACCCCAACTGCCCCTATTGCCGCCAGCTTGATGCGGATCTGCGCCCCTTCGTTGGCAAGGACGGATTGCAGTTGCGCTGGGTGCCCGTGGCCATCCTCGCCCCGTCCAGTCTGGGTCAGGCCGCCGCGATCTTGCAGGCGAAGGATCGCTTGCGGGCTTTTCGTGCAACCGAAGACCACGGACTCGACCCCAATCGGCCAGCACCCACCCAACCCTCGGCCGGCCAGATCAGCGCCCAGACGCGGCGGGCCTTGAAGGCCAACGACACCGTTCTCCGGCGCGCCGGGATCTATTCCAGCGTACCCCTGGCCGTGTTTCGCGATCGCGAAGGCCAGCCGCAGCTCCTGCTTGGCGTGCCGCACGGGGACAAGGCGCTGGCCGAGTTACTGCAGACGGTCGGGCCGTAAGCGGGGGTGCCAGTCGTTGCTGGAGATGCTCCTCAGGGTGAAATCGGCGCTTGGCGCAGTGGCTGCTGCCGGGCATGCCGGGATGGCAACAACACGACGCTGCACGGCGCCACAGTGTTGGCCTGTCGCCAGAGCTGCCGTTGCAGCCCCCATCGTGGGAGCTGGTGCGACGTCGGTCTATCGTCCTCCCTATACTCGAATCCATGCAGACACTCGCTGATTTACGCAAGGATTACACCCGCGCCGAACTGGACGAGGGGCAAGCCGATGCCGACCCGTTCAAGCTGTTCGAGCGCTGGCTGTCGGAGGCGGTGCAGGCGCAGGTTCCCGAGCCCAACGCCATGACCCTGGCGACGGTGGGGGAGGATGGCCGGCCGTCGACCCGGGTCGTGCTGATCAAGGGGTTCGATGCCCGCGGCCTCGTCTGGTACACCAACTACGCCAGCCGCAAGGGGCGTGAACTGGCGGCACATCCCCTTGCCGCGCTGCAGTTCCATTGGGTTGAACTGGAGCGGGTGGTGCGCGTCGAGGGCCGGGTAGAGTTGGGGGATGCGGTCGAGGCCGATGCCTATTTCGCCAGCCGGCCTCTGGTCTCACGCATTGGCGCCTGGGCTTCGCCGCAAAGCGAAGTCATCGACAGCCGCGAGGTGCTGGTCAAACGTGCCGCCGAGTATGGCTTGAAGTTCGGCCTGCATCCGCCGCGCCCGCCGCACTGGGGCGGTTACCGCCTGGTGCCGGATGCCTGGGAATTCTGGCAGGGCCGCCGCTCGCGCCTGCACGACCGGCTGGCGTATCGGATGCAGCGCGACGGGACGTGGCTGCGACAGCGACTGGCGCCTTGAGCCGGCCCCTGGCACGCCAGGCCGCATCGCGGTCACCCGACGTCCGACGCGCGAGCCTTGCAACCACCTCAGTGTCCACCATCTTCCGTGTTCGCGCCACGCGCCTGCAGTCGCCCGCGCCTTCACTCACCCGCACCGCACCGGAGACAGCCATGCAGCAGCATCCGCGTTTCAGGCCTGATCGACGCTTCACCCTGCGCGCCTTGGCGCTGTCGCCGCTGGCGGTGATGCTGGTGTCCACCGCGGTCCCGGCCGCGGCGCAGGACATGCGCCAGGCGGAGGGCGTGCTGGCGCAAATCCACGGAACCACATGGATCGCTGAAGGCCAGGGCAAGCGGGTTCTGACCATTTTTTTCGATCCCAACTGCCCCTACTGCCACAAGCTGTACGGCATGCTGCGTGCCGATGTCGGCAAGGATGATTTGCAGCTGCGTTGGGTTCCGCTGGGCCTGCTCACCCCGAGCAGCCTGCCCAAGGCTGCAGCCATTTTGCAGGCCAAGGATCCGCTGCAGGCCTTTCATCAGAACGAGAACGACTACGACTTTGCCCCCAACGGCCAGCCCGGCGGCGGGATCGAGCCGGCCACCGCGATCATGCCGAAGGTGCGACAGGACCTGGCGCGCAATCTGGCCGTCTACAGCAGCAACAAGTTGTTTGGGGTGCCGGCGATGGTCTGGACCAAGGTCGACGGCAGCGCCGCATTGCTCACCGGGCTACCCTCGGCTGCTGCGTTGAGCAGCATCTTGCGCTCGGTGCGCTGAAGGCGCCGGAACCTTTCAGCCAGGCGGGGCGCGATGCGAGCGGCCGGAAGGCCTGCTGCGCTGCCTGGTTTCGGAATGCCGGCTCAGGCGCGCAGCTTGTCGGCGAAGCGATGCTGCAGCTTGTGCATCTTGGGCGCAATCACCGCCTGGCAATAGCCCTGCTCGGGATGGCGCTCGAAATAGCGCTGGTGGTAGGGCTCGGCGGGCCAGAACACACGCAGCGGCTCGACTTCGGTGACGATGGGCGCAGCACCGTCATGTCCGCCCGCGGCGAGTCGGGCGATGTAGGCCCGTATCCTGGTCTCGTGTTCGGGCTGCTCGAAGTAAATGCCGGAGCGGTATTGCGGACCGACATCGGCCCCCTGGCGGTTGGGTGTGGTCGGGTCGTGGATGGTGAAGAACAGGTCGAGCATGTCGTCCAGGCTGAGCTTGGCGGGGTCGAATCGGATGCGGACTGCCTCGGCATGTCCCGTGCGCCCGCCGCAAACCTGCTCGTAGGTTGGCTGTTGAACCTGACCCTGGGCATAGCCACTGGTAGCCTCGAACACCCCATCCACCGCGTTGAACGCGGCCTCCACGCACCAGAAACAGCCGCCGGCGAGGGTGATGGTTTCATGTTTGGCGTTCGTCGCCTGGGGAGGCGTGAAAGCGGGGCTGGCGGCTTGCATGGTGGTGCTCCGGTGGGTCTGCGAACAGTTTGCATTGTGCGCAGTTTTGGCCTCCGGCGTCGGCATGCGGGTCATGCCTGAACTCACGGGGGCGCGGGCATTGGCGGCGCGGTTGCTGGGCTGGGCTGGGCTTGTTGTGCATCACGCACAATGGCGGCCAGAACCGCACTGCCTGCATGGTCATGAACTTTCACGATGTGTTTCAGAACGCCCCGGTGTCCTTGTGGATCGAGGACTACAGCGCCGTGCGTGCGCTGCTCGACGCGTTGCGCGACCAGGGTGTGACGGATTTCGACGCCCATCTCAAGGCCCATCCCTATGTGCTTGGGCAGGCGATGGCGCGCATGGTGGTGGTGGAGGTGAATGCCACCACACTCAAGCTGTTCAAGGCCCAAAGCCAGGACGAGTTGCTCGCCAACCTGCATCGGGTGTTTCGCGACGACATGTCGCGGCACTTCGCCTGCGAGCTCAAGCGCATGTGGAACGGCCAGGTGGACATCGAGATCGAGGGGATCAACTATGCGCTCGACGGCATGCCGGTGCAGGTGCTGTTGCGCCGCAGCCTGCTGCCAGGACACGAACATGACTGGAGCCGCGTGCTCATTTCCATCACCGACATCACCGAGCGCAAGCGCGCCATGGAGCGCCTGGCGGCGTCCGAGCTGCATGCCCAGGGTCTGTTCGAGCACTCGCCCGTTTCGCTCTGGCTGGAGGATTACAGCGCCTTGCGCAGTTATCTGGAAGGTTTGCGCGCGCAGGGCATCACCAATATCCGCCGGCATCTGGTGGAGCATCCCGAGGTGGTGCTCGAATCCATGCAGCGCATTCGCGTGGTGGATGTGAACCAGCAGACCTTGGAGCTGTTCGGCGCAGCGAGTAAAACGGCGTTGATCGATAACCTGCACCGCGTGTTCCGTGACGAGGCGCGGCGGCATTTCGAGGCCGAGCTGGTGGACTTGTGGGACGGCAAAATCACGGCCGAATACGAAGGCATCAACTACGCCCTGCATGGCGAGCCGGTCGACATCCTGCTGCGCCGCACCGCGCTGCCGGGTTCGGAGCGCAGCTGGCAGCGGGTGCTGGTGGCGATCAGCGACATCACGGCGCGAAAGAAAGCCGAGAGTTATATGCAATACCTGGGCACCCATGACGTGCTGACGGGGCTGAAGAACCGCGCGTTTTATGAAGATGCGTTGCACCGCCTGCAGGCCGAGCAGCGCGTGCCGGTGAGCGTTCTGGTGCTGGATCTGAATGGTCTCAAGCCGATCAACGACGCCCAAGGCCACGAGGCCGGCGACCAGTTGCTGCGCCGCGCCGCCGAGGTGCTTCTCAAGGCTGCTGGGGCGAATGACGTCGTGGCGCGCATCGGTGGCGATGAGTTCGCCATGCTGCTGCCCTACCAGGACGAGCGCGCCGCGCAGCAGATGCACAACCGCATCCTGCACATGGCTGAAGTCAACAACCAGTTTTACACCGGTGCCCGCCTGAGTTACGCCGTGGGTCGTGCCACCGCCTACGCCGGCATGGCCCTGGAGCAAGCCCATCACGCCGCCGACCAGCAGATGTACCAGGCCAAACATGCCTTCTACGCGGCAGGCTGAGGCTGCCGCGTAGCCGAGAGCCGCATGAGAAGGCCGCGTACCTTGCGGTGACGCGGCCCGGTTCAGCACGGCACGAGGGTTTGTTGCCAGGTGCCAACCCCGCAGGGATGCAGGGATTTTGGGGGGACTCCGGCCCGAGCTTCACCCGGTCCGGCCACCGCTGCGGCTGCACCGCCACGGTTAACTCAATGTAGACCTGTCGCGGTCACGGCGTCAACCAAACTGATGCTTGCAACTGGGTTATAGCGGGACACACCTCCAGCATGCCGCGCAAACGCTTGATTCGGATCACTTTGCGTCACGCACAAGCCTGAAGCCAGTTCAAATGCGATGTGCCGGCACCCGCATCACGGCAAGGTCAGCGACAGGCTGGCCTGCGGCGTCCAGCCGGCAGCAGGTTTGTCCAGCAGCAAGGGTGCGGCAATGAACTGGCGCGCCCCGGGCACGCCCAGCGCTTCGAGCGCGGCGCGCAGGCTCACCGCACGCTCCATGGCCAATGCCTGCAGGCGATCGCTCGACGCCGGGATGTTCTGCAGCAGCAGCTTTTGCATCTCGGCCTCGGGCAAGGTCTTGGGCAGTCCGATGGCGTCGCGCGGCTTGTCGGGCAACGGGGTTTGGCGGTAGACGGCGGCCAGCACCTTGGCGTAGTCGGCCCGCGGCACGACCTCGGCCTTGGCGTTGGCATAGGCCTCGGCACGCGGCAGGTCGCGCTTCCACAGTGCCAACATCTGCTGATTCAGGCGGGCTTCGCGGTAGGGTTCGCCTTCAGCGGCTGGATCCACCTCGCCGGTGATGGTGAGGATGAGCTCGGACTTGGCCTTCAGGGCTTTGGCGACGTCAGCCAGCTTGGCCTGGTCTTGCGGTTGGAGGATGGCCGTTCCCGGCACGAAGGCGACCTGGCTGAGCTGATCGGCTGATCGATCGCTGCCGATCAGGTTGCCGAGCAGGCTGAAGGGTGCCGTGACGGCGCGCACCAGCAGGTTCACGATGGCGCGGCTGATGACGGAGCCGAGGCTGAACTCAGGGTCGTTGAGTGAACCGGAGATGGGAATGTTGACGTTGATGTTGCCGTTGCGATCCTTCAGCAATTCCACCGCCAACAACACGGGCAGCTTCGTGGCCGTCGGGCTGTTCACCCGCTTGCCGAAGGTGAGCTGGTTGAGTACGAGTTGGTTGTCGGCCTTCAGCCGGCCGTTTGCGTCGATGTCGTAATGCACGTCCATGGACAGCAGGCCGCGCTTGATGTCGTAGCCGGCATAGCGCCCGGAATAGGGTGAGAGTGGCGCGAGCTGCAGGTCGGTCATCCTGCCGCGCAGATTGAGTTGCGGTGGCGACAACAGTGGGTTGGCCGTGCCGCTCAGCACCACCGCCGCAGTGCCTTCCGCCGTACCGCGCAGATCCACTGAAGCAGGTTGGGCCGTGGACGTGCCGAAGGCGCCGATGCTGCCTTCGACGCCCGAAAGGCTGGTGGAATAATTGGGCTGAACGAAATGGTCGGTGTAGTCCACCAGGCCGCCGGCCAGGGTGATGCCGCCAACGTCGACCACCACATTGCGCGTGGCCGATGGCGCTGCGCTGCTGCGGCCACCGAAGGGCGAACCGGCGCCGTTGTGTCCGGCGGCGCCTTCGGCCGCGCGCTTGTTTGCGTCTTTGGTGGTGGATGCGCCTGAGTTCGCGGTCGTGTTCGCGGCGATGCTTGTGGTTGCGGTCGCTGGCGCCGGCAGGGGTTTGAACACCTGTGCGAGGTTGAGCTTCGCATCTTTGCTCAGGATGACGCGGGCATAGAAGTCGCGTAACGCCACCTGATTCACCACGACCTTGGTGGTCGGGCTCAGGCCGGTGTGCGGGGTGTGCGCAAAGTGCAGGCCCTTCAGTTGCAGGCTGTTCCAGCCCAGCAGACGCTCGCGCGGTTCCAGGGTGTCGGCCACGAAATGGCTCAAGCCGGCGCTGCCGTCGAAGCTGAAGGCAAGCCCGGCGGGCCCCTGGCTCAGGGCAACTGTGCCCGAAGCGCTGGCCGGAGCGCGGAGCACTTCGGCGTTCACGCGCGGTGGCAGGTAGTTATCGGCAATCTGCGCTGGCAGGTCGCGCGCATCGAGCTTGCCGCGCAGGCTGAAGGGGCTGGCCTGCACCTGTCCGGTGAATTGCAACGAGCCCGCCACGGGGATCGGCTCCGAGCCCGTATTCGCCGTCGTCATCCCTGTGGCTTGACCGGGACTGCCAGGTGCTGCGTTCTCAGTCCCAGGGGCCACGATTGCCTTCGTCACGCTGGCGGCGGCGGTGCCCGCCGCGTTTGATGGCCTGCTGGCGGTGTGGGTTGTGGGCGTGGCGGTCCCCTGCGCCAGATCAACGGGCAACTCGTCGCTGATCTGCGCGGCCAGGGTCACATCGGCCGGCTGGGTCTGCGGCCAGACGACGTTGCGCAGGCCGATATGGAAGCCGGTGATAGCCACCACCACCGGTTTTTTCGGGCTGGAGTCGGCAAGGTAGAAACGCCCCCCGTTCACTTCGGCCTGCTGCACCTGCACGCGCCATGGGACGGATGGCTGTGCCGCTTGGCCTCGCTGGGCGGGTGACTGGGCCTTGCCGGGGGCCGGCAGCAGACCCTGCGGCAGCCACTGCCTGAACGACCATTGCCCGGTGGAGTCGCGCGCGACGCTGGCTTGCGGATTCAGCACTTGCACCAGGCCGAACTGCGCCGTGTGAGCGCTCAAATCAACCTTCGCCTGGCGCACGCTCAGCTGCGCGGCGCGCAGCGCGGCGTTCTGGCCTGCGGCGAAGCCGTCGATCTGCGCCTGGCCGATGTCCAGCGTCAGGGTTTGCGGCATGGCGGCCCAGTGCAGGCTGGCATCACGCACGGCAAGGTCGTGCGCCACCAGACCGCCAGCGGGGCCGAAGGCGAAACCCGTCCAGTGCAGCCGATGCATCTGAATCATGGCGCTGCGGTTTTGAGCCTGCCATTGCAAGTCGGCCTGTGCACTGAGCAGACCGCGCGGCAGGGCCATGCCATGCAGGACTGGGGTCGCGTAGGGGACGGCGATTTGGGGGTCGATGTGCGTGGCCGTGAGCGATGCTTGCGCCTGCTGCAAATTGCCCTGGCCCTGCAGTTGCAACTGCAGGCCCTGCGGGCCGGTGATGTCGGCGGAGAAAGACGCCGGCGCCGTCAGTGGCCAGCCGATGTGATGGACCTCCAGTTTGGGCACCGCGAAGCTCCAGTCGACCACGGGCGTGACCGTCACGTCACGCCAGCGCATCCGGCTATCGGCCAGCGTCACGCTGCCGACCTGGATGCTCCAGGGGTTGGTGCCGGGTCTTGCAGGGTTCGCGCCCTGTGTTGCCCGCGCGGCGCGCGACGCACCGGCGGCCGTGGCGGGCCCCTGGCCTGCCTTCTCGCCAGGCGTCCGAGCGAAGCCGAGCAGACCTTGCGGGCCGCGGTCGATCTCGGCCGAGAGACCGGAGACCTGCACCGAGCTGACCTCGACCATCCGAG
Organism: Burkholderiales bacterium; assembly: GCA_013044035.1. GTDB lineage: Bacteria > Pseudomonadota > Gammaproteobacteria > Burkholderiales > Burkholderiaceae_C > Thiomonas_A. The sequence goes on from JABEVE010000023.1 coordinate 17,912, forward strand.
CTAGCGGGCGCACCCGGGCGAAGGTGAGCATCAGAGTCTTCCAGTCGGCCAGCGGCGCGGCCGATGTTTTCACGGCGCCGTTGAGCACCTGCACCGTACCGCTCAGCGTCAGGCTGCCCCGGTGTGCCGGCACGAGACTGAGTTGCAAGCGTGTGCTGAGCTCGCCGCCTTGCAGGCGCGCGGGCAGGGTGGCCGGTTGGTAGGGGGCGAAGGCGGCCAGGGCGAGGTTTTGCAACTGCACCTTCATGGCCAGTGGCGTGCTGGTGGCGAACGGCATGCCGCTGGCGCTGAGTTGCAGCGGCGCACCGTTGAGCTTGGCACTGGCGCTGAACTGCATGCGCACCTTGTTGCCCGCCAGGGTGGACAGCGCCGGCAGGCTGGCATTCAGTCCGGTGAGGTGGGTCGTGACTTTTGCTTGTTGGTCGTCGAAGGTCACGCTGCCGTTGCGGATGCGCGCGTCATGGAGTGCAAAGACTGGGGTGCCGCTGGAGGGTTTGCTCGTTGTCTTGGCGAGGTGCGCGAGGATGTCGTCGAAGTCCATCCTTCCCGTGGGCTCGCGCACGATGCGCAGTTGCGGAGCCTCCAGCAACAGCGATGCGATCTGCGGCTTGCCGGTCCACACCGTGCGCCATGCCAGACGCATCTGCGCGCTGCCCAGGCGCAGGCTGTCGGCCGTGTTGGCGGCATTGCGCAACTGCAGATCGTCCACCCGCAGGCGCAGGCTCCAGGGGTTGAAGCCGATGTCGCCGATGCTGGCCTGTCTCCCGGTGCTCTGCTCGATCCACTGTGCTGCCTTGTCGCGCAACAGGGCCGGGACCGTGAGTGGCGTGGTGACAAAGGCCAGCACCAGCAGCACCGCCAGACCGAGCAAGATCCAGAGCAGGCGGCGAAATGTTGTGGAGCGGGTGGTGGACATGGCCGAATTATGGCCGCGCGTGGCCGGCCGTGGGCAGAACGCCATCGCGACAGTGGGTTGGGTTGCTCAGGACAGCGCGTGACGCGGCGCCATTGCCATACTCCCGCACGTCGGTGGACGTTGCGAACCAGGCAGTGGGCAATCGCGGGCGTGCGATCTCAAGTCGGCGGGGGGGCCACCCGCCACAGTCGCGCCACCAGCGCTTCGGCCCGGGCAGTGGCGGCCGCGTCGGGAACGATGGCGCGGCCCCATTCGCGCCGTGTCTCTTCGGGCCATTTGTGAGTCGCGTCCAGGCCCATCTTGCCGCCCAGGCCACTTTCGGGGGAGGCGAAGTCCAGATAGTCGATCGGCGTGTGGTCGATGAGCGTGGTGTCGCGCACCGGGTCCATGCGGGTGGTGATGGCCCAGATCACCTCGCGCCAGTCGCGAATGTCGATGTCGTCGTCGGTGACGATGATGAACTTGGTGTACATGAACTGGCGCAGGAAACTCCACACCCCGAACATCACCCGCTTGGCGTGGCCGGCATATTGTTTGCGGATGGACACCACGGCCAGACGATAGGAACAACCCTCGGGAGGCAGGTGGAAGTCGGTGATTTCAGGGAACTGCTGTTGCAGCAAAGGCACGAACACCTCGTTGAGCGCCACGCCAAGAACGGCCGGCTCGTCCGGCGGCTTGCCTGTGTAGGTGGAGTGGTAAATGGCGCCTTCGCGCCGCGTCATCCGATCCACCTGGAACACCGGGAACCAGTCCTGCTCGTTGTAATAGCCGGTATGGTCGCCGAACGGCCCTTCCAGGGCGTGCAGGTAGCCGCCAATGTCCTTGAGTCTGATGCCGGCTTCGCTCGAGCCGGCATAGCCCGGCGCGGCAGATGGAATATGCCCTTCAAGCACGATTTCTGCATGCGCCGGCACCTGCAAATCAAGCCCGATGCAGCGCGCAAGCTCGGTGCGCCCGCCGCGCAACAGCCCGGCAAACTGGTATTCCGACAGCGAATCCGGCACTGGCGTGACGGCGCCGAGGATGGTGGCCGGGTCCGCCCCCAGCGCTACGGCTATGGGAAAGGGCTGGCCGGGATGAGCGGCGGCATGGTCGCGGAAGTCGAGCGCGCCGCCGCGATGTGCCAGCCAGCGCATGATGAGCTGGCGTCGACCGATACGCTGTTGGCGGTAGATGCCCAGGTTCTGCCGTATCTTGCGCGGTCCGCGCGTGACCACCAACCCCCAGGTCAGCAGCGGCGCGGCGTCGCCCGGCCAGCACGTTTGCAGGGGCAGGGCGTTCAAGTCCACGTCGCTGTCTTCAAACACGATCTGTTGGCAGGGCGGCTTGCGGATTTCGCTTGGGCGCATGTCCCACACCGCGCGCACCAAATGCAGCAATTCGCCCGCGTCTTTCAGGCCGCGCGGCGGCTCGGGCTGCTTGAGCCGCGCCAGCACCTGGCCGATGCGGCGCAGTTCACGCACATCACCCACCCCCATGCCCAGCGCCACGCGCTTGGGCGTGCCGAACAGGTTGCCGAGCACCGGCATGGCATAGCCGGTGGGCTGGCGAAACAGCATGGCAGGGCCTGCGCGCCGCAGCATGGCGTCGCACACCGCCGTCATGTCCAGGTGCGGAGAGACTGGCTCGTCCACCTCCATCAGTTCGCCTTGGGTTTGCAACACACCCAGGAAATCCCGAAGGTCACGGTATTTAATAGACATAATAGTTTTATTTTTATACTTTTTATAGATTGACAAGAAATAAGCAAACCCTAAAATCCAGCTTGATTGCGCACAACAGACCGCCAACATCGCGCGGCGTGCCAACAAAACGTCCCGGAAATGCCAACGGCAAGAGACAAGCCGGCAAAGATGCAAATGCATCTTAGGCGTGAGGCTCCACTTTGAGCCCGTTCCGGATCTGTGCCCAGCATTGGTGTTCAACTTGTCGTGCTTCCCAGCATGGCCTGCCACACCGATGCGATTTGACACAGGAGAGCAAGATGTCGAATGCCTCACAGGTTCAAGCCCAGCACCCGAGCTGGCGCACCTTCGGCGCCGAAGTCCTGGAGTGGACCCATCACACGCTGATGATGGTGGGTTTTTTCGTGGTTGCCGCCGGTGCGTATCTATACATGCACCCGCAAACCGTGCTGTCGCTGGAAAAGGGCGTCACCCAATGGGTGGTTGCTCGCAAAGCAGCAGTCGAGGAATTGCAAGCCCTGGGCCAGCAAGCCGCTGCGGCCGAGCCGGTGGTTGAAGTCGCCATGCCCGCAGGTCCGCAACTCAACCATACGCAAATGGCCGTGGCCAACTGGTTGTCGCGCCGCTACAGCATTGCCCCGCTGGCCATGCAGGAGTTGGTGAGCAGCGCGTGGCAGGTGGGTAAGCGGGAGCAGCTCGACCCCACCCTCATTCTGGCGGTGATGGCGGTCGAATCCTCGTTCAACCCCTATGCGCAAAGCAGTGTCGGCGCCACAGGCCTGATGCAAGTCATGGCCAATGTGCACCGCGACAAGTTCGCCCCTTACGGCGGCCCGCGTGCCAGCATCGATCCTCTGGCCAATGTACGTGTCGGCGCTTTGGTCCTGAAGGATGCGATCGTCCGCGGTGGTTCTTTGCAGGCTGGTCTGCGCATGTATGTAGGTGCCACCAGCGATGCGACTGAAGGGGGCTACGCCGCCAAGGTGATGGCCGAGCAGGCGCGCCTGGCGCAGATCGTCGCCAGCAGCAAGCCAGCCGCAAACGCAGCCGTGACGGCTGCCGCGCCCGAAACCAAGCCCCAGGTACCAGCGCCCAAGGTCGAGCAAACAGCACAGGCCATCGTGGCGGCCGAGCCCGCCAAACGCAGCACTTGAGGTGTTTGCAGAACGCTGGTCAGCCGGCAGCGCGCGGTTTGATTGTTGGCGGTCCAGCGGGGCTGCTGCCGTCGGTCCCCGGTCTTTCCTTGGCGCAGCCGGGGGTAGCCGGGGCCAGGTAGCGCCGCTTGCCTACGCTACCATTTCTCTCGTTGCGCGACTGGCGATAAGACGGCGTGGCGGCTCTGGCGCTGCCACGGCCCGTCGAGGTGGACGAACCATCGGGAAGCGCAGCGTATCTTGCCGTTCGCCTGGGCGCTCCACAGCGCAAGCCAGCCCGCCCACGGGCCTGCCTGCGCACTTCACAGCAGCCTGCAAGGACGTCACTCATGTTTGACCGCAACATCACCATCGCGCAAGCCGATCCTGAAGTCTGGGCGGCGATCCAGAACGAGAACCAGCGTCAGCACGAGCATCTGGAACTCATCGCCTCCGAAAATTACGCCTCGCCCGCAGTCATGCAGGCGCAGGGCACGCAACTCACCAACAAATACGCCGAGGGCTATCCCGGCCGTCGCTACTACGGCGGTTGCGAATTCGTCGATGTGGCGGAGTCGCTCGCCATTGCGCGCGTCAAGCAACTCTTCGGTGCCGAGGCCGCCAATGTGCAGCCGCATTGCGGCGCCTCCGCCAACGAGGCCGTGTTTCTCGCGTTCCTCAAGCCCGGCGACACGATCATGGGGATGAGCCTGGCCGAAGGCGGCCACCTCACCCACGGCATGGCGCTGAACATGAGCGGCAAGTGGTTCAAGATCGTGCCCTACGGACTCAACGCGCAGGAAGAGATCGACTACGACCGTATGGAAGCGCTGGCACACGAACACAAGCCCAAGCTGATCATCGCCGGTGCTTCGGCCTACAGCCTGCGCATCGACTTCGCCCGCTTCGCCAAGGTGGCCAGGGACGTGGGCGCCGTTTTCATGGTGGACATGGCGCATTACGCCGGCCTCATCGCTGCAGGCATCTACCCCAACCCCGTACCGCATGCCGACGTCGTCACCTCCACCACGCACAAGACCTTGCGCGGGCCGCGCGGGGGCATCATCCTGATGAAGGCCGAGCATGAGAAAGCGATCAACTCGGCCATCTTCCCGGGCCTGCAGGGCGGGCCGCTGATGCATGTGATTGCGGCCAAGGCTGTGGCGTTCAAAGAGGCGCTGGCTCCCGCGTTCAAGACCTATCAGCAGCAGGTTCTCGCCAACGCGCAAGCCATGGCGCTGGCGCTGCAGCAACGTGGCCTGCGCATCGTCTCGGGCCGTACCGAAAGTCACCTGATCCTGGTGGACCTGCGCGCCAAGGGGATCACTGGCAAGGAAGCCGAGGCCTTGCTCGGCCAGGCCCACATCACGGTGAACAAGAACGCCATCCCGAACGATCCGCAAAAACCCATGATCACCTCGGGCATTCGCGTCGGCACACCGGCCATGACCACACGCGGTTTTGGCGCGGCACAAGTGGTGCAGACCGCTCATCTCATCGCCGACATCCTGGACGCGCCGCAAGACGCGGCACGCATGACGCGCGTGCAAGCAGCAGTCAAGGCCCTGGCAGATGCCTATCCGGTGTATTCCGCCGGAGCATGAACTGAGGTCACACTGCACAAGTTCAGGTGAATGCGCGAGCTTGCGCAGTGCGGCCCGAACGCGGCCAGCCCGGCGGGTTGGCTGGAAATGAAGGCTGCTCGGCCATGCGGCCGCAGGGCATTCAGCCGCCGTAGCCCTGCGGGTTGCCCTGTTGCCAGCGCCAGGCGTCGGCACAGATGGCGTCCAACCCACGCTTGCTTTTCCAGCCCAGCAAACGTTCAGCGGCGGCCGGGTCGGCCCAGCATTCGGCGATGTCGCCGGGCCGTCGAGCGAGTATGTCGTACGGCAGTTCGCGGCCGATACTGCGGCCGAAAGCCTGAACCATCTGCAACACCGAGTAGCCTCGGCCTGTGCCCAGGTTCACAGTGAACATGCCATCGTGCGCGAGCAAATGCCGCAGTGCCGCCACATGGCCCTCGGCCAAATCCATCACATGGATGTAGTCGCGTACTCCGGTGCCATCAACCGTCGGCCAGTCGCCGCCGAAGATCCGCAGTCGAGGCAAGCGACCTACCGCCACTTGCGTGACATAGGGCATGAGGTTGTTGGGAATGCCGAGGGGGTCTTCGCCAATGAGTCCGCTTTCATGAGCCCCCACAGGGTTGAAATAGCGCAGCCGGGCGATGTGCCACTGCGGCTCGGCGCGATGCAGATCGCCCAGCATCTCCTCGATCATCAGCTTGCTGCGCCCGTAGGCATTGGTCGCGCTGAGCGGAAAGTCTTCACGGATGGGCACCGAGGCCGGGTCCCCGTACACCGTCGCGGAAGACGAGAAGATGATGGTCCTCAGCCCCGTCCGTTGCATGGCCTGCAGCAGCGTGACCGTCCCGCCCACGTTGTTGTCGTAGTAGCTCAGCGGCTTGTCCACCGATTCGCCTACCGCCTTCAGCCCGGCGAAATGGATGACAGCCTGAACGTCATGCCCGTTGAAAGCGCTGTCCAACGCCGAGGCATCACGGATATCAGCCTGGATAAAGTCAGGCCTGACCCCGGTGATGCGCTCCACCCTGGCCAGTGACTCTGCGCTGCTGTTGCACAGGTTGTCATAGACCAGGGGCTCGTAGCCGGCTTCAATGAGCGCGACACAAGTGTGTGAGCCGATATAGCCGGCGCCGCCGGTGACGAGGATGGTGGCAGACATGGACAAGCCTTTCAAAGTGCTGAATGCCATGAACTGTAAGTCAACAAAACCAACGCCCACGAAACAAAAGGCCGCATGACGTTGATTGCTCAAGCGCACGCGGCCTTTACCGGCAAAAATGTGGTGGGGGCACAGGGATTCGAACCCAGGACCTACTGATTAAGAGTCAGCTGCTCTACCAACTGAGCTATACCCCCCGAAAGCCAGACAGCATAGCGTATTTCGCCTCGTCTTTTGCCGGATCATCCTGACGCAAGACGAGGCCCTAGCCATGGCTGATCATGTGCTGTTGACAATGGTGGTTGAAAAACAGGGGGTCGGCTATTCTGGACACTCGTTGGTCAACTTGAGGAGGACTGGAAAATGGGTTTATTCGACGATGCGCTGTCTGCTCTGACTGGTGGCTCTGGAACCAGTCAGAACTCCATCTTGGGTGCTGCGATGAGCATGATTCAGAACCAGCCTGGGGGCTTGGCTGGACTGGCCGAGAAATTCCAGAGCGGCGGGCTGGGCGATGTTGTGCAGTCGTGGATTGGCACTGGCCAGAACCAGCCGGTCTCTGCTGATCAGATCCAGCAAGTTCTGGGGAGCGATGCGGTCAAGGAGCTTGCCGCAAAGACCGGTATCGATCCCGCACAGGCCGCCTCGGGCCTATCGGAAGTGCTGCCGCAGTTGGTGGACAAACTCACGCCAAGCGGCCAAATTCCAGAAGGCGATTTGTTGTCGCAGGGTCTTGGCATGCTCAAGGGCAAGCTATTCGGCTGAGGTTTCGTGCCGCTGTTCCTGGAGTCCCGGCGAAAGCAGAAGCCCCTAGATGCAGACCATGCAGCGACGGGCCGAGGCTACCGAGGCGGTGTCAAAGCCACCGCGCCGCTGGCCGGGTTCATGCCCTTGCCGCTGTCGCAGTTGGACGCTGCCACCATCGAGGCATGGGCCGCCCGTGAAGGCCAGACGCGCCCCACATCGGCACGGCTGGCATGGCGACTGCTGCGCGCCTTCCTGACGTGGTGCGCAGAGCATCCGCGCTATGCGGGCATCGTGCAGACACCGAACCCGGCCAAGACGTGCCGCACCCGCGAAGCCCTGGGCAAGCCCGGCACGAAATCGGACGTGCTGACGCGGGAACAATTGCCAGCCTGGTTCGCCCATGTGCGCCAGATTCAAAACCCGGCCATCGCCGCCGCGCTGCAAATGATGCTGCTGACAGGTGCCTGCGCAGTTCCGTAGGGCGCTGACTTGGGATCAGGGCGCTGAGATGAGCCAACACGCCAAGCTCTCGATCGACACGGGCTTGCAGGTCTATTTCTGCGATCCTCAAAGCCCGTGGCAGCGAGGGACCAACGAGAACACCAACGGGCTCTGCCGCGGCAATACTTCCCGAAGGGAACAGACCTTACCGCACACAGCGCTCGCGAACTGAATGCAGTGGCCCTTGCGTTGAACACGAGACCGCGCAAGATGCTCGGCTGGCGGACAGCGGCGGAAGCGTTCAACGAAATGTTGCGCTCAGCCGACCAAATCAGTGTTGCGTCGACCCGTTGAATTCACCCAATACGTCAGTATTCGCTACACGGAACGGCTGGCCGAGGCCGGCATCGAACCCTCGGTCGGCAGCAAGGGCGATTCCTACGACAACGCCCTGGCCGAGACGATCAACGGGCTGTACAAGGCTGAGCTGATTCATCACCGCGCGCCGTGGAAGACCAAGGAATCCGTCGAGCTGGCCACTCTGGAATGGGTCGCCTGGTTCAACAACCACCGTCTCATGGAACCCCTGGGCTATTTCCCTCCCGCAGAAGCTGAGGCAAACTACTAGTGGCAACTCGCCAGTCAGGCCGCCACCCCGGCATGACTTAAACCAACCAGCCTCCACGGAACTGAACTGACCGCCAGAAGTTGGACGAACTTCAAGGGGTTTCATGAAGAAGTACGGAACGGAGTTCAAGCTGGAAGTTGTCCAAAGCTTCTTGCCGGGCTCTGTGCGCCGGCGGCCAAGCCGCGATAAGCTGGTGCATGCCGCAATTCGCCGCCCTCATTGGAATCAGCCTGCTCGCCGTTGTTGCCGGACTCAGTTTCGTCATGCAGCAAGCGGTCAATGCAGATCTGCGGGCAAGCCTGCACTCCGCCGCATGGGCAGGATTCGTGAGTTATCTCGGCGGAACGATCTGCATGCTCGTCCTTGCCCTGGTTTTGCGTGACCAGGTGCCCCAGGCCAGCGCCATGGCCCGCAGCCACTGGTGGGCATGGAGCGGCGGGCTGTTCGGGGCCATCTATATCGGCATTTCCATCGTGCTCGTGCCCCGAATCGGTACGGCGGCGTTCGTGGCGCTGCTCGTCGCTGGCCAGATGCTCTCCTCCCTGATCTTCGACCATTACGGCCTGTTCGGCGTACCACGGCACCCGGTCGATCTGGTGCGGCTTTCAGGCGCCTTCTTGCTGGTGATCGGCGTGGTGCTGGTGCGCTACTGAGGCGTACCCCCGAGGCGGCGCGCGGTACTCAAGATGCCGATCGAGGCGTGGCCGATGCATGGATTCATCGTGGCGGCCAGGATGCACAAGTCAGCGGCGCGCTATGGTATGGGTCGCCCCCAACCTGAAGTGACCCCCGTATGCACTCCACCGTCAAGACCGAGCCTCCCTCAGGCATGTCGACGACAACCCATCTCACGGATGGAGCCGTGGCGGCGCTGGGCCACTGGATCCAGGGCAAAGCCTTGCCCCATGCCGGACGCGACTTGAAGCCAGTGCGTTTGTTGCTGGGCCAACGTCTCGTGGTGGAGTTGTCGTTCCACGGACGCCACCAAGTTCTGGCCGACGGCATCACCGGAGTGCTGTATGACGCCCGCACGGGGCACTGCCTGTCGAGCTCAAGGCTGGTTCTGGATGTAGGCGCCCTGGCCGAGGTGAGCAAACCCCAAGCACAGGCCTGGTTGCTTCAGCGCCTGGCCGCCAACAAAGCCAAGAAGAGATAGCGCTGCGGTGGCAGGCCTCACTGACCTGCCCCGGGGTTTTCGGACCATTTAAAACTTGAGATGATGGCTCTCGCCGACAAGGAGGGAGTGGTGAGGAAGATCCGGTTCAGCGAAGAGAAGCTGGTGTCGATCCTGCGGGAGGCCGCGAGCATGTCGCCCCCCGCTGCCGGCAGCGCCCGGCCAAAGGCCAGATTTGGCGCATGCCTCTGGCGACAAGGTGGGGGCTTGCGTCCGAGCGTGTCACGCGTAACACCATTGTGACCCGCCAGGAAACCCGCTGGGTTTCGCATGGGTTCCGAAAGGGTTACGCAACGGTTCCGGTTGGCCGCTTGCGATGCGCCAAGCATTCCCCGCGAAAACCTACACAGTGCCTACATGAACGGTACGAGGGCGCCGAAAAGCCAAACGGCCTAAGCCGAAAGTAGCCTAAGCCGTTGATTTCGCTGGTGGGTCGTGCGTGACTCGAACACGCGACCAACGGATTAAAAGTCCGCTGCTCTACCGACTGAGCTAACGACCCAAAGCCCAACATGATAGCAAAGGCCATGGAACAGTTTCTTGAACCATTGGCGTGGAGGATTCACATGCGCTCGCACAGCGGGTGCATCGGGTGCATCACGGCGATGTCCCGGAATTTGTTGAACGGATAGTGTGAAGGTGGCGGCTCCTTTCGCCCGCATGAGAGCATGCGGGTGCCTCGCAAGCAAAGAAAGGAGCC
>JABEVE010000104.1 GCA_013044035.1 Burkholderiales bacterium
CCCCAGTCGCCGCCACCCCAGCCGCCCTCGTCGTCGCCACCATCCCAGTCGGTGTACACCGGTTTGGCCACGCTGGGGCTCCAGTGGATCGCCCCCTGCGCTTGCGCTGCCGGAACCAGGATCAGCGATTGGGTCAATGCCAGCCCGAGGGCCGCCAGCAAACCGAGCACGCCGCCAGCCACGCGGCTGACGCGATGCGAGTCCAGGGAATTGTTCATCATCATGCACCTCTCACGATTCGACTGTAACGAGACCGTCCAGTTCCTGCCGACACCCTGGAAAAAAACGGCCAGGTACGTGGGGGAACGTGCCTGGCCTCAAGCTCGGTTTGCCACGAGGAGAGGTTCGGGCAGAATCAATCTAGCTCGGGTTTTTGTCCCGCCGATGTGCGCAGTTTGAAGATCTGTTTCTGTCGTGCCCAGGGACTTGCGGCAATGCAGGTTAGCCTGTGGCCGCGCAACGGATCGGCCGCGCGCAGAACCCGTTGTTTTCAGTGGCCTTGTCCACCCTGGCCGTGATCCTGACCGTGGCCGTGGCCACGGTCGTTGCCGTGCCCTTGGCCCTGTTGTCGGCCCTGTCCATGCTCCGGGCCATGTCCTGGGCCATGACCTTGAGGCGGGCCGTACGGCCGCTGTCGCATCTCGCCCGCCGCGCGGAAATGGCGCCAGTGCGGGTCGCGCCCATACTGGCGCGCCTGCTCCTGGTAATGGCCCCATTCGCGGTCGTGGAAGCGGCGCAACTGCGGTGGTGGCCCGGGCAGGCGGTTCCACGGCCCGCCGTAGTGCGGTCCGCGGTACCAGCCGCCGCCGTAGTTGTAGTAATACGCCCCGCCGAGGTAGAAGATGGGCTGCTGCACGCCCAAGGCGACATAAGCGCCGAGTGCCGGCACCCACACCATCGACGGTGGCGCCACGACCACCGGGGGCGGGTAGCCGGGCTGGACAACGATCGGTTGCGGGGCGTACACCGGCGGCGGCGCGCCGATGCTGAACTGTATGCTGACCGGCGGTCCATCGGCATGCGCCAGAACGCCGGCGCCCAACAGGCTCAGGGCTGCGAGTGTGCGCAGGACGGGGATGGATCGGGTGTTCATGGCGGTGCCTTGTTGAAAACAACACACGACCGTCCGACGAATTCTCGGTCGTGCTTCTCGCCGGTCGGGGTCTCGGCAAAGAGGCAGCCCGAAGGCATGCTCAGGATCCGCCATGCCATGTCGTTGACAACACGGGCCTGGATCGACCCCATGCCGCGCCAGCTTGTGGACTGGTGTTCGTTGGGCACAAACCCAAAGAGCACCATGGGCCCATGTTGGCCCCGTCCTGTTGCTGCATTGTGTCCGGTCATCCGTGACGGGTGGAGGCAATCTGCCCTCAACCCGCCCGCACCACGGAGCCCCCGGAGCACTGCTGTTCGAACCTCATCCCCCAAAATAGCCCGGCAGAATTTTCTCGTGGGTCGTTGGCGGGTTGTCGGCCAGCAGATGCGGGTCGGTGGTGACGATGATCAGGCCGGCCATCGGGTCGCCGAAGCCGTGGACGGTGGGGCGCTTTTTCGGCACGGTGCGGCCGCCCGGTTCCTTCATCAGTTCGGCGTGAACGGAGCAGTAATAGAACTTCAATCCCGGATGGCTGAAGGCGATGGCGTAGGTGCTCACCTTGTGTCCCGGCCCTGGCGTGCCCGTCACAGCGCCCTCGAAGCGCGGGCTGGATTGGCCGGTGAGCGGGTTGTAGCCGACGATGGTGTGCGCTCCGGTGTCCTGGTCGACGAACACCACGTCTTGCCCGGGACGCACCGCCACCACGTTTTCCAGGAACATGTTGGCGCCGTTCATGTGGACATAGATCGGCGCGAGCTTGTGGGCCGGTGCCGTGGCCGCCAGGCCGAGCGGAGTGAGCAGGGCGCAGGCGAGCAGCGCGGCCACGGCCGGCAACGGGCGTGTGGCAGCATCAAGGGTGCGGGATGCGAGGGAGGCTTGGGTCATGGTGGTTTCCTTGGCGATGGGGTGGAAGGATCAGTGGAGCATTCCGGCGAGGCCTGATCGGCGGGTCATGCGCAAATGCCGAGTTGGTTGGACGGGTGTTCGTCTGCCGAGTTCATGGGTGGCACGCAAGCGCAACACTCACGCACGGCTTGCACGCTGCGCCGGTGCCACGCCGAAACGCAGCGCCAACTGGGGCAGCACGAGCAGGTTGTACACCAGACTGGTAAGCAGGCCGCCGAGCAGGGCCACGGCCATCGGGCCCTCGATTTCGCGGCCCGGCGCATGCAGGCCCAGCGCCAGCGGCAGCACGCCGAGGGCGGTGACCAGCGTGGTCATGACGATGGCGGCGAGGCGGTCGGCCACGGCGCGCAGCAGGGTGTCGGCGTTCCACGCCAGCCCATGCTCGCGCTGCAACTGGCCGGCGTGGGCGAAGATGAGAATGGCGTTGCGCAGGCTGATGCCCATCAGCGCCAGCAGGCCGATGACCGCGCCCAGCGACAACACGCCGCCCACCAGCCAGGCGGCGAACACCCCGCCAGCCCAGGCCGCGGGCACGGACAGCAGCACCAGCAGCACTTGCCGCGTGGTGGTGGATGCGGCCTGGCGCGGTGTGATCGCCGCCGCATCGCCAGCGGCGGTGGCGGCATTGCGCCCCAGGGCCATGGACAACAGCAGGATCAGCCCGGCGAACACGCCGAGCACATCCACCCCGAGTCGCTGCAGCGTGGCGCTGCGCTGCGCCGCATCGCCCTGGAACTGCAGGCTGACGCCGGGCGGCACATGAACCTGTGCATGAATGGCCGCCTGGGCACGCTGCACGAAGCCGGTGATGTTGGCCGACGTGGTCGAAGCGAGCACCGTTTGCACCCGCTGCCCGGCGAGGTGGCGAATGTCCGACGGGCCGCTGGCGGCGCTGATGCTGGCCAGCTGGGCCAGCGGCACGAAGCCCAGCGACGGGGTGCGAATGAGCAAGTCGCCCAGCGCCTGCGGGTTGTTGCGGCTGCTTCGCGCCAGCACCACGCGCACGGGCACCGGCACCGACCCGTGGAACACCGTGCCAGCGCTGCTGCCGGCAAAGGCGGTGTGGATGGCCTGCAGCACCGGCAGCGGCTGCAGGCCCCAGGCGCGCAGCGCCTCGGGCTTGAGCGTGATGTCGAGTTGCGGCACGCCGGGAGGGGTCTGCAGCTGCACGCCGGTGGCTGTGGGCAGCGCGGCCAGCGCCGTCGCAACCTGCTGGGCCACGGCGTCGATCGCCGTCAGATGGGTGCCCAACACCTGCACCACCAGCGGCGCGGCGGCACCGCCGGCCACGGTGTTGTCCAGGCGCTCGGTGAGAAAACTGTTGATGCGAAAGCTGGCGCCGGCAAAGCCGTCGACCACGTGCCGGATGGCGGTGAGCGCCTGCGCCGAATCCGCCCCAGGCTTGAGGTTGACGTCGAGCGAGCTGCTCTGGGTGCCGGAGGCGTCGGGCGACAGCGCGGCGCGCCCGGTGTGCTGGGCGACGAGGCGCACTTCGGGCAACCGCTCCAACGCTTTCACCACGCGGGCGCCTTCGTCCAGCGAGGCCTGAATGGACGCGCCCGGCGCCAGCCGCATATGCACGATGTACTGCCCTTCCTGCAGCGGCGGCAGAAAGCTGCCGCCCATGCCCCGCGCCAGCAGCGCCGCGCCGATGACGAGCACGAGCATGATGATGGAAGCCGGCAACCAGTGCGGCAGCAGCCGCCGCTGCAAGGCGGTGTAGCCGCGTTGCGCCAGGCGCACCGGGGCAGGAGTGTGCAGGGGCTCAGACGCGCTCGCCGTTGCTGCCGGCGAGCGTCTCCAGAGACGACCCTCCGACGCGACATCCGTGGAGGCCGAGGCCACTTGGGAGGACCCGGCGTTTGCTTCGGCGGACGCGCCCTGCTGCGGCGTGATGCCGTCCGGCAGGACGCGGCGCTGGCCGTGCCGCGCCAGCAGCAGCGCCGCCAGCGCCGGGGTGACGGTCAGGGCCACAAGCAGCGAGGCCAGCACCGCCAGCGCATAGGCCTGCGCCAGCGGCGCGAACAGCCGCCCGGACAACCCCGGCAGCAGCAGCACCGGCACCACCACCAGCAGCACGGCGGCGGTGGCGTACACCACCGCACCGCGCACTTCCAGGCAGGCGGCGAGGATGACGCGCAGCGGCGGCTGCGGTTGTGCGGCCACGGCGTTGTCGCGCAGCCGCCGCAGGATGTTCTCGACGTCGATCACCGCGTCGTCCACCACCACGCCGATGGCGATGGCCAGGCCGCCGAGGGTCATCACGTTCAGCGTCACGCCCATCCACACCAGCACCGTGATGGCGGCCAGCAGCGACAGCGGAATGGCGAGCGAGGAGATGAGCGCGGCGCGCCAGTCCAGCAGCGTGAGGGCGATGACCAGGACCACCAACAGCGCGCCGAGCAGGAGCGAGTCGCGCACGTTGTGCATGGCGATGGTGATGAAGTCGGCGGGCCTGAACAGCGTGCCGTGCAGGCTGATGCCCTGCGCCTGCAGACCGGCGCGATGGCGCTCCAGCACGGCCTGCACCGCGCGCGTCACCTGCATGGTGTTGGCACCGTACGACTCCTGAATCTTGATGATCACCGCGGGCTCGCCGCTGACGCTGCCCCCGCCGATCGCGGGCAGCGAGGCGTAGTCCACCCGCGCCACGTCGCCCAGCGTCACCACCCCTTGCGGCGAGGCGCGCAGCACCGTGGCGGCCAGCGCCTGCGGCGTGGGCGCGAGGCCGTGGCTGACCAGCAGCACGCGCTGCTCGGGCGTGGCCATGAAGCCGCCGCCCAGCAAGCCGGTGGCCTGTTGCGTGGCGGCCAGGACCGCGTGCAGATCGAGGTGGAAACGCTGCAGCGCCTGCGGATTCACCCGCACCTGCAGCGCGCGGGCCTGCTGGCTGAAGATCAGCACGCTGTCCACCCCCGGCACCGCCATGAGCTGCGGCCGGATGCGCCATTGCGCAATGGACTGCAGGTCCATCAGGCTGTGGCGCTGCGAGGTGAGCCCGGCCATCAGCACCGTGCCGGTGCTGGAGCTCAGCGGAATCAGTTGCGGCGCGCCGACGCCTGTGGGCAGGTGCACGGTGGCGAGGTGCTGTGCCACGCGCCAGCGGTCGTCCTGAAGCTTGGTGTCCGACTCGAAATACAGCTTCAGGATGGAAATGCCCGGCAGGCTTTTCGACGTCACCTGCTTGACCCCCAACATGCCGCTGGACGCGGCTTCCAGCGGGTCGGTGACGAGCAGTTCGACCTGCTCGGGCGACAGGCCGGGAGCTTCGGTCTGCACCTTCACCATCTTGGCGGCGAATTCGGGAAACACATCGGTGGTGGCCTGACGCGAGAAATTGACCGCCAGCGCCGCCAGCAGCACCGTCAGCGTCAGCACCACGCCACGGCGATGAATGCTCGCGCCGATCAGCGCCGCCTGCAAGCCATTGAAGAAAACGCCGGGACGGGCGGAGTCCGGCCCTGGGGGCATGTGATCGTCGGCCATCAGTCGTCGTCCCCGGCGGTGGTGCCCGGCGCGGCGGGCTTGGCCTGCGGCTTGGGCGGCGGCGTGAGCAGCAGGCCAGCGCCGCGCGTCACCACATCGAGCGCCGTCCAGCCGGGCTGCATGTAGCCGGCTTGCAGCGGCCAGGCGGTGGACAGGGCATGGGGCGTGAACCAGCGACTGTTGTCAGCGGTGGGCGTGGCCGTGAACACCAGCGCCTGCCCGCCCGACCAGACCACGGCGCTGGCAGGCAGCAGCACGCCTTGCTGCGCCTGGCCGGACTGCACCTGCGCCGGCAATTGCAGCCCCGGCATCAAGCCGCTCGCGGCCGGGCTGGTGGCGACAAAACGCAGCCCCTGCACCTGGGCCGAAGCCGTCGCCGCCGGACCGATGACAGTGGCCGGCAACCAGCCATCGCGCAACGCGCCCGAGCCCCCGGGAACATGCAGCCGCACCTGCGCTGCCGCCGGCAGCGCAGCCCCTGGCGGCAGGGTGAGGTCGACGATGAGTTCGCGCCCGCGGGCGATGGCGCTGCGCAGCGCCGGGGCCGTTTGCAGCCGCCCCGCCAGTGCCGGACCGAGGCTGGCCGTGAGCTCGGCTTGTGCCGCCTGCAGCGTGGCTTGCGCCACATCCACCTGGGCTTGGGCCGTTTGCGCCACGGTCTGCGCCTGTTGCACCTCGGCCAGCGCGATGTTCTGTCCGGACTGGAACAAGCCTTGTGCGCGCTGCGCCTGCAATTGTGCGAGTCGCAACCGGCTGCGCGCCGCCGCAAGCTGTGCACGCGCCAGGTCCACCGCGCTGAGGTTGCGCAAGAGCGTGGACGAGCTTTGAACCGTGGCGCTGGCCTGGATCGACTGGCGATGCATGACGGGCGCGAGGTGCTGGATCTGCAGGTCGGCCGTGACGATTTGCGCCTGGCTCCACTGCACCGCCTGCGGCAGCGCGGCGCGGGCCGGCATGGCGCCGCAGATCAGCGCGGTGGCCACGGCCAGCGTGAATAAACGTGGCAATGAGGGCGGATTCAGAGGCGTTTGCATGATGGTTTCATCAGTGTTTGTTTGGCAGCATCGATCGCGGGTGGCGGCACGCCACGGACGCAGCGTTCAACGCGCTGCTGAGCTTGGAGGGTGCCAGGTCACGGCGGAGAGTTGTGGCAGTGGCGAGGTCTTGCGCTGGGGCGTCAAGGCTGCGGCGGCGGGTGCCGCGGTGCTTTGCATCTGCGCATCCGGTGGCTGCAGCTCATGCTGCAAAGCCGCCTGCAGCGCACCCAGCGCTTGCCATTGCGCAACACGGGCCTGCAGCGCGGCGTGCTCCGTGGCGAGGGCGCGCAGCCTGGCCTGCAGCACTTGCACCGGGCCGATCAGGCCCTGGCGCCGGGCGGCCTCGTCAGCGCGCAGCAACTCCAGGTTCGCCGCGCGCAGGCTGTCGGCACGGCGGGTTTCGTCCTGCGCGGCCCGCAAGGCGGCCTCGGCCTGTTCGATGCGCTCAAGCACCTGGGCTTGCACCTGTTGCAGCACCGCACGGGCCCGTGCCAGGCGAGCGCGGGCGGCGGCAATTTGTCCCTGGTGCTGGTTGAACAGCGGCAGTGGCACGCGGGCGTTGAGAGTCAGGTTGTTGACTCCCTGGGCGCGTTCGGCGCCGGGGGCAATCGTGGGCGGCCCGCCGTCGCGCAGCGCCTGCGCCAGTTGCAGCGCGGCTTGCGCCGCCCGTTCCTGCTGCCAGGCGGCGCGCACGTCGTCGCGGTGTGCCAGGGCGATGCTGCGCAGCTGTGTCAGGCGTGCGGCGTTGGGCTGTGGCGGGGCGACGGCCAGCGCGGAGAAGTCGATGCGCACCGCGCGCAAGGCGGCGTCGGACACGCCCAGGGCGGCGGCCAGCGCGGCATGCGCGATCTGCTCCTGCCCCAGATCGCGGCTGCGCTGCAGGGCCGCGGTTTGCGCCGCCGCCTGAGCCAGCGCGGCGGCCAGCGGCGAGTCCCAGCCCCCTTGGGCGCGGGCAGCGGTGCGGCCTTGCAGTTCCAGGGCGGCGTCCAGAACCTGTTGTTGCAAGCGGGACTGCTGCTGCGCCGCCCACAGGGCGACATAGGCTTGCTGCACCCGCGAGCGCACCTGCCAGCTTGCGCCGCGCAGCAGCAGACGCGCCGCGCGCACGCCGGCCTCGGCCTGCGCGGCCTGCGCCTGGCGCTGCGCGTGCGACTCCAGCAACAGGCCGATGGCCGCGCCCACGGTCCAAGGGCTGGGGGCGACCAGCGCCGCTGCGCTGGCGTATTTCAGGCCGAGTTGAAGATTGGGGTTGGGCCACTGCCTGGCGATCTGCAAATCAGCCTCGGCCAATTGCACCCCGGCACGGTCTACCCGCAAGGCGGGGTGAAAATACAGCGCGGCAAGACTCAGGCGCTGCAGCGTCCAGGCTTGATCGGCGGGCTGCGGTGCGTTCATTTGCAATGCGATGAAACGCTGCAAGCCCGGGTCGAACAAGCTGCGCCGCACCAATGCCTGCGCGCCGGACTGTGGCGTGACGCCGGGTGCCGGAGGCGGCGCGCTGGCACAGCCGGCGAGCAAGGCAGCGAGCAGGCCAGCCAGCCATGGTTTGGTGAAGATGTGGGGCGGCATGAGGTCAGTTGGCATGGCGAGATGTTGCATCACGACCCCTGGCGCCAACATGACGCCAACATGACGATTGAGTCATGTTGCAGCTGGACACGCGACAATTGCCGGCGCGGGCTGACAATGCAGTCATGCGCATCCTGATCGTGGAAGACGAACCCAAGACCGCGGCCTACCTCAGACGCGGTCTGGGCGAGAACGGCTTTGTCACCGATGTCGCCGTGGACGGTACCGATGGCCTGCATCTGGCCCTGACCCAGCCCTACGACCTCGTCGTGCTCGACGCCATGCTGCCCGGGCGCGACGGCTGGAGCGTGCTGCGCGAGTTGCGGCGCAAGCTGTCCACCCCAGTGCTGATGCTGACCGCGCGGGACGGCGTGGTCGACCGTGTGCGCGGACTGGAACTCGGCGCGGATGATTACCTGGTCAAGCCCTTCGCGTTTTCCGAGTTGCTGGCGCGGGTGCGCAGCGTGCTGCGGCGCGGGCCGGCGCGGATGCCCGAGGTGGTGGAGGTGGCCGATCTGAGCGTCGATCTGCATCGCCAGCGCGCCGAGCGCGGCGGCCAGCGCCTGGCGCTCACGCCCAAGGAATTCTCCCTGCTGGCCCTGCTGGCGCGGCGCGCGGGCGAGGTGCTGTCGCGCACGCTCATTGCCGAACAGGTGTGGGACATGAATTTCGCCAGTGACACCAATGTGGTGGATGTGCACATCCGCCGCTTGCGCAGCAAGCTCGACGACCCCTACCCCACCCCGCTGCTGCACACCGTGCGCGGTGTGGGCTATGTGCTGGAGGCGCGCGATGCGCGCTGAGCCGGGCGAGGCCGCGCGGCCCTCCCGGCCGCAACGGCCGCGCGGGGAAGAAGAGAACACCCCCTCCCCACGCGCGGGGAGGGTTGGGGCGGGCAGCGTCTTGGCGGTCGCCGCTTCCCCCCCGTCTCCCCCACAAGGTGGGGGAG
>JABEVE010000105.1 GCA_013044035.1 Burkholderiales bacterium
CAGCATCTCTTGCTGCGGTTCATACGGGCGATAGCTCTTGTTCTATCAACGTCCCTACCGCTTGCAGCGGTGTCAGGGACTTCCCTTCTGCCGCCCACGTTCCTAGGCCCAGGCGACGTGGCCCGCTGGGAGGCCTGAAGCGCAGGGTCCCACTTGCATACCGATCCGGGCCGTGAAACTTTACCCCGTGGTTAACGGGTCGAGTGCGAATTTCAATGGACGGCCAACCTGCGCCGTACGATCATCCAAAACCAAAGCGACTCATTCCTTGCGCGAGAGGATGAGGACTCCGCGCAGATTCCGCCGCGGATACGCGCTGGGGATCGCGTATCGACAGGAGACAACATGCATAGCCGGGCCACGAGCTTGGGGCGTTGCCGCATGGCATGGCCCCAAGCGGCGAACGATGCGCGAGCGACGGGCACGCGCGCTTTCCCGGAACTGCGGATCAAGCAGTGTACGTTGCCGACATCGGGCATCCAAACGGCTCGCGAGGCACAGCCTCGCTGCGGGCAGTCTCGTTGCCCTGCCCTCCGATAGCTCGACGCCACCCCTCGATGGCCAGCGCCAAGGTGCTCGGTGACCCGGGCGGCGCATGGCAACCCTTTTGAAACCGACCAGGAGAACAACCGATGCCCACGACGATCATTGATATCCACCCGCATGTCATTTCCACGGACGAGAAAAAATACCCGCGCAACCCGCTCGGGGGCAAGCAGTCGGTGTGGTCACAGGAGCGCCCCACCTCGTACGAGCAACTGATCGCCGCGATGGACGAGGCCGGTGTGGCGAAGGCAGCGCTGGTGCACTCGTCGACCTGCTACGGGTTCGACAATTCCTATTGCATGGACGCGGTTGCCGCCTATCCCGAACGCTTCACCGGGGTGGGATCGGTCGATCTGCGCGCACCGGACGCGAGCGAGAAAATCCGGTACTGGGCCGGACGTGGCATGACCGGGTTGCGCATATTCACGGCGGGCAGCACGATGGAGGGGCAAGGCGACTGGCTTGCCGACCCGGCTTCATTCCCGGCGTGGGAGTGCATCGCCGAGCTGAAGCTACCCGTGTGCATCCAGGCGCGCATCGCCGGGATTCCGCAGATCAATGTGCTGATCAAGCGCTACCCCGGGGTGCGCATGATCCTGGACCACATGCTGAGCCCGAGGATCGAAGACGGCGAGCCCTACCTCGACATCAAACCGATGCTCGACTTGTCGCAGCACAACACGATCTACCTCAAGCTGAGCAGCGTGATCATCCGCAACGCGCGTGTCGGCAGGGCCACTCCGCAATCCTTTTTCTCCCTGGTGCTGAAAGAGTTCGGGGCGAAGCGGATCGCGTGGGGATCGAATTTTCCGGCCTCGCCTGGCTCATTGAAGGAAATCCTGGCAGATAACCTGCAAGCGGTCGAATGGATGTCTGAACACGACAAGGAATGGATTTTTTACCGCACTGCCATGCAATTTTACCCAGCACTCGCCTGAGGAACAGCTTCATGAACACCAACACCCGTCTCCACCTGCACATGCTGCTGGGAACCTATCCGAGCACCGAGGCGATGCTCAACGGAACCGTACGCTCGGATCTCGTTGACCTCGACTTTGCCAAGGTGCCACGCGCGAGCAACGCCTTCAAGCGCGTCGTGCGCGACATGGAGTTCGACGTCGCGGAACTGGCGATCATCACCTTCCTTCTCGCCAAGGCGCACGGCAAGCCGCTTGTGCTGCTCCCGGCGGTGGTCGTCGGTCGCTACCAGCATCCGTACATCGTCTACAACGCCGATCGCGGCGTGCTGTCGCCGCACGATCTCAACGGCAAGCGTATCGGTCTGCGCTCGTATTCGGTCACCACCGCGACCTGGGTCCGCGGCATCCTCCAGCAGGACTTCGGCCTCGACCTGTCGACCGTGCAATGGACGACCTTCGAGGAGCCGCATGTGTCCGAGTTTGTCGATCCGGTCAACGTCAAGCGCGCGCCGGCCGGCAAGGATCTGGTGCAGATGCTGCTTGATGGCGAGATTGATGCTGCGATCGTCGGCGATGGCGCGAAGCAGGATCCGCGCATCAAGACCCTCTTCCCCGATCCGGACGCCGAGGCCATGGCCTGGAAAAGCCGCCATCAGGCGATCCAGATCAACCACATGGTGGTGGCGAAAAAATCGCTGCTGCAAGCCCGTCCCGACGTGGTGCGCGACGTGTTCCGCATGCTGCAGGAAAGCCGGCGCATCGCGCTCGATCAGGGCGGCAATCCCGGGCCGGAGTTCGGCCTGGAGGCCAACCGGCGCAATATCGAGGTGGCCATTGACTACTGCTACGACCAGAAGCTGATCCATCGTCGCATGTCGGTGGATGAGTTGTTCGACGACACCACGCGATTGCTGGGCGCCTGAAACCGCCCCGGCTGTCAGGTACGTTGCCGTGCCTGACGCACGGCTGAACATCCGCCGCCGATGCGGCGCGTGTCGTAACCCTCGTCGACACCGACCGTCGCGCTCCGCATCGCCCATGGCGGTGCTGGCATGCACGTTGACCACGCAAACCTGTCGGTGGTCGGTCGGCACATGATCGAGGGGCTCGGCTGCGCCGAGACCGCGCCGCCGCGACGGGGCAGACGGCTCTCGGGGGCGGCCGCCGCGGCATAGGCCCTGGTGCATCGAACGGTGGCAGGCGCCATGCCGCGATCGTCGTGTCAACGAGGCCAGGAGCACACGACCCAAAAGGTCAGGAAAACGCGCATGGAATTACTGAACGGTTAACGCGGCGAGGCATTAATTCAATAGACGCACACGAGCCGAGGTGTGAATATACCTATCACGGAAGCAGTACTTGCACGAGGCGGAGCATCCCGAGTCACCTCTGGCTTGTGACACGTCATCGCAGGACCGCTCCCCAACGACAGCACGGCGCAATCGGGCCACCCCCATGCATGCGACTGCTGACGTCGTTCCGATGACAACCATGCGTTCCGGCGCGAACGAGCCGGAACCAACCAAGGAGACGAGATGATTCGAGACATGACTCGCTGGCTGCGGTATGGCCTGGCTGCAGCCTTGCTGGTCGGTGCCGTGAACGCGTTCGCGGCTG
>JABEVE010000106.1 GCA_013044035.1 Burkholderiales bacterium
CCAGGGTGTGGCCGCTGCCGGCGCCGGCCCGCAGTGGCGCTACACCGACGCCGGCAGCGGCCACACCCTGGCGCGCTCCGAAGGGCTGGGCGTGGCCAGCCTGGCGCTGTTCGCCAGCGGCCGGCTGTCGGACGACCCTGCCCAGCCCTTGCGCTGCGACGCCGCCGCGTTGCGCCGCATCGACGCTGCAACGCTGGCACGGGCCTTCCAGGTTGGCCCCGACAACCCCTTGGTGGGACTGGAAGGCCGCGCCCGACTGCTGCGCAATCTGGGCGACGCCATGCGTGCCGCGCCCGACGTGTTCGCCGACCCCGAGCGCCCCGAAAGTCTGCGCCTGGGGTGCTTGTTCGACCATTGCCTTGCCCACACCGCGACGCCGGACGAGCAGGGGAACCTGAGCGTGCGCGCTGACACCCTTCTGGCCACCCTGCTGCGCCTGCTCGGCCCGGTGTGGCCGGGCCGGCTGAAGCTGGCCGGCGTGAATCTGGGCGACTGCTGGCATCACCCAGCCACCGATGATGGCTACATGCCCTTCCACAAACTGACGCAGTGGCTGACTTACTCGCTGGTCGAGCCGCTGCAATGGGGCGGCCTGCCGGTGCGCGAACTCGACGCCCTCACCGGCCTGCCCGAGTACCGCAACGGCGGCCTGCTGCTCGATTGCGGCTTGCTGCAACCGCGCGACGCCGCGCTGGCGAGCCAGCCCCTGACCGTGGACAGCGAACCGGTGGTGGAGTGGCGCGCCCTCACGGTTGCGCTGCTCGACGAACTCGCCGACGCCGTGCGCGCGCAACTGGGCGTGAGCGCGGCGCAATTTCCGCTGACCCAGGTGATCGAGGGCGGCGCCTGGTTCGCCGGCCGCCGCATCGCCGCCGAACGCCGCGCCGACGGCGGGCCGCCGCTGCGCATCGTCAGCGACGGCACGGTGTTCTGACGCCCCAGGCCACGCCCGGCTCGCCCCATCACAACCCAGCAGCAACGGAGAACCCCGATGAACGATCCCATGGTCCATGTCGTCAACCACCCGCTGGTGCAGCACAAGCTGACGCTCGCGCGCAGCAAGGACACCACCACCGACAACTTCCGCCGCCTGGTGCGCGAGATCGCCGCGATGCTGGCCTACGAGGCCACGCGCGACCTGCCCACCGAGGAGGTGGAGATCGTCACCCCGGTCGCCGCCTGTCGCATGCCGCTGCTCAGCGGCAAGAAGCTGTGCCTGGTGTCCATCCTGCGCGCCGGCAACGGCATGCTCGACGGCATGATCGACCTGCTGCCCAACGCCCGCGTCGGCCACATCGGCCTGTACCGCGACCCCGACACGCTGGAGCCGGTGGAGTACTACTTCAAGGTGCCCGACGACATGGCCGAGCGCCTGGTCATCGTCGTCGACCCCATGCTCGCCACCGGCAACTCGGCCGCCGCGGCGCTGTCGCGGCTCAAGGACGCCGGCGCGAACACGCTCAAGCTCGTCAATCTTCTGGCCGCACCCGAGGGCCTGCACACGGTGCGTGCGGCCCACCCGGACGTGCCCATCACCTTGGCTGCGGTGGACGAGCGCCTCAACGAACACGGCTATATCGTGCCCGGCCTGGGCGATGCGGGCGACCGGATTTTCGGGACCAAATGATGGCTGCCGCGTCGGCGCTGGTCGCTGCGGCTGCGCCGCGGCAGCGCACTGCCGCGGCGGCCGCGGGCCGCATCCGCCTGGCGAACGAGGCCGCCATCGTGCGCGCGGCCGAGGCCGTGTTCGCGCGTGACGGTTTTCGCGGCGCCAGCATGGCCGCGATTGCCGCGCAGGCCGGGGTGGCCAAAGCGAACATCCACTACTACTTCCGCACCAAGCAGCAGCTCTACCGCGCGGTGCTGGAGGGCATGCTGCACGACTGGCTGGCCGAGACCGACGGCATTCGCGCCGATGCCGACCCGGCGCAGGCGCTGGGCGCGTATGTGCGCGCCAAGATGGCGTTGGCGCAAACCCGGCCCGAGGCCTCGCGCGTGTTCGCCGGCGAGATGCTGCGCGGCGCCCCCGAGATGCAGAACATTCTGCGCGGCGAACTGCGCGAGCTGGTGGCGCGCAAGTCGGCCGTGATCGAAGGCTGGATCGCGCAGGGGCGCATGGCGCCGGTCGATCCGCCGCACCTGTTGTTCACCATCTGGGCCGCGACCCAGACCTATGCCGACTTCGCCCCCCAGGTGCGCGCCGTGCTGGGCGCGCGCAGCCTGCGCGGCGCGGCCTGGCAGCGCGCCACCGACCACGTGGTCAGCCTGGTGCTGCGCGGCTGCGGGCTGGGCGATCGGCTTGAAGCGGCATCGGCCACAGCCGCCGCGCCGCGCCGTGCGGCTGGCGGATCCCCCACGCCAGCCGCTCCCCACCCCAGCCCTCCCCGCTTGCGGGGAGGCAGCAAAACCTCCGGGCAGGGCTGAGAGCACGCCCCGACCAGGCGACTGCAACAACCCGAAAGGAACGCACGATGCTGGACCTCATGCTTCGCAACGCCACCTTGCCCGACGGCCGGGTCGGGATCGACATCGGCATCGAGCACGGCCGCATCGCCGCGCTACAGCCGCATCTGCCGGCGCAGGCAGGGCGCGAAATCGACTGCGCCGGTCAGCTCGTCACCCCGCCCTTCGTCGACGCGCATTTCCACATGGACTCCACGCTCAGCTACGGCCTGCCGCGTGTCAACCGGAGCGGCACGCTGCTGGAGGGTATCGCGCTGTGGGGCGAACTCAAACCCTTGCTGACGCAGGAGGACCTGGTCGAGCGCGCGCTGGCGTATTGCGACTGGGCGGTGGCCAAGGGACTGCTGGCGATCCGCTCCCACGTGGACGTGTGCGACGACCGCCTGCTGGCGGTGGAAGCGCTGCTGCACGTGCGCGAGCGGGTCAAGCCCTATCTCGACTTGCAACTCGTCGCCTTCCCGCAGGACGGTGCGCTGCGCTCGACCAGCGCCCTGGCCAACCTCGAGCGCGCACTTGACCTGGGCGTGGACGTGGTGGGCGGCATTCCGCACTTCGAACGCACGTTTGCCGATGGCACCGAGTCGGTGCGCGTCCTGTGCGAACTGGCCGCGGAGCGCGGGCTGATGGTGGACATGCATTGCGACGAATCCGACGATCCGCTGTCCCGCCACATCGAAACCCTGGCCTTCCACGCTCAGCGTCTCGGGCTGCAGGGGCGCGTCACCGGCTCGCACCTCACCTCCATGCACAGCATGGACAACGATTACGTCTCCAAGCTGCTGCCGTTGTTGCGCGAAGCGGGCGTGGCCGCCATCGCCAATCCGCTGATCAACATCACCCTGCAGGGCCGGCGTGACACCTACCCCAAGCGCCGCGGCATGACCCGCGTGCCCGAGCTGCTGGCCGCGGGCATACCCGTGGCGTTTGGCCAGGACTGCGTGATGGACCCGTGGTACAGCCTGGGCAGTGGCGACATGCTCGAAGTGGCCCACATGGGCCTGCATGTGGCACAGATGACCGGGCAGGACGCGATGCGCCAATGCCTGGCCGCCGTCACCACCACGCCCGCCGCCATCCTCGGGCTGCAGGGCTACGGGCTGGAGGTCGGCTGCCGCGCCGACCTCGTGCTGCTGCAAGCCGGAGACCCGGTCGACGCCATTCGCCTGCGTGCCACGCGGCTGGCGGTGATCCGTGGCGGCAAGCTTATCGCCGCCACGCCACCCGCGACCGCGGCCCTGCAGTTGCCGGGTCGCCCGGCCGCGGTGGATTGGCGCCGTGGCTGATGCCCGGGCAGCGCCGCATGCGCGGACTGCAGCCCAGCCGGGGTCCACGCCGGGCCCCGCACCGTACCCCTCATGCCCGGCTTGGAACGTCGCACCGGGCCGGCATGCGTCAGGGTCATCGGGAATGAATTTTGCTTTGTTTTTGTCTACGATTAGGTGTCGTTCAGACAGCGCCAGACTGCCCCCGACACGACGCATCCCCGCCCTGCACAACGAGGACACTCCATGAACAGTTCCATCGCCCCATCCGCCCTGCCAGGCTACGAGCCCGGCATCGAAACCCGCGGCATTGAACGCGTGCCGCCGCATCAGCGCGCGCATGTGCGCATCTTCGACAACTTCACCATGTGGCTGTCGGCCAATCTGGTCATCTCCACCGTGGCGCTCGGCGCGCTCGCCATCCCGGTGTTCGGCCTGGGGTTCTGGGACAGCGTGGCGGTCATCGTCGGCTTCAACATTCTGGGGGTGCTGCCGGTGGCGTTCTTCTCCACGCTGGGCCCCAAGCTCGGCCTGCGGCAGATGACCATCTCGCGCTTTTCCTTCGGCTGGAATGGCGCCAAGGTCATGGCGCTGTTCAACGTCGCCGCGTGCATCGGCTGGTCGGCGGTGAACGTCATCGTCGGCGCGCAGATCGTCACGGCCATTTCCGGCGGCGCCGTGCCCACCTGGGCCGGCATCCTCATCATCGCCGCCCTCACCACCACGGTCAGCATCTACGGCTACCGCTACGTGCATCGCTATGAGCGTTACGCGTGGATGCCCATGGCCATCATTTTCCTCATCGTGCTCGCCACCGCGGGCGGCCAGATGCAGGCCATTCCCACCCCGGCGTGGACCATGGCGCATGTGGCCTCGCTGGTGTCGTTCGGCGGCGCCATCTTCGGCTTCGCCACCGGCTGGAGTTCCTACGCCGCCGATTACAACGTCAACCAACCCGAGAACACGGCGCCCTCGCGCGTGTTCTGGCTCACCTTCCTCGGCGTGTTCATTCCCTGCGTGCTGCTGGAGATCTTCGGCATGTCGCTCACCACCGTGGCCGCCTATGGCAAAGCCAGCGCCAACGGCGGCGGCGCCCTGCTCGCTGCGGTGCTGCAGCCCCTGGGCGGCACGGGCCAGTTGCTGCTGCTGTTGCTGGCGCTGTCGGTCATCGCCAACAACATCCCCAACGACTACAGCCTGGGCCTGTCGATGCAGGTGCTGGGCAAAGGCTTTCAGAAGATCAACCGGGCGGTGTGGACCCTGATCGGAGCCGTGGTCTACATCGCCATCGCCATTCCCTCGGCCGCGCACTTCAACGCCACGCTGGAGAACTTCCTGCTGCTGGTCGCCTACTGGCTGGGGCCCTGGGCCATCATCCTCATCCTCGAGCACGCCGTGTTCCGCCGCGGGCGCTACAACGTGGACGACTGGAACACCCGCGCCAAGCTTCCCTCGGGCTGGGCCGCCGTCATCGCAATGGCACTGGGCCTGCTCGGCGTCTACCTGGGCGCGGCGCAGACCATGTTCGTCG
Source organism: Burkholderiales bacterium (assembly GCA_013044035.1). Taxonomy (GTDB): domain Bacteria; phylum Pseudomonadota; class Gammaproteobacteria; order Burkholderiales; family Burkholderiaceae_C; genus Thiomonas_A. Next base: position 5,257 of record JABEVE010000106.1, read on the forward strand.
GCCCCGTCGCCGGCTTGTTCAACCCGCCCTACGGCATGGACATCGGCTTCGAGCTCGGCGTGGTGGTCGCCGCCATCGCCTACCTCATCCTGCGTCCCGTCGAACTGCGAGGAACGGCCGGCTGACATCTCCGGCGCCGGGGTTGCGCCGACACAAGCGACTGCCGCCGTGCCCGGCGGCTGCCGGACGCGCCCGAGCACCCGCATATCCATCACAACAGGGCCGCCACGCAGACCCAGAGGCAAGCCCGACAACCCAGGGAGTTGCAACCATGGCCGAGTCTTATTTCCCCAAATGGAAGGTGAAGATCAGCGGCGTTATCGCACCGGATGAGCGCTTGCCGGCGCCGCAGAACCTGGCGATGGGCCTGCAGCATGTGGTGGCCATGTTCGGCTCCACCGTGTTCGCGCCACTGCTCATGGGCTTCAACCCCAACATCGCCATTCTGATGAGCGGCGTGGGCACGCTGATTTTTTTCCTCATTGTCGGCGGTCGGGTGCCGAGCTATCTGGGCTCCTCGTTCTCGTTCATCGGCGCGGTGATTGCCGCCAGCGGCTACTCCGGAACCGGGCCGAATGCCAACATCGCCTTGGCACTGGGCGGCATCGTCGCCTGCGGCGTGGCGTACGCGCTCATCGGGCTGGTGGTCATGGGCATCGGCGTGCGCTGGATCGAGCGCCTCATGCCGCCGGTGGTCACCGGCTCGGTGGTCGCCGTCATCGGCCTGAACCTGGCGCCCATCGCCATCAAGTCGCACGGCGCCACCAGCTTCGACGACTGGATGGCCGTGGTCACCTTCGTCAGCGTCGGCCTGGTCGCGGTGTACACGCGCGGCATGGTGCAGCGCCTGCTCATCCTGGTGGGCCTGCTCGTCGCCAGCGTGGTGTACGCGGTGCTGGCCAACGGTTTCGGCCTCGGCCCGGCGATGGACTTCGCCGGCGTGGCCAACGCCGCCTGGTTCGGCATGCCGCAGTTCACCGTGCCGATGTTCCAGCCCCGGGCCATCGGCCTCATCGTGCCGGTGGTGGTGATTCTGGTGGCCGAGAACCTGGGTCACATCAAGGCCGTCACCGCGATGACCGGGCAGAACCTGGACCGCTACATGGGTCGCGCCTTCCTGGGCGACGGCCTGGCCACCATTGTCTCGGGCACCGCCGGCGGCACCGGGGTGACCACCTACGCCGAGAACATCGGCGTCATGGCCGCCACCAAAATCTATTCCACGCTCATCTTCGCCACCGCCGCGGTCATCGCCATCGTGCTCGGCTTCAGCCCCAAGTTCGGCGCGCTCATCCACCTCATCCCCTTCCCCGTGCTGCGCGGCGTGGCCATCGTCATCTTCGGCCTCATCGCCGTGTCCGGCGCGCGCATCTGGGTGGACAACAAGGTGGACTTCTCCGACAGCCGCAACCTCATCATCGTTGCCATCACGCTGATGCTGGGCACGGCCGACTTCACGCTGAAGTTCGGCGGCTTCGCCCTCGGCGGCATCGGCACCGCCACCTTCGGCGCCATCCTGCTGTACGCGCTGCTCGGCCCCAAGGGAGGCCACGCGACGCGGGATCCGGGCAAGGTGCTCGACGCCGTGCAGTAAACCGGCCGGCGATCAGTCCGCGAGCGCCTCGCCCCGTTCTGCCGCCACCGTGCCGAAACGAAGCAGTTCCAGCCCCGCGCTCTTGCCGTCGCGCAGACGACCCAGCAAGAGCCGGTAGGTGTCCAGGTCGAACGCCTGTGCACGCGCCTCGGCCCGGCGCGCGTGCAGCACGGTGTCGAGTTCCTCGGCGTCGCGCGCGGTGCCGAGATGGCACCACTGGTCGAACACATGCACCTCGCTGCGCGCTCCCACCGCATCCCATTCGCGCAGGCCGATGGGTCCGCCGTAGGGCCACGCCTGCAGACGTTGCGCCGCCAGTGCCATCTGAAGCCGCAAGTGATGGCGCTGCGGGCTTTCCTCGCCGCAGCACACCCCCTTGCAACGCCCGAGCTGGTGGGCGAAGCATCGCCCCTTGCCCGATTCCAGGCCCAGCGCCTGCGGACACAGCGCCTGCGCTTCGGCCAGTTCGCGCAGTGCGTCCAGCGCCTGCCGCTTGCTGCGGTAGGTGCCGTACAGGCGGGAGAATTCGGCGGGATGCAGGGCATCGCCGCGCACCAGTTCGAGCAAGGGACGCTCGCGAGGGTCGTCCGCCAGCCGCCAGGCGCACAAGTTGCGCTCGCGCCGCAACTGGCGGTTGAGCAGCGGTTGCAGGTTCTTCACCAGGCGCGCTTCCAGCAGCAGGGCGCCGAACTCGCCAGCGGTTTCGCGCCATTCGACGCGGCGCAATTCCTGCGCGATGCGCATCTCGCGCGGCTCACGGTGGTCGGCCTGGAAGTGCGCCTGCACCCGAGCGCGCAGGCGCACGCTCTTGCCGATGTACAGCGGAATCGGGCCTTGGCCGTAGAACAGGTACACACCCGGGCCGGTGGGAATGCTCTCCAGCGGTGTTTCAAGCCGGGGCGGCACGCTGGCGCTGGCGCGCAGCAGTTCGCCAGCCGCTGCTTCCAGACGAGTCGCGCCCAACTCGTGGCGCACCACGTCGAGCCAGGCGCGCAGCACGTCCACATCGCCCATCGCGCGGTGCCGCGCCAGGGTCTGCAGGCCGTGGCGGCGCATGATGGCGTCCAGTCCATGGCCCTGCGCCGCAGGGTAGAGCCGACGTGCCAGCCGCACGGTGCACAGCGTCTTCACCCGCAGGTCCACGCCCTCACGCGCGGCGGCGTTCTTCAGGAAGCCGTGGTCGAAGCGCACGTTATGGGCCACCAGCACGGCGCCGTCCAGCAGATCGAGTAATTCTGGCAGCACGGCGCCGAAAGACGGCGCGTCGGCCACCATGGCGTCGGTGATGCCGGTGAGCTGCTGGATGAAACCGGGGATGCGCTGCCCCGGGTTGAGCAGCCGGCTCCAGCGCGCCACCTCGCGCCCATCCTCGAAGCGCACCGCCGCCACCTCGGTGATGCGGTCGTGCACGGGATTGCCCCCGGTGGTTTCCAGATCGAGCAGAACGTAGCGGGGCAGCATGGGGGGATTGTGCGACAGGCCCGCGACCACCTCCTTGCGCGGCCCACCCGCCGGGGCGGGATCTCAGCGCCCCAACGCCACCGCAGCAAGCAAGCTCAGCGCAATCAGGCCCGCGGCCAGCCAGGCCCAGGCCTGCCAGCGCAGGGTGCCGCTCAGGCCGTCTGGCGGCTGGGTGGAGAGCAGGAAAATGCGCCGCCCCGTCGGCTTGCGCAACACGTGGGTCTGCGGCCGCGCGGCCTGCTCGCGCCGGGCTTGTTCCACCTGCAGCTGGGCGGCGGCGCGCAGCTGCGCGAACTCGGCGGCGTCGAGCTCGCCGTCACGGTTGGCGTCGAAGGCGGCGCGCTGGCGCGGGTCGGTCTTCAAGGCGATGACGCGTTCGCGCACATCGTCCTGCGGCGAGGTCTGCAGCGGGTCCAGGCTCTCGAACTGGCCGAGGGCGTAGAGCTTGTCGCCCGGCAAAATCAGTTCCTCCGTGTAGCGGTGGTCGGCATCGCCGGACCACAACACCGCGCCCGGCGACTCGGGCACGAACTGCGGCGTGGCCCCGACCCAGGTGCGCTTATCGCGTGCGCGCACCTCGGCGCCGTCGGGGTCGACGATGCACCGCCCGCTGCCGTCGTCGAGCCAGAACTGGGCGTCGCTCACGCCCTGCTGTTCCACCTCCCAGCCCGAATTGCCGCCCTCGCCCTTGCGCCGTTCGACGCGGAAGCGGTACCAGGCGCAGAGCGCTCCGGTGAGCGGTGCGTGCAGCGGCACGTCGGGCGGCAGCGCCTGACCGATGAGTTCCACATAGCCCTGCGCGGCTGAACGGATGCGTGCAGTGGGCATGTCTTCCATCAGCCGCCGGCGCCGCTGCAGGCGGAAGAACTGCACCGCGCCGATGGCCGCGACGGCCAGCAACAGGGCGACGCCTTCCGGGTTGTGCTGCAGCCAGCGCACCAAGGCGGTCACGGCGCGGCGTGGAACGCAGCAGGCCGGGAGAACGTGTTGCGCGAAGCCACCGTGCCGCGCTCAGGCGCCGGAGCCGATCTGGCCGAACAGCTCCTTGAGGTCGACGTCGGCCTTCTCGGCATCGACCACCTTGAACAGGATGGTCGGCAGGAAGCCGAACAGCCGCGCCACCAGCACGTCGGGGAACTGCTCGACGCGCACATTGTTGGCGTTGACGGCGGCGTTGTAGTACTCGCGCCGGTCGGCGATACTTTCCTCCAGGCCGCTGATGCGCGCCTGCAAGTGCGCGAACGCCTCGTTGGTCTTGAGGTCCGGATAGGCCTCTGCCACCGCGAACAGGCGCGCCAGGCCGCTGCGCATTTCGCCCTCGGCGCGGCTCAGCGCGCCCACGTTGTGGGCCTGCCGTGCGTCCTGCACCTGCTGACGCGCGCGCACCACGTGCGTGAGGGTTTCCTGCTCGAAATGCATGGACTGGCGGCAGACCTCCACCAGCTTGGGCAGCTCGTCGTGGCGCTGCTTGAGCAGCACGTCGATGTTCGACCAGGCTTGCGCCACGGCGTGCTTGAGCCCGACGAGGTTGTTGTAGATCATCACGCCGTAGAACAGCAAGGCGACGAGCAGGGCGATCAGGACGGCGAGGAACATGGCGGAATCTGACAGGGCACGCGCAAATGCGCAAACGTAACAAATCCTAACAAGGCTGGACCGCCGCACGGCGCGCTCTGTCCGCCATAGGTGGCCTCCTACAATGCGCGCTTTGCCCCCCCAAACCACCTGCCATGAGCCTTAAATGCGGCATCGTCGGCCTGCCCAACGTGGGCAAGTCCACCCTGTTCAACGCGCTGACCCAAAGCGCGATTCCCGCTGAAAACTACCCCTTCTGCACCATCGAGCCCAACGTGGGCGTGGTGGAGGTGCCCGATGCGCGCATGGGGCAGCTAGCGGCCATCGTCAAGCCGCAGCGCATCGTGGCGGCCGTGGTGGAGTTCGTCGATATCGCCGGTCTGGTGGCGGGCGCCTCGCAGGGCGAGGGGTTGGGCAATCAGTTTCTTGCGCACATCCGCGAAACCGATGCCATCGTCAACGTCGTGCGCTGCTTCGACGACGAGAACGTCATCCATGTGGCCGGCCGCATCGACCCGCTGGCGGATCTTGCCGTGATCCAGACCGAGCTGTGCCTGGCCGACCTCAGCACCGTGGAAAAGGCCATCCATCGGCTGAACAAACAAGGCCGCTCCGGGGACAAGGACGCGCTGAAAACCGCTGAGCTGCTGCAGCGCTGTGAACAGGCACTGAACCAGGCGCAGCCCGTCCGCGCCATGGGTTTGTCCGACGACGAGATGGCGCTGATCCGGCCGCTATGCCTGATCACCGCCAAACCGGCGATGTTCGTCGGCAACGTGATGGAAGACGGTTTCAGCGACAACCCCCATCTCGACAGTCTGCGCGACTACGCGGCAAAGGAGAACGCGCCTGTCGTGGCCATTTGCGCCAAGCTGGAAAGCGAGCTGGCTGGCATGTCGGCGGAAGAAAAGCAGGAATTCCTTGCCGAGCTGGGCCAGGACGAACCCGGGCTGCACCGCCTCATACGCGCCGGCTACAGCCTGCTCGGCCTGCAGACTTACTTCACCGCTGGCGTGAAGGAAGTGCGCGCCTGGACCATCCCCATTGGTGCCACCGCACCCCAGGCGGCCGGCGTGATCCACACCGACTTCGAACGCGGCTTCATCCGCGCCCAGACCATCGGCTTCGACGACTACATCAAGCACAACGGCGAGCAGGGCGCCAAGGATGCCGGCCGGATGCGCGCCGAAGGCAAGGACTATGTGGTGAAAGACGGCGACGTCCTGAACTTCCTGTTCAACGTCTGAGCCGTGGACGACGCGAGAAGCCAAGGACCTGTATCATGTGGGAAGTAGATATGCACAAGGTTGTCGTTTTGCAGGTTTTTGCTGTTCACTGCCGCTCCCCGCGGCAAGCCCGGTTGAATCCCCCAAGTGATGTTCTTGCGTGTTTCTGCACTGCGGCGGCATGTGCTGCGCAGCATTTGAAAAAGTAAGGAATGATCATGGCGACCCAAACGGGCATTGTGAAATGGTTCAACGAAGGCAAGGGCTTCGGCTTCATTGCCCAGGATGGCGGCGACGCCGACCTGTTCGTCCATTTCAGCGAAATTCAAGGCAGCGGCTTCAAGACCCTGACCGAAAACCAACGCGTCGAATTCGAAGTCAAGCAGGGCCAGAAAGGCCTGCAGGCTTCCAACGTGCGTCCGGTCTGATTTTCGACCCAGCCGTTGGCTGAAAAACCGCGACTTCGGTCGCGGTTTTTTTTCGCCCGCGTTTTTTTCGCCGCGTTGGCGCCGGTACTCCAGCCAGTGCCATGCTGAAAATCCGGGTCCAACCCAGGGATGCCTCAGGCGCCGACGCTGATGTCCAGCACGCCCACGCCATCCACGCCGCCGCGCAGGCAGTCGCCGCGCTGCACCGGCCCGACACCGGCGGGCGTGCCGCTGAAGATGAGGTCGCCAGCTTCCAGCCGGAACAGGCACGAAAGATGGGCGATGATTTCAGGCACACTCCAGATCATGTCGCCCAGCTTGCCACGTTGGCGTGATGCACCGTTCACTTCCAACCAGATCGCCGCGCTCGGTGCCAGCGCGACCCCCTGGGCTGGCACCAGCGCTGAGCAGGGCGCCGCGGCATCGAAGGCCTTGCCCACCTCCCAGGGACGACCGAGCTTCTTTGCCTGCGCCTGCAAGTCGCGGCGCGTCAAGTCAAGCCCCACGGCATAACCCCAGACATGGCCGAGCGCCGCGTCCACCGCAATGTCCCGGCCACCTTGGCCGATGGCCACCACCAGTTCAATCTCGTGGTGCACGTCGCTGCTGGCCGGCGGATAGGGAAACACGCCGCCGCTGCCCAGCAACGCGTCGGGCGTTTTCATGAAAAAGAACGGCGGTTCTCGCGCTGGGTCGTGGCCCATTTCGCGCGCATGTTCGGCGTAATTGCGCCCCACGCAATACACCCGACGGACCGGGAATCGCTCGAGACTGCCCACCACGGGCAGGCTGGGGACCACGGGTGCAAAGACATAGCTGGGTTCGGCTTGCAAGGACATGGCTGGATGGCTCCGATGGGATCGATGGGATCGTGACGCACCGGCCCCGATTTGCCGACAGGCAGGCGGCCAGCTTGTGCGTCCAGCCGAAAGCTTAGGACAACACCCACCATCCAGACCCGACACCAGCGCGTTCGCCGCATTCCCCGATCTCCCACCATCAGCCTTCGCCGCGCAGTCGCGGCCAGGACACTCGCCTCGACGCCGGCGCCGGCAAAAGACGAGCGACCCACGTAGGATGGCGGGCTGACATTCATACGCCTCCAACAAACATGAACCCCGGCGTGGCTTACGCCCTGGGCGCCTACACTTTGTGGGGCCTGTTTCCGCTGTATTTCAAGCTGTTGCACCAGGTGCCAGACCTGCAAATTCTGGCTCACCGCATGGTGTGGTCCTTGCTGCTGGTGTTTCTCATCCTGTTGGTGCTCAAGCGCTGGGCCTGGATGCAACTGCTGCGCGAGCAGCCCGCGGTGCTGGCGCGCTTCACCGGCAGCGCCTTGCTGCTGGCCTGCAACTGGGGCACCTACATCTGGGCCGTGAACCACGACCATGTGGTCGAGGCCAGTCTGGGTTACTACATCAACCCGCTGCTGAACGTGGCGCTGGGCACTTTCATCCTGCATGAGCGCCTGCGGCCGGCACAATGGCTCGCCGTCGGCATCGCGGCGCTGGGGGTGGGCTGGATGACGACCGAAGTGGGCCATGTGTCGTGGATCGCCCTGGCCCTGGCGTTCAGCTTTGCCGGCTACAGCCTGCTGCGCAAGACGGCGCCGCTGGGCTCGCTCGAAGGTCTGGCTGTGGAAACCGCGGTGCTGTTTCCGCTGGCGCTGGCCTATCTGGCCTGGGAAAGCGCGCAGGGCGCGAATGTGTTCGCCAGCGGCGACTGGAGCCTGCGCTGGCTGCTCGTCGCCGCCGGACCGGTGACCACCATTCCGCTGCTGCTGTTCGCTGCCGGGGCGCGGCGCATGCCGTTCTCGCTGCTGGGCATCCTGCAATACCTCACCCCCACCATCCTGCTTGCGTTGGGAGTCTGGCTGTATCACGAGCCTTTTGGCACGACCAGGGCCATCGGCTTCGGGCTGGTGTGGGCCGGCATCACCGTGTATGTGGTGGAGGGCCTGCTGTCCCTGCGGGCAAGGCGCTACGCCGCTTAAACCCGAGCCGGCCCGCCTCAGCGGCGGGCGCGCCGGCAGGTGAGCACGCTGGCGGCGACGGCTGCGGCCAGGGTGCTGGCGTAGTCGAGCACGGCACCATCACGCAGCAAACCACTGCCGACCAGGACGAGATGCGTCACGAGTGCGGCCAGCGCCGCCCGGCATACCTGTCGGCTCAGCGTCGAGGCGCAGGGCCGCAGTACCCTCAGGCTGACCGCGCCGATGGCGCCACCCACCACCAGGGGCATGACGCTGGTGCCCGCCAGCCACATCAGCAAGAGGCTCAACATGCGGCGGACATCCAAAACCCTTGCTGGAGCGTTATGCCCTTTGCAGTCGCTGGTGGTGGAAAAACAATGGTCATGGTCGAGTTTGCGGCGCGCATGGATATGGATGCCTGGCATCGACAACTGCATTGACCTGCATCAGCCGCACGGAGTGCCATCCATTCGTAAAATAGCCAACTCACTATGTTATTAGCCGCCGTTGGAGTCAACCACCAGACCGCGCCACTCGATGTGCGCGAGCGTCTCGCATTTTCGGCCGACGGTCTGAAGGATGCGCTGCGCACGTTGCGCGACAACCTGGCTGCGCGCCGGGGCGGCAGCGAAGGCGCGGTGGAAGCGGCCATCCTCTCCACCTGCAACCGCACCGAAATTTACTGCGCCGCCGAGGCCGACCCGCGCGAGGCGCTGGTGCATTGGCTGGCGCAGTCGCGCGCGCTGCGCGAAGGCGACTTGATCGACCACAGCTACCGCCTGGTGCAGGACGACACTGTGCGCCACGCCTTTCGCGTCGCCAGCGGGCTCGACTCCATGGTGTTGGGCGAGCCCCAGATCCTCGGCCAGATGAAAGACGCGGTGCGCGCCGCGACCGACACCGGCACCCTGGGCAGCACCCTGGGGCAGATGTTCCAGCGCACCTTTGCCGTGGCCAAGGAGGTGCGCAGCGCCACCGCAATCGGCACGCATTCGGTGAGCATGGCCGCCGCCAGCGTGAAGCTGGCGGAAACCGTCTTCGAGGACCTGGCCGACTGCCGCGTGCTGTTCATCGGCGCCGGCGACATGATCGAACTCGTCGCCACCCATTTCTCGGCGCGCAAGCCGCGCTTCATGGCCATTGCCAACCGCACGCTGGAGCGCGGCGCCAAGCTGGCAGCGCAGTTCAGCGCCGAAGCCATGCGCCTGGCCGATGTGCCGCAGCGCCTGCCCGAGTTCGACGTGGTCGTCACGTCCACGGCCAGCACCCTGCCCATCATCGGCCTGGGCGCGGCCGAGCGCATGGTCAAGCAGCGCCGCCACAAGCCTGTGGTGATGGTCGATCTGGCCGTGCCGCGCGATATCGAGGCCGAGGTCGGCGAGTTGCCCGACGTCTATCTCTACACCGTGGACGACCTCACCGAACTCGTGCGCACCAACAGCGAGAAGCGCCAGGCCGCGGTGCAACAGGCCGAGGCCATCATCGAAACCCGGGTGCAGGGCTTCTTGCAGTGGATGGACAGCCGCGAACAAGTGCCGCTGATTCTGCAACTGCAAGACGTCAGCCGCCAGTGGCAGGCCGCCGAACTCGACCGCGCGCGCCGGCAACTGGCGCGTGGTGAAGACGCCGAGGAGGTACTCGACATGCTGGCGCGCAATCTGTCGCAAAAGTTCATGCACAACGCCTACGCCGCCATGCACCACAGCAACCCCGCGCACCGCGAGCAAGTCGCACGCGCGGTGCAGCGTTTGTTTCTCGCGCCGCACCGCGGCTGCGGCAGCAATGGCGATGGTGGCGACGGCCGCGGCAAGGACGCCAACAACAGCTAGCTGAGTTGTTGGCGCGTGCCGGGCCGCAAGCTTGCGCCGCGCGCTGCACGCGCTCATGTGTCCGCTGCGGACCTCCACATACCACCCATGAAACCATCGCTACGCGACAAGCTGGCCGCCATGTTGCGCCGCATGGACGAGATCGACGCCCTGCTCGGTGCGCCGGACGGCTCCACCGACCCCGACCGCCTGCGCACCCTGGGCAGCGAGCGCGCCGAGTTGGCGCCGGTGGCCGCGTGTTATGCCGAATTGCTGCAGGCCGAAACCGCACACGCCGACGCCCAGGCACTGCTGGCCGAGCCCGAGATGCGCGCCCTGGCGCAGGACGAAATCGCATCCACGCAGCAGCGCATCATGGCGCTCGAGGCCGAACTGCAAACGGCACTGCTGCCTCGCGACGCGGACGACCGCAAGCCCGCGTTTCTCGAGGTGCGCGCCGGGACCGGGGGCGACGAGTCCGCCCTGTTCGCCGCCGACCTGCTGCGCATGTACACCCGCCATGCGGAGCGCCGCGGCTGGCGCTGCGAAGTCATCAGCCATGCCGACAGCGACCTCGGCGGCGTGAAAGAGGCCGTGGTGCGCATCAGCGGCGAGGGCGTCTACGGCCGGCTCAAGTTCGAGAGCGGCGGCCACCGCGTGCAGCGCGTGCCCGCCACCGAGTCGCAAGGGCGCATCCACACCAGCGCCGCAACCGTGGCGGTGATGCCCGAGCCCGACGCTCAAGCCGCGGTGCAGATCAACCCGGCCGAGTTGCGTATCGACACCTTCCGCGCCTCCGGCGCCGGCGGCCAGCACATCAACAAGACCGACTCGGCCGTGCGCATCACCCACCTGCCCACGGGCCTGGTGGTGGAGTGCCAGGACGACCGCTCGCAGCACCGCAACAAGGCGCAGGCGCTGGCGGTGCTGGCTGCGCGCCTGGAGCAGCGCCAGCGGCAGCAGGCGCAGGCGAAGGAAGCCGCGCAGCGCAAGAGCCTGGTCGGCAGCGGCGACCGCTCCGACCGCATCCGTACCTACAACGTGCCGCAAGGGCGCGTCACCGATCACCGCATCAATCTCACGCTCTACAAGATCGACGCCATCCTGAACGGCGATCTCGACGAACTGCTCGACGCCCTGCACGCCGAACATCAGGCCGAGTTGCTGATGGCGCTGGGCGAGGCATGAACCGCAGCGTCGTGATGGCCACCACCCATCGCCACCATCGCTACGCCACGCCCAGTCGCACAACGTGATAATGCCCATGACCCTTGAAGCCTGGATGCGCCAGGCCGGCCTGGCGCGCATCGACGCGCTGGTGCTGCTGCGCGAGCTGGCCGGCATCGGCCATGCCACCTTGCTCGCGCATCCCGAAATCTCGCTGGACGCCGCGGCCCTCGGGCCGCTGGACACTGCCGCCACACGCCTGCGGGCCGGCGAACCGCTGGCTTATGTGCTGGGCTGGCGCGAGTTCTATGGCTTGCGCTTCGCGGTGAGCCCGGCCGTGCTGGTGCCGCGTCCCGAGACCGAGTTGCTGGTGGATTTCGCCCTGGCGCGCACACCACACGACGGCTACGCCACCGTGCTCGACCTGGGCACCGGCAGCGGCGCCATCGCCGTGGCTGTGGCGCATGCACGGCCTCAGGCCGAAGTGTGGGCCGTGGACTCCAGCGCCGACGCACTGAGGGTGGCCGCCGCCAACGCCCAAGCGCTGTTGCCGCGACCGCGCCCTGGCGGTCCGTTGCTCCTGTTGGCCGGCGACTGGTTCGCCGCGCTGCCAGCGGCTGCACCACGCTTCGACCTCATCCTCGGCAACCCGCCTTACGTCGCAGCGGGCGATCCCCACCTCGTCGCACTGGCGCACGAGCCGCAACTCGCCCTGGTGGGCCGCGCCAGCGCCGACGGCCTGGCTGACATCCGCCGCATCGTCACCATGGCGCCCGCGCATCTGGCCGCCGGCGGCTGGCTGGCCCTGGAGCATGGCCACGACCAGGCCGCCGCCGTGCAGGCGCTGCTGCGCTCAGCGGGCCTGGTGGCGGTGCAGACCCGGCCCGACCTCGCGGGCATTGCGCGCCTGACACTCGGACAGGCGCCAGCCAGGGCCCGCATCCGCCCGAACTCCGGCTCGAGTGCACCGATGACGTGAACAGCCTCTAGACCCTTCCACCGCGCTCGCCGGGACCAAAACCTACAATTCCTCCATGCGGCCAAGTCCGCGTTCACCGATTTCCAGAGGCTCCCATGTCCGACGTGATTCAACGCATTGACCAACTCGTCAAGTCCAACGAGGTGGTGCTGTTCATGAAAGGGACGCCGCAGTTTCCGCAATGCGGCTTTTCCGGGCGAGCGGCCCAGATTCTCAAGGCTTGCGGCGTGAACCAGTACGCCAGCGTCAACGTGCTGGAGGACCAGGAGGTGCGCGAGAGCATCAAGCAATACGCCAACTGGCCGACCATTCCGCAGCTCTATGTGAAGGGCGAATTCGTGGGCGGCTCGGACATCATGATGGAGATGTACGAGAGCGGCGAGTTGCAGCAACTGCTGACACAGCCCTGAGCGCAGCGACGCCTCCGGACCGTCGCGTGCGCCTCATCGTCGGCATCACCGGCGCCACTGGCGCCATCTATGGCGTGCGGCTGCTGCAGCACCTGCGGCGGCTGGGTGGGGTGCATACGCATCTGGTGGTCAGCAGCGCCGGCTGGCTGAGCGTGAAGGCGGAACTGGATCTGGGCCGGCGCGAGGTGGAGGCGCTGGCCGACGCAACGCATCCGATTGGCGACGTGGCCGCCAGCATCGCCAGTGGCTCGTTCGCCACCGCCGGCATGGTGGTGGCGCCATGTTCGATGAAATCGCTCGCGGCCATCGCCCACGGCATGTCCGACAACCTGCTGACCCGCGCCGCTGACGTGTGCCTGAAAGAACGCCGCCGCCTGGTGCTGATGGTGCGCGAGGCACCGCTGAATCTGGCCCACCTGCGCAACATGACGGCCGTAGCCGAAATGGGCGGCACCCTCTTCCCGCCCATGCCCGCGTTCTACCAGCGACCACAGAGCCTGGAGCAGATGGTGGACCACACCCTGGGCCGGGTGCTGGAACAGTTCGGCATCACCCACGATCTGGCGCCGCAGTGGCAGGGCTGGCCCGAGGCAGCGCCGGGGGCAGCAGCCGATTCGAGCGCAGGCGGCTGACCACGCCCGCATCATCCACCCCCGCACGACACGGCATGCCGTCTGCCCCATCGTCATCCGCTCCTCGCCTGCTCGCCGCCGGCCTCGCGCTGCTCGGCACAGTCGCACCGGCTGGCAAGGTGCTGGCGCAAACCCCGCCGGACCCCGCGCCGCAGGGCGGCGAGTTCCAGATCGCACCCTACAACGCCCCGGCGCTGCCGCCTTACAAAACACTGGAAAACGGCCTGTCGTTCTCGGGCCATCTCGACAGCGAAGCGGTTGGTGTGGCCGCTGGCGGACAGCATCGCCAGCTGGCGAGCGACACCCTGCTGCAGTTCGGCGGCAGCCTCGATACGGCCAGGGCCGGCCTGTGGGCTGGCGGCAAACTGGACTTCAGCCTGATGGGCGTGAAGACCAACGGCGATTTGCCGGCGCAGACCGGCTCGGTGCAGACCACCAGCAACGACTGGGCGCCCAATTTCCTGCGGCTGTACCAGTTCAGCTATCAGCAAAACCTAGGCGTGGGCTTCGTGCGCGCCGGCATCATGGACGTCAACTATTACTTCGCCACGGTCGGGCTGGCAGGGCAGTTGCTCAACGCCTCGTTTGGCCCTGTGCCCACGCTGACCAACAACGCCGACATCGCCACCTTTCCGAACCCCGGTCTGGGCTTGATGGGCGGCGCCGACCTGGGCGATGGCTACGCGCTGCAGGCCGGCGCCTGGCAGGCCAACCCGCCCGAATTCAGCGGCGTGCTGCAATCGGGCGCGCTGGCGCTGGTGGAGGCGAGCAAGAGCATCGGCACCCTGGCGGATGGCCAGCCGCGCCAGGTGTTCAAACTCGGGCTGTGGCATATGCGGCAGAACGACCCGCTGCTCGGTCCGTCCACCGGCGGGGTCTACGGCATCGGCGAAACCCGCTGGGACATGGCCGATGGGCCGCACTACGGCGCCTTCGTGCAGTTGGCGGCGAGCAACGGCCGGGTGAACTCGCTGCCCTATTACCTGGGCCTCGGACTGCGCGTGCAGCGACCCTTCGCCAGCCGACCGGATGACAGTCTCAGCATCGGCCTGGCCCGCGCCAGCCTGCACGCGCTGCACCCGGAAACCGTGCTGGAAATGAACTACGCCTACAGGGTGGTCCGTGGCGTGTATCTGCAGCCGGATATGCAGCGCATCTGGAATGCCGGGGGCAACGGCCCGCCGGCCACGGTGCTCGGGGTCAGGCTGCACCTGGAATACTGAGCCAAAGTCCCAAGGGGCGGCGTGCCGCTCAGCCTCCCGATGTGGTCCAGGATGCGGCGCCAGCCCTTCACCGGCCCGGACAGAACCCGCATCAGTCCGCGGCTCAAGGCGGAGCCATGCCAGCGCGCTGCAGAGGGCCGGGCACGCCCTGCGGAGCGTTGCCCTCGAACCCACGCCCGAATGTGCCCACCGTCCCACCCGAGCGCCCGGCCTCGCTCCATGGGCTGGGTCCGTAGCCAGGCAGGGGGCCGCGAACTTGGGCCTGGCCCTGGGGCGGCAGATGCTGGCGCCAGGCCGGAGCAGGCCGTTCGAAGCGCTGCGGCGCTTGCCCTGGGCGCTCGATCGATGGGGGTGGCCCCGCACCGCGCCCAGGCATCTGCAAGCCCGGCGGCTCGAGGCCTGGCCCGGGACGCTGGTCGTGGTGTTGGTCGAATCTTTGCACGGGGCGTTCAGACACGTCGGGTACGGGGCGCGAAAACCTGCGATCCCGTTGCCCTGGCTCCAGGGCCTGTTGCGGTTGCCTTGGAGTTTGCGGCTGCGGGACGAACACAAACGGCCGCGCGGACCGTCCATGCTCTCCCGGCTGCGTCTGCAGGCTGGACTGTGGCCTGGGTGACGGCTCCGCCCCCGGAGCTTGACCAGGACGCATCGATGGCGGCATTGCGGTTTGGCCCGGGAACGGGCGCTGCCCCGGGACCGGCACGATACGCACGGGCACTCGTTCGGGCGCGGTGTTGCGCAGAGGGTGGCCTCCGTATCTGTCGGAGGGCTGCAGCCCTCCGACCTCAGGCACGCTGAAGCGTTGCGACAGAGGTCCAGGCTCGCGCGTGGCCAGCACTGGGCGCGACCTGAATCCCGCAGGCCAGGGCATCGGCCGCGCCCCGGCGATGACACTGGCTGCCAGCGGGTGCGCATCGGGCGCCGTGGCCAGTGGCAGGATGCGCGCCTGCAAGGCGGGCAGGTGATGCACATGCTCCTGCACCGGCAAGCCCTGAACGAAGGTGGAGCGCGGCACCAGGGTGAGGGCATGAGGCGGCAGGTGGCGCGGGTCGAGTTCACGGCGCACGTTGATCCAGTCGTGTTCGCGGTCGCTGATGGGCGTGCAGCGGTTCACCGCCACGAGATAAGCCGGGGTGTAGGCGTAGGACGGGCGGTAGATCTGCCCGGGGCCGAGCGGGAACCAGCCCACGGCCGGAGCGCCACCCGCCACGCCGAAGGAGAAAGTGACGCCGGGCGCGGCGCCGACGAAAGCCACCAGCGCCGGGGCATACACGGGGCGCACCACCGCGGGGCCCGGCACCCAGGCCCAGGCGGAGCCGACCCAGGCCCAGCGACCGTAGTGAAAGGGCGCGAAGCCCCAGGGCTCGGCCGCAATCCAGGTCCAGCCCCAGGGCGCTACCCAGGCCCAGTGGCCGTTGCGGTAGGGCACCCAGCCGGGGGCGACGCGCGGGTACCAGACGGGCCCATATTGCGGGCTCTGGGCCCACTCCCCCCAGGCGTCGAGCCCCTGGTAGCCGGTCACCCAGGGCGAGACATAGCGCGCGGAGATGGAAGCATCTTCGCGCGCATTCAACTGGCTCACCCATTGGTCGAAAGCGTCGGCCGGCGGATTGTCTTCGGCAGCGACCACGGTGAGATCCTGCCCGGCAAAGCGCACCCTCTGCCCCGCCTCCACCGGATAGGGCACGGCGCTCTCGCCATAGGCCGTGCCCTGGCCGGTGCGCAACGCAGCGGTGGTGGTATCGGCGGCCGGGCTCACGTCCAGGCGCATATCCCCCGCGCTCTGCAACTGAAAGGCGAGGTTGGGCGTGTCCACCTCCACCCGCCGATCCGGTCCGAAGGCGCGCACCTGCAATTGCGCCGTACCCTGCGACAGCGACAACTGCACGTCATGCTCGCGCAGATCGAGGACCGTGAGATCCGTGTCCGAGCCCAGGCGGATCGCATCCGGCCCGGCGACGATGTCGGCGCGACCACCCGGCGGCACCCACAGCCGATCGCCGATGGTGATGGGCCGGTTCAGGCCGGCCGCGATCCAGTTGCTGGCGCCGGCTGGCAGCAGACTCACCTCGCCCTGAAACGCGGCGATGCGGCCGACCAGCGCGGGCGGCTCCCCGGCATGCGCGAGAGGCGCCAGACCGATGATTGCAAGCCTGAACAGGCTGGGTAGAGCCCGAGACACGATCCATCGCAAACTGCGGAGCCGACGAACACAGCGTGGGAGCGGATTCATGGTGGTGAGCTTGGGCGGAAACGCTGGATTGGGTTGCGTTCACCATCAACGAACGACAGCCGCCCGCGCATGACAGCGGCTTGTGTACACGTACGGCCAGATGTAACCCGCCGCCGTGACTCGCCAGGAAACGCACGGCCGTTCTCATGTTTCCTAGGCCCTGACGGGCGTGGATCAGCGGGCCGATCCTGGGACGCTCACAAGCCAGTCGGCGCTGGCGCAACAGTGTGCCGGAACTGGTCCATGCCGGCGCCAGCGATCCCACGGCATGGCAGGCCCCCATGCGCAAGCATCAAGCCCGCAGCCGCCTGTCATCGGCCTGACAACGGCATGGGCGAGATTCGCACTGCACCCATCCGCCAACCCGCACGCCATCACTCAACCCCATGACGCACACCGCCGAGGGCCACTTGCGCCGCCCCGCGGGCTCTAGGATGGGACAGTTGGCACTCGACGCTTCTCGGTGCTCGCTGGGCTCGTTGCACCTTTCCTACGCCATTTTTCGGCCATTTTTTTCTTGACCATTTTTCATTCCACCACACCAACCTCGGTTCCGGCACGGATGATGTTGCGCGCCAAAATTCACCGCGCCACGCTCACCGGAGCCGATCTGCATGACGAGGGCTCCTGCGGTATCGACCTGGCGCTGCTGGATGCGCGCAACGGCATCGCTGCCATGAAGACTTGATTGCGGCAGCGTCACGTGGTCTGCGTGGGCAACTCCGGAGCCACTTCTGCACCGGGCCGCAGTTTTCAGCATAGAATCTGCAATTCCGGTTTTTTTGGCCGCCGGAACCATGGCCCAAGGGCCATGCCGCACGATCCGCGAAATGCACGCGGGGTTCACGCAGAATCCGTCCTCTCCGGAGTTTGTCAGTGCGGCTTGGATCCATGCAACGAAACCCGAAATCCATGCGAGAGAGCCTGCCGCAGCATCCGAGCAGGATAAAAGCGCCGCAACCCAGTGAATGAACCCACATCCATGAAAACCTTCAGCGCCAAACCGGCCGAAGTGACGCATGAGTGGTTTGTGATTGACGCGACGGACAAAGTCCTCGGCCGTGTCGCCAGCGAAGTGGCACGTCGTCTTCGCGGCAAGCACAAACCCATTTATACGCCTCACGTCGACACCGGCGATTTCATCATCGTCGTCAACACCGCCAAGTTGCGCGTCACCGGCAACAAAGCCGAAGACAAAATTTATTACCGTCACACCGGCTACCCCGGCGGCATCTACGCCACCCGCTTCAAGGACATGCAGGCCAAGCATCCTGGCCGCGCCCTGAAATTGGCGGTCAAGGGCATGCTGCCCAAGGGCCCGCTGGGCTATGCCATGATCAAGAAACTCAAGGTCTATGCCGAGGCGGAACATCCGCACACCGCGCAGCAGCCCAAGAGCCTGGACCTTTAAGGAGCGGCCATGATTGGAGATTGGAATTACGGCACCGGCCGCCGCAAGAGTTCCGTGGCCCGCGTGTTCATGAAAAAAGGCAACGGCAACATCACCGTGAACGGCCTGGCGCTGCAAGAGTATTTCGGTCGCCAGACCTCCATCATGGTGGTCAAGCAGCCGCTGGTGCTGACGCAGAACGAAGCGCTGTTCGATATCAAGGTGAATGTTCGCGGCGGCGGCGAATCCGGCCAGGCCGGCGCGGTGCGCCACGGCATCACCCGGGCGCTGATCGACTATGACGCGGCGTTGAAATCGGCGCTGTCGAACGCCGGTTTCGTCACCCGCGACGCCCGCGAAGTGGAGCGCAAGAAAGTTGGCCTGCACGGCGCGCGCCGTCGCAAGCAGTTCTCCAAGCGCTAAGTCGCAAGCCAGGAGCGATCGCGGCGCCTGGCGACTTCGCCGCGATCCAGGAAAGCCCGTCCACTGGACGGGCTTTTTCATGCTTGCCGCATTCGCTCCGGACAGGCATAAACCCAAGCCCTGGACTCGTCCGGCGCCAGGCAAAATCCGCCGACATCCGCCGCGGCTCGTCACTTCAGGCCGGTGCAGCGCCAGCCGCCGCCCGTTACCATGGATGCCTTCGATCGACGGGGGTGATGGAGTGAGCGCAGTGCGGATTGGAATTGTTGGCGGCACAGGCTACACGGGCGTGGAACTGCTGCGCTTGCTGCTGCGCCACCCGCAGGCCGAACTGATCGCCATCACCTCGCGCAAGGAAGCCGGCCAGGCCGTGGCGGAGATGTTTCCAAGCCTTCGCGGCCATACCGATCTGCGCTTTTCAACCCCCGACGATGCGCCGCTGGCGCAGTGCGACCTGGTGTTCTTCGCCACTCCGCACGGTGTGGCCATGGCCCAGGCGCGCAGCCTGCTGGCAGCCGGGGTGCGCATCATCGATCTGGCCGCCGATTTCCGCCTGCGCGACACCGCCGCGTTCGAGCAGTGGTACGGCATGCCGCACGCTTGCCCGGATTTGCTGGCCGAAGCCGTCTACGGCCTGCCTGAACTCAACCGCGACGCCATTCGCAAGGCGCGTATCGTCGCCAACCCGGGCTGCTACCCCACCACGGTGCAAATCGGTTTCGCCCCGCTGCTGCGCACGGCAGGTCTGGTGGACGGCGCGCACCTCATCGCCGATTGCGCCTCGGGAGTGTCCGGCGCGGGACGCAAGGCGGAACTCGGCCTGCTGTTCAGCGAAGCTTCGGACAACTTCAAGGCCTACGGCGTCAAGGGCCATCGCCACGGGCCGGAAATCAACCAGGAACTGCGCCGCATCGCGGGCCTGGGCGATGCCGACCCTGCCCTGCATTGCCTGTTCGTGCCGCATCTGGTCCCGATGATTCGCGGCATGCACAGCACGCTCTATGCGCGCCTCACTCCCGAAGGACAAAAGCCGGATTTGCAGGATTTGTACACGCAGTTCTACGCCAACGAACCCTTCGTCGATGTGCTTCCCGCGGGAAGCACGCCGGACACTCGCAGCGTGCGTGGCGCGAATGTTTTGCGCCTGGCAGTGCACAAACCCACGCCCGACACCGCCATGCTCCTGGTGACACAAGACAACCTCACCAAAGGGGCCTCGGGCCAGGCGGTGCAAAACATGAACCTGATGTTCGGGCTTGACGAGGCCATGGGCCTGGGCGGACTGGCGCTGCTACCCTGAGCCCGAGGCCGGTGGTGGCATTTCACGCCACCCGCCCGGGCTCATGCCGCCGCAGCCTAAAATAGTATCTTTAGCCAGGAGAAAATCATGAGCGCAGTCATGCAAGACAGCATTGCCCCTTCAGCCGCCTCGGCCGAGATGCCCAGTCCGCTGCTGTTCACCGACAGCGCCGCAGCGAAGGTCAAGGAGCTGATTGACGAGGAAGGCAACGCCGACCTCAAACTGCGCGTGTTCGTCCAGGGCGGCGGCTGCTCCGGCTTCCAGTATGGCTTCACCTTCGATGAGGCAGTGAACGACGACGATCTGCAATTGGCCAAAAACGGCGTCACCTTGCTGATTGATGCGGTAAGCCTGCAATACCTCACCGGCGCCGAGATCGACTACAAGGAAGGGCTGGAAGGCGCGCAATTCGTCATCAAGAACCCCAACGCCACCACCACCTGCGGCTGCGGCTCGTCGTTCTCGACCTGAATTCCCCACGCCCCGAGCAAACCGCCCCGCTTGGGCGGTTTTTTTTGGCATTCGATCGGCCCAACGGCATCATTCTGAACGCTATGGCGCTGGAATGATTCGAACGTCCTCCCAAGCTTCGCGGCTTATGGGATGATAAATGTAGTTATTTTGTCGGATAACATCCGATTCTGGCGTTATCCGACGATCTACATTACGTTGGGCGTCATAAATGGGAGGCCGAGTGTCTAGCAATCGTCATGTGCCATTCATTACGGGCGTCGTCGCCTTGGGCCTCACTGCGTGGCTTCTGCTTGGTTTCTCGGGTTGGTGGCGCTACATCCCCGGTGCGCTCTTGCTCGCCTTCGGCTGGGTGTCGTTGAAGACGGCGTTGTTTGCATCAAGTCAGGAACTAAAAGAACTCACAGGTACGGGCCCAATGTCGGAGGAAACACGCAAGAAGTTTGAGGACCGTCTATGAACCCCGCGCTTCTGGTCACGGTCGCAGGGCCATTTCTTGGTGCGGGTGGTTGGTTCTCTCAAACCATGTGGCTGTTTTGGGTTGGCGTCGCCATCTGTGTAGTCACGCTGTTTCTCAACATGGCCTCCGGAGTCATGAGGCTGCCGGTCCTGCCTGTTCTGTTTATGGCAATCGCAGCATGGCTCTTGAATCCTTGGTACCTCGGTCTGGGGGCAGGTCTCATCGCGTGGACCGCACTCGAAGCTGTGGGCGAAGTTATCGGCCTGCGCAAGGAGCGGCGCTTGTGAGAATGACGCCCAACCCTTCGTTCCAGCGGACTGCCTTCGGCAGCCGCTGAACTCAAACGTTGAGGCTCGACTTCTCAGCCTCAGCACAGGCCACTCCCGGCCGAGAGCGGGCGGATGCTCGAACCGAGACCGGCCAGCAATTCGACCCCTGCATTCCAGAAGCATTCTGACTTCTGGAACGCGTTCAGGCCGGGTAGAGGGCGCCGAGTACGCGCGGCCCGGCGGCTCCGGTGACGGCGGGGAGGTTGCCCGGCAGGCCTTGCAAGGTCTGCTGCGCCAGCCAGGCGAAGGCGGCTGCCTCTACCTGTTCGGCCGGAATGCCCTGTGTGTCGCTCAGGCTGCACGGTACGGGGCCGAGCGCGGTCCGCAGCCTGCGCAGTAGATCGGCATTGCGCGCCCCGCCGCCGCACGCCAGCAAACGCGACACGCCGGGCATGGCACGCTGCAGCGCCTCGGCCACGCTGTGCGCCGTCAGGGCCGAGAGGGTGGCCTGGACGTCCTGCGGTGCAGGGGGCTGCGACAGGCGGGCCAGCTGGCGGTTGAGCCAGTCGGCGTGAAAGTTGTCGCGCCCGGTGCTTTTGGGGGCAGGGCGGGCAAAGTAGGGATCGGCCAGACACTGCCGCAGCAGATCGGCCTGCACCGCACCGCTCGCGGCCCAGGCGCCTTGGGCGTCGAAGGCCTGCCCGGTGTGGCGCTGTGCCCAATGGTCGAGCAGCACATTGCCCGGGCCGGTGTCGAAGCCGAGGGTGCGACCATCGGCGAACAGCAGGCTGAGATTGGCGAAGCCGCCAAGGTTGAGCACGGCGACATCGGCGCCGGGCTCGGCAAACACGGCGCGATGGAACGCGGGCACTAGCGGCGCGCCCTGCCCGCCGGCGGCCACGTCGCGGCTGCGGAAGTCGGCCACCACGGCAATGCCGCAGCGCTCGGCCAGCAGTGCCGGGGCGCCCAACTGCACGGTGTAGCCCAGCTCGGGCCGGTGGCGCACGGTCTGGCCATGCGCGCCGATGGCGCGGATGTCGCCAGCCGTCAGACCGGTGTCGCGCAGCAGGGCGGCAACGACCTCGGCGTAGAGTTCGGCGAGTTGCTGCGCGGCGAGGGCGCCGCGGTGGAGTTCGTCGGGGCCGGAAGTGTTCAGGGCCAGCAATTCCTGGCGCAATGCGGCGGGAAAGGCGCGTGCGGCATGGGCGCGCACGCAGGGCGGGGCACCTGCGGCGCTGGCGAGCAGCACGCCGTCCACTCCGTCGAGCGAGGTGCCCGACATCAGGCCGATGAAATGACCTGGGCCTGGGCCGCCGGGTTCAGTCGACACGCGCCAGCCGCACGGCGTCGTCGCTGCACGCAGCCTGCGCGAGCTGGGTGCGCATCACCGACGTTGCGGCGAAGAAGGCCGCCTTCTCGCCCAGCGGCAAGGCCTGGCTCGGCGGCACGTAGCGCGCCATGGTCAACGGGTCGACGACGCGGCCCTTGACGTGGAACTCGAAGTGCAGATGCGGCCCGGTGGACCAGCCGGTGTTGCCGGATTTGGCGATGACCTGGCCCGCCGCGACCTGCTGGCCGGTGCGCACGTCGAGCGCGCTGAGATGGGCGTAAACCGTCTCGAAGCCGCCGGGATGGTCGATTTTGACGACATTGCCGTAGCCGTTCTCCGGTCCGGCCTTGGCGACGCGACCGTCGGCCACGGTGCGCACGGGTGTGCCCACGGCAACGTGAAAATCGATACCTTCGTGCAACTGCGTGCGCTTGACCACAGGGTCGAAGCGCATGCCGAAACGCGAGGTGATTGGGCTCCCGGGCATGGGCGAAGCGAGAAACACGCGCTGCAGGCTGTGGCCCTCGGGGCTGTAGTAGGCGCCCGGCCCGGTCGCGCCGTGCGGAGCGAACCACAACGCCTGCACGCTTTTGCCGCGGCTGGTGATTTCGGCGGCAAGCACGCGCCCCGGGCGCACCCCGCGGCCGTCGAGCGTGTGCATGGCATACACCACGGCGAAGCGGTCGCCGCGGCGCAGGTCTCGCTTGAGGTTGAGGCGGTCGGCAAAGATGCGCCCGAGTTGCGCTGTCACGGTCGGTGGCAGGTCGGCGCTTTGCGCTGCGCTGGCCAGCGTGCCGCGTATTTCGCCGGCGGCCATGCGGGTCTGGGTCTGCATGGCCAGCGGGGTGAGGGTCTTGGACCAGCCGTCGGCCGAGGGCGTCAGGGTCAACCGCTGCCAAGTGGCGTCGACCGGCGCGGCGGAATCATCTTGCGCCCCTCGGGGGGGCAGCTTGGCAGGCGGCGTGTCTGCCGCCGTTCGTTGCGGCGCCAGGGCCAGGTTGCCCTGCAGTTGGCGAAGCTGTCCGGCGCTGTCGACCTGGGCTGAAATCTCGGTGCCGGCATTGCTCAGCATCAGGCCACGCATCTGGCTGTCGGCGCTGAGTTGGCGCAAGGTGGCCGGATCGGTGACACCCAGGCGTCTGAGCAGGGTCTGCACCGTATCGCTGCGATGGATTCGGGCCGTGCGGTAGAGCAGCACCGGTTGGTCGTCCAGCGCCTGGGCCTGAGACGCGGCATCGGTCTGCAGGGCGATGGTCAGGGTGGTTTGCGGGCTGAGCGCCGGGTCGGGTGTACCGGGAGCGATGGCGTAGGCGGCGATGCCGCTGCCCATCAGCGCCAGCCCCACGGCCAGCGCGACGCGCTGGGGATGGGCCTGCAAAATATCGCGCGCAACACGGCCGCTCAAGGCCAGTTCCGCGCGCACGGCTTGCAGGCGAGCATGCAACGTCAGTGGGGACGACTGGCGAGTCATTGGCTTCAACCCTGTTGCGGCGCTGCCGTGCGCCCGCCTGGCGCGCGCCCGGCGGGCGCACTGGCCACCTCAGGGCCGGGAACCAGCGCCAGCATCTGCCGCGGCGTGGCGGTCTGGGCAAAGAATTCGGTGCGCAAGGCGCCGGGCACCGATGTGCCCTTGGGCGAGTAATGCGCAATGGTCAGCGGATTGACCGGGGTGCCGTTGACGAAGAACTGGAAATAGAGGTGCGGACCGGTGGACCAGCCGGTGTTGCCCGACAGCGCCACGACTTCACCCTGCTTCACCGGTTCGCCCACATGCACCTCGAACTTGCTGAGGTGCGCATAAATGGTGGCAAAACCATCGGGATGCACCACCTTCACATATTTGCCGTAGCCCGTGCCCCAGCCGGCGTAGGCCACGCGGCCGTCGGCAATGGTCTTCACCGGCGTGCCCACGGGAATGGCAAGGTCGATGCCTTTGTGGAACTCGTGGAAGTGCATCACCGGATTGGTGCGCCAGCCCCAGCCCGAGGTGATGCGGTCATACGGCAGCGGCGACAGCAAGAAGGCGCGCGCCAGACTGCCGCCCTTGGGGTTGTAGTAACCGGCGGCCTGCGGGTCCCCCGGCGGGCTGAACCAGACGGCCGAATGCACATGCCCCTGGTTGATGATTTCGGCCGAGATGATGCGCCCCACGCGCAGCACCTGCCCTTGAGCTTCATACACGCGGTAGGCCACGGTGAAGCGATCGCCCGGACGCAGGTCGCGGCGGAAATTCACTTCGCCGGCGAACAGATTCACCATTTGCGTGGCGACGGAATCGGGCATGCCGGCGGCGTCAGCCGCGGCGAAAAGGGTGCTCCGGACCACGCCGGTGGCCATGCGCAACTGCGCTTGGGCCGTTTGTTGCGTGACCTTGCTTTGAAAGGCACCGTCCGGCTGCGACACCAGCGTCAGCAAGCGCCAGGTCTGCTGCGCTGGCTGCGCCAGGGTCAGGGCTGTGTTCTGCGAAGCAAGGGGTTGAGCGGCCTTCGCTGTGGCTGCTTTGCCGCCCTGCGGCAGACGCGCTTGCAAGCTCACCAATTCACCCAGACTGTTCACCTGGGCCGTGACCACGTGCCCCGGTTCTGCGAGCAGGGCGCGCAGATCGGCATTGGCGGCAAGCTGACGCAACTGGGACGGATCCGTGACCTGCAGACGGCGCAGCAGGGACTCCACCGTGTCGCTGGCCTGGACATAGGCCGTGGCGTAAACCGATGAAGGCTGGTCTTCGAGCGCCTGCGCCTGGGGCGTGAGGTCAAGCGACAGCGGCACGGTCAGCGTGGTGGCCGGCGGCAGTTGGGGTTGGGGGCCATATTCAGCCAGGCCAAAGGCTGTGGCGCTGGACAGCAGCAGGACCGATCCCACGGCTGCGGTGATGCGCCCAGGGTGGTTCTCGACCGCCTCACGCAGCTGAAACAGGCCAGCGCGTAACCGGGCCGAAGTTTTCGCGATCAAACTCATGCGCACTCCTTGAATGTCGAGTGGCGGAACAACCGGTCGGCATCGGCCAACCAGGGCGAAGGGGATGGAGCGCACCGCGCCCAGAAACGGCGGGCGGTGCCGAACGACAGCCGGTTCAAGCCGTTCTCCGCCGCAGCGGGTGGAGAAGGCCGCCGGACGCGGCTCCAATACACTGCCAGATCTGCGCGATGTTGCGAGTGCTCACGATGTCGCGAGTGCTCACGGGAGCCAGACTGCAGGGCGGCGCCGAGTTTAACAGCCGTTTCACGCGAAAATCCACACAAGTCCATGGCTGATTCCTTTGCTCACAAACCTGACGCCCCAGGGGGCGCCTCCTCGCAACGCCCTGTCCCAGAGCACACCCGGATGCCACCCTTGACCCCGGAACAGACCCAGGCGGTGCGGCAAGCCCTGGCCGTGACCAAGCGCGGCTGCGCCGAACTGCTGGTGGAAACCGACTGGGTCGCCAAACTGACCCGCAGCGCCCGAACCGGCCAGCCGCTGCGCATCAAGCTCGGCCTCGACCCCACGGCGCCGGACATTCACATCGGCCACACCGTCGTGCTCAACAAGCTTCGGCAGTTGCAAGATCTGGGCCATACGGTCATTTTTCTGATCGGCGACTTCACCTCCCGCATCGGCGACCCGTCCGGGCGCAACGCCACGCGCCCGCCGCTGACCCTCGAGCAGATCAAGACCAACGCCCAGACCTATTACGCCCAGGCCAGCCTGGTGCTCGACCCGGACAAAACCGAGGTTCGCTACAACTCTGAATGGAGCGAGCCGCTGGGGGCCGACGGCATGATTCGCCTGGCCGCCAAGTACACCCTGGCACGGCTGCTGGAACGCGATGACTTCACCCAGCGCCATAAGGCGGGGATTCCCATCGCCATGCACGAATTGCTCTACCCCTTGATGCAGGGTTACGACTCGGTCGCCCTCAAGAGTGATCTGGAACTCGGTGGCACCGACCAGAAGTTCAACCTGCTGGTCGGGCGCGAGTTGCAAAAGGAATACGGCCAGGAGCCCCAATGCATCCTGACCATGCCCCTGCTGGAAGGTCTGGACGGCGTGGAGAAGATGTCCAAGTCAAAAGGCAACACCATCGGCATCCAGGAGGAGCCGGCGACCATGTTCGCCAAGCTGCTGTCGATCAGCGACGTGCTGATGTGGCGCTATTTCGAGTTGTTGTCGTTCCGGCCGCTCGAGGAAATCGCGGCGCTGAAAGCCGAAGTCCATGCGGGACGCAACCCGAAGGACGCCAAGGTGATGCTGGCACGCGAGATCGTCACCCGCTTCCACAGCGCTGCTGCGGCCGACACCGCGCAGGCCGACTTCGAGCTGCGCGCGCGCGGCGGCGTACCCGACGACATTGCCGAGTGTCGCCTCAGCCTGCCCGCCGAAGGCCTGGGCCTGCCCGCCGCGCTGAAACAGGCCGGCCTGGTGCCCTCCACCGCCGAGGCCCTGCGCATGATCGAACAGCGCGGCGTGCGCGTCGACGGCACCGTGGCCGAAGACCGGGCGCTGAAACTGGGTGCCGGCACTGTGGTGCTGCAGGTGGGTAAGCGGAAATTTGCGCGGGTGACGCTAGGCTGAGCACCACCGGGCAGCGAGCCGGGCAGGCGTGCCAGCCTGCGGCAAGAAGAGACGCTTTTGGTCTGCGAGTGACGCGAACCGTCACCCTGAGCCCTGCCCATGCGCCATTTCAAACGCGCTTGACCAGCCGGATCAGGAACAGCAGCACGATGGCGCCCAAGGTGGCGACGATGAGGCTGGGGAGGATGCCGCCTCCCGGGAACAAGCCCAGCAGGCGGAAGAGAAAGCCGCCGAGGAAGGCGCCAACGACACCCACCACCAAATCGCCCAGCAGGCCAAAGCCGCTGCCTTTGGTGATTTTTCCTGCCAGCCAGCCAGCGATGATGCCGATGATGAGAAAACCGATCAAGCTCATGGTGTTTCCTTTGGGTCAGGTGCAGCTTGCCGCAGGGAAATTCCCCGGATTCATTCGGCGCAGCCTAGAGGCTGTGGCCGTGGACCGCAAGCCTGATCAGAGCATCGTTCCCGCAGCCTGGCTCAGCGCCCGCTCCGCCAGGCGGGCGTAGAGCGCCGCGCCCAGCGGCAGCACGGCATCGTTGAAGTCATAGCGTGGGGTATGCAAGAAGCCTCCGGCCTCGCAGCCCTGGCCCAAGCGCAGGTAAGCGCCTGGCCGGGCCTGCAGCATGAACGCGAAGTCTTCGGCGCCCATGCTGGGTGGCAGATCGCGCACCACGGCGGCATCGCCCACCAGTTCAGCGGCCACTTCGGCGGCGTAATGTGCGACTTGCGGCGTGTTGATGGTGGCGGGGTAGATGCGCTCATAGTGCAGTTCGGCGCTGGCGCCAAAGGCCTGCGCGACCGATTGCACGATGCGGCCGAGACGCTTTTCCACCAGCGCCTGCACCTCGGCGCGAAAGGTGCGTACCGTACCCACCAGGATCACCTGGCGCGGAATCACGCTCATGGCGGAGAGGTCGCCGCCCTGCATGGCGCAAATGCTGACCACGGCCTCGTCGAGCGGGTTGACGTTGCGGGCGACGATGCTTTGCACCGCGGTGATGATGTGGGCCGACACCAGCACCGGGTCGATGGTCAAGTAGGGGTGCGCGCCGTGGCCGCCTTCGGCCGTGACCTTGATGGTGATGCGATCGGCTGCCGCCATCATCGGCCCGGGTGTGAGGCCGATGCGCCCGGGCGGCAAGGCCGGCCAGTTGTGCATGCTGAATACCCAATCCGTCGGGAAGCGCTCGAACAGCCCGTCGTCCATCATGGCCTTGGCGCCGCCCAGGCCCTCCTCGCCGGGCTGGAAGATGCAGTGCACGGTGCCGGCGAAGTTGCGCGTGGCCGCCAGATAGCGCGCCGCGCCAAGCAGCATGGCGGTATGACCGTCGTGGCCGCAGGCGTGCATCACCCCGCCCTTGCTGGAGCGCCAGGGAAAGTCGCTGTCTTCCTTGATGGGCAGCGCATCCATGTCGGCGCGCAGGCCGACGGCCCGCACGCCAGGCTCGGCGCCGCCGTTCTCCGGCGTGTCGGGGGAGGACTCGTGCGCGTGTCTGCCGCGGATGACCGCGACCACACCGGTGCGGCCGATGCCGGTCTGCACCTCATCGACCCCGTAGCGCCGCAGTTCGTCCGCGACGAAGGTGGCCGTGCGGTGCTCCTCGAAGCCGAGTTCCGGGTGGGCGTGCAGATCACGCCGGATGCGCGTGAGTTCAGCGTGATACGCGCTGATGTGTTGAATGGGACCGGTGAGCTTCCACATATGGGGGGCTTGCCGCTGCACCTTGTGGTGAGATGTTCCATTGAAGCACCGACGCCGCAGCGCCGCAAACACGTTGGCCAATGCCTGCATGGCCACCGCTGGCATGCCGGGCTGCGGCTGGGCCCGAGCGCAAGCCAAATTGGCCGATGCGCGGGGGCGGGAACCTGGACAGGCGTAGGCTTTCGCCGATGGCTTCGGAGCCACTCCCGGACCAGCCCGTTCCTTGCTTGCAGCCTTGCGAGAACCCGCCATGCTCACACGTGACGCCTGCACCGCGCTCGACGCGCAAGACCCGCTCGCCGACCTGCGCACCCAGTTCGACTTGCCCGCCGGCCGCATCTATCTCGACGGCAACTCCCTCGGCGCCCTGCCACGCAGCACCGCCCCGCGGCTGCAACAGGTGGTGACGCAGGACTGGGGGCAAGGGCTGATTGAAAGCTGGAATACGGCCCACTGGATGACCTGGCCACAGGGCGTTGGTGACAAGATCGCGCGGCTGATCGGCGCCGCTCCGGGCGAAGTGATCGCCGCCGACTCGACCTCGGTCAACCTCTACAAGGTGTTGAGCGCAGCCACCCGGGTCCAGCGCCTTGCGCAGCCGGCGCATCACGTCCTGCTGAGCCAGCGCGACAACTTCCCCACCGACCTCTACATCGCCCAAAGCGTGTGTGCCGCAGCCGGCTGGCGGCTGGAACTGGCGGAGGCTGGGGCCATCCAGGCCCGGCTCGCCGCCGGCGATGTGGCCGTGCTCATGCTGACGCACGTGAACTACCGCACCGGCGCCCTGCACGACATGGCCGCGCTCACGGCGCAGGCGCATGCCGCCGGCGCGCTCGCGGTGTGGGACCTGGCGCATTCGGCCGGCTCGGTGCCGGTGCGCCTGCATGCGGTCGATGCCGATTTCGCCGTCGGCTGCGGCTACAAATTCCTCAATGGCGGCCCCGGTGCGCCCGCCTTCGTCTGGGTGCATCCGCGCCATGCAGACGTGGCGCAGCCCCTCTCGGGCTGGATCGGCCATGCGCAGCCGTTCAACTTCACCACGCACTACAAACCCGCCGCCGGCATCAATCACTATCTGTGCGGCTCTCCGCCCATCCTGGGTCTGGCCGCGCTCGACTGCGGCGTCGACTCGGTGCTCGCGGCCGAACCGCTGGGCGGCATGGCGGCACTCCACGCCAAGGCCGGGCAACTTGGCGACCTGTTCATGCGTCTGGTGGACGAGCGCTGCGCCGGCCTCGGACTGGATGCGGCATCGCCGCGTGACGCCGCACAGCGCGGCAGCCAGGTCAGCCTGGCCCACGCCCAGGCCTGGCCCGTGATGCAGGCGCTGATCGCGCGTGGCGTGATCGGCGATTTCCGCGCCGGTGTCAACGGCGATCCCGACCTGCTGCGCTTCGGCTTCACACCGCTTTATTTACGCTTCGTGGATGTGTGGGATGCGGTGGAGACGCTGGCCGACATCCTTGGCAGCCGCAGTTGGGATGTGCCCACCTTCCACGCCCGCAAGGCCGTGACCTGAGCCCGCCTGCACGACCGCGGACGAACAACGCACACCACCCACACACCATCATGTCCCTGCCCCCGACCGAATCTCCACGGCTCGACTTTGCCCATGACCTGAGCTACGCCGACTACCTCCACCTGGCCGACGTGCTGAACGCACAGCACCCGCTGTCGCCCGATCCGAACGAGCTGCTGTTCATCGTGCAGCACCAGACCAGCGAGTTGTGGATGAAGCTCATGCTGCACGAGCTGCACCAGGCGCGAGCCCAGATCGTCGGCGAAGCCATGCCCGCCGCCTTCAAGACCCTGGCGCGGGTCTCGCGCGTCATGGAGCAACTGGTGCATGCCTGGGGCGTTCTGGCCACCATGACGCCGCCCGAATACTCTGCCATCCGCCCCTACCTCGGGCATTCCAGCGGCTTTCAAAGCGCACAGTACCGGAGCATCGAGTTCATGCTCGGCAACAAGAACGCCGCCATGCTGCGCCCGCATGCGCACGACGCCACCGTGCTCGCCGACGTCGAAGCCGCGCTGCGACAACCCTCGCTGTACGACGAGAGCCTGCGCCTGCTGGCACGTCGTGGACTTCCCGTTCCGGCCAGCCACATCCAGCGCGACTGGGCCCTGCCCTATGCCGAGAGTGCCGACGTCGAAGCCGCCTGGCTCACGGTTTACCGCGCGCCCCAAGCGCATTGGGACCTGTACCAGCTCGGCGAAAAGCTCACCGACCTGGAAGACGCCTTCCGCCTCTGGCGCTTCCGCCACGTTACCACCGTGGAGCGCATCATCGGCTTCAAGCGCGGCACCGGCGGCACCTCCGGCGTGGGCTATTTGCGCAAGATGCTCGACGTCGTGCTGTTCCCCGAACTCTGGCGTTTGCGCACGGACCTGTGAACACGCGGCCCATGGCCAGGACCACGCATCAACACCCAGGCCCCGATGGGTCGTCGGTCAAGATGCTGACGCCATGCAGAATGACGCTATTGAACCGATTCGTCATCGGCTCTCCAACCCGCTTCACTCTGCTCTCGAACCTGCCTGGGAAACCATGGATGCTGCTCATGCCGCCTTCGAACCCGTCTCGACGACCGTGACCGTTGGCGTCGTGATTTCCATCGTCGTGCCTTGCCATGACGAGGTCGGCAATCTGCAAGCGCTCTACACGCGGGTGCGCGAGGTCATGGCCCAGCAAGCTGAAGCCTGGGAGATGGTCTGCGTCAACGACGGCAGCCGCGACCAGACCCTGGCCCAGCTGCTGGCGCTGCGCCGGGCCGATGAGCGCGTGGTCGTGATCGATCTGTCGCGCAATTTCGGCAAGGAAGCGGCACTGACTGCGGGACTGGAGCATGCGCGCGGCCAAGCCATCATTCCGCTGGACGCCGACCTGCAGGACCCGCCCGAGTTGATCCCGGAGTTGTTGGCGAAGTGGCGTGAGGGCTACGACGTGGTCAACGCGGTGCGCATCGCGCGCGATGGCGAGGGCTGGCTCAAGCGCATCACGTCGCACATGTTCTACCGCGTGATCAACCGCCTGAGCCACGTCGACATTCCCCCCGACACCGGCGACTTCCGCCTGATCACGCGACCGGTGCTCGAAGCCCTCATGGCCCTGCCCGAGCGCCGTCGTTTCATGAAAGGCTTGTTTGCATGGGTGGGATTTCGCACCGTCGCCATTCCCTATCGACGCAGCCCGCGGCACGCCGGGCGCAGCAAGTGGAATTACTGGAAGCTGTGGAACTTCGCGCTCGAGGGGATCACCTCGTTCAGCATCGCACCGCTGCAACTGGCTTCCTATTTGGGATTTGCAGTGTCGTTGTTCGCTTTCGCCTACGCAGCCTGGGTGGTGATGCAAACCTTGCTGCATGGAAATCCCATCAAGGGCTATCCGTCGCTGATGGTGACCTTGCTGTTTCTGGGTGGCGTCCAACTGATGGCGCTAGGGGTGATTGGCGAGTATCTCGGCCGGCTCTACGAGGAAAGCAAGCAGCGTCCCGTGTATCTGGTGCGCCGGACGTGGCCGGATCGGGATGGCGGCGAAACACCCAGCGTTTGGCCGACATGAAATTCACCACCATGCCGGCCAGCGAGCCCGCCGCCACGGCGAGCAGGGGTTTGAGGGCGCCGGCCGCATCCAGTGCGTGCAGCGCCAGCATGTAGGTTGCGAGGTTGACCACGCCGCCCACAGCCATGGCCGACAGATAGCGCCACCACTCACCCCAGGTCGGCGGCACATGCCTGAGCGCAAACGTGTGGCGACGGTTGATTTGCCAGGTGACGACAACCGCGCATAGAAACGATGCCAGGCGCCCGGCGCCGTAACCCCAGCCGAGATGCAGAAAAACGTACAGCAAGCCGGCATCGACGACAAAGCCAAGCCCGCCGCTGAGGGCGAATAGGATGGGCTGCCTGAATGTCGACAACATCGTTTTGAACGGGTGGGAAATGAAGCTTTCGATTTCAAGAGTCAGCCGGGCTGGCTTGGTCCGCTTGCTGATCGCACTGGCCGCGCTGAGTTTCTTGTTGACCTTGCGCGCCGAGTATATGGGCGAGGAAGCGGTGTATTCACTGCTCTCGCTCGAAATGCATCACTACGGGAGCGATCTCACGCCCATCCTTTACGGTGCCGTCTATGGTCGTCCTCCGCTGTTCAATTGGCTGATCATGCCGCTGGCCGACTGGCTGGGCTGGCAACATGTGCTGCAGGCGGCGCGCATCGTCACCGCGCTGGCAACCTTGGCGACTGCGGGGCTGACGCTGTGGATCGCGCGCATGTCCGGGTTGGCGCAGCAGGCCGCCGAGCTGGCGGCGCTCGTGTTTCTGAGCATGGCCTACGCCCTCTTCTGGTACGGCTGGATCTCCTATTCCGACGCCCTGTTCGGGTTTTGCATCCTGCTGGCCATTGCCGCCGGCATCGCCGCCGTGGTCGAAAAACGCCACGCCTGGCTCCTGCTGGCCTGCCTGGCTTTGATCGCCGGGTTTCTGACCAAAGCCCTGACGATCTATGTGTTCTACGCCGCAGCCATGCTCGTGCTCGCCGTGCGGCAGAAAAGCTGGGGGTTCCTGCTCCACTGGCGCAGCCTGCTCATCCACGCGGCAGCGCTGGCGTTTCTCTGGGTCTGGTGGCGCCTGCTCACACCCGGCATGTCGCAGGGATCGGGCATGCTTGGCGACATCCTCAGTCGCATGCAGGAACAGCATCACCAGAATTACCTGGGCGATCAGTTGGGTTTTGTCGTCGACGGGTTCAAGATGCTGCTGCCGCTGTCGCTGGTGCTTCCGGTGCTGGCGTGGCGCGATCGGCGGCGCCAGAGGCTGGGTGGATCAACAGGGCAGCCCGCCACCTTGCCACCCATGGTGCGGACCCTGTTCTGGATCGTCGCGCTGAACTTTCTGCCTTATTTGATAGCCCCGCAAAGCAACGTGCGCTACGTCTACCCACTGACGGGGCTGGTAGCTGTGATCTTCGCCGCCATGGCTGCGAGTCGAGACTGGGAGCGGGCCGTGATCGTCGCCGCGGCCAGCTTCATCGCCCTGAAATATGCCCTCGGCATCGGATGGCTTCCTGCCTACCAGCAGCGCGTGCACAACTTCAGGGCCGCGGCCCTGGATATCACCAAGGTGGTCGGCTCAGCCCCGCTGTATGTGGACAACACCGCGTGGCAAGGGCTCAGCGTGGCGGCCAACATCGACGTGATGCGCCTGCAGCATCCGCTGCGGTTTCCGCAGCCCGGCGATCAGGGCTATCTGCTCGCCTACAGCAAGAAGCCTGACTGGCCGGTCGTCGTCAAGGTGTATCGCTTCGGCGATCCGTTGTATCTGTTGTGTCGCGGCTCGCAGTGCCCACAGCCTGCGGCCCATCCCTAGTGCCGGCCCCCTCCAGAGACTCGCACGCGCCGGGGTGGCAACAGCCTGAACAGGCTCGACCCAGTCCGCATGGCTTTTCTAAGATGCAGCCTGGCCGACCCACGACCCCATGAACCGTTCATCTCCATCCCCAGCCGACCTGCCCGCACGCAGCCTGCGCGCGGTGTGGCATCCCTGCACGCAGATGAAGCGCCACGAGGGCGCGCCGCCGCTGGAGATCGTGCGCGGTGAGGGCGTGTGGCTCATCGACGCGCAAGGCCGGCGCATTCTGGATGCGGTGAGTTCCTGGTGGGTGAACCTGTTCGGCCACAACCAGCCGCAGATCAAGGCAGCGATCACGGCGCAGATGGATCGCATCGAGCATGTCATGCTCGCCGGGCTGACGCATGCGCCCGTGGTGGAATTGTCGGAGCGTCTGCATGCGCGCACCGGCCTGGGCCATGCCCATTACGGCAGCGACGGCGCCAGCGCCACCGAAATTGCGCTGAAAATGAGCGCGCACTATTGGCGCAACCACGGCCAGCCACAGAAGAACCGGTTCATCGGCCTGGCCGGCGGCTACCACGGCGAAACCGTGGGCGCGCTGGCCGTGACCGACGTGCCGCTGTTCCGCCAGAGCTACGCGCCGCTGGTGCGCGTTGCCGCCACCGTGCCGGTGCCTGACCTGCGGCGCAAGCCTGCGCATCGGAGCGAGGCCGACTGGGTGGCGCATTGCGCAAGCGCGCTGGAGCGGCATCTGCAGCAGCATGCCTGCCGCACCGCCGCGCTCATCGTCGAGCCGCTGGTGCAATGTGCCGCCGGTTTCGTCTTCTACCCGCCCGCCTACCTTGCCCGCGTGCGCGAGTTGTGCACCCAGTATGAGGTGCATCTGGTGGCCGATGAAATTGCCGTGGGCATGGGCCGAAGCGGCAGCTTGCTGGCCTGCGAGCAGGCCAGCGTGCGGCCCGACTTCCTCTGCCTGAGCAAGGGCCTCACCGGAGGCTATCTGCCGCTGTCGGTGGTGCTCACCACCGACATGGTGTACGCCGCGTTCTATGACGACGATGTCGCGCGCGGCTTTCTGCATTCGCATTCCTACACCGGCAACCCCCTGGCTTGCAGCGCGGCGCTGGCGACGCTGGATCTGCTCGACGAGGCCCGCCTGGCCGCCAACCGCGACCTGGCTGCCCGGCTCGACGCCCTCTTCGCTCCGCTGCACGCGCACCCACGCCTGACGCATGCGCGCCACCTCGGCCTGATCTGGGCCTGGGACGTGGCCGATGCGC
Organism: Burkholderiales bacterium; assembly: GCA_013044035.1. Classification (GTDB taxonomy): domain Bacteria; phylum Pseudomonadota; class Gammaproteobacteria; order Burkholderiales; family Burkholderiaceae_C; genus Thiomonas_A. The sequence goes on from JABEVE010000106.1 coordinate 40,496, forward strand.
CGGCCGACTTCGCGCGCTGCTTTGCCGCCGAAGCGCTGGCGCGCGGCGCGCTGCTGCGCCCCATCGGCAGCACGCTGTACTTCATGCCGCCCTATGTCATCGACGAAGCCGCCGCCGTGCACTTGCGTGACGCTGCGCTGGGAGCGCTGGATACCGTGTTGACAGAAACGCGCACGCCAACACCCAACCACCCGCGCGACGGCGCCGCCGCCACGCCACAAGCCTCGCTGCCTTGAAGCGGCGGGCTTGACAACCAACACCAAGGACAGTCGTCCTCCCCGGCCCGCACGTTCCACCCCATCGCCCAACGTCAAGCAACCACGATGAACGACCGCCCCGCCCCCGCCTGGTTCGTCGCCGGCACCGACACCGAAATTGGCAAGACCCTGGTGGCCTGCGCCCTGCTGCACAAGCTGCGCACCCGGTTCACGCGCGTGGTCGGTGCCAAACCGGTGGCGGCGGGCCTGGAGGCGAATGGCATCAACGCCGACGTCACCCGACTGCGCGCCGCCAGCAACCTGCAGGTGCCGGCCGAACTCGACAACCCCTACGCGCTGCGCGAGCCGGTGTCGCCACACCTGGCGGCACGCGCCGAGGGGCGCGTGATCGACCTGCACCGTATCGCCAACGCCGTGGCGCAACTGCGCCTGCTGGCCGAAGCCGTGGTGGTCGAAGGCGTCGGCGGCCTGCTCGTGCCGCTGTCCGACACCGCCGACGGCGGCGACCTCGCCCGCCTGCTGCGCCTGCCCGTGGTGCTGGTGGTCGGGCTCAAACTGGGCTGCCTCAACCACGCGCTGCTGACCCAGGAAGCCATCGCTTCGCGCGGGCTGCATTTCGCCGGCTGGGTCGGCAACAGCATCGATCCCGCCATGCTGCGCGCCGACGACAACCTCACCACGCTGCGCAGCCGCCTGCGCGCGCCCTGCCTGGGGGTGATTGCACACATGACCGCGCCCGATGCGGCGCAGGCGGCGCATCGGCTGGACTTGCCGACGTGAGCGCGGCGCGCAGAGCTGTCCTGCATGCATCGCGCCCGGCCAGACGACCCGGCACGGCCCACGCGCGACCTTGCTGCGCAGCGCCGGCGCGGCCATGATCTCCGCCCCCACCGCCTCCATGCCCCACGACTTCGCCACCAGACTCGCCGCCCTCGACGCCGCCCACCTGCGCCGCAAACGCCGTGTGGTGACGCACTACGACGGCGCACATCTCACGGTGGATGGCCGCGTGATGCTGGCGTTCTGCGGCAACGATTATCTCGGCCTGGCGCAGCACCCGACGCTGATCGAGACGGCGCAATGCGCGGCGGCGCGCTGGGGCGTGGGGGCTACGGCGTCGCCGCTGGTGTGCGGCCACAGCGGCGCGCACGAGGCGCTGGAAGCTGAACTGGCGGCCTTCGTCGGACTGCCGCGGGCGCTGTATTTCTACGCCGGCTTTCCGGCCAACGTGGGCATCGTGCCGGCGCTGGTGGAGCGTGGCGACGCGGTGTTTTCCGATGCGCTGAACCACGCCTGCCTGATCGACGGCGCCCGGCTGTGCCGTGCCGACGTGCAGGTTTACGCCCACGCCGATGTCGATGCGCTGGGCACGTTGCTGGCGGCCAGCAGCGCGCGCCGCAAACTGGTGCTGACCGATGCCGTGTTCAGCATGGACGGGGACGTTGCCCCGCTGCGCGACATGCTGGCGCTGTGCGAGCGCCACGACGCCTTGCTGCTGATCGACGACGCCCACGGCTTCGGCGTGCTCGGCCCCGAGGGACGCGGCACGGCGGCGCAACTGGGCCTGCGCAGCGCGAACCTCGTCTACATGGCGACGCTGGGCAAAGCCGCGGGCGTGGCGGGCGCCTTCGTCGCCGGCGATGACGCGACGGTGGAGTGGATCATGCAGCGGGCGCGCAGCTACATCTTCGCCACCGCGGCACCCGCGCTCATTGCCGAGACGCTGCGCGCCAGCCTGAAGCTGATCGCCGCCGAAGGCTGGCGGCGCGAGCGCCTGCGCACCCTGGCAGCACGGTTGCAGGCCAGTGCCGCGCAGCTGCCGCCGGGGTGGGCCTTGGGTCAGTCCGACACCGCGATCCAGCCCATCCTGATCGGCGACAACGCCGCCACGCTGCAGGCCATGGCCGCACTGTGGCGCGATGGCCTGTGGGTGCCGGCCATCCGCCCGCCCACCGTGCCGATGGGCACCGCGCGCCTGCGCATCAGCCTGTCGGCGGCACATACGGTTGAACAGGTGGAACGTCTGATCGCGGCGCTGACCGCAACCTGCGCCGCGGCCTGATGCCGCAAGCGGCGCCGGCGCCACTCAGTCGGCCGCGCCAGCGAGGGCTTTTTCAATGCGTCGATCCGGCACCAGCCACGTCAGCGCCACCGCCACATACACCACCTGCGCCAGCGCGGGCGACCACGGCGCGAGGGCGATGCCCAGCACGTACAGCAGCGGCGAGAGTTTGCCCTTCCAGTCGCGCCCGATGGCATGCCCCAGCGTGATGGAGCCGGCGGTGATGATGGTCCGCTGCAGCACCCAGTAGGCCAGCGCCGCCATCAACAGCACCAGACCGTAGAACGCGGTGGGCCAAGGCGCAAAGTGGTTCTCGCCCATCCAGCCGGTGGCAAAGGGAAACAGCGAAAGCCAGAACAGCAGCAGCAGATTCGCCCACAGCACCGCGCCGCTGACCTTGCCGGCGGCGTGCAGCATGTGGTGATGGTTGTTCCAGTAGATGCCGACGTAGACGAAGCTCAGGATGTAGCTGAGGAACACCGGCAGCAGCGGCGCCAGCGCCTGCAGGCCGGAGCCGTGGGGCACCTTCAACTCCAGCACCATGATGGTGATGATGATGGCGATGACACCGTCGCTGAAGGCTTCGAGTCGGTTCTTGCCCATGCCGCGCTCCCTGTGCTTGCGTCGAGAGAATTTTCGCAGACGGTCCCGCTTCAGCCGCGCGACCAGACCTGCACATGCGCGGCGCGAATGTCCACCCTGAGTTCCTGGCCGAGCGCCAGCGCGTGATGATCGGCCAAACGGTAGGGCGCATGCAGCCATAGCAAGGCGTCGCCACAACGCAGCGCCGCGGTGGTGTCGGCGCCGCGCACCATGAGGTGTTCGATGCGGCCTCGCACCGGGTTCTCGCTCGGGCGCAGCTCCCGCTGCTTGATGGGCGGCAGGCGCACGTCGTCGGCCGACACCACCCAGTCCACCACGGCGCCGGGCGCGAGGTGCGCGAGCTGCCGGGCTTGCGGAATCCGCAGGGTGAGCGCGGCTTCGCCCCAGTGCAGCAAGGTGCATGCACATTGCGGCTCGTGCCTGAGCACGGTGGCGCTGAAGCGGTTGCGGTACCCCAACAGCGCCGCGGCCTGAATGCTCGCGGGATGGGCGAAGACGTCGCGCGGCGTTCCCTGCTGCACCACCCTGCGCCCGGCCAGCAGCACCATCCAGTCGGCCATGGCGGCAAGATGGGCGTCGTGCGTGGCGGCCAGCGCGGGGATGGACAGGCGATGCATGCGCGACACCAGCTCGGCCATGACGTCGTCGCGCGTGCTGGCGTCGAGGGCGGAGGTGGGTTCGTCGAGCAGCAGAATTTGCGGCTTGCGCGCCAGCGCCCGCGCCAGGGCCACGCGCTGCTGCTGGCCGCCGGAGAGTTGATCCGGGCGCGTGTCGGCCTGCGCGGCCAGGCCCACGGCAGCCAGCAAGTCGCACGCCGCCTGGCGCTGCGCGGGAAGGCGGCCGCCCAGCGCGTAGGCCACGTTCTCCCAGGCGCGCAAATGCGGGAACAAGGCATGGCCTTGCGGCAGATAACCCACGGCGCGGCGCTGCGGTGGCAAGCCGTCGAATGGCGTGGTGCGGCCCGGCACCAGCCCGGCAATGGCCTTGAGCACGGTGCTCTTGCCCTCGCCGCTGGCGCCCAGCAGCACGGTGAAGCCGCGCACCATGAAGTCGGCGTCGAGCGCGATGGGCTGACGGACCTGAACACGGATCGGCATCGAACCCTGGTCCGACTTCAGCGGCATGGGCACGCTGTCATCCTCACCTGCGCGCATACGCCCGACGCGACAGCGCCCCAAGCAAAAGCGGCAGCGGCAGGCCGATGAGGAAGAACAGCCACAGCAGCGGATACACGGCGGACAAGCCCGTGTCCTGCAGGTTCACCCACAGCTTCACCGGAATGCCTTGCGGGTAATAGGCGACGATCAGCACGATGCCGAATTCGCCCAAGGCCCGCACCCAGGCCAGCGCCACGCCGGCGCCCAGCCCCAGGCCCGCGAGCGGCACGGTGATGCGCCAGAATGTGCGCCAGGGTGATTGCCCGAGGGTGAGCGAGATTTGTTCCAGTTCGCGCGGCACACCCTCGAAAGCCGACCGTGCGGCGACGATGAAATAGGGCGCACTGCCGTACACCTGCGCCAGCAGGAAGGCTTGCGGCGTGTTGGTCAGGTTCAAGCCCAGGCGGCCCAGCGGCTGGCCCATCCAGCTGTACGGTCCATAGCTCATCGACAGCAACAGGCCCATGGCCAGCGGCGGCGTGAGCAGGGGCAGCAGCACCAGCCATTCCATCGCCCACTTGCCACGAAACTCGTGCCTTGCCAGCCACCAGGCCACCGGTGTGCCGAAGATGACGACGATACCCAGCGCAACCAGGGTGTAGGCCACCGACACCCCGAGCGCGCCGAGGTCGCCCTGCTGCAGGTGCAGGGCACTCCACGGCGTGCTGATGAACAGGCCGACGAACGGCAGGCTGAGGAAGACCAGCCCGGCCAGGCCGAACACCGCCACCACCCAGGCACGCTGCGCCGGCGCCTGGGGAGGCTGATGGGGCGGCAGGCGCGTTGGCATGTGGGCCGTGGCGGCGTCATCCAGCGGAGTGATCGGCATGGTGCAAACGAAGCAACTGCCGACAGCGGCAGCGTGGGCGCCATTGTCGCCCGCCGCCTTACCGCAGGTCGCCACCCTTGGGTGGGCTGTAGCCGTAGTCCCTGAACATCGTCTGACCTGCGGCGCTGGTCATGAGCTTGATCAAGGCCCTGCCCGCCTGCGGGTTGGGCGCGTTGTTCAGCACCGCGGCGTAAAACACCAGTGGCTGGGTGGACAGACGATCGGTCTTGCCGTTGGGAAGTTCGATGTTGAAATGGGCCTTGCCGTACCAGTCCCGGATCATGCCGGGGTCGCTGAGGTTGATCTGCTCCGGCAGCTTCACATACGGCAGCTTGTGCGAGATGACGGCACTGAGGTAGCCCGACGTGGCGTCGAGCTGGCCCGATTCCAGGCGCGACAGCAACGAAGGTTCCGTGAAAATTTGTTGCTGGTTCTGGATCTTTCCCAGGATTTTTACGGCCAGCCCCGGCTGCTTGTAGAACCGCTCGGCCAGCAGCATGGTGAACACGATGTTGCGGCCTTGGGGGTCGGTGACAGGGTCGGTGCGGCCGAAACGCAGGCCCGCTTGTTGCAGCACCGCATACCACGGAGTCTTGCCTGCGGCCGCGGCTTCGAAGTCTTGGGCGTACTTGCTCTTGGGGCTGTAGGCAATCACCATCTGGGTGCTGGCCACGGGCACGGCCGTGTCGATCAGCCCCGCTTTCCGCAACACATCGATGGGACCCGGCGTGATCGAGACGAATACATCGGGACGGATCTGTCTGGCCGCGATGAGATGCGCCAGGCCGAAAGCACCCGCGCCCTGGCCCTGGTACTGCACATGCGCCTGCCTGGCGATGGCCGGGCCCAGCGCCTTGTCCATCAAGGCCCCCATGGAGCCGGCATAGGCCACGGCCAGAACGGGCTCGGCCGCCCGCGCGGCGGGCATGGTCATGGGCAGCGCCGCAGCCAGGGCGATGGCAAGACTCAGTGTTGTCAAGGTGCGTCGACGCATCGTCTGCTCCGTCGGTTTCAGCGAGGGGAAGACCCGGAAAGACAAACTCAACACGGAAAAAATCGCATCGGCGGGCGGCCCTAGCTTGCCAGGCAAAATATGCACGGGAATATATCGAAAGCCGAACCGGCACATGGTGCAAGATGTAACGGGTGGCGCTCGCGCAGCCCTCGGCCTGGCCGCGCGGATGGCCTGCACCACCCGGCGCTGCGTCGGTGTCGGCACGATGCGCCGGCAGGAGCGATTCAGCGTGCCGCCTGAGTGGCAAGCTTCTGGCTGGCCTCGGTGTCGATCGCACGCCGTGCCGCAGCGGCAGGCGCCAACGATGCCTGGTCGGCGGCTGGCTGCCGACTGCCCTGGCGCACGAAGGCAACCACGTCGTGCAGCACCGGCGACATCCAGCGCAAGGGCTTGGCGAAACTGCCGATCAGGGTCTCGTGGTTCACGCCCGTGTACAGGTCGAGCGTGACCTGCGCGCCGTCGGCCTTGAGCTTGTCGGCCAGTTGCACGCTGTTGCGCTGCGGATTCACCAGACTGTCAACCTTGGCCGCGCCGATGAACGTGCGCGGCACCTGCGCGTCGTGCACATGGTCGATGGGCATGCAGCCCGCCGGGTAGTCGGGAAAATGGAACACCGGCTGCACGGCGCGGTCGGTGATGGGCAGAAAATCGTAGGGCCCTGCCAGGCCGATCCAGCCTGCCAGCATGGCGGGTTTCATGCCCACGCCTTCCAGCCAGCGCGGGTCGAGTGCCAGCATGGCGGCGTTGTAGCCGCCGGCGCTGTGACCCATGACGTAGAGTTGGTGCGGGTTGCCGCCGTATTGCGCAATGTCTTGGTAAGTCCAGGCCACGGCGCGGGCGTTGTCGCGCAGAAAGGCGGGGTAGCGCACTTCGGGGTAGAGGCGGTAGTCGGCAATGACGGTGACGATGCCGCGTGCCGCCAGCGCCTCGCCGACAAATTTGTACATCGCGCGATTGCCGCTGTTCCACGAGCCGCCGTAGAAGAACACCACCACCGGGTAGCCTGCTGCGGGCTGTGGGTTGCGGACACCGGTGATGGGCTGGTAGACGTCGAGCCGCTCGCGCGGCGCCGAGCCGTAGGCAATGCCACCACGGAACACGTACGTGTCGGTGGGCGTGAGGCGGTTGATCATCGCCACCGGCGAGCAGGCGGCGGCCAAAGGGGTCAGGCAGAGCAGGGCGAGATGTTTGAGCGAGCGGCGTGGGATGGCGGCGATCATGGGCGTCGGTGATGGTGGATGGGGCACGGATCGTTGGCCGCGCACCATCCACACTACGCCCGGATGGCGTCGCCGGATTCAATCGACTCTGCCACCTGCCTTGCGCGGGCGGCCACGGGGACGCGACGCGGTTGTGACGGGCATACCGACCGCGGCGTCAACCGCGGCGTTCACCATGGCGGCCTCGGGAGCCGCAACAGCCGCGCCGGCTTGCGCTAGAGGCGCGCCCCGATGTGCGGCGTCGCCTGCACCGGTCGAGTCGTCGGTAAATACATCGCTCGGCGCCTCGCCACCTTCGCGCAACAAGGTGTTGAACACCCGCATATCGGCCTCGATCGCGCGCATGGCCTTTTGCTCCAGGCGCCGGTAACGCCGCAGCACCTCATACCCCAGGGGCGTGAGCAGCGCGCCACCGCCGCCGCTGCCGCCCTTGCTCGCCTCCACCAGCGGCTCCTTGAAGGCGCGGTTCAGGCTGCTGGCCAGCAGCCAGGCGCGGCGGTAGCTCATGTCCATGTCGCGCGCGGCCGCCGAGATCGAGCCGGTACGCGCCAGCGCCTCCAGCAACTTCGCCTTGCCCGGCCCGATGGCCGTGCCCTGCTTGATTTCCAGGCGAACCTTGGGAATGGGTGCTGAACAATCGGATGGAGACATGGCAGCGACTCGGACTTGGCAATGGAAGGGAGTCCAACCGGGACTTCGTCAGACCCACGTTATACCCAAAAAATCATAACGCCTTCCGCCTCTGCACTCAAGGACATGCCGGGCCAACTCCAGTGCACTCGGTTCCCGCATGGGCGCCGGACACGCCATACCTGCTGGACTGACCAGGCGACCAGCCGCGGCTGGACGGAGATGCCGCCGGGGACGTGATTCGGCGCGCACGGAGCCCGCAACGCACGCCGGACGCTCACCAGCCGTGGTCAGCCCGGCGTTGCGCACCGGTCCGACTTTGGCGGGAAGCGCACCGCCGTTGTCATGCGGCAGGCCTGTCGGTTTGCGACCTATTCTGTCGCACTTGCCACGCACAATCCTCTCAACCCCAGGAGAGCACCATGCGACGCAGCCACCTTGATTGTGAATCCGACCGTCCAGCCGCGAGCACGACCCAGCTCGACCCCATCGTGCAGCTCTGGATCCTGCGCATCCTGTTGCCGCTGGACGGTTTGCACCGTCTGCTGACTGAGGGAGTCGGGAGCATGCCGCTGCTGGAACGCGTGGGCCTGCGCTCGCGCGACATCGACGACGAAGCCACCACGGCGACGCGGGAACGGCAGATCAAGCGCCAGCTCAAGCCCCTGTGGGACCGGGCCGAGCGCAGCGCCAGCGAGCTCACCGCGCCCCAGGCACTGACAGACAACGTCGCTCGTCTGGCCGCACTGGTGCATCTGTCCGAGACCGAATGCCGCATCCTCGAATTCGTCTGCCTGCTGCACAGCGTGCGCGAACTCGACGACGCCGCCGACGCCCTGGGGCATCTGACGACGTCCAAACTGCAGTCCATGCTGCAGCACATCCTGGCGCTGCCGGGCGACGCGGTGAAGCAGGCGCTGTCCTCGCGTGGGCAACTGATGCTCAGTGGGCTGATCAAGATCGAGAAATCGGGGCATTACCAACTGAGCGGCAAGCTGGAATTGTTGTCCGAACAGTTTGCCGACACCATCCTCGCGCCCGACGCCGACCCCATGGCCTTGCTGCGCGGCGTGGTCTCCCGCAGTGCGCCGCCCACGCTGCGGCTCGACGACTATCCGCACCTCGGCCTGAACCTGCCCATGCTCCTTGCCTATCTGCGCGAGACGCAGACGCAGCAGCGGCCCGGCGTCAATGTGCTGCTGTACGGCCCACCCGGCACCGGCAAGACGGAACTCAGCCGCACCCTGGCGCAGGAACTCGGCTGCGAACTGTTCGAGATCGCCTACGAGGACGAAGATCACGACCCCATCGGCGGCGAAGACCGCATCCAGGCCTTCCGCGCCGCGCAGCGCTTTCTGCGGCGCGAGCAGATCATGCTGCTGTTCGACGAGATCGAAGACGTGTTCCAGGGCGACAGCCTGCCGGGCCTGTTCGGCGCCGCCTTCCTGCGGTCCGGCGCCGGCCGCCGTTGCAAGGGCTGGATCAACCAGACGCTGGAGGGCAACACCGTGCCCACCTTCTGGCTGACCAACGCCGTTGCCAATCTCGATCCCGCCTACATCCGCCGCTTCGACTTCGTGCTGGAGCTGCCGGTGCCACCGCAGTCGGTGAGGCAGCGCATCGCCACCGCCTGCGTCGGTGAACAGGTCGATGCCGCCACCGTGCGCGCGCTGGCCGCGAGCGACGTTCTCGCCCCCGCCGTGCTCACCCGCGCCGGCGCCGTGCTGCGCACCATCGACGCCCGGCTGCCGCCGGAACAATCCGCCCCGGCCCTGCTGCAACTCGTCAACAACACCCTGCAGGCGCAAGGCCACGCCACCATTGCGGCGCACGACTCCAGCCGCCTGCCCGAGGTCTATGACCCCGCCTACGTGCACACCGACGCCGACCTCGCCGCCCTGGCCGACGGCATCGCCCGCAGCGGCAGTGCCCGGCTGTGTCTGTACGGCCCACCGGGCACGGGTAAAACCGCCTACGCCCGCTGGCTGGCGCAACGCCTGCAGCGCCCGCTGCTGGTCAAGCGCGCCTCCGACCTGCTGAGCAAATGGCTGGGCGAGAGCGAACGCAACATCGCCCGCGCCTTCCAGGAGGCCGAGCGCGAGCGCGCGGTGCTGCTCATCGACGAGGTGGATGGCCTGCTGCAGGAGCGGCGCGGCGCTACCCACTCCTGGGAAGTCACCCAGGTCAACGAACTGCTCACCCAGATGGAGGCGTTCTCCGGCGTGTTCGTCGCCACCACCAATCTGGTGCGCGGGCTCGATCAGGCCGCCCTGCGGCGCTTCGACCTCAAGGCCAAGCTCGACTACCTTCGCCCCGATCAGGCCCAGGCGCTGCTGCGGGCGTATGGCCTGCATCTGGGTTGGTCCTGCACCGACGCCGCACAGCGCGCGGTGGCCCGCCTGCCCAGCCTGACGCCGGGCGACTTCGCGGCGGTCGTGCGCCGCCACCGCTTTGCCCCTCTGGCCGACGCCACAGCCCTGGTGCGGGCGCTGGCTGACGAATGCACCCTCAAGGACGCGCCGAAGGCCGTGCTGGGGTTTGTGTGAGGCCGCGTGCGCTCTGCCAGCAGATACCCTCTTTGCAGCTTCAACCCTCCCTCCACATCCCCGCCCCAATCGAGAACCGCACCATGCCGCCAGGACTGTCCAAATCGCGCATCATCAGCCACCGCCAATGTCCCAAGCGCCTGTGGCTGCAGGTCAAGCGCCCGGATCTGCTCGACGATTCGGCAACGCAATCCGTCCTGTCGGTCGGCAACACCGTCGGCACACTCGCCCGGGCCATGATCCCCGACGGTGTGCTGATCGACGCCGCCGATCTGCGCGAGGCCCTGCGCCAAACAACCAGCGCCCTGGCGGCCAAGCCCCGGCGCGTGCTGTTCGAGGCCACGGCGCAGCATGACGGCGTGCTGGTGCGGGCCGACGTGTTGTCGCCGCTGCAGCGCGGCTGGCACATGATCGAGGTGAAGTCATCGAGCAAACTCAAGGACTACCACGTCGAAGACGCCGCCATCCAGAGCTGGGTACTGCGCCAAGCCGGCGTGCCGCTGGCGGCGGAGTCCATCGCCGTGGTCGATACCGCCTACGTCTATCCGGGCCAGGGCCGCTACGCCGGCCTGCTGCGGCAGGAGGAGATCACCCGCGACGTGGCCGAACGTCGCGGCGAGGTGCCGCAGTGGATTGCCGCCGCCCGCAAAACCCTGACCGCCACCAAGGCGCCGCGCATCGACCCGGGGCCGCAATGCAACTCACCCTTCGCCTGTCCGTTTCAGGCGCATTGCATCCCGCCGGCAGAAGGCTACCCGGTGGACATCCTGCCCTACGGCGGCAAGCTCGCCACAGCGCTCAAGGCCGAGGGCTACGCCGACCTGCGCGACGTGCCCAAGAGCCGCCTGAGCAACCCCCGCCACCTGCAGGTCTGGCAGGCCTCGCGCAGCGGCAAGGCGGTGGTCGACCCCATCCTGCCCCAGACCCTGCGCGCGCTCGGCTACCCGCGCACCTACATGGACTTCGAGAGCCTCAACCCGGCCATTCCCATCTGGCCCGGCACCCGGCCTTACCAGCAGGTCGTGTTCCAGTGGTCCTGCCACATCCAGACGCGGGGCGGGCGCGTCACCCACCGGGAATTTTTATCCGACGGCCCGCAAGACCCGCGGCACGCATTTCTCACCACCCTGCTCGACGCCGTGGGCCGCTCGGGGCCGGTGCTCGTCTGGAACGACGCTTTCGAGAAAACCCGCCTGCGCGAACTCGCCACGATCTTCCCCGCGTTCGCTCCGCGCATCGACGCCCTCATCAATCGCCTTGTGGACCTGCTGCCGCTGTTCCGCAAACATTACTACCACCCCGCCATGATGGGCTCCACCTCGCTCAAGGACGTGCTGCCGACGATCGCCCCGGATCTTGCGTATGACGACCTCGAAGTGGCGAACGGAACCATGGCGCAAGAGGCGTTTCAGCGCATCTTGTTACAGCGCATACCACAAAGCCAGCGAGAATCGACACGGCAAGCGCTGCTCCAGTACTGCGAGCGGGACACGGGGGCGCTGGTGCGGGTGGTGCGCGAGTTCGAAGCAAAGAATTGACAAAATCCAATATGCCAATCAACAACACAAAGACCAAGGTTACAAACGATTCTTCTCAGTGGTTTTCCCCCATCCCAAGCGCTTCGACAGCCAAACGGCTGAGCCTGGATTTCGGGCTCCGATCAGATGACCTCTTTTTCCGTGAACTAATCGTTCCGGGAATCGGAAGCGTCTGGTTCGTCCGCCAGCTTTCCTGGCCCCTGGCCGCACTGGCATTGCGCAAAAAACTGCCGAGCTCGCGGCTTCGCCCGGCGGAAATCTGCTATGCAATCGAGGCTCTGGCGTGCAAACTGGAATTCAAGTACGGCGACAAGGACTCGCGCCGCACTCTCGGGCGGCGTGCCTTCGAACGCGACGAAAACGGGGGGCAGTGGTCGTTTTCGCAGTTGCGCAAGGTGACGAACTATGTCCGCAACACACATCGCCAAGCTGCCATACGCGCCATCCGCAGCGAACAGGGGCTCGGTCTTGCGCACGGTACACGCTTTGACCTCTTTGAATTGGAACCCGTTGGGCTGCAAATGGCCGAGGCATTCCTCTCGCAGCGTGTGGGCCAGGGGCGCGGAACCACACTTGAAACCTGGCTGCGCAACTGGATCGAAGGTCAACAACAAATTCCCGACAAGCCGAAAACCCTGCGCGAGGCGCTCACACCAGAGCGTGCAACGCAGAAAGAATGTGATCTGATCCGCACGCGGCTTCTCGGAATCGATACGCTAGCTTGCAAGAAGCGGCAGCAGCTTGCACGTGTGATCGGGCGCGCAGCAAGTCTGTCCAGTATCGAGGATGTCGACGTCACACGGCTGCGCAATGATGGCCATACTGCGCAGGCCGACGAAGTGCTTGCCGCGTGCGCTTTCGGCGCCATGCTCGACCGTGCCCGTGACGTCGTCTCCAAACTGACCAGCGCAGTTGAGAGTGTCCGAGGGAGCGTTGCGCTCACAACGCTAGCCAAAGGTTCAGACATCCAAGGTGCGCTCGAGAACCTGCGCAAAGTCGCGAACAGCTATATCGAAAGGGCCGGCACTGCGAAAGTGCAGCTCGCTAGCTCACATGCCTTCGCCAAAGCATTCATTGATGACGATGGCGTTGGGGGTATACGATTTCTGGTGCAACGCTCCGACCAGGTTCTGGGGCTTGCGAATGGCACCGTCAGTCGCGGCCCTCTGTTTCGCATCGTCCCCTCTACCGACGGCAGTGAAGCACCCGACAACACCGAGGACGATGAACAGGGGAGAGCGCCCGACTTCACCGGAAGAACATTCCGCCTTGCGAATCTGCACGCTCTGTTGCGCGATCTCAATGCCGGGGGCGCGCAATGAAGGCCGAGACACTGCTCGACATATTCGAGCCGCCAGATGGCTTGGTCGGGCACAGCGCGGCCCTCGTCGCCATGTCGGGCGAGGAGAATTTTCTAGAGGATGCCATGCTGCGTTTCACGCGGCTGGTCCCGCGACAACGAGCGGAACTTGGCGTCACCTACGCGTTCCTCATGCTCGACGGACACGCATCAACGTCACGGCAGACGGTTTTTCCGCCTAGGCGCATCCCCGGTCTCCACGAGTTTCAGCCGCGCCAAGTCGACGCCAAATCGTTATTGCATGCGAAAGTCGCGCTGCTAGCGTTCTCTCAGTCTCGCATGGGCCCGCCCAGTCACCTGCGGTTGGCCGTGCTCACGGCCAACTACACGTATACCTCGGCACGGGAGCAACTTGAGTTGGTGTGGATCGTCGATGTTGCCCTCAATGGCAAGGCGGGCAGCGAGGACCGCGTTGATGTCGCGGCTGCGGGCAAGTTCGTGCAAGAACTCCTCGATGGGCGCTTCTACCGCGACAAGCAAGCGGGTTTGACCGCACGACTCGATACGCTTCTTGAAGTTTCGTCTTCAGTCGAGCCGGCCCGCCGCAACCGCAAGCCGCGCTTCATCCACTCGCTTGAGGCCCCGCTGTACGGCCAGATCCGCGAGCGTTTCCGCAGCGCGATAGACAAGCCGAGGAACCTGCTGCTTTGTGGCTCCGGGTTCTACGAGGAGCCGTCACGTCATGCAGTCAAACCGGAAGTCTTAGCCAAACTTGAAGAATTGGGAAAGTTCACAGATACCTTTCGTCGCGTTGTCCTCGTTGAACCCGACAACGCCGGGGCTGTAGGGGAGTGGGCTAAAAATGGACAAACCGAGGGCTGGGAGATTTTTCGGCCCTTTGATTCCCATTTCCATCGTCGGAGGCTACATGCAAAGTTCGTGTACGCGGGTCATCTCCGCGATGGCCAGGTGAGCAACGGTTGCCTTTATCTTGGTTCCGGAAACCTCTCAAAACGCGGCATTCTTTCTCACGGCAAGATGACCGGAGGGCATGTGGAGACGGGAGTGGTGTTTACTGTCAATGACCGTCTCGATGGCGATGCACTTGTGGAAAGATTCTTCTGTTCCTGCAGAAGTAAAAGCATTCGCGAAGGCGAATGGTCAGTCAATCAGCCGGGCGACGCTCCCGACGCGCAGCCCATCCTCGACGCGCCGCCGATCCTCTCTGCGGCCATCAAGCTGGAGCCGCGGCGCCTAGCTTTGTTCTGGCGCGATGACGTCGGCTCCGGTGCGCACGCGCGTATCTCATGGACGGGGCGCGACGGCTTCGATGTGATCCAGAGCCAAGACGACGTCCCGTTGAACGCCGATGAAAATCCGGCGGCAATCTCCGTAAGCGATCAACGCGGTGCATGGACCGTGCCCGTCGTGGACGACACTGGGCGCGTCGGCTGGCAGCCGAAGGGGTGCGACACCTTCGCTGACGCACTGGATGCTCTTCTCGACTTCCCTATGCGTCCGGCCGAGGACATGGACGAAGACGAGGAGGGCGAGGTCGTTGAAGGCAACACCAAAGACGCAGTGATGGGCCATGCGCAAGCTCAACAGACCAAGCACTATGCCCTGCACGCAGCAGCCGAACTCATTGAAAGCATCGCAGCGCTGCAATCGGCGTTGTCCGATCCGATGTTTAACGACTGGCTCGATCATCTCGACCGGATGTTCCGCGCCTCATTCCCCAAGGATCTGATCAAAATTTGGCAGAAACATGGGCTCAATGTTTTCATGCATCTCAAAAAGAAGGAGCTGTGTCCGTCGAGATGGAGCGACGATCAACGCCGGCGCTATGCCGAGATGCTTGACCGGCTGGCAAAGGTTTGGGAGCTGCAATGACCTTCTCATGGGAAAATTGGGTTGTGGCACTGCAGGGGACGCAAGAGTCCCCGCTTCTTGACGATGGACAGCGGGCCTCGCTTGCTTGGATGGGGAAACGCCTGCCGCAAAGCGGCCTTGTGCTCGCCGACGAGGTCGGCACCGGCAAGACTCGCATCGCCTGCGCTGTGGTTCAGGCCGTGCTGAAGGTCAACGGTCGTGCGGCAGTCGTCGTTCCGCATGGCTTGATGCACCAATGGCAGGAGGAGGCGAAGAAGCTGGGCATGCCGCCAGCCAAAACGTTCACTTCGGTGAGCGACTTCGTTGAGAAAGCAAAAGACCTCATCAAAAACGAGCAATCCAAGCTGTGGGACAGCATCGCCCCGAAACCAGACGCACCGGAATGGCTGTTGATCTCTCACGGCTTTCGCTCGCCGCAAGTGCGTCAAGGCAAAAAACTTGCCGAATGGCGTGTAGCACTACCTTCCTACGTCCTCGCACAACTGTCTTCAAAAGCCGCACGAACAGACCGTCGGACACTGGTCGGCAAGCTGCTTGACGATCCGCACAAAGTGATTAAAAGCATTTCTGAAGAGATCGCTGACAGATTTGACAAAAAAGGCAGAGAAGTTCTTCGCAAGCGACTCGAAGAGTTGCCGCCGTATCGACGCGGCGGTGACAACAAGAGTTTGGCGGAAAACCTTCAGAACGGAGGACGCGAAGTTGTCGAAAAACTCCTGGGCTACTGGCTTGGTGAATTCGACCTCCTCGTCATAGATGAGGCGCACAAGAGCAGAAGCGAAGTCGATGACCCTGATGACAAGACCACTGTAGTTTCGGGCTCCTTGCTCTCGCGCCTGGTCGATTCCATTTTGCGGCAGCCCCAGACCGGGCGGCGGCTTTGCCTTACGGCAACGCCCATGGAACTCGAACCGTCGCAGTGGCTCGACCTCCTCAAGCGTGCGCGTAGCGACCTGAACGCAGTTGAAGTGAAAAAGAAAAAGACGGTGAAAGTGACGATTGAAGAATTTCAGGTCGCAACTCGCGACGCGGCGATCGCACCGGACGAATCGGAGCGCCTCGCCGAACTGATAAATGCGTCAAAGGCGTTTGAGGACATGCTCAAAGACTTTGTGACCCGGCGCAGGCGCAATGAAGACGAGATCATCCAACACTTCAGTTCGCGCCTAGGACAGTCGAATGGAAAACCCCACCCGCATCGGCGCTCCCGGCCATTACCGATTGGCTGGGCTGATGGGCGATGTCCCGGAATTTGTTGAACGGATAGTGTGAAGGTGGCGGCTCCTTTCGCCCGCATGAGAGCATGCGGGTGCCTCGCAAGCAAAGAAAGGAG
>JABEVE010000107.1 GCA_013044035.1 Burkholderiales bacterium
ATGCTGCTCAACAGCTCACACCAACCAACAACGAGATCCAGTAACCTTCAACCAGGACTCCTGCCGAAACATTGGTACGGCGGATGGGGGCAGGTCAGTGGCACCGACCACCATCCAACTGGCGCTGGCCAGAGGGCACCGCTGGCTTGCGATGCTGGAATCAGGAGAAGCGAAGTCGTTGAAGGAGATCGCAACGCGGGAAGGGATCGACAACAGCTATGTGAGTCGGATGGTCAACCTGACCACGCTGGCACCGGACATCGTGGCCGCTATCCTCGACGACGCGCTGCCGAATCACATCACACTGTTTGATCTGGCGGTTGATCCGCCAGCGCTGTGGGATGAGCAGCGGGAGCGAGTCGGCTTTCCGCGTTGAAAATCAACCCGCGTCTGTAGACGCCCACGGACCACCTGCCTGCCAGCGGGCTGAAAACACCGCGTTGGCATGGGCCGCCTTGATGACGGGAAGTATGAACGCGTTCAGTGCAGCAATGACGTCATTCAGCGCCAGCGCTTCCAGCCGGTTCTTTCTCAGGAAGGCCTGCCACTGCGCCTGTTTCTGCGCATCTTGCGCAAACCCATCGGTGAGACCAAATGGGGCCTCCCCGGTCAGCCCGGTCTTTCGACGATCGAAGGTGGCCTGAACGGCTTGTCGAAGCGTGTCACCATCGAAGTCGGTGTGCTGCGCCAGTATCCATAGATCGAAATAATCCTTCATACGACTGTTGGCAATACCGAGGGATGACAACGCCTCGAATTTTTCGGCCACCACGGTGTAGCGAGGATAGACCCGCAGCTTTGGTGCTGCGAATTCCGACAGCATGACGGGGTATTCGACATCTTCCGGACCAGGCGTGACGGCGTCGCCGAATCCAATATCGATCTGGATCTGGCAGCGCGCGCCATCAATCACGCCGAGCAACATCACGCGCACACCAGCGTAGTTCGCCTCCTTACGAATCTCAGCGGCGTGCACGGTGTCGGGTTGAAACGTTACTCCGTCGTGCGTTTCGATCGTGCAGATTTCTCTGAAGACTGCTTCGATGTGCGGCAGCTCTGCCGAGCCGAATCCTAGGAAATCAGCGTCTCTGGTTGGGCGATGAGGGATGTCGAACCACAGGTCAAAAAGCAGTGCACCTTTCAGAAGAAATTGATCGGCGTGCTGCGAGATGCTGATCCGATACAGCAGTCGTTCAATCGCATAGCGAGTGAGAACCAAGTTGAAATCCTGCTTGGTCTCGCGGGCGCGGTTGAGCAGACGGGCACGGACTGATGCCGCCACGTTTCGTTCATTCATGACAGGCTTTCCATGTAGGGGCGCATCACATTGGCCACGCGGCACAGCGTGGCATAGCGCCAGAGTTCATCCATGCTCACGCGCTTGGCACGCCACGCCTCCTGCAACGCTTCCATCGCCACATCAAGTCCGATCTTGTTGCGAAACTTGAAGCAGTCGGCAACGGTGCGGGCGACGTTGGTCACGCGAACGGTCACGCCATCAATATGGTGATCTTCGACACCGTCTGTCAGCGCAGAGCCCGAGAAACGCACAATGCGCAGCGGCGGGTATTCCATCTTCGGCGCACGAGCTTTGTTGGGAATGGCGAGCCAGACCTCGAACGGTGACTGCGTGGTGAGATCGTGCACCCGCAGTGCCGACAGCAGGCAGACGATGGTTTGCGGGTGTTTGCGTGCCACCTCGGCCAGCGTGCCATGCTCGGATACGCTGCGATCAGGACGGGCATACAGACCGCGACCCACGCGGGTGAGCAGGCCTTGTCGAACCAGCCGTGTGAGGGCAACACTGGGCAGTCCCAGCGCATCAAGATCGCGCGGGCGTATGAGGCCGCGCTGGGCGGCGAGATCCAGAATGGTCTGATGCGAAGTTTCCATGCCTCCATGATGTTGTATTTCGTCGGTAGTTGTCAATATCTACCGACAAAACACAACGCAAGCAGTTTCCTTTTCTACCCGATGCTGCAATCCAACCACTTGATTCGTCCGCGCGTAACCCATTGATCTGTAATGGAGAATGTCGTGGACTTTGCGGACTTCTGGCCTATTTTGGAGAGCGAGGTCGGAGCGAGGAATGGCCAGGAGAGAGTGGAATGTGGCCCGGAACGGCCACTTTAGGCGGTTGGCGAAGTCCGCAGGCGTTCGGAGGAACCCGCACGAGTACGCGGGAACTGGCGCGATCAGGCAAGAAAAAACCCCAACCGAGAACGGTTGGGGTTTCAATATTGGTGGAGCCGGGGGGAATTCCATGCTCGTCAACACGGCGTAGCACAAAAACAACAAAGCATCAACAGAACATCAACATTTCTCTCATGATTTCATGGACTTGTGTGGCCATAAAGACCATTTCATCAACATGGATAAACAAAGGATCAACAAGCAATCAACTTTTTTAAGTAAGATCGACTGTAAGAACCAGATGGCGTTCTTACAGCACGACATCGGTACGGGAAAACCCTCGCTTATCTGTTCAATTCCGTTCGTGGGAATTGAACCCGCGTTCGTGATTTAGCCATGCAAGTGTTCAACAAGTTGTCCGCCCGCCAAGTCGCGGGCCTCCCTGCCGGATTCCACAGTGACGGCGGCAATCTTTATCTCCGTGTCAAGGATTCCGGTTCCCGGTCATGGGTGTTCCGATACAGCGCCGACGGAAGAGTCCGCGAGATCGGTCTTGGCCCAGTGCATGCCCGCAGCCTTGCGCAGGCGCGTGAATTGGCGGGCAGGATGCGGACAGCCTTGATTGACGGTGCCGATCCATCAGGAGTCTTGACACGTCGCCCAAAATCAACAGCGTCGTCATTCAAAGCAGTTGCCGCAGCGCTGATTGAAGCCAAGGCAGCCGGATGGACGAATGAGAAGCATGTCTGGCAATGGACCAATAGTCTCGAAAAGTTCGTCTATCCGAAACTTGGCGACCTGGATGTGTCTGCCATCGACACCGATCATGTTCTTGACGTACTCAAGCCTATCTGGACTGGGAAGCACGAGACGGCGACCCGTGTGCGTCAACGGATTGAGGCTGTCATCGACGCCGCCACGGCGCGCAAGCTACGCTCTGGCGAAAATCCGGCTCGATGGAAAGGCCACCTAGACAAACTCCTCGCCGCCATCCCGAAGTCGCAAAGGGTTGAGCACCATCCCGCAATGGCATGGCAGCAGTTGCCGGAATTTATTGCTCAGCTTCAAGCGCGTGAGGCGGTCGCGGCGCGTGCTTTGGAGTTTCTCATCCTAAACGCCAACCGAACTGGGGAGGTCATAGGGGCGCAATGGCGTGAATTTGATTTGGGCGCAGGACTGTGGGTCATTCCCGCGCCAAGAATGAAAACGCGCCGAGAGCATCGCGTTCCACTCTCAAAGCGGTGCGTAGAGATCCTGGCTCCCTTGAAAGGCATGGATGATGAGTGGGTGTTCCCAACAATTGTCCAACCGGGTCGCTCATCTAAGCCGATCAGCAACCAGGCAATGAACGCGTTGATGGACCGCATGAAACGCCCCGACGTTTCGGTTCATGGTTTCCGCTCCACGTTCCGGGACTGGGTGTCCGAGGCAACCGACTTCAGCCCCGAGCTCGCCGAAATGGCCCTGGCGCACACGATCAGCAATAAGGTTGAGGCCGCATACAGGCGCGGCGATCTTTTAGAGAAGCGCAAGGCGCTGATGGACGCATGGTCGGACTACGCGACATCAGCCATTCGCCGCTGACAAGACCTTCATTGCCCCCTGCACTCTCATGTCTCAGATCGCCGTACTACTACAACGCGACGCCGTGGTCCGAGCTGCACGGTGATGCCGAGGCGTGGCGCTACGAAACCCGGTCGGCAGCCATCGAGGGTTTTGTCGGGACAGAGTTTTATTGAGTCCCAATAGCCGAAATCCCGGCATCGAACGCTAACTCCGGTTCACCGCCGTCACCACCACCGCGCCCATGAGCCTTGCCCAAGCTGCCGTCGTGGCCGCCTCGACACGTGGCGCCACGGCCCCTGCAGGTTCATACCAATAATTCGACACCCGAAGTACCACGGCAGGCCGCTGAACAAGCGCCTGGAGCCACGGCCAAGCCAAGCCTTGGTCGTAGCAGATCGAAGCCCAGGTGCGCACACCAGCGACGGTCTGCACGGGCTCCCACCAGTGCGCAGCTGTGTAGGACTTTTCGCCAGCCCACGGCTTCCACATCCCGCCTGGCACGGGCACGGGAGAGGCAAACAGCAGCGCATCGCCATCACGCCCCAGCCCCACCACAGCATTGAGATAGCGCCCGTCCCAATGCTGCGCCCCAAGCACCGACGCGCCGACAAGCCACACATCGCCCGGACGCATCGCGGCCCGCACCTGCGCCGCCGTGCCTGGCCCCCAGGTTCCAGCCACATCCTCGGGCAGAACCACCACAGCCCCACCCTGTTTCTTTGCCCCTGCTGTTGACTTTGACTTTGCGTCAAAGCGCACCATTCCGGCCGCTTGACTGATCCAGTCGTGGTTACGCCCAACCTCGGCCATCACGTCATCGGTTTCACGTCCGACTTGGGTATTGATTCCGACCCAGCCAGCGGGCGCGACAGGCGGCGCGTATGAGGCATTCGCCCATACCGCCACCCCCGACAGCGCCGCCGACACCATCATGGCCAGTTTGATCGCGCGCGTCGAGGATTCGGTTTGGACCAGCACCACCAGCGTCCACAGGATCCCAAGCCCAAACCCGAAGCCCATCAATCCCAACCCCGGATAGAGCACACCAGCCAGCGCCAGCGGCGACAGCCAGCCGAAGAATCCAAGCGGCGGCAGCGCCTCGATCAGCAGCACTGCAACGACACGCCAGCCGCGCGATGCCCAGGCCCATGGCGCAGCAAGCAGCGTGCTCGACAGCACCCACAGGCCGATACCAACGATCCAACCAGAACCGAAGAAGCTCTGCACCTCAGACGGCAGCGCCGCACCGCCGACACCGAAGTAGGCCAGCGCAGCGAGAAAGCGCCAGCGACGGTTCTCCGCCAGCGTGACACCGACGACGAGCAGGGGCGACAGGACAACGCCGCAGGGATTGCTGGAAAGCGTCCAGACCAACCCCGCCATGGCGGGTAGCAACAGAGCAAGCAAGCGGCGAGCCCACAGGAGCGCGATGGGCTTCACAGCGGCACCACCAGTTGCAGGCCGATGAAGCCCGAACTCGCTGAAACGTTCGGCACGGCTACGAGGTTGATCCCCCATCTCCGCGCACCTCGAATCTTGATCAGGGCCGCCGCCGCGAACGGCGCAACTGGGTTGACGTGGGCGTAGCCACTGACGACGCCGCCTGCGATGCCCATGCTTGCAGATAGCCCGGCCGGCAAGCGCAGGTGTAGCGGCGTCCAGTCAATCAACGCATATGCGCTGGTGCGCTCGAAGCTGTTGCGGTAGAACCCAGCGGCCAGGCCGATGTCGTGCGTGGCTTGGTACTCAAGTCCCAGCCCCGGGTTGACCTGATTCAGATGACGCCGAGCCGCTGCTTTGTTATGGATGCATGTCGTGGAGAGGTCAAGACTGAGCGAGTCCGCGTGCGCAGCGGGTGATGCGACAGCGCTCAGTACCACAAGACAGGCAGCGAGGATGGGAGTCAGGAATGAGGGTGGAAACACGGCGATCTCCGGTGTAGTGTGGACACACGGATATGCCGCGCGGCGGCAACTTTCTTGATAGCAGTTGCAACTTCTTTGCTATCTAATGTGATATCATTTGAAAATGAATAGCAAGCATAAAAAGACGCTTGAGTCGATCTTCTCCAACCCGGTCAACGGCAATCTGGAGTGGGCGCGCATCGAGGCGTTGCTTGTTGCGGCAGGGTGCCGCGTCATTGAGGGGAGCGGATCTTCTGTGATGTTCGAGAAAGACGGGCTGCGTGCTTACTTTCACCGTCCCCACCCGGAGAAAGAGGCGTTGAAGTACCGCGTCAGGCTGGCGCGTGAGTACCTGGAAAAGATTGGAGTGACCCCATGAATAACGTGATGACTTACAAGGGCTACGTCGCCAGCATGACCTTTGACCCGGATGACAAGATCCTGGTTGGGCGTGTGCTGGACATCGCCGACATCATCAGCTTTCACGGGGAGTCTGTGGCCGAGTTCGAGGCGGCATTTCATGAGGCGATCGATGACTACATCGACGCTTGCGCGAAACTCAAACAGCAGCCAGAAAAACCGGCGTCCGGCAAGTTGATGCTGCGGATCGATCCCAGCATTCATGCTGCGGCAGCCAAGGCCGCTGCGCGTGAGGGGCAGAGCATGAATAAATGGGTGGCGAAAGTGCTCGCGGAAGCCACGGCACACCGCTGAGCTGGAGATCTACGTGCACACCATCAAGCTCTACTGGTCTTACTTCCGCAACACACTGGGTACGCTGATCCTGCTGCTTCCGTTCTTCCTCGCCGCCTGGGTGTTCCATCTGGCGATGGGGCTGGGTAACGGTTCTGGCGACATCTGGATGGGCATCATGGGCGCCGGAGCCGTGCTCCTCCTGTTTCGCAAGCAATGGCGATTGTGGGCGATTCTCTTCCCCGAGTTGTGGCGCATGGCGCGGCCCTTCCTCGGCGATGTCGCGCAGCTGGTGCGCAGCAGGATGCATGCTGGGGTGTCGCGTGTGCGCACGGACTGGACTGACCTGCGGCGGGTGATCAAGTAAGGGGTATCTAGAATCTGATGTGGGAGTGTGCACCAACCCTCATGGGTAGGTCATGACGTGCTACGGCTTGGAATGTGCCAAGTTCTCATCGGACCCGTGGTCATAAGCAAGTTGGCTGTCTGCCGTGGCACACCGAGTGGCTCTATGCCGTTTTGTGTGGAAATGGGTGTCCTGGCGCGGCCGCGGCAGCGAACGGGTGAGGCGGCAGATGCTTGAGCTTGGACATGCGCAGATAAGCCACGGCGATGAAATTGCCCGCGGTGCGATAGCCGCGCGCGGCGCGCTTGGCCTGCTGCAGCAGCCCGTTCATCGCCTCCACGAAGGCGTTGGAGCGGTGGTCGCGCATGCCGCGCACGACCGCCTGCAAGCGGTCCTTGAGGGTGGCGGCGAGCTTCTTGAACGGCTCCAGGCGGCTACGCCGCGCCCAGCTCAGCCAGTGGCGCAACGCGCTCTCAGCCACGGCCGCATCGTTGCTGGCGGTGGCCTGGGCGTAGACGTC
>JABEVE010000108.1 GCA_013044035.1 Burkholderiales bacterium
CTCCCACCGATCCAGCACGGCGTAGCGCCCGCTGCCCAGCATCGACTGCACCAGCGACAGCTCGGCAACCGGCCAGTTCATGGGGGCGAAGGCCTGGGGCGCATGGCTGGTCTGGGCGTGGCGAGCCAGGGTCACATGCGGCCGGAACGCACGCTGATCGCAGCCGATGCCGGCCTGCTCCACGGCCCGCGCCAATGCGGCGCGCAAAGCCAGCAGCTCGCGTGGCAGATGGCCCGTTGTCAGGTGGGCGATACCTCCTTGTGGCCAGACCGCGGCCTGATCCAGGTGCAGGGTGAAAGCCTGGGCTGCGCTCGCCGCCTTGGCGCCGATGCCGACCAGGTCTTGCAAGCGCGCCTCTGGCACGCCGTCCATGAACAGCAGTGTGAGATGCAGCTTGTCCGGCAGGGTGGGCTTGGTCGGTGGCGTGAAGCGCCAGGTCTGCATGTGCTGCGCCAGCAAGGCGCGCAACGAGGGCTGCGGCCAGAGGGCGAAGAAGAGGCGCAAACCTGCGTCATCCCTGGCTGAGGGTGGCGGCGACTGGGTGGCTGTGGGGGGTGGCATCGCAGGTGGTATCTCAGGCGCGTATCTCGGACGCGTATCAGACCGTATGGGCAGCGCCGCGTGCAGCGGCGCGCCGGGATGGGCGAACCCACGGGTGGTTGGCCACGGCCGGCGACCAGACCCGGAGCTTGAGCGTAGGACGACCGCCGCCGCTTGTCGAGGCTGCGGATCGCTCGGGGACTCGGCACCGCCCTCAACCGCCACGAGTCTGCGGTTTTGCGCTTCGGGCTATGTTCAGGCTCTCGCCCGCCCGTCCCGATCCTTGCGTTCGCCCGTGCCCAGCCATGCCCAAACCCCGCCCGTCCGCACGTCCTGGCTCCAGACCCGCTCACAGCGGTCGCCGACGCACCCTCATGCTCGGCTTAGGTGCTGCGGGGTTGGCGCTGAGCCAGCCAGGAGCCTGGGCGTTGGAACCCGCCTTGCCGCCACTGCCCGCGTTTCAGGAGGCTGGTTTTGCCGACTCGCCCCTGGTCGGGCGCATCGTTGGCGCCGACGGCTTGGCGCTGCAGCCGGCGCAACTTCTGGCGCGGTGCGCAGCAGCCTCCATCTGCATGCTGGGCGAACAACACGACCATCCCGACCACCACGCGCTGCAAACCTGGGTGATTCAGGCGCTGGCGGCGCGCGGGCAGCTTGCCGCCGTGGCGCTGGAAATGGTGGATGCCGGCTGGCTTGTCGATGGCCGGGCCGATGCAGCGCCAGCAAACACGCAGCCGCCCCAAGTGTCCCTGACCCCCTCGGGGGGCGGGTCGGCGGGCCGACCCTGGGGACAGTCAGAACCCAGCGTGCGCCGGGCCCTGCACTGGAACGACGACGGCTGGCCTTGGTCTTTGTACGCCGGGCCGGTGATGGCGGCGGTGCGTGCCGGCATTCCCGTGGTTGGCGTGAACCTGCCGGATGCCGAGATGATGCGTGCTTACCGTGACCCGAAGTGGGACGCGAGCGTGCCTGAGGCCGTGCGTCGGAGCGTGATCGACGACGTGCGCGACAGCCATTGCGGCTTGTTGCCGGCGGCGCAGTTGCCGGCGATGGCGCGCATCCAGTTCGCCCGCGACGCCACCATGGCCGCGGGTTGCGTCGCGCTGCTGCAGCCCGGGCGCACGGTCGTGTTGCTCACGGGCAGCTTCCACGCCGACAAGACCGTCGGCATCGCCCTGCATCTCGCGGCTGCCGATCCGGGAGCGCACGGGGGGAGGTCGCCTGGCGTCTTCAGCCTGTTGTTGCAAGGGGTGGACGCCGACACCGCGCCACGCCCGCCCAGCGGGTTCGACGCGGTGTGGTTCACACCGTCCACACCGCCGGTGGACCATTGCGCCGAGCTGCGCAAGGCGCTCGCGGGGAAGGTGAATCCACCGTGACGACCGGCTGCGGCGCGAGGCTCGGGCCGCCATGCCGGTTGTCCGGGCGCGCAGGTCGCGGCGCTGTTGTTCGGCCCCGGCCTCGGCTTCGACGTGGAGCCGCCTTGAACCCACTTCAGCCCGCGGCGTTGGCGCGGATTCGGTCGCGCTCCATCGCCACGCCGCGCCGCGCCGCCTTCGATGCAGCATCAAATCCGTCGTTGCACCGCTTGCAAGATGCCCGCCAGCACATCAGCCGGCGCCGGCGGGCAGCCGGTGACCGTCACGTCCACCGGCAACACGTCGGCCACGCGGCCGCAACTGGCATAGCCGGCGCCGAACACCCCGCAATTCGCGGCGCAGTCGCCCACGGCCACCACCAGGCGCGGCG
The DNA here is from genome assembly GCA_013044035.1 of Burkholderiales bacterium. Taxonomy (GTDB): domain Bacteria; phylum Pseudomonadota; class Gammaproteobacteria; order Burkholderiales; family Burkholderiaceae_C; genus Thiomonas_A. The sequence continues at coordinate 2,290 of JABEVE010000108.1, forward strand.
CGGGCATGGCGTCGAAGGTGCGGCGCAGGGCCAGTTCCATATGGCGTGACACCGGACCGGTGACCAGCAGCAGGTCGGCATGACGCGGGCTGGCGACGAACTGAAGCCCCAGGCCTTCGAGGTTGAAGTAGGGGTTGGACAAGGCGTTGATTTCGAGCTCGCAGCCGTTGCACGAACCGGCGTCGACCACGCGCACCGCCAGCGCCCGCCCGAGGATGCGCAGCAGTTCGGCGCGGATCTGCGGGGTTGCCGACTGCACCGCGGTGCTGTCGCTGCTGCCCGGCTCGCTGATGCGGCCGACGCGGGCGATCTGGCGCAAGGTCTTCCACATGGCGGATTTCCTAGCCGTCGTGTCCGGAATAGGACAGGTTGAAGGACTTGTTGATCAGCGGAAAATCGGGGACGATGTCCTGGGGCACCGCCCACTCGAGCGCCGGCCAGTTCTGCCAGGATGGATCGTGCGGGTGGCAGCGGGCGATGCGGCCGCCCGGCGCACTGTGCAGCGCGATGAAGGCCGGGCCGCGCCAGCCCTCCACGATGCCAAGCGCCAATCCCGGCGCGATGCCATCGCCGAGTTCAACGCGCACCGCGCCCTCCGGCAAGGTGTCGAGCAGTTCGCGGCACAGGCGCAGCGAGTCGAACACCTCGGCGAAGCGCACGGCGACGCGCGCCGCCACATCGCCGTCCATCGCCAGGGCCAGCCTGACCTGGTGGCGCGCATACGGCGCGCAGCCGGGCAGCACGCGCAGGTCCAGCGCCTGGCCGCTGGCCCGCGCCGCCAGGCCCAGCATGCCCAGGGCCCGTGCTGTTTCGGGCCTGACCCGACCGGTGGTCTTGAACCGCTCCTGCAAGCCCTCGTGTTGATCGAGAATGGTCTTCAGGCGGTCGACTTCAGCCTGCAACACCACAGCCTGTGCGTGCAGCATGTCGGCAGCAGCAGCGTCGATGTCGGCGGCCAGGCCGCCAGGCTGGATGGCGTCGAAGGGGTAGCGCGCGCCAAAGACACGGGCGTTGAGGCGCAGCAAGTCTTCCTTCAGGCGCGAGAACTGCGCCAGGGCAAAGCCGAAGCCGCCGTCGTTGCCGATGGCGCCGAGGTCGCCCAGGTGGTTGGCCAGGCGTTCGCGTTCCAGCAGCAAGGCGCGCAGGTGCAGCGCACGCGGCGGCACGCGCACATCGGCCAGGGTCTCCAGCGCCATGCAATAAGCCCAGGCATTGGCCGCGGCGCTGTCCCCGCTCAGGCGCGCGGCCAGGCGCACGCCCTCGCGCAGGCCGAGCTGTTCGAAGCGTTTCTCCACGCCCTTGTGGGTGAAGCCCAGACGCTGCTCCAGGCGCAGGATTTTTTCCCCGACCACGGAGAAACGAAATTGCCCCGGCTCGATGACACCGGCGTGCACCGGGCCGACGGCCATTTCATGCACGCCCTCGCCCTCCACCGGGACGAAGGCGTAGCGCTCCGCCTCGGGCGGGCCGCTGGAAGCGGGTGGCGCGGCGTCGTGGCGCAGCGGGTAGACGTCGGGTGGCCAGGCCGTGTGACGCACCCAGGGACGCGGATCCATACCCAGCGCCTGCAGGCCGAGCAGGTCGCGCACGGCGCGCTGCAGGCGCTCGGCCACGGGGAAGCGTTCGTGCAGGCCGGGGTAGTGCGTCACACCGGGAGCGAGGTCGAGTTGCGCCAGGGTCAGTGACTCGGCACCCAGCCAGCAGGCAAACAGCGTGAAGCCGCCGCGAGCGGGCCGCGTGTCGCAGCCCCAAAGGGCGAGCAGCCGTGCGCCCTGCTCGTGCAGGCGCTGCGCGAGGGCGGCCCAGCCGAGCGCGTCCAGCGACTGGTGATCGACGGGCATGATGGAGCAGCCTGCGCGCATGATTGTCAGCCTCCGAGCATGCCGGCGGCCAGATGCCACCACGACACCAGGAATGCCGGGATCCACAGCCCCAGCAGCAGCACCAGCGCCAGATGCACGAACACCGGCACCATGTTCGGCTGGTGCGGCAGGCGACGCAGGGTGCTGCTGCCAAACACCATGCCCTGCACCCGCAGGAAAATGGCGCCGAAGGCCACGCCCAGCGCCAGCAACAGGATGGGCGTGGCCCAGGGCTGCTGCTGCATCGCCGTGGTGAGAATGAGGAACTCGCTGGCGAACACGCCGAACGGCGGCATGCCGACAATCGCCAGCGCCCCCAGCATCAGCCCCCAGCCCAGCGCGGGCGATTGTTCGCGCAGGCCCTGGATGGCGTCCATGCGCTGGGTGCCGGCCTTTTGCGAGGCGTGTCCGGTGGTGAAAAAGATGGCGCTCTTGGTGAGTGCATGGCCGGTCATGTGCAGCAGCGCGGCGAAGTTGGCAACCGGCCCGCCCATGCCGAAGGCGAAGGTGACGATGCCCATGTGCTCGATCGACGAGTAGGCGAACATGCGCTTCACATCCTTCTGCCGCCACAGCAGGAAGGCGCCGACCAGCGCCGACAGCAGGCCGAAGCCCATCAGCATCTGCCCCGGCCAGGCGGCGTGCACGCTGCCTTCGACCAGCACCTTGCAGCGCATCACCGCGTACAGCGCCACGTTCAGCAGCAGGCCGGAGAGCACGGCTGACACCGGCGTCGGCCCTTCGGCGTGGGCGTCGGGCAGCCAGCTGTGCAGCGGCGCCAGGCCCACCTTGGTGCCATAGCCCACCAGCAGGAAGACGAAGGCGATGCCGATGATGCCCGGTTCGAGCTGGCCCTTCACCGCATCGAGCTGGGTCCAGAGCAAGGCATTCATGCCCTCGGCACCGAGCACGCGCTCAGCGGCGAAATACAGCAGCACGGTGCCGAACAGCGCCAGCGCGATGCCCACGCCGCAGAGGATGAAGTACTTCCATGCCGCCTCCAGGCTGGCCTTGGTGCGGTAGAGCGACACCAACAACACGGTGGTCAGCGTTGCCGCCTCCATCGCCACCCAGAGGATGCCCATGTTGTTGGTGGTCAGCGCCAGCAGCATGGTGAACATGAAGAGCTGGTACATGCTGTGATACAGCCGCAGCCGCGCGGCATTGAGCCGGCCATGTTCCTGCTCGATGCGCATGTAGGGCCGCGAAAACGCGGCCGTGGTCATGCCGATGAAGGCGGTGAGCGTGACCAGGAAGACGTTGAACGGGTCGATGAAAAACGCGCCCGACAGCACCTGCAGCGGGCCCTGCGCGATGACCTCGGCGGTGAGCGCGGCGGCGGCGAGGAAGGTGGCGGCGCTGGTGGCGAGATTGAGGTGCGGCGCAGCCGCGCGATGCCCGACCAGCGCCAGCAACGCGGCGCCGAGCAGGGGAATGGCCAGCAGGGCGATGAGTTCCACTCAATCCTCTTTCAGCGTTTCCATGTGCTGCAGGTCGAGGCTGTCGAACTGTTCGCGGATCTGGAAAAAGAAGATGCCGAGGATGAACACGCCCACCAGCACGTCCAGGCCGATGCCCAGCTCCACCACCATCGGCATGCCGTGGGTGGCGCTGATGGCGGCGAACAGCAGGCCGTTTTCCATCGCCAGGAAACCCACCACCTGGGCAATGGCCTTGCGCCGCACGATCATCATCAGGAATGCCAGGAACACCACGGCGATGGCGATGCCCAGGGTGCTGCGCGTGGCAGCCCCGGCGAATTGCGAGATGGGCTGCGCCAGGACGAAGGCGAAGATGACCAGCACGATGCCGATGATCTGCATGGTGGGGATGTTCACCAGGGTCTCGGTATCCCACTCGGCCTGCAGCCGGCCGATGAGCTTGTGCAGCACGTAAGGCAGCACCAGCACCTTGAGGACGAAGGTCAGCGCGGCAGATTGATACAGATCCGGCTGATGGCTGGAGTAGGCCACCACCACCGCACAGGCCACCAGGGTCGCGCCCTGCGCGGCAAACAGGTTCACCAGGTTCACCACCCGGCGCTGCGCCAGCATGGCGAACGACAGCAGCAGCAGCAGCGCTGCGAACAGATGGATGAGTTGCGTCGCCAGCGGCAACACGATGGCGGCGGACACGATGGGCGGTGTTGTCGTCATGCTCAAGGCTCAGTGCTCCAGCATCAGGTGCACCAACAGGCCGAGCACGGCGAGCAGGAAGGCTGTGGCGAGAAATTCAGGGGCGCGGAAAATACGCAGCTTGGCGCTCAAGGTTTCGATCAGGGCGATGGCGAAACCCGCGATGACCAGCTTGAGCAGCAAGGGCGGCAGCGCCGGCAGCAGCCACAGCACACCATCCGCCCGGCCCGCCATGCCCCAGGGCAGGAACAGGGCAAAGCCGATACAGGCGTAGTTGAACAGCTTGAGGCTGCTGGCCCATTCCACCAGGGCCAGATGGCGCGCCGAATACTCCAGCACCATGGCCTCGTGAATCATGGTGAGTTCCAGGTGGGTTGTCGGGTTGTCCACCGGGATGCGCGCGTTCTCCGCCAGCAGCACCATGACGAAGGCCACGCCGGCAAACGCCAGGCTGGCGTGAATCGCCAGGGCGCTTGACTGCAGGGCCGCGGCGATGGTGGGCAACAGGGTGCTGCCGGAGATCAGCGAGGAGGTGAACAGCACCATCAGCAAGGCCGGTTCGGCAAGAAAGCCCACCATCATTTCGCGCCGCGAGCCCATGCTGCCGAACGCGGTGCCGATGTCCATGCCAGCCAGCGCGATGAACACCCGCGCCAAGGCGAACAGCCCGACCAGGGCGATGGTGTCGGCCACCGCGGCGAACGGCAGATCGGTGGACAGCGAGGGAATGATGGCGGCTGCGGCCACCATCACCCCGAACAGCAAATAGGGCACAGCGCGGAACAGCGGCGTGGCGTCTCGGGCGATGACCGCGTCCTTGTGGAACAGCTTGCGCAGTCGAAAATAGGGCAGCCAGATGGGCGGCGCCGTGCGATTGGACAGCCAGGCGCGGCATTGGGCCACCCAGCCTGAAAACAGCGGAGCGAGCATGACCGAGGTTGCAACCGCGAACAATTGGGTGAAGATGCCGGCTGCGTTCATCGCACCACCACCATGAGCAACACCAGCAGAGTGACAAAGCTGTAGAGCAGGTAGATGGACGTGCGCCCCTGCTGGATACGCCCCACGCGTTGCGCCAGCCACAGCACGGCTTCGGCCAGCGGGGTGTAAAGACGCGGCCAGAACTTGTCACTCACCACCACGCGGTAACGCGGCGCGGCATCGGCGGGCAACGGCAGCTCGGCGTGGGTTTGAAAAAACGGCGCGAACAGGCGGCGGATGGGCTGGCCGAAGCCTTCGGCTGTGTCCTGCATGCGCGCAGTCTGGCCGGGCGCGCCACAATCCCAGGCGTCGACGCGGCGCGTGCGCCCGGTGTAGACGCGGTGGGTGAACCAGACCGTCAGGCCGATGACCAGCACGCCGACCAGCAGCACGATTCCCGGGTTGTAGGAGGCGCGCTGCGCCGACATCGGCACCAGCCAGAACCAGTTGCCGGACTGCGCGACCGGCTGCCCAAGCAACAAGAGGTTGACGCGGTCGATCCACTGCAACACCAGCCCCGGCAACAGGCCGAGCAGGATGCAGCCGGCCGCCAGCCACACCAGGCCGCAGCGCTCCAGCCAGCCGGGGTCATGGGCGTGTTCGAGTTGCGGCTCGCGATGCCGCCCGAGGAAAATCACACCGTAGAACTTCACCATCACATACGCCGCCAGCGCCGCGGTGAGCACCAGCACGGCGGCGCCCAGGGGAATGAGCATGTTGAAAAACGGCTGCGGCACGCTCGGCGTGAACAAAAACGCCTGCAGCAGCAGCCATTCGGCGATGAAACCGTTGAGCGGGGGTAAACCGGCGATGGCCAAGGTGCCGACCAGCGCCGTCCAGCCGACCCAGGGCATGCGCCTGAGCAGCCCGCCCAGGCTGCCCAGGCTGCGCTGCCGGGTGGCGTGCAGCACCGAGCCGGTGGCGAGAAACAGCAGGCTCTTGAACATCGCGTGATTGAGCGCGTGGTAGAGCATGGCCGCCAGCGCCAGGGCGGCCAGCAGCGGCATGCCCACGCCATGGAACACCAGCGCCAGACCCAGCGCGGTGAAGGCAATGCCGATGTTCTCGATCGACGAATACGCCAGCAGCCGCTTCATGTCACTCTGCACCGCGGCGAACAGCACGCCGAACAGCGCGCCGAACAGGCCCAGCACCAGCAGCGGCACGCCCCACCACCACAGCGGCGCATGCAACAGGTCGAGGCTCACGCGCAGCAGGCCGTACAGCGCCGTCTTGAGCATCACGCCACTCATCAAGGCCGATACCGGCGAAGGCGCCGCCGGGTGCGCCTCGGGCAGCCAGATGTGCAGCGGCACCAGGCCGGCCTTGGCACCGAAGCCGAGCACGGCCAGGCCGAAAGCCACGCTGGCCCAGGCGTGAGACAGCGAATGTGCGCGCATGGCCGCGAAGGTGAGGCCGCCCATGCCGCCCGCCATCATCACGCCGAAGCACAACAGCAGCGCGATGGCACCCAGATGCGCCAGCAACAGGTAGATGAAGCCGGCGCTGCGAATCTCGGTCATGCGGTGCTGCGTCACCACCAGGAAGTACGAGGACAGCGCCATCACCTCCCAGGCCAGCATGAAGGTGTAGGCGTCGGCCGCCAGCATCACCAGGCTCATGGCGGCAAGAAACACGTGGTATTGCAGTCCCAGCAAGCCCGGCGCCGTGCCCTCGCCCGTGCGGAAGTACCCGGCGGCGAACACCGAGGTGCCCACGCTCGAGACGCCGAGCAGGAGCAGGAAAAAGCCGGACAGGGCATCCAGCCGCAGATGCATGGGCAGGCCGGGCAGACCGATGGACAACTGCATCACCGTGGCTGGGGCAAACAGGGCGGCCACGCCCACGCCGGCGATCACCGCGCTGCCCAGGGCGCCCGCGGGGAACAGACCGTGGGCGACCCACCGCGTCGAATGGGGTGCCAGCAAACCTCCCAATCCGAGCAAGATCCACCCTGAGATCACGCCCAAAGCGATGGGCAGAAGCAGGAGGGCATGCATGGTGGGGTTGCGTTGGGCTGAAAATCACATAAGATGTGCGTGCCATGCTAATACAAGTCACCGTAATATGGAACAACGCACCAGCCGACTGACCATCCTGATCGACCCGCAGAAGAAGGAGCTGTTCGAGCATCTGTGCGCGCGTGAGGACCAGACGCCGTCGCAAGTGGTGCGTCGACTGATCCGCGACTACATCGAATTCAAGCTCGGCCGGCCGTGGCAGCCGGGCGAGCCCATCGACGAAGCACTCAAGCGCTGATCGACAAGTCCCAGGAGTCCTCCCATCGGCGATGCCGGCGACAATGGCGCGATGGATTTCCTGACTCTGCTTCTGGGTGGCGCCGTGCTCGGCCTCGCTGGTGTGCTCGTGCATCTGGCCGACACCTCCGCGAATGTCGGCCCCTTTGCCAGCGCGTTCTGGCGCATGGCCATCGCCACCCCGCTGCTGCTGGCCTGGGTGGCTTGGCAGCGGCGCGGCTCGCCGCAGCCGCTCGCCGCCGTGCCGCGGCCCGAGACGGCGGCGCAACCGCCCGGCGTCCTGCAACTGCAGCACCGCTCCGCCCACAACCCGCCGCCTGCGCTGCTGCAGCGCTGGTCGACGCCATGGCTGACGCTGTTTGCCGCAACCATGTTCGCGCTCGACCTGCTGCTGTTCCATGTCGCCGCCATCTGGACCACGGTGGGCAACGCCACCCTGGAATCGAACTTCGCCCCGGTGGTCATCGCCCTGGTGTTCTGGGCCATCACCCGGGTGGCGCCGAGCACGGTCTACGTCACCGGGCTGGTGGCGGCACTGGCGGGCGCCAGCCTGATGATCGGCCCCAACTTTCACGACCCGCGCGCCTTGCTGGGCGATGCGTGCGGCCTCACCTCGGCGCTGTTCTATGCCGCCTACCAGGTGGGGGTGCAGCAGGCGCGGCAACGGCTGGCGACCGCGCCGCTGATGGCCGCCGTCACCTTGCTGGCGGCGCTGGTGCTGTGGCCCTTCGCCTGGCTGGAAGGGCGGCTGTGGCCCACCGCCGCCATCGGCTGGGTCTGGCTGGTGGGCCTGGCGCTGCTGGTGCAGATTGGCGGCCAGGTGGTCATCGCCTACGCCGTGCGCCGCCTCAACCCGGCCCTGTCATCCGTGGGCCTGCTGGTGCAGCCGGCCATGGCGGTGGTTTATGCCTGGGTGCTGCTGGGCCAGGCCTTGGGCGGCTGGCAGATCGCCGGCGCGGCGCTGGTCCTGGTCGGCATTGCCCTGGCGCGACGCGGCATGTAGCCCAGGCATGGCGCGCGGCTTAAGCCCCGGGCGGGGTCCCGGTACCCGGCGGTCTGCGGGAGATCCCAAGGAAGCGACGGGCCGCCCCAGGCTTTCTTGACCTACCTCGCGGCTGGCAGGCAGCCTGGAGTCGCGGACCTCCTCCCCCGCGGGGGCGGGCAGGTAAGCCGACCCTGGGGGTGGTCAAAACCCCACGGCCTGGCCATCGCGGCGCGGGTCGCTGGCGGCGACATAGCCTTCGACAGCGGGGTCGCCCAAGCGCCAGATGAATTGGCCGGCGCCGAAGTCCTGGTAGCTGTCGCGCAAGGTGGTGAGCCGGTGGCCCAGCGCGGCCAGGCCTTGCGCCACGGCCGCGTCCATGCCCGCTTCCAGGCTCAGACTGCCGTCGTGGTTCACCAGCCAGCGCGGCGCGTCGCAGGCGGTTTGCGGGTTCTGGCCCCAGTCCAGCATGCGCGCCAGGGTCTGCACATGGCCCTGCGGCTGCATATGCGCGCCCATCACGCCAAAGGCCATGAGCGGCTGGCCGGCACGCGTGAGAAAGGCGGGGATGATGGTGTGGAACGGCCGCTTGCCCGGCGCCACGACGTTGGCATGCGCCGCATCCAGGCTGAAGGCGTGGCCGCGGTTCTGCAACGACACGCCCCAATCCGGCTGTACCACGCCGGAGCCGAAGCCCATGTAGTTGCTCTGGATGAAGCTGACCATCATGCCGTCGGCGTCGGCCGTGCTCAGGTAGACGGTGCCGCCGCGCGGCAACGCGCCGGGGCCGAAGTCCTGCGCGCGTGAGGGGTCGATGCAGCGCGCGCGCTCGGCGAGGTAATCGGGGTCGAGCAGATGCTCGGGGGCGCAGGCCATGGCCGCGGGTTCCGCGACATGGCGGTAGATGTCGGCGAAAGCCAGCTTCATCGCCTCGATCATGAGGTGCTGGGTGGCCGCCGCGTCCACCTTCAGGCTGCCGAGCTCGAAGCATTGCAGCATGCCCAGCGCCATTTGCGCGGCGATGCCCTGGCCGTTGGGTGGAATCTCGTGCAGGGTGTGGCCGCGGTAATCCTGTCCCAGCGGCTGCACCCACTGCGGCGCGTAGGCGGCGAGGTCGGCCTCGGTCATGGCGCCGCCATGCGCGCGCGCATGCGCTGCCAGCGCCGCGGCAATTTCGCCCCGGTAAAAGGCTTCGCCCCGCGTTGCGGTGATGGCGCGCAGGGCGCGCGCGGCAGCGGGGAAGCGGAACACCTCGCCCAGCGCCGGCGCCTGCCCGCCGGGCAGGAAGGTGGTGGCGAAACCGGGCTGGCGGATGAGTTCGGCGTCGCCGGCGGCTGCCGCCCATTTCTGCCGCACCACCACCGGCACCGCGCAGCCGCGCTCGGCGTAGTCGATGGCGGGCTGCAGCACATCCGCGAGCGGCAGTTTGCCGAAGCGCGCCGAAAGTTCCACCCAGGCGGCCACGGCGCCGGGCACGGTCACGCTGTCCCAGCCGCGCTTGGGCGGCTGCCGCGCATCGATGCCGTACTTGCGCTGGAAATAGGCCGGGGTCCATGCCGCAGGCGCGGTGCCCGACGCGTTCAGGCCATGCAGTTGCCGGCCGTCCCACAAGATGCAAAAGGCGTCCGACCCCAGGCCGTTGCTCACCGGTTCCAGGATGGTGAGCGCGGCGGCGCTGGCGATGGCCGCATCCACCGCATTGCCGCCAGCCAGCAGCATGCGCAAGCCGGCCTGCGCCGCCAGCGGCTGCGAGGTGGCCACCACGTTGCGCGCGAACAGCGGCAGGCGCGTACTGGGGTAGGTGGCGTGGCTGCCGAAGACCTGCATCGTCGTGCTCACTGGACGACCCTCCGCGCTGTGCGCCCGCTCACCTCGTGGCTTGCAAGCCGCTCGGATTCGGCAGGCACGCGAACGCGCGCAAGCGTGTCCGCTGGTCCAGCCTCATCCCGGAAGGAGTGGAGCAATCCTTCGGAACGGCCGTGCGGAGCGCTCATGGTTCACGCACCCAGGTCTGGGTGCGACCGAACAGCGAGATGCCGATGTAGCCGCGCACCTCCAGCTTGGCACCATCGTCCACCAATTGGGCGTTGCAGTGGTAGGTCTTGCCGCTGTCGGGGTCGACGATCTCGCCACCACTGAAACTGTGTTGGTGTTCGGCGTCCTGACGCAAGCCGGTGAGGATGGTCAGGCCGATCATCGGCTGGTCCTTGAGCGCACCGCTGCACAAGGTGCAGATGCGGGGCTGGTTGGTGCCGGGCATCAGGCCCTTGATGATGGTGCCGCTGTAGCTGCCGTTGGGCTGCTCGACGATGCGAATCAGCGCCTTGGGCTTGCCGGTCTTGTCGTCGATGGTCTTCCAGGTGCCAGCAATGCCCAGCGCCTGCGCCCAGCTCGTGCCGGCCACGCCGGCCAGGCACAACGCGAACAGCAGGCGTGCCAGCGTTCGCATCAGCCGCTGGCGGCCGGGGTCATGCCGCCGGGCGGAGTGGAAGGGCAAGACGCGGGTTTCGGACATGGGGCACCTGTCGGGGTTGGGGGCCATGAGGGGGGTCTGAGC
>JABEVE010000024.1 GCA_013044035.1 Burkholderiales bacterium
AGCCATGAGCCCGCAGAGCCGCCTCAAGGGCGAATTCCCTCTCGGAGGGATGACGCGCAGCGTCCAGGGAGCCCAGCCATGACCCCGCAACCGGCTTTGGGCCAACGCCTGCAGCGCGACGCGCTGGGACTGCCCCAGATTCTGGCCTCCACACTGGCCAATATCGCCCCGGCGATGAGTTTCTTCTTCGGCTTCGCCACCATCGTCTCGGGAGCGGGCGTGGCGGCGCCGCTGACCATCATCGCCGCCATGGTCGTGATTCTGTTTCTCACCAACACCCTGGCCGAGTTCTCTCGCTATCGGCCCAGCGCCGGCTCCTTCGTCACCTTCATCGGCATGGGGTTCGGGCCCGCCGCCGGTGCCGCGGCTTCGGTGTTCGTGGTGTTCGGTTACGTCGTCGCGGCGTCGTCCGTGGTGGTGATCTCCGGCGGCTGGGCGCACGACACCTTGAAGCTGTTTCTCGGCTGGGACATTCCCTGGCAACCGATGAGCATCGTGGCCGCCGGCATCGTCGGTCTGCTGGTGTCGCGCGGCATCGGGCTGTCCACCCGCTGGGCCGCCGCGTTCTTCTACTTCGAGCTGTTGCTGCTGCTGATCGGCGCGACGGTCATGCTGATCGAAAACGCCTCCTGGCTGAGCCTGGCGCCGTTCGCCTGGAGCCAGCTCTCCGGCGGCTTCAAGGGGCTGAGCCTGGGCTTTCCGCTGGCCATCTATCTGTTCATCGGCTGGGAAAATTCGGCGATGCTGGCGGAGGAAACCCGCAACCCCAGGCGCAACGTGCCGCGCGCCCTGGGCGTCGCCACGCTGGCCATCGGTGCACTCTATGTGTTCCTGGCCTACGCCACGGAAATTGCCTTTCACCACAACGCGAAGGCCATCGGAGCCTCGTCCATTCCCTTCGTCGACGCGCTCAAATCCTCGGCAGCCTTTCTGCTCATCGTGGCCTACCTGGCGGGCCTGAGCAGCATTTTTTCGTCGCTCATCGGCCTCACCAACTCGCAGGCGCGCATCTTGTTCAACTCGGGGCGCGAGGGCCTGCTGCCGGCGTTCTTCGGCAACATCCATTCCCGCCACAAGACGCCCCAGGTGGCGATGTGGACCTTCATCGCCATTGCGGTGCTCATCGTCGTCGTGTTCGGCCACAACGTGCAGCCGGTCGACCTGTTCGGCTACACCGGCACGCTGGGCACGATTCCGATCATCATCACCTACCTGGTGACCAATCTGGCGCTGCCCATCTACGTGCTCAAGCACCACCGGAGCGATTTCAAGGCCTTGCGCCACCTCGTGTTGCCGCTGCTCGGCACCGCGCTGATGCTGCTGCCTTTATGGGGTCTGATCGAGCCCGGACAACCCGCGCCCTTCAACGTTTTCCCCGATGTCGCGCTCGCGGCGCTGGCACTGGCCGCCGCCTACGGTTATGTGCTGGCGCGGCGCCATCCGGATCTGGCGCAGCGCATCGGCAGCCACGTGGCGGATGCCTGATGCCGGCACGCGGCGCGGCCCATGCCGCCGCGTTCAAACCCCCGCCGCGTCGCCGGTGTTGCTGGCCCCCGGTGACCGCGGCGGCATGAGGCGCCGGACCGTGCGTTGCAGGCCCAGCCCCTGCTGCGCCCAGAAGCCGCGGCCGTAGTCCACGCTGCGCCCTTGCGGCGGCGGGAGTTGGTCGCGGATGCCCACGGGCTGGGGCGGGGTAGAGAAATCGACCGAGTGGAACAGCATGTCCCACCAGGGGAACAGCACGCCGAAATTGCAGCCGTAGAGCCGGGCGTTGTTCTGGTGGCCGAGTTCATGGCCGTAGCCGATGGCGTGGTGCAGACGGTGAAATCGCGGGCTCACCAGCAGGCGCTCGCCCCAGCGGCCGAAACGCATGCGGATGTTGGCGTGCTGCAGGCTTTGCAGCGCGCCGCCCACCAGGGTCAGGGCGACGAACTGCCCCGGCGGTACGCCGATGAGCAGGGCCAGCGCGGCGAAGAAAGCCTGCTGCAAGGCATCGTCGAGCAGGTGGTTGCGGTCGTCGGACCAGAGGCTGAGCTGGCGCTGGCTGTGGTGCACGGCGTGCAGTTCCCACCACCACTGGATCTGATGCTGCCAGCGGTGGTACCAGTAGCCGGCGAAGTCGAGCACCACGAGATACATGACGAAGCCGAGCAGCGCGTGAGTGCGCATGTGCGGCAGCAACTCATCCAGGTTGAGGTTGACCACGCCATACAGTCGCAGCCAGGCCTGGAGGTTGTCGAACGCCGGTTGCAGCACGAGGAAGAACACCAGCCCGACCAGCCCGAGGCGGTTGATGAGGGTGTAGATCACATCCACCCGCACGGCCTTGCGGTCGGCCCAATGCTCCAGCGGTCGCACCGCTTCGAGCGGGCGCAGGATCAGGTAGATGACGGCCACCTGCACCGCGCCGGCCACCACCCAGAGGGTGCCGTCGTAGGCCAGATCGTCCATGTCCATGAAATGGAACTGATACAGCAGCGGCTGCACCAGGGTGACGAACAGCCATGTCTGTGCGTCGCCCACGGCGTTGGCCAGGGCCAGCGTTGCGGTGTTGAGCAGGGCGTCGAGCATGGCGGGTTTGAGTTGGCTTCAGGTGACGCGCGGCACATGGGCCTGTTGCGCGGGCGAGAGGTTGTCGTAGAACGGGGCGCGGTCGTAGAAGTAGATCCCGTGGGGCGATTTGCCCACTTCGATCACGTCCACAAGCTTGCGCGACTGCAGGTCGATCACGCCCACGGTGCGGTCGAAACGGAAGGTGGTCCACAGCCAGCGGCGGTCGGCCGAGAGTTCCATGTCGTCCGGTCCGGGCTTGAGGCCGGTGATGTCGCCGACCTTGGTCAGCGCCTGCATGTCGAGGATGCTGATGGTGTCGGCCACGCGATTGCTCACCAGCACATGCCGGCCGTCGGCCAGCGAGCGGAAATTGTGCGCCGCCTTGCCCGTGACGATGCGCTTGATGACGCGGCGCTGGCGCCAGTCCACAGCCACCACGGCGTCGGCCCCGGTGAGCCCCACCAGCAGGGTCTGATCCTGTGGCGTGAGCCAGACGCCGGCGGGTGTCTCGCCCACTTTCAGGGTCCATAAGAGGGTTTGCGTCGGCAGGTGCAGGGCCGCCACTTCGTTGGTTTGCTGCAGGCTGATGAAGGCAATCTGGCTGTCGGCGGTGAACGCCATGTGGCTCGGTAGCGCATCGAGCGGCAAGCGCTTGACGAGTTGCAGATCGCGCCCGCCCTGGTAACTGTAGAGGTCCACCCGGTTCAGGCGCAGGCAGTTGGCGAGGAACCACTTCTTGTCGGGCGAAAAGCCGATTTGGTAGGGGTCTTCGATGCCGGCGCGCGTGCCCTCCGGCTGGCCACTGATGGGGTTGAGAAACACCAGATCGTTGCCCACCGCATTGGCCACGATCAACAGCTTGTTGTCGGGCGTGGCCATGAGGTGATGCGGCTCCTTGCCCACCGGGAAGGTCTGCACCACGCGACGGGTGGATTGCTCGATCAGGCTGATGGTGGCATCGCCCGAGTTGAGCACCACCACCACGTCGGGCGGCAAGCCTGCAGCCCAGGCGGGCATGGCCCGCGCCAGGGCGGGGGCGAGGGCTGCCGAGGCAGCGGCTTTGAGAAACTGGCGACGCATGATGAAGGCCCTTGGCGGACAGGTAACGTGAACCCGGCCACTGTAACGCGCCGGGATGCCGGTGTGTTGACCTGCCGCAAGCGTGGCCTCGGCGTGCATCGCGTCCAAGCACCCACGACGCCCTCAACCTTGCGGCGCGCTCGCCCAGGCGGGCCAGTCGATCCACACCCGCGTGCCCTGCCCCAGGGTGCTGGCTGCGCCCACCCAGCCGCCATGCAGGCGAACGATGTTGCGCACCAGCGCCAGGCCCAGCCCCAGGCCGCCGCGGCTGCGGCTGCGTGCCGGATCGGCGCGGTAGAAGCGATCGAACAGATAGGGCAGGTGCTCGGGGGCGATGCCGCAGCCGGTGTCGACCACTTCAAGGCGCAGACACGCGCCCTGGTCCAGGGTGGACAGCGCAGCGCATGGCCGGGCGGACAGCGTCACCACGCCACCGGCCGGGGTGTGCGCCAGCGCGTTGCCGATGAGGTTGGCCAGGGCGCGCTGCAGCAACATGCGGTCGGCGCGCAGCGCCAGCCCGGCCGCAGCCTGCACCTGCAGGCGCACCCCGGCCTCGGCTGCGGCGGCATCGAAGAATTCGGCCAGCGCGTTCAGCTCGTGCGGCACATCGAGTCGCTCCATGCGCAGCGCGGCGTCCGGCTGCTCGGTCTGCGCCAGGAACAGCAAGGCCTGGATCATGCTCGACAAGCGCGCGCATTCCTCCACCGCCGACTCCAGCGCCTCACGGTACTGCGCCGGTTCGCGCGGGCGGCCCAGGGCCACTTCCAGCTCACCCCAGAGGTTGGAGATGGGCGTGCGCAACTCGTGGGCAATGTCGGCGGAGAACTGCGAAATGCGACCGAACGATTCCTCCAGGCGCTGCAGCGTGACGTTGAACGACAGCGCGAGGGCATGCAGCTCATCGGGCAGGCGCCGGGTGTCCAGGCGCCGATGCAGATCTTGCGCGCCGATGCCGCGCGCGGCATCGGCCATGTGACGCAAGGGGCGCAAGCCACGCCAGGCGATGGCGTAACCCGCGGCCGCGGCCACCAGAATGGCCGTGAGCAGGACCACCGTCAGGCGCAGGCGGTAGTCGGCCAGAATGTGCGACTCGGTGCTGCGGTTCAGCGCCACCTCGATGCGCATGGGCTGCAGCGGCGCGCCGGCAGACAGCCGCCCCATCACCGGCAGCATGGCGGTGATGAAATGCAGATCGTGATGCAGCCGCACTTTGCGCAGGCTCGGTTTGCCACTGGCCAGTGGCGCATCGAATTGCGTGGCGTCGAGTGCCGGGTTGAAGCCGGGGGTCTGCAGCAACACCTGGCCATCGGCGGCGCGCAGCCGCATGAACAGATCGCGCGGCGCGTCCGGCGGCAGCGGCAGGTAGGCCTCCTGGCGCAGTTCGTCGCTGTCGGCGGTGTGGCTGCGCAGCACCGCCACCGCGGTGTCGAGCTTGCGCAGCACCGACTCGCGGTCCTCCTGCATCATGCGTGCGTTCAAACCCCAGTACACCCAACTGCTGGCGGCCAGCAGGATGAGGGCAAGGCTGAGCGCGAACGCCGCTGCCATGCGCGCCGCAAGCGAACGCGGCGGCAGGCCGTATTGGCGCAGGCGGCGCAGTGCAAAGCCGCCCCATCCCAGCCCTCCCCAGCCTTGGGTAGGGGGCAAACCGCCGCCCCCTCTTTGGCCTTGGAGTTCCTGCTGAGAATGCGGC
>JABEVE010000025.1 GCA_013044035.1 Burkholderiales bacterium
GCGATGCAGCTCGAACACCTTCCCCCACCACCGAGATCAACTAACCTTGCAACCCCGGACTTCCTCTTTATGAATGGCACGGCAGAAGGGGGCAGGTCATGGCCCCGATAGCGGCCCCCGAATTTCAACACAGCATGAAACTGTCTGAGACTGCCTGAGACGATAAAACCAATAAAAAAGCCCGCATATTCGCGGGCTTAGCCTTCTAGTTCGTTGATTTGACTTGATATTTTGATTCTGATTTTGGTGCCGACGGCGAGACTCGAACTCGCACAGCTTTCGCCACTACCCCCTCAAGATAGCGTGTCTACCAATTTCACCACGTCGGCAAAACCTCATCCAACTCGTTGTGTTGCAAACCTTCTCGAATGCAACTCAACCCAGCATTTTAGCCGCCTCGCATGCTTCCAAGCAACGCATGAGCAAGCCTGTTTGCGCAACGACAAGTTTCACTGGCAGTGCACGTTGACAAGCCGCCGGAAATATTGTTTTGCTATGCAGCATCCAAACTTACTTTGCGCCACTTGTCTTCGGCGCGGGCACTACAACAGTCTTGGCTGCAGGCTTGGTCGCTGAAGCAACCTGGGCTGCAGGGCCTGCGCCCGGGATCTGAGCGATGCCGGCGGGCATCGACGATGCTGCCGGCTTGGCCGCAGCGCTGGCTGCCTGTGCCGCTGCAGGTTTCTCGGTGCCTGCCAGTTTGCTCATCAACCCACCGCCCTCACCTGGCTGATTACCGAAATAGGCCAGTGCCAGGGTACAGACAAAAAAAAGTGTGGCAGCGACCGCTGTACTGCGGCTGAGAAAATTGGCAGAACCAGTAGCACCGAACAGGCTTCCAGATGAACCGGAGCCGAAGGATGCCCCCATATCGGCGCCTTTGCCGTGCTGCATGAGGATCAGGCCGACCATGGCGAGTGCGGACAGGATTTGAACGACGAGAATGAGGGTCAGGGCAATATGCATGATGAAATCGGGTGAGGTCGGGGTGCGGCTTCAGGTGGAAAACCCGGCTGCGTCAACAATGGCGAGGAAATCGGCAGCTTTCAGCGAAGCCCCGCCAATCAGCCCGCCGTCGATATCCGGCTGGGCAAAAAGTTCGACAGCGTTGTCGGGCTTGACACTGCCGCCGTAAAGCAGGCGGGTGGCAGCAGCACCCGCATGATGGCGAACGACACGCTGGCGCATAAAAGCATGAACCTCTTGGGCTTGCGCCGCGCTTGCGGTGCGTCCGGTGCCGATGGCCCAGACCGGTTCATAGGCCAGGACGATCTGGTCGATGCGTTCGCCTAACAGCAGCAACACCGCGTCGAGTTGCGCCCCGACGACAGCCTCGGTTTGGCCACGCTCGCGCTGTTCCAGGGTTTCGCCAACGCAAACAACAGGCGTCATGCCCGCATCCAATGCGCGCTGGGCCTTCATGGCCACTGTGCTGTCAGCCTCGGCGTGGTGAGCGCGGCGCTCGGAATGTCCAACGATGACATGGCCGCAGTCGAAATCGCGCAGCATGCTCACCGAAACCTCCCCAGTGTATGGGCCTTGCTCATGCGCGGAACAGTCTTGCGCACCGAGGTTGATGGGCGTTCTGGCCAGTAAACCCTGCGCCTGCGCCAGATATGGGCTGGGGACGCACACAACCACATCGCAAGCAGGCGCAGGCGCGGCAATCAAAGCGTCCAGCAGGGTCTTGTTGGCGGCCAGCGAGCCGTGCATTTTCCAGTTGCCTGCAACCATCTTGCGACGCATCTTGTATCGTCTCCTCCAGAAATTGTCCGGGATCAAGGCCACGTCAACACGATCTTGCCGATGTGCTGACCCGTTTCCATCAGCGCGTGCGCTTGGGCCACCTGCTCGGCCGGCAACACCGCGTGAAGGCGGGGCCGAACCCGTCCGGCTTCCATCAGCGGCCAGACCTTGTCGCGCAACGCCAGCGCCACACCCGACTTGAAGGCCACGCTGCGGGCCCGCAAGGTGGAACCCGTGATCGTCAGGCGGCGACGCATCAGCAGTGAGGCGTCGAACCCAGCCGCCGTACCGCCTTGCACCGCGATGATGACCAGGCGGCCATCTTCCGCCATGCAACCGAGCTCACGCGCCACGTAGTCACCTGCAACCATGTCGAGCAGCACATCGACGCCTCGTCCCTTGGTGTGCTCACGCACCTGCTCGGCAAAATCCTGCGTGCGGTAGTTGATGGCGCGGACCGCGCCGAGATCCAGGCATGCCTGACATTTCATGTCCGACCCGGCAGTCGCCCAAACGGTGGCGCCGAGCGCATGCGCCAGTTGAATGGCGGTGGTGCCGATACCGCTCGTGCCACCCTGAACCAACAGCAACTCGCCGGCCTTGAGCGCGCCGCGCTCGAACACGTTGTGCCAGACCGTGAAAAAAGTCTCGGGTAGCGCGGCGGCCTCGGCGTCGCTCAAGATCTCCGGCACGGGAAGGCACTGGCCCACGGGGGCAACGCAATACTCGGCGTAGCCGCCGCCCGTCAGCAAGGCGCAAACCCGCTGGCCGGGGCGCAGGGTAGCCCCTCGCAGATCGCCGCTGAGCACTTCGCCGCAAACCTCGAGCCCAGGAATGTCGGAGGCACCAGGCGGCGGCGGGTATAGGCCTTTGCGCTGCAGCACGTCAGGCCGATTGATGCCGAACGCGCGAACCCGCAGCAGCACTTCTCCAGGCCCAGGTTCGGGTCGATCGCGGCTCACCCAGCGAAGCACCTCCGGCGGGCCCGGCTGACTAATCATCGCAACGAGCATGGACGTCATGGCAGTTCAGTTCAATGAGCGGGAGTGAAGACGCTTGAGAAGGCTGGCTCAGGACTGCTGTGGTTCGACCGGAGACGTCTGTTGAGCAACGGCTTCTTCCGCGCCGAGCAGCGCCTTGATCGACAGACGGAAGCGACCCTTGTCGTCGGTTTCGATGACTTTCACACGCACCTTCTGGCCTTCCTGGATATGGTCGGAAACCTTGTTGATGCGCTCGTTGGCGATTTGCGAAATATGCAGCAGGCCATCCTTGCCCGGCAGCACGTTGACCAATGCACCAAAGTCCAGCAGCTTGACCACTGTGCCGTCGTAGATCTGGCCGATCTCAACCTCGGCGGTGAGCTCGCCGATGCGGCGCATGGCGTCCTTGGCACGATCGGCATCGGTTGCGGCCACCGTGATGGTGCCATCCTCGGCGATATTGATCTGCGTGCCCGTCTCTTCGGTCAAGGCGCGGATGATGGCGCCGCCCTTGCCGATGACGTCGCGAATCCGCTCCGGGTTGATCTTCATGGTGTAGAGGCGCGGGGCAAACTGCGACACCTCTGTGCGCGCTCCGCCCACAGCTTGCTGCATCAGCCCCAGAATGTGCATGCGGCCTTCGCGCGCCTGCGCCAGCGCCACCTGCATGATTTCGCGAGTGATACCCTGTATTTTGATGTCCATCTGCAAAGCCGTAATGCCAGTTGCGGAGCCCGCGACCTTGAAGTCCATATCGCCCAGATGGTCCTCATCACCGAGGATGTCGGTCAGCACCGCAAACCTGTTGCCCTCCTTGATCAGCCCCATGGCAATGCCAGCGACATGCGCCTTCAGCGGCACGCCTGCGTCCAGCAGGCTGAGGCAACCGCCGCAAACCGAGGCCATGGACGATGAGCCGTTGGACTCGGTGACTTCCGACACCAGGCGCGTGGTGTACGCGAAATCTTCCTTCTTCGGCAGCACGGCCAGCAATGCGCGCTTGGCCAAGCGGCCATGGCCGATTTCGCGGCGCTTGGGCGAACCCATGCGACCGGTTTCGCCGGTGGCGAACGGAGGCATGTTGTAGTGCAACAGGAAACGGTCGCGATACTCACCGCCCAAGGCGTCGATGATTTGTGAATCCTGATCGGTGCCAAGCGTGGTCACCACCAGCGCCTGGGTTTCGCCACGCGTGAACAAGGCGCTGCCATGGGTGCGCGGCAACACACCGGTCCGGATCTCGATCGGGCGCACGGTGCGTGTGTCGCGCCCATCGATGCGGGGATCGCCGCTCAGAATCTGGCCACGCACGATGCGCGCTTCCATGTCGAACATAATGGACTCGACCTTGGTGCTGTCGACCGTCGCACCGTCCTGGCTCAACGCCGCATGAACCTGGGCGTAGACCTGGCGCAGCGCATCGGTACGTGCCTGCTTCTGGGTGATCTTGTAAGCGGCGCGGAAACCTTCGCCCGCAACCGCTTCGATGCGGCTGATGAGGGCCTCGTCGCGCAATTCCGGTTTCCAGTCCCAGGCCGGCTTGCCGCCTTCGCGCACCAGTTCATGAATGGCGTCGATCGCAGTCTGCATCTGCGTGTGGCCATACATCACCGCCTCGAGCATGACATCTTCGGACAACTGGTCGGCTTCGGACTCCACCATCAATACGGCCGATTCGGTCCCGGCAACCACCAAGTCCAACCGAGAATCACCCAATTGGGCTTTGCTCGGGTTCAACACGTATTCGCCGTTGATATAAGCCACGCGGGCAGCACCCACCGGACCGTCGAACGGGATGCCCGAGATCGATAGCGCGGCACTGGCGGCGATCATGGCTGGAATGTCAGCATCGACGTCCGGGTTCAGCGACATCACATGGATGACGACCTGCACCTCGTTGTAAAAGCCTTCCGGAAACAAGGGGCGAATCGGACGGTCGATCAGGCGCGAGGTCAGGGTCTCGCCTTCGCTCAGGCGGCCTTCACGCTTGAAAAAGCCGCCAGGAATCTTGCCTGCGGCATAGGTCTTCTCGATGTAATCGACAGTGAGCGGAAAGAAATCCTGACCCGGTTTGGCCTGTTTGGCTGCTACCACTGTGGCGAGCACCACGGTATCGTCCATATTCAGCAACACAGCCCCGGAAGCTTGGCGCGCGATTTCGCCGGTCTCCATCGTGACGGTGTGTTGGCCCCATTGAAATGTCTTGGTGATTTTGTTGAACATCGTGAACTCCGGTTCATGGGCGCGGGACAACCCCAGCGCCCCCTATCAGTTGCCAGGCCACGCACCGCGACCCAACTCGGCTGCAAGCACAATGCCATTCCAGCGCAACTCTGGAAACTGGAAAGTCGCATTGGAATGACACAGCAGCACTTCCCTCGTCAACAGGCCGCATGCACCACTCGACCCGCACAACAAAGCAAGGCGCCTGCGTCGAAGCTTCAACACAGGCGCCTTGATCGCTCCACAACCTCTTTCTTACTTGCGCAGGCTCAGCTTGCTGATCAGCGACTTGTAACGTTCGGCATCCTTGGACTTGAGATAATCCAGCAGCTTGCGCCGACGACTCACCATGCGCAGCAGACCACGCCGACCATGGTGGTCTTTGGCATGGATCTTGAAATGCCCGGTCAACTCGTTGATACGGGCGGTCAGCAGCGCAACCTGGACCTCGGGTGACCCGGTATCCTTGGCTCCGCGCGCGTTATCGGCAACGATTTGTGCCGTATTGCTCTTGTCGAGACTCATCTTGAAAGTTTCCTGGAGAGAACTGGCGAACGCAGAAGAAACCATTCCGCGCCGTGCGAAAAAAAGTAGTTTACCTGATCGCAAGGATTGAGCGACGCATAGTTGGCCGGGCTCCGCGCCCAATCATGAGGCATGCAGACCGAGACTGGATCTAGGCAATCGAGCTGCAGTCCCGCAAACTGCCGGATGCAGCGGCAAAGATGCGTCGGTTTTCGTGAATAACTTCACGCGCTGTGGGCATTTCCAATGCACTGGCTGCCAGGACATCACCTGCAGCCGTTCAATTGCAGTTACATTGCGCCGATTTGTCTTGCACCGAGTCTCCGGCATGCGCCTTCAACTGCTATCCGACCTCCACCTGGAAACCGAAACCTTCGCCCCGCAGCCGGCCCCCGATGCGGACATTCTGGTGCTGGCTGGCGACATTGACGCTGGGCACGACGGGCTGGATCTTTTTGCCCGTTGGCCCGTGCCCGTGGTGTTCATCGCCGGGAATCACGAGTTCGATCACAAAGATTTCGACTCCACTTTGCAGTCTTTACGCGCTCGGTGTGAGCGCCTTGGCATCACCATGCTGGAGCGTGAAAGCGTCATTCTCCAGTTCGGTGAACAGCGCGTGCGCATTTTGGGAACAACGCTCTGGAACGACTTTGAGTTGTTCGGCGCGTCGGAGCGCTCCCGCTGCATGCGTGCCGCACGCTATTTCATCGAGGAAGTGCAGCGCTCCACCCGCCACGGCCTGCCGATGGATGCCGAATCCTTGCGCCAGGAAGGCCTGCGCAGCAAAGCATGGTTGAGCGATCAACTCCAGGCCCCGTCCAGCAACCCGGGACACTACGACAAAACCGTGGTCATCACCCACTTTGCGCCCAGCCTGCGCAGCACCGATCTGCGTTATCCCGTGAATGGCGCCACGGCAAGTTTCTGCAACGCCTACGATCACCTGATCGAGCGCAGCCACCTCTGGATCCACGGCCACCTGCACTGTCGCCACGACTATGCGGTGGGCATGTCTCGGGTTGTTTGCAATTCACGCGGACACGCCAGCAGCGGTGAGGACTACGACTTCCAACCCCAGGGTGTCTGGGAAGTTTGAGCCGGCGTGAACGTCGGAGCGGCGCGAAAGCCAATACCGCATTCAGCCATGTGGCGGAGTGCGATCAAGCCGTGTCCAGCGCTGTGGCTTCTGTGAGTTCTGCCAGATCCCAACGCGGTCGGATGTCGAAGGCGTAGCTGTGACTGGCTTTGGCAAGCCCCGCCTGCAAACGCCGGCAAGCGGCATAGGCAATCATCGGCCCGTTGTCCGTGCACCACTGCAGATCGGGATAGGAAACGCGCACGCCGACTTGCCAGCATGCAGCATCGAGTTTCTCGCGCAACCGGCTGTTCGCCCCCACCCCGCCCGCCACGACCAGGGTTCTACGCCCGCTCTCACGCAAGGCCTGCATGGACTTCCAGCACAGCACGTCGGTAATGGCCTCCTGTGTGGATGCGGCCAAATCGGCGCGGCTTTGCTCGCAGATATTCGTCCCCAGTTGGTTCACCCGGGTGAGAACTGCAGTCTTCAGGCCCGCAAACGAAAAATCGAGGTCTCCGCTGTGCAACTTGGGCCTGGGCAAGGCAAACGCCTCGTGGTTGCCGAATGCGGCAAGCCGCGCCAGCGCAGGCCCGCCCGGATACCCTAGGCCCAGCAGTTTGGCGGACTTGTCGAACGCCTCGCCGGCGGCGTCATCCACCGTCTCGCCGAGCAGCCGGTAGCGACCGAGATCAGCGACATCCAGCAACATCGTGTGGCCTCCCGAGACCAGCAAGGCGACAAAAGGAAAAGTCAGCGTCGGGTCGGTCATCAGGGGCGACAGCAAATGACCCTCCAGGTGGTGCACACCCAGGAGCGGCTTGTCCGCAGCCATCGCCAGTGCCGTCGCCAGACCTGCCCCAACCAGCAACGCGCCTGCCAGGCCAGGACCGCGCGTGTAGGCAATCGCGTCCATCCGGTCGAGGGAACAACCCGCGTCGCGCAAGGTCTGCTGCAGCAAAGGTAGTGTTCGCGCGATATGGTCGCGGGACGCCAACTCGGGCACCACGCCGCCGTAGGCCTGGTGCATGACCACTTGCGAATGCAAGGCATGCGCCAGAAGACCATCCCGGCTGTCATACACGGCAATCCCGGTTTCATCGCACGATGTCTCCAAGCCGAGAACGCGGATGGGGCCGGGTAGCTGCTTGGCCGCGGCCTCGGGTTCCGGTGGACACATCGATTCATCCATATTCTTTGGCATGACGCAGGGTCGTGTGGTGTGATGGGCACATGGGGAACCGAATTTCAGGCCCTGAACACCGGGCGCCGCCGGCATCCAAGAGTTCGATGCTGAAAAATCAGTCCGAGCCGCTATACTTCGCAAGTTTATTTCGTCCAATCCAGCCGAGCTTTGCTCGGACTTTGCTGAAAGGTAGTAATTTGCAATGACCACGATTCGAATCAAAGAAAATGAACCCTTCGATGTTGCACTGCGCCGATTCAAGCGCACGATTGAAAAACTCGGCCTGCTGACAGACCTGCGGGCTCGCCAGTTCTATGAAAAGCCCACTGCCGAGCGCAAACGCAAGAAAGCTGCTGCCGTCAAGCGTCATTACAAGCGCATTCGCAGCCACATGCTGCCCAAACGTCTGTACTGAACCCTTAGGCGCGCCTAGCAGGCTATCGGCCATGCCGAGCCCAGACACGGGTTCCAGGTTGTGGTTTTTGTGTTGATGAATGCTGAATTCTGCCCGCTGAGCCTCAAATTTGCGGGCTTCTTGCCATGATGAACCTCAAATCGCGCATTCAAGATGATATGAAGGCTGCGATGCGCGCCAAGGAAACGGATCGCCTTGGCACCATTCGCATGCTGTTGGCGGCGATCAAGCAGAAAGAAGTCGACGAACGTGTAGAACCCGACGATGCCGCAGTTGTTGCCATTCTCGATAAGATGATTAAGCAACGCCGCGATTCCATCAGCCAGTTCGAGGCCGGCGGCCGCGAAGACCTCGCGGCGAAGGAGCGCCTGGAAATCACCGTCCTCCAACCCTACTTGCCGGCACGGCTGAGCGGCGACGCACTTGACCAGGAAATCCATACCGTGATGAGCGAGGTCGGCGCCCGCACACTGCAAGATCTTGGCAAGGTGATGGGGCCGCTCAAGACGCGCCTGGCGGGCCGTGCCGATATGGCCGTCGCCTCGGCACGTGTCAAAGCCTTGTTGAACTCAGCCTGAGTTTGCGCCACGAATCTGCCGCGATTGGACGGGTTCGGTGTGCGACACCCTGCATGGATGTGATGAAAGACTCCTCCGAGAGTTGTCCTGTTGTCTCTCCGGGAGGTGAGCAGCCTCGAGGACTGCTGCGGATACTCAGGCCCGCTCGATCCGAGCGTAAGCCGAGTGATTGTGAATGGATTCGAAATTCTCCGCCTCGACCACATAGTTGCCGATGCGCACGTCGCTCTGCACGCGTACAGCCACGTCGCGCACCAGATCCTCAACGAATTTCGGGTTTTCGTAGGCGCGCTCGGTGACGAATTTTTCGTCCGGGCGCTTCAGGAGGCCCCAGATTTCGCAGGAAGCTTCTTCCTCGGCCATGCGGATGAGTTGCTCGAAGGCGACGGGCGCCTTGAGCCGCGCCGTGATGGTGATGTGCGAGCGCTGGTTGTGCGCACCGTATTCGGAAATTTCCTTGGAACATGGGCAGAGTGCCTTGACCGGCACCTGCACGCGCGCGGTCACCTGCGCGCGCTCCCCTTGCACCTGCACGATCCAGGCGGCTTCGTAGTCCATCAGGCTCTGCACACCGCTGACGGGAGCCGCCTTGCGCACGAACAGGGGGAAACGCAATTCGAGCCGCCCTACATCGGCCTGAAGACGCAGCCGCATGGTCTGAGCAAGTGCAATAAGCCCGGCATAGTCCAGTGGTGCGGCGATGGCTTCGAGGATCTCGATGAAGCGTGACATGTGCGTGCCCTTTTGCTCGGCGGGCAAAGCCACATCGGCATCCACCATGGCCACGGTGGACTGGCTGCTGCCATCGGCCATGCGCACGCTCAAGGGATAACGCAAGCTCTTGATGCCGACGCGCTGGATCGGAATATGGCGGGTGTCGGTCGTGCTCTGAATGTCTGGGATGGCTTCGAATGGTTTGTTCATGGTCGGGCTGGTCTGGGGTCAGACCTGGACATGCGATTTGTTGACTTATTCATTCAGGATTATCGTGACTTCGGCATTCCCTGTGACTGATCAGGAATCACGGCTGGACATGCCGCCGCGTCGCATCCGATACGGATGGGCCCGCAAACGCTGACTGCGACGTCACGGCGTCAATCGTTGGCTGCGCGTCTGCGCGGCTCCGGCTCCTTGCCACCAGCATTCGGAAAGCGAGCGCGGATGCTGCGCAAGAGACCGGCTGCATCCAGGCCGCAGGCGGCCATGATTTGCGTGGGGTCGCCATGCTCCAGCCAAGCATCCGGCAAGCCGAGACTGAGCAAGGGGATTTGCAGCCCCAGACTTTGCATGGCTTCCAGACAGGCGGAGCCTGCACCTCCCAGCACCGTGCCCTCCTCGACCGTGATCAGGGCGTCGTGACCCAATGCCATGCGGCGCAGCATGTCCACATCCAGCGGCTTGATAAAACGCATGTTGATCACGCTCGCATCCAGCGCCTCGGCCGCCTGCAGGGCCGCGTACAACACCGGACCAAATGCCAGGATGGCGATGCGGTGACCTGCTCCGGCCTGCGACTCACGCCGCAGTTGGGCGCGCCCCAGAGGCATGGCATCGATGTTGGATCGGTCGACTTGCGCCCCAATGCCGGCTCCGCGCGGGTAGCGCACCGCAGCGGGCCCGTCCAGGGCGAAACCGGTGGACAACATTTGTCGGCACTCCAACTCATCAGCGGGCGCCATCACGGTCAAACCGGGCAAGCAGCGCAGGGCCGGAATGTCGAAAGCGCCGGCATGCGTTGCGCCATCGGCACCGACCACACCGGCACGGTCGATGGCAAACAGCACGGGCAGGCGCTGAATCGCCACATCGTGAATGACCTGGTCGTAGGCCCGCTGCAGAAACGTGGAATAGATGGCGACCACGGGCTTCAAGCCCTCACAGGCCATGCCGGCGGCGAAAGTCACGGCATGCTGCTCGGCGATGCCCACGTCGTGATAGCGCTCAGGAAAGCGCTTGGCGAATTCCACCAGGCCCGAGCCCTCGCACATGGCCGGGGTGATGGCCACGAGGCGCTCATCTTGGCTCGCCATGTCACACAGCCACTGGCCGAAGACTTGAGCGTAAGTCGGCTTGGGCGCAACCGCTGGCGGCCTAATGCCTTCGGCCGGGTTGAAGCGCCCAGGGCCGTGGTAGGTAATGGGATCAGCCTCGGCCAACTTGTAGCCGTAGCCCTTTTTCGTGACCACATGCAGCAATCGCGGTCCGGTGCGTTCACGCAGATTCTCCAGCGTCGGAATCAGAGCGTTTAGGTCATGACCGTCGATCGGACCGACATAGTCGAAACCGAATTCCTCGAACAAGGTTCCAGGCGCGACCAGACCCTTGGCATGTTCTTCCAGCCGCCGCGCGAGTTCGAACAAGGGCGGCGGCGCGACTTTCAGCACCTGCTTGGCGGCACCGCGTGCATGGGCGTAAAAGCGGCCTGACAGCAGACGCGCCAGATACCGGTTGAGTGCCCCGACGGGGGCGGAGATCGACATGTCGTTGTCGTTGAGCACGACCAGCAGATCGGCCTCGGGATGCACGCCGGCGTTGTTCAGCGCCTCGAAGGCCATGCCGCCAGTCATGGCGCCGTCGCCGATCACTGCCACCACCTTGCGGCGTTCGCCTTTGTGCTGCGCGGCCATGGCCATGCCCAGCGCGGCCGAGATGGACGTGGAGGAATGTGCGGTGCCAAAACTGTCGTACGGAGATTCTTCGCGGCGCGGGAAGCCGGACAAACCGTGGAGTTGGCGCAATGTACCCATCTGCTCGCGCCGTCCGGTGAGAATCTTGTGGGCGTAAGTCTGGTGCCCCACGTCCCACACCAAGCGGTCGTGCGGAGTGTCGAACGCATAGTGCAATGCCACCGTCAGTTCGACCGTGCCGAGGTTGGATGAAAGATGCCCACCGGTGCGCGAGACCGTGTCCAGGATAAATTGGCGCAGTTGCTGTGCCAATTGCGGCAATTGTTCGGGTTGAAGCCGACGCAAGTCGTGCGGATCTTGAATGCGTTCCAGCAAGTCCATGCTCAATGGCTCCTGGTGACGATGCGCCGCGCCAGTTCGGCCAGGGGTTCGGCGCGCTGCCGGCGTGCGGGCGACCATGTGTCGAGCGCCTGCAGCGCCTGGCCTAGTAGTTGCCGCGCCAGATCCCGGGCCGCATGCAGCCCGAGCAAAGTGACGAAAGTGGCCTTGTGCTGCGCGGCATCCTTGCCGGCGGTCTTGCCCAGCGTGGCGGAGTCGGCGCTGGCGTCCAGCACATCGTCCACAACTTGGAAAGCCAAGCCGATGGCATCGGCATAGCGGTCCAGAACGGCCTCCGCACGCCTGCGCTCCTCAGCCTGTAAATGACCGGGTTCGGCACAGGCCAGGCCCATCAGCAGGCTGGCCTTGAGCAAGGCTCCGGTCTTGCGGCGGTGCATCTCGCTCAGTGCCCCCACATCCAGAACTTGGCCGGTTGCCGCAAGATCGAGCGCCTGCCCGCCTGCCATGCCACGCACACCCGCGGCCGCGGCAAGCAGGGCGCACAGCCTGGCCTGAATGCAGGCGGAAATCTGCGGATTGGAAGTCAACACCTCGAATGCCCGCACCTGCAGGGCGTCACCGGCCAGCAGCGCCGTGGCTTCGCCGAACCTGACGTGCGTCGTAGGTTGCCCACGGCGCAACACATCGTTGTCCATGCAGGGTAGATCGTCATGCACCAGAGAATAAGCATGCACCAATTCCACAGCGCAAGCGGCTGCGTCCATGGCTTGAGGATCGGCATCAAAGCATTCGCCGGCAGCCCAGACCAGCATGGGCCTGATCCGTTTGCCCCCCAAAGCGGCGGCGTAGTGCATCGCCTCCGCCAGAGGAGGGTTGGTGGCAGTTGGTAGTGGTAGATGGGCGTCGATCAGTGCCTGGATCCGGCGCATACGCAAGTCGGCCCAGGCCTGAAAAGAGCTGTGAAAGCTCATGGTCTGGAGTGGCAAGGCCGGACAAGCGGCGTCGCTCCGTTCGGGGCCGGACAGGTCCGCAGCCTGCAAGGTGGAGGATCTGGACATGCCGTCAGCTTTCTGCCGAGCGGTCGCCTGCATAGGGCTTGAGTTCGGCGCCGTCCAGGATCTGGATCTGCTGCTCGACCGATTCCAGTTTTTCGCGGCAGTAACGCAGCAGGGTCGATCCGCGCTGATAGGACTTGAGCATATCGTCCAGGCTCATCTGTCCGGATTCAAGCTGCAAGACGAGCCGCTCCAGTTCCACGACAGCCTGCTCATAGCTTTCAGGAGGACCGTCGGCTTGGATGGGTTTGCGCGGATTGGCATTCATGCGAGTGGTTGCGTCACCGCTGGCCCGGCTTTTTCGGGCCAGCGGCTCGGTTCAAGGCGACGAATCGTGATCAGGATTCAGAGTCGTCCATTTTATGGGTAGCGGCGAAACACCGGACCCGCCTGTTCCTCAACCCCCTCGACGGGTCCGGTCTAGAATCGCCCCGCCGTTCATGGATTGATTTTTCAGGAGATGACAAGCCCATCATGTCGGATTTGAGTGTGCATCTGGCCCCGAGCAAAACCCAACTGCCGGTCACGGCATATTTTGACGCCGAGCTGTATGCGAAGGAGAAACAACTCATCTTCGATGCCGGGCCCTGCTATCTCGGACACGAACTGGCCTTGCCCAACCCAGGCGACTATTTCGCCCTGCCCCAGGAAGGTGAAGGCCGCGCCCTGGTGCGCAATGTCCACGGCGATGTCGACTTGCTCTCCAATGTGTGCCGCCATCGCCAGGCCGTGATGCTCAAAGGCCGCGGCCAAACAGGGCGCAACATTGTGTGTCCGCTGCACCGCTGGACCTACAAGCTTGACGGCGAGTTGATCGGCGCGCCGCACTTCGGCCAGGATCCTTGTCTGCATCTCCAACGCTACGAACGACCGCAGCGATGGAACGGCCTGCTGTTCGAGTCCAATGGCTTCGACGTCTCCCATGCACTCCGGGGGCTGGACAAAGCGCAGGCTTTCGATTTCAGCGGCCATGTGCTGGACCACATCGAACATCATGTGTGCGACTACAACTGGAAAACCTTCATCGAGGTGTATCTGGAGGACTATCACGTCGGCCCCTTCCATCCTGGTCTAGGCCAGTTCGTGACCTGCGACGACCTGACCTGGCAGTTCAGCCACGAATTCAGCGTGCAGACGGTGGGCATCAACAATGCGCTGCGCAAGGCTGGCAGCGCAGCGTATGCCAAGTGGCACGAGGCAGTGCTGAATTTCCGCGACGGCGTGCCACCTGAGCATGGCGCCATCTGGCTCACGCTGTACCCCAACATCATGGTGGAGTGGTATCCCCATGTGCTGGTGGTGTCGGCGCTGTATCCACTGGGGCCGCAGAAAACCATGAATAGAGTGGAGTTCTACTACCCCGAGGAAATCGCGGCGTTCGAACGCGACTTCATCGAGGCCGAGCGTGCCGCCTACATGGAAACCTGCCTCGAGGATGATGAGATCGCCATGCGCATGGATGCCGGGCGTCGTGCGCTGATGCAACGCGGCGACGACCAGGCGGGGCCTTACCAGTCACCCCTGGAAGACGGCATGCGCCATTTCCACGAGTGGTACCGGAGCAAGCTGGGTCTGCCAGCCTGAACAAGCCCGAGGGTGACTGATGCGACGGGCTGCGTTCGGGGGGCATAATCCAAGACCGAACGCAGCCTGAGCGCAGCATGACCACATCTCGCGAGACACATGAACAAGCCGGCGCACGTCACACCACGCTGATCGCAGTCGCGCAACTGCAGCAGGCCTCGGCCGGCGTTTTCGTGGCCGATTGCAGCCACGAACTCTCCGATCCGGGCGCCGGCGAACGCGACTACGCCGGCGGCCATATCCCCGTCGCCATCCACTTCCACCTCGACCGCGATCTGGCCTCGCCACCCAACGGCAGCAATGGCAGGCACCCCCTGCCGGACCGCACCGCGCTCGCCGATCTGCTGGCCCGACGTGGCCTACGCCGTGGCCAACAAGTGGTGGCTTACGACCGCGCCCAAGGGCCCTATGCGGCACGGCTGTGGTGGCTGCTGCGCTGGTTGGGCCACGACCGGGTGGCGGTGCTGGACGGTGGCTGGCAGTCCTGGGTGGCGGCGGGAGGGGCAACGCAGACAGGCAGCCCCGCGCCACAGCAGCGCGGCGATTTCACACCCGGACCGAGCCTGACCCAGTTTGTGCTTCTCGACGACATCGCCGCCAATCTGCAGCATCGCCAACGCCTGCTGGTGGATGCCCGTTCGCTGGAGCGCTACAGCGGCGATGGCGAGACCCTGGACCCCAAAGCTGGTCATATCCCCGGTGCCGTTTGCCGTTTTTTCCGTGACAACCTGACAGATGATGGCCGCTTCAAGCCGGCGCAGGATCTGCGCACCGAATGGTTGGCGCTGCTGGGTCGACGCAAACCGCACGAGATCGTGAACCAGTGCGGCTCGGGCGTTTCCGCCTGCCACAACATCCTGGCGCTGGAGCATGCCGGGCTTGGTGGCTCGGCCTTGTATCCGGGTTCGTGGAGTGAATGGTGCGCGGACCCGGATCGTCCCATGGCCCGCGGCGCCGAACCGTAAGCATCGTCCCCTGCTTCGCGGGGCTGAATCAGCCAACCCGAATCCTGCTCTGACAAAGTTTGTATCAGATCAAACCGCTCGTCAGTTTGACGGTGCAGGATATCGCCATATTCGGATCTTTCACCCAGGCGAGGAGAACGCGATGTACACGATGATTCTGGTTCCCACCGACGGCTCAGAAACCGGTGCCAAGGCCATCGCTCCAGCGGTACAACTGGCGAAACTGTGTGGCGCGTCGATCGTCGGCATGACGGTGACCGACCCCTACCCCTATTCCGGACTGGCCGAATCCGTGCCCATCACGGCCGACATCTACCGCGCCAGTATCGACAAGGCTGCCGAGGCCGCAATCCAACCTCTGGCGGATGCCTGCAAAGCGGCCGGCCTGGCCTGCGACTGCGTCGTGGCCGAAGATATCCACCCCTGGAAAGCCATCCTCGATGTCGCCAAGGACAAACATTGCGACCTGGTGGTGATGGCCTCTCACGGCAGACGCGGCATGCAGTCCCTGCTGCTCGGCAGCGAAACACAAAAGATCCTGACGCACTCGCAGTTGCATGTTCTTGTGGTGCGCTGAGCCGGACCCTCAAGTCCGTCCGCAGCGCCCCGGCTCAACCAACCTCAGGAGATCGCCATGTTCAATCACGTTCTCATCACCACCGACGGCTCCGAGCTTTCCGAGCGAGCCATTCCCTTGGCCATCGAGCAGGCCAAGCTGAACGGGGCGCGTATCACGGCGGTGTCCGTGGTCGACCTCTACCCCTACATCGGTGCGATCGAAGTCATGCCCACCGGCATCGAAGGCTGGCAGGAGGCCATTCGTGCGCAGGCCGATGCGGCAGTGCAAAAAGTGGCGGACGCCGCCAAGGCTGCCGGCATCCCCTGCAACACGGCGGTGCAGGAAGACACCCAGGCCTGGCGCGGGCTTCTGGCCGTGGCCGAACGCGAACACTGCGATCTGGTGGTGATGTCATCCCACGGCCGCGGCGGGCTGACCTCCGCGCTGCTGGGCAGCCAGACCGCGCGCGTGCTGTCGCACAGCAAACTGCCGGTCCTGGTGGTGCGCTGACCAGGGCCCGTTGCCGACGAAAATTCAGCCTTCTCCCGGCGCCGGGTCGAGCAGGCCAGGCAGACTGGCGCAGGCTCCATCCCGCGGCAAAAACTGCCCCTCCAGCGCCACGACCTCGTGGTGCTCCAACCAGGCCAGCGCCCGCTTCCAGCCATCCTTCGCCGCCTCGGCGTTGTAGCTGGAGCGATAGTCGGCATGGAAGCCGTGGCCGGCGTCGGGGTAGACCACGATCTCCGAAGCCTTTGCCGCCTTGTCGCCATCGGCCAGGGCCTTGCGCATCTCGGCGATGGACTCCTGCGAAATGCCAGGGTCCTTGCCGCCGTACAGCCCCAGAACCGGCGCTTTCAGGCTCTTCGCAATATCGATTGGGTTGCGCGGTGTGAACGGCCCGGTACTGCCCACCAACCGCCCATACCAGGCCACCCCGGCCTGCACCGGTGCATGCGCGCAATAGAGCCAGACGATGCGCCCGCCCCAGCAAAAACCGGTGATGCCCACGTGCCCAGTCCGACCACCGTTGGCAGCGGCCCAGGCGCGACAAGCGTCGAGATCTTGCAACACTTGGGCATCGGGGACCTTGGCGATGACGTTGCTCATCACCTCGGCGATGGTGCCGTAGGCCATCGGGTCGCCCTGGCGCACGAACAGGTCGGGCGCCAGGGCCAGATAACCCTGGTGCGCAAAGCGCCGCGCCACATCGGCGATGTAATCGTGCACACCGAAAATCTCGGACACCACCAGCACCACCGGCAGCTCAGTCTTGCCTTGGGGCTGGGCGCGGTAGACCGGTATCTTTTGCCCGCCGGACTCGATCATCACATCCCCCACCAGCAGTCCTTCAGTGCCGGTGTGGATCGCCGTCTGCGCCATCACGGGTCCGGCTGCTGCAGCGAAGCCCACCCCCAGCGCGGTGCGTACAAAGTCGCGTCGCGACACGCCGTCAGTACCGCGACCGCCGGGGCCCGCGTTCAGCAGACTGTTCCCATCGGTTTGCAAATCCGTATTCCACATGTTCGTCTCCTGGGTTGAAGTCTTCCCAGTGTCGGCACATGTTGCAGGATGTGTCAAGGCCGGGAATACAGGCAGCTCAATGCGCCAGCTCCCAATTCAGGCCCATCCCCAATTCGGCCACCAGAGGCACAGACAACTGTGCGACGCCAGCCATCAGACGCGGAATGTGCTCGCGCACCCAGGGCGCCTCGTCTTGCGGCACTTCGAGCACCAGTTCGTCGTGCACCTGCATCACCACGCGGCTGCGTCGGCCCTGCTGCGTCAGCGCCCGGTCAACTGCGATCATCGCCATCTTGATCAGGTCGGCGGCCGTGCCCTGCATCGGTGCATTGATCGCGGCGCGCTCCGCACCAGCGCGGCGCGGGCCGTTGGGTGAGTTGATCTCGGCCAGCCACAAGCGCCTGCCGAACACGGTTTCCACATAGCCCTGGGCCTTGGCCAGGGCGCGGGTGCGGTCCATGTAGTGCGCCACGCCGGGGTAGCGGGCGAAATAGCGGTCGATGTAGAGTTGCGCCGCGCTGCGCTCGAGCCCGAGATTACGCGCCAGGCCGAAGGCGCTCATGCCGTAGATCAGACCGAAATTGATGACCTTGGCCATGCGCCGCTGCTCGTTGCTGACCTCGATGGGGGTGACGCCGAAGATTTCGGACGCGGTGGCACGATGGATGTCCTCCCCCTGCGCAAATGCCTCGAGCAGGCCCGCATCCTGCGACAGATGGGCCATGATGCGCAGTTCGATTTGCGAATAGTCGCTCGACGCGATGAACCAACCCTCGGGCGCGACGAAGGCCTCACGGATGCGCCGCCCCTCTGACGTGCGCACCGGGATGTTCTGCAAATTGGGATCATTGGACGCCAGCCGCCCAGTCACGGCCACGGCCTGGGCATAGTTCGTGTGCACCCGCCCCGTGGCCGGATTGATCATCAGCGGCAGCTTTTCGGTGTAGGTGCTCTTGAGCTTGGCCAAGCTGCGGTGTTCGAGAATGACCTTGGGCAGCGGATAGTCTTCCGCCAGTTTCTCCAGCACTTCCTCGTCGGTCGAGGGCGCGCCGCCGGCGGTTTTTTTCTGCACCGGCAGGTGCAGACGGTCGAACAGGATTTCACCGATCTGCTTGGGACTGCCCAGATTGAACGGCCCACCCGCCAACTCGTGGGCCTGGGTCTCGAGTCGTTGGATTTCCCGCCCGAGTTCGGTGCTCTGCGTCCGCAGCGCGTCGCCATCCACCAGCACGCCGGTGCGCTCCATGCGCTGCAAAACTTCGCTCACCTGCAGTTCCAGTGCATAGATGCGGCCGAGCCCGGCGTCGGCTTCGATGCGCGGCCACAGCAGTTGGTGGACCTGCAGGCAGAGGTCTGAATCCTCGCCGCTGTAGCGTGTGGCGATGTCCAGATCGACCTGATCGAAGGTGATGGCCTTGGCGCCCTTGCCGCACACCTGCTCATAGCTCAAGGTGTCGTCGCGGCCCAGGTGGCGGGCCACCAGGCTGTCGAGACTGTGTGGCTTGTGCGCCTCCAGCACATAACTTTGCAGCAAGGTGTCGTGGGCATAGCCACGCACGACGATGCCGGCATTGGCCAGCACATGCCGGTCGTACTTGCTGTTCTGGCCGAGCTTGGGTTTGTCAACGTTTTCCAGCCAAGGCTTGAGCCGCGCCAGCACATCGTTCAGCGGCAGTTGCGGCGGCGCATCCGCGTAGCGATGCGCGAGTGCAATGTACGCGGCTTCGCCAGGCTGCACGCACAGCGAGATGCCCACCAGGCGAGCGCGCATCGGGTCGAGCGAATCGGTCTCGGTGTCGATGGCCGTGAGCGCGGCGGCGTCGATGCGCGCCAGCCAGTCGTCGAACTGGGACCATGTCAGCACGCCGGTGTAATGGCCGGGCAGGCGCGGTGACGTTAAAGCTGCGGGGCCAGCAGCGACGTCGGCCGACGCTGGCGCGGAGGCTTCATCCGACAGCAGAGAAGCCTGCGCGGACGGCCGTGCGGCTTGCAACTCGTGGGTGAATTTTTTCAGCCCGTAGCGCGTGAAAAAAGGCAGCAGCCCAGCGGCGTTTTCGGGTGCGAGTTCCAGGTCGACCTGAATGTCGCGGGCGTAGCCGTCCAGATCGCAATCGGTGGCGATGGTGACCAGTTTGCGCGCCGTGGGCAGCCAGCCAAGGGCGTCTCGCAGGCTCTGGCCGACGGCGCCGGCAATCGCGTCGGCGTTGGCCATGACACCGTCGAGAGAGCCGTATTGGGTCAGCCATTTCACCGCCGTTTTCGGCCCGACCTTGCTCACACCCGGGACGTTGTCGACCGCGTCGCCCACCAGGGTGAGGTAATCGACGATGCGCTCAGGCGGAACACCGAATCTGGCCACCACACCGGCAACGTCCTGCACCTCGTTGCTCATGGTGTTGACCAAGGTGATGTGGTCGTTCACCAATTGCGCCAGGTCCTTGTCACCGGTGGACACCAGGGTGCGCAGCCCCAGGGCATGCGCACGCACGGCAAGGGTGCCGATGACGTCGTCGGCCTCGACTCCGGGCACTTCCAACAGCGGCCAGCCCATCAGCCGAACCGCCTCGTGAATGACGCCGATCTGTTGCGCCAACTCGGGCGGCATCGGTGCGCGCTGTGCCTTGTAGTCGGCATACATGGCATCGCGGAAGGTTGGGCCTTTGGCGTCGAACACGCAAGCCGCAAAACGGTAGCCTTTGGCCGACGGGTACTGCTCACGCAGACGCCGCAGCATGGCCACCATGCCGTAGAGCGCGCCGGTGGGTTCTCCCAGTGGGCCGCGCAAATCGGGCATGGCATGGAAAGCGCGGTAGAGGTAGCTGGAGCCGTCCACCAGCAGCAGAGTCGCGGCGTTGTCGGGTTGGGTCGTCATGGGCGCGATTATCGGCTGCAGCCGCGCCAGATGGAGTCGCCCATGACAGGCATGGACTTGCCATCCTGCTGCGCCGGCAGCGGGACGTTCCGACCGTTAAAATCAGGGCATGAAACCTCCTCGCACTGGCGTACGCATCGCCACCCAGTTCGCCACGTTCGCTGCGTTGCTCGCAGCGCTCGAATGCAGCGGCACGCAAGCCTGGGCCGTGACTCCCTCGCCAGCCAGTTCCTCCCCGCGCAGCGGTCTGTCGCCGTCTGCGCGCCTGGCTGACACGCAACCCGCACCCAAATTTCCCGAGCCGGTGGTGCGCAATCACGTGACGCAAGACCGCTCGGTGCGCATTCAGGAGCAACAAGTGCGTGGAGCCACCACCCAAATTCACGTGCAACCGCTGCATGGCGGCCCTGCCTACAACATCGTGCCGCCCGATGTATCGTCCAGCACCGACCCTGCCGACATGCAAGGTCGCATGCAGTGGACCATCGGCACCTTCAAATGACGACGGGCCGGGCCCAAGGCCGGTGCCTGCCGCGAGTTCTCTCGTCCTCCCTCGCCTCGTCGCCTCGTCGCCATGATTGAGCAAGCTGGCTGCGCCGGCGGTCTGAACACCCCGTATTGATTCCCCATGGCCGTCTTCACCACGCTCGGCGCCGCCGAAGTCCAGACCTTTCTGAACGGTTTCGATCTCGGCTCGCTGACCGCATTGCAAGGGATCACGAGCGGCATCGAAAACACCAACTATTTCGTCACGACCACGCACGGACGCTTCGTGCTGACGCTGTTCGAGCGGCTGAGCGCCGAGCAGCTTCCGTTCTACCTGCGACTGATGCATCACCTCGCAGCGCACGCCATTC
This sequence comes from Burkholderiales bacterium, assembly GCA_013044035.1. Taxonomy (GTDB): domain Bacteria; phylum Pseudomonadota; class Gammaproteobacteria; order Burkholderiales; family Burkholderiaceae_C; genus Thiomonas_A. The sequence continues at coordinate 21,111 of JABEVE010000025.1, forward strand.
CCGTGCCCGACCCGATGGCCGACCGCGAAGGCCGCATCCTGCACCAACTCAAGGGCAAACCGGCGGCACTGGTCACGCGTCTTCCCGGTCATAGCGAACTGCAACCGGAGGCCGCGCATTGCGCGCAGATCGGGACCTGCCTGGCCCGCATGCATCTGGCGGCGAGGGATTTTCCGCTGTTGCAAGCCAATCTCCGCGGCTTGGCCTGGCAGCAGCAGACCATTCCGCTGGTGCTGCCGCATCTCGACGCAGCCCAGCGCAACTTGCTGCAGGCCGAGCTCGCCCATCAAACCGCATTGGCCGCAAGTCCCGCGTTCGCGCAGTTGCCGCGCGGCGCCGTGCATGCCGATCTGTTTCGTGACAACGCCTTGTTCGAAGACGGCCGGCTCTCGGGCGTATTCGACTGGTATTTCGCCGGCAGCGACACCTGGGTGTTCGATCTGGCCGTGGCCCTGAACGACTGGTGCATCGATCTAGCCACCGGCGCCCTGGACGCCGAGCGCTGCAAGGCCCTGCTCGATGCCTACCAGCATGTGCGGCCCTTGCTGGCCGCGGAATCGACCTTGCTGCCCGACGCCTTGCGCGCCGCAGCGCTGCGCTTCTGGACCTCGCGCCTGGCCGACTTTCACCTGCCGCGCGACGCCCATCTGCTGAAAGCCCACGACCCGACACATTTCGAGCGCGTGCTGCGCCAGCGCGTCCATGCCGCCGACCATGGGGCAGCGCTGCTTGCCTGAAACAAGACTGGAAGACTGCGACATGCAACGCCAAGCGGACGCGAGACAGACTCCGACCCCGGAACAGCCGCGCCCTTTGTCCGATCTTCCCGGGCCTCGTGGGCTGCCTTGGGTGGGCCAGGCCTGGCGGCTTCGCCCTGACAGGCTGCACCTCCAGCTTGAAGCCTGGGGCCGGCAATTCGGGCCTTGCTACCAGTTCCGCTTCGGCCCGCGCACGATCCTGGTCGTATCCGGCCACGCCACCATTCAAACGCTGTTGCGCGACCGACCCGAACGCTTTCGCCGCCCCCTGCTGGGCGGGCGCATCGCGCGTGAAATGGGCTTCGACGAAGGCCTGTTTTTCGCCAACGACGAGACCTGGCAGCGCCAGCGCCGCATGGTCATGGCTGGTCTCGACCCCGGTCACGTCAAGGCCTATTTCCCCACCCTCTTGAACGTGACCTTGCGCCTGCGTACGCGCTGGAAGGCTGCTGCACACAACGAATCACGGATCGACCTGCAAGCCGACCTCATGCGCTTCACCGTGGATGCCAGCGCCGGCCTGGCTTTCGGCATGGACGTCAACACCCTCGAATCCGACGACGATGTCATTCAGCGGCATCTGAACCGCATTTTCCCGAAGCTGCACAGGCGCGGCCTGGCGCTGCTGCCCTACTGGCGCTATGTCCGCCTGCCCTCCGACCGCGCGCTGGACCGCAGCGTCTGCGCCGTGCAGCAGGCGATTCGGGGCTTCATTGCCGATGCCCGCCAGCGCCTGCAACGCGACCCATCCCTGCGCGAGCGGCCGCGCAATCTGCTCGAGGCCATGATCTGCGCCGCAGACCGTGCCGACAGCGACGTCAATGATCACGACGTGGCCGGCAACGTCATCGTGCTCCTGCTGGCCGGTGAAGACACCACGGCCAACACCCTGGCCTGGATGATCGAACTGCTGCATCGCCACCCGCATGCGCTTGAGCGTGCCCGCGCCGAAGTCCGCCGCCTGGCACCCGACCCCGCAGGCTTCACCCCGGAGCAAATGGCCTCGCTGGACTACCTCGACGCCTGCATCCAAGAGACCATGCGCCTCAAGCCCGTCGCCCCGCTGCTGCTGGTGCAGGCCGTGAGCGAAACCACGGTTGCCGACGTCCTGGTGCCGGCGGATACCGTGGTGTTCGCCCTCATGCGCCACGACAGCCTGGATGCCCGCGAGTTCCCCGACCCCACCGCGTTCAAACCCGAGCGCTGGCTGAGCGCAGACCCTGCGGCTCCCAATGCCGCCTCGAAGCGCATCAGCATGCCCTTCGGCGCCGGCCCGCGCATCTGTCCCGGGCGCTACCTGGCCCTGTTGGAGATGAAAATGGCCATGGCGATGCTGCTGGGCTGCTTCGGGATCGAAACCGTCGCTCCGACTGCTGGCGGCGCCACGCGCGAACACCTGTCCTTCAGCATGGGGCCGGTTGGTTTGCATATGCGCTTACGCCCCTTGCACGCAGAGTTTCAACGACCGGCCGCCGACGTCGCGTGACGATCGCGCAGGCCCATGGGGCGCCAGACACGCTTCTACAATCCAGCCGCGTGCTTTGTCTTGCCTTGTTGTGCGCATGCAGTCATTGCGCGACATCCCCGCTTCAATCCCGCCTTTCACCCCAGGTTGTCCTTTTTCCGGCCCGTCCAGGGCTCATCACCATGCAATTGCGCACCGTCCCCGCCCGCGAGGGCCTGAGTTGGGTCAAGCTGGGTTTTGTCTGGCTGTTTCGCCAGCCCTGGAGCGTCATGCTGATGATGGGCAGCTACATCCTCGTCGTCGGGCTGTTCTCCATGCTGCCCGTCATGGGCGGCCTCGTGCCCCTCCTGGTGGCACAAATCGCCACCGTGGGTTTCCTGCTCGCGTCACGGCAAATCGTGCGTGGCGAAACGGTATGGCCCACCGTGCTGCTGGCCGGGCTGCGTGAAAACCGTACGCGTGCGCGTGCCCTGCTGGCTCTGGGTGTGCTCTACGCCGCCGCCGTGGTGGGCGTGCTCGCCGTGGCTTCGCTGATGGATGGCGGCGCGTTACTGCGTCTGCTGCTGTTCGGCGCCATGCCGGCGCAGACCCTGGTGAAAAGCGGCGTGCTGCGTGGTGCAGCAGTGGTGGCGACCCTCAGCTACATCCCGGTGTCCATGGCCTTCTGGTTCGCGCCACCGCTGGTGAGCTGGCATGGCATGGGGCCTTGGCAAGCTTTGTTCACCAGCTTCGTCATCTGCCTGCGCAACGTGCGCGCCTTCATGCTCTACGCCATGCAATGGTTCTTGCTGTTTGCAACGGTTCCGCTGCTGGTGGTGACACTGGCCCAGGTGATGGGCGCCAGCGCCGAAGCGGCCACCCTGCTGAGTTTTCCCATGGCCTTGATGCTATTCCTGGCATTCATTCTGTCGTTCTACGGCAGCGTGCAAAGCCTGCTGCCCGATTCGGAGCCCAGTCCTGTGGCGCTGCGTGGCAGGCCACCGCAAGCGCCGCACTAGGCATGCAATAGGCCGACACCTTATGCTTCGGTTTGTCACATCTTGACATGCCGAATGACGAGGTCACCATGCGCCGACTGCTGCTTGCCGCCCTGCTGCTGCTCACCACCGCCTTGAGCGGCTGCGGTTACAACGCACTGCAACGCCAGGATGAGCAGGTCAAGGCATCCTGGGCCGAAGTGCTCAACCAGTACCAACGCCGCGCCGATCTGGTGCCCAACCTGGTGGCCACGGTCAAAGGGTATGCCAGCCATGAAAAGGACGTGCTGACGGAAGTGACCGCAGCGCGCGCCTCGGTGGGGTCCATCCAGGCCACGCCGGAACTGGTCAACGACCCCACCGCCTTCGCCAAATTCCAGGCAGCCCAGCAGCAAATGACCAGCGCGCTGTCGCGCCTGCTCGTGGTATCCGAGAACTACCCGCAGCTCAAGGCCGACACATCCTTCCGCGACCTGCAGGCACAGCTCGAGGGCACGGAAAACCGCATCACCGTGGCACGCATGCGCTACATCGAGGCGGTGCAGGCCTACAACAACACCGTGCGCCAGTTCCCCGGCAACCTCACCGCCATGGCGTTCGGCTACAAAACCAAGGCCAGCTTCACGGTGGACAACGAAAAAATCATCGCCAAGCCGCCCACGGTCGACTTCGGTTCCACATCACCCAGGTCCAAGCCAGCAACCTCGCCGTGAGCGTGCAAGCATGAACACCATGGAGTCTGCCGCCATAGGGCATCGCGGCAGGCAGCTTGCCCCCACGTTAGGCTTCAAGGACAGTCGGCGGCGCAGGTCCGGTGGGTGCTTTGGCGTGGTGCTCGGCCTGCTGCTGACTTGCGCAGTCCTGCTGCCGGCCTGGGCTTTGGTCACCGTACCGCCGCTGACCGCGCCCGTCACCGATCTCACCGGCACGCTGAGCACCGACCAGGCACAGGCGCTGGATCAACAACTGCGGGACTTCACGGCACGCAAGGGCAGCCAGATCGCGGTGCTCATCGTGCCCACCACGCAACCCGAAGCGATCGAGCAATACTCCATACGCGTCACCGACGCCTGGAAGCTGGGGCGCAAAGGCGTTGACGACGGCGTGTTGCTGCTCGTCGCCAAGGACGACCGCGCCGTGCGCATCGAGGTGGGTTACGGACTGGAAGGCGCCATCCCGGACGCCATCGCCAAACGCATCGTGGCCGAGACCATCGCGCCGGACTTCCAAGCGGGACGGTTCGACGCCGGCATCCAGGCCGGTGTCAGCCAACTCATGCGCTTGATCGACGGTGAGCCCTTGCCGCCACCTCGGCAGGTCGCTGCACACGACCAGGAGCCGCCACTGCAGTTGGCTTTGTTCGTGGTGTTCGGCGCCGTGGTGCTGGGCCAGGCGCTGCGTGCCGTGCTCGGCCGCGTGCTCGGCGCCGGTGTTTCGGCTCTGGTCGCAGGCATTGGCGGCTGGCTGCTGATCGGCTCTGGACTGCTCGCTGGAGGGGCGGCGCTGTTGGCCTTTTTTGCCGTGATCAGTGGCATGCGCTTCGGTGGGCCGGGTGGTTTCGGAGCGGGCGGCTTTGGTGCAGGCGGAGGTGGGGGTTTTGGCAGCGGCCATGGAGGCGGATTCTCCGGCGGCGGCGGCGGTTTCGGCGGTGGCGGCGCCTCGGGGCGGTGGTGACCATGAAGGCCAGACAGTGGCTGCGCCATGCGTTTTACCTCACGGCACGGGTGCACAGGGCATTTCCGCGATCGGCCATGAAGGCCATTGCGCAGGCGATCCACGCTGCGGAAAGCCGACATGATGGCGAGATCCGGGTGGCTCTGGAAGGAGCCCTCGACTGGCCAGAGCTTTGGCACGGCATCACACCGCGAGCGCGCGCCATCGAACTGTTTGCGCGCCTCCATGTCTGGGACACCGCCGAGAACAATGGCGTATTGATCTATTTGCTGTTGGCCGAGCGTGCCGTGGAAATCATTGCCGATCGCGGCATCGCATCCCGGGTTGATCCGGCGCAGTGGCAAGCCCTGTGTCGAAGCATGGAGCACGGGTTGCGCGAAGGCCGGCATCTCGACGCCGTGCTTGTGGGTGTGGCTGGTGTCAGCGCCTTGCTGGGGGAGCATTGCGCGTCGTCACCAACCCGGCGTCGCAACGAACTCGGTGATTGGCCGGTGGTCGTCAAGCGTTGACGCCTCGTCGTGCGTCGGGACCAGGCTCGATCAGCCCCGGCCTTCATCCATCCTGACAGCCGCGAGGCTCAACCCTGCACGGCCACTTCGGCCAGCATGCGCCGGACCTGGATCTGCCAGTGCGGCAGCGCAAGCCCCAACGCGGCCTGCAGCCGATCACAGTCCAGCCTGGAATTGGCTGGACGTGGCGCAGGCAGCGGGTAATCGGCCGTGGCGATGGGTTCCACCGCTTCGGCCCCACAGCGCAGTGCCGTACCGTGAGCGGCGGCCTGCCGCAGCACGAACTGGGCATAGCCGTGCCAGGACGTGCTGCCGCCGGCCGTGAGGTGGTAGAGGCCGGGCTGGGGAGTGCTTATGGCGGTGGCGAACGATGCGTCGGTCTGCACCCGGTGCAGGGCCAGCGCGGTGACGTCGGCAATGAGTTCGGCGCTGGTGGGGGCACCGAACTGGTCGGCGACCACGCGCAGATGTTCTCGCTCCCGTGCCAGCTTGAGCATGGTCTTGGCGAAGTTGCCGCCACGCGCGGCATAAACCCAGGAGGTGCGAAAAATGAAGTGCCGGCAGCCGCTTTGTGCAATGGCCTGTTCACCGGCCAGCTTGGTGTGACCATAGACGCTTTGCGGCTTGGGGGCATCAAGCTCGGTGTAAGGCCCGGGCTTGCTGCCGTCGAACACATAGTCAGTGGAGTAGTGCACCAGCCAGGCGTTGTGGGCAGCGGCATAATCGGCCAGGAGTCTCGGCGCTTCGGCATTGATGCACTGGGCAAGCCCGGGCTCACTCTCGGCCTTGTCCACCGCGGTGTAGGCCGCGGCATTGACGAGGATGTCGGGCTGCACGCGCTCCAGCGTGGAGCGCAGCGCGGGCAAGTCGCCCAGATCGGCCAGACTGCGGTTCATCGCCAGCACCGAGCCCAAAGGGAGCAACGCACGGCGCAACTCCCAGCCAAGTTGGCCATCGGCACCCAGCAACAGGATACGCGGCGGCTGCGCGGGGTGGGCAATCCCAGCGTCGGCACTCATGCTGCGGCGCCCGCGGTGTGAACCGTACTGCCGTAGTGCTGGCCGACCCACTGCCGATATGCGCCGCTGGTGACGTGGGCCACCCAGTCGGGATGGTCCAGATACCACTGCACCGTGCGCTTGAGACCCGTGGCAAAGGTCTCCTGCGGCGTCCAGCCGAGTTCGGCTGCGATTTTGCGGGCGTCGATGGCGTAGCGGCGGTCGTGGCCGGGGCGGTCGGCCACAAAGGTGATCTGGGTCTTGTAGCTGGTGCCATCGGCCTTCGGGCGCAAGCCGTCGAGCAGTTCGCACAGGGTGTCCACCACGTCGAGGTTGCGCACTTCGTTGCAGCCGCCGATGTTGTAGGTGTCGCCCAGTTGGCCCGCTTCGAGCACGCGGCAAAGAGCGCGGCAATGGTCTTCGACATACAACCAGTCGCGCACGTTCTGACCGTCGCCGTACACCGGCAGGGGCTTGCCGGCCAGGGCGTTGTGGATCATCAGCGGGATGAGCTTCTCTGGGAACTGGTAAGGGCCGTAGTTGTTGGAGCAGTTGGTGGTGAGCACCGGCAGGCCGTAGGTGTGGTGCCAGGCGCGCACGAGGTGGTCGGATGCGGCCTTGCTGGCGCTGTAAGGGCTGTTGGGGGCGTAGGGAGTGGTCTCGGCGAAGGCGGGGTCGGTGGGGCCGAGACTGCCGTAGACCTCGTCGGTGGAGACGTGCAGGAAGCGCAAGGCGGCCTTCTCGGCTTCAGGCAGTGACGTCCAATACGCACGGGTGGCTTCGAGCAGCTCGAAGGTGCCCTGCACATTGGTGCGGATGAAGTCGCCGGGGCCGTGGATGGAGCGGTCCACATGGCTCTCGGCGGCGAAGTGCAGGATGGCACGCGGGCGGTGCCGGGCCAGCAGTGCGGCCACCGCGGGGCGGTCGCCGATGTCGACTTGGGCGAAGTGATAGCGCGCATCGCCCTGCACGCTGGCCAGGCTCTCCAGGTTGCCGGCGTAGGTGAGTGCGTCCAGCACGAGCACGGGCTCCTGCGACTGACTCAGCCAGTGGTGGACGAAATTGGCGCCGATGAAGCCGGCGGCTCCGGTGATGACAATCATGGAAACCTCGCAAAGGTGAACAAACGGCCACTGAGACGCCACGCAGGCGAGACTGGCCAGCCTGGAATTCTAGGCAGCCCTGCGAAATGCTCGGCTCCAGGCCCATGCCGAACCCGGACGGGCCGATAGAATCGGCCGCCTGAATGCGCCAGCGCGTTCAGGCCCTCCCCCTGCCTGCTCCGCACGGCGCCGCGGCGTTCGCCCCGTGCCTTGGTCAAGCGTGCCAGGCGAGGCGGCTCCCAATCTGCGCCACCCTTCGATATGCCCACACCTACCACCATCGACACCTCAGGCCTGCGCCTCGAGTTCTCCCGCCATGGCGCGCAGGCACTGGCTACGGCACACACCACGCTGGCTACCCTGCCCCAGAACCCGATGGATCTGGTTCGCGACACGGTGCTCAACGGCAGTGAGGGGCGACCGGCCTGGCATGTGCTCTCGCGCCTGGGTGCTCGGGGTGACGATCAAGCCTCACAAGCCGCCGCCGACTTCCTGCACGCCGAGCACGCACGCATGGCCGATTGGGCCGAACGCCTGGTGGCCAACGCCGGAGCCGACGGGCTCGACATCATCCACCTCGGTGCCGGCGGCTCCGAAACGCCGATGCTGGCGCTCTACACCGCGCTTGCGGTGCTGCAGCCGTCGCGCTGCCGCATCCATTGGGTGGCCAATCTGGACGGCTCCACGCTGGAGGTTGTGCTCGCCACCGCCAAGCCCGCCCACACCTGGGTGCTGATCAACAGCAAGTCCTTCCGCACCCAAGAGGTCATGCGCAATGCCGATGCCGTGGTGCGCTGGTTGTCGGGCCATCTGGGCGCCGAGGCAGCGCGCGCGCGGCTGGTGGCGCTGACCGCCAACGCCGACCTGGCGCACCAACGCTTCGGCATGCCCATGGCACAGGTGTTTCGCTCGCTGCAGGAGATCGGCGGACGCTTCTCGGTCTGGAGCGCGCACGGCATGGTGCTGCTGCTGGCTTTTGGCCGCGACATCTTCGACCAGTTTCACGCCGGTGCAAGAGCCATGGACGAACACTTCCTCGGCACCCCACTCAACGCCTCGGGTCCGGGACTGATGGCCGGGCTGTCGCATGCCTACCGCGTGCGCTTCGGCCTGCCGCTGCTGTCCATCGGGCTGTATGGCGACGCCTTCTCGCATGTGCCGCTGTATCTGCAGCAATTGCTCATGGAGTCGCTGGGCAAGTCCACCAGCGCCGACGGCGCCCAGCCCGTGCATGTCAGCGGCCCTGCCGTCATCAGCGGCGTGGGCACGCCGGTGCAGCACACCTACTTCCAGCTCTTGCATCAGGCCGCGGTGCCGGTGTTTCACGAGATCATCGCCGTCGCCCGTCCCTGGCATGCGCGCCTGCCCGAGCATCTGGCGCTGCTGGCCAATGCACTGGGCCAGGCGGACGCGCTGTGGAACGGCAAGGATGCCTCGAGTTGGCAGACCGAGCTGATGGCCCAGGGCATGGCACCCGATGCCGCCGCCCGCGCCGCCCGCCACCGCGCCTGTCCCGGCGGGCGACCGTCCACCTTCATCTGGATGGAGCAGCTCACGCCCTATCACCTGGGCTCACTGCTGGCGCTGTACGAGCACCGCACCGTGGTGGAAGGCTGGCTCTACGGCATCAACCCGTTCGATCAATGGGGCGTGGAACTGGGCAAAACCCTGGCCGGCAGGATCGAGCACGCCCTGCTGGCGCAAAACACCCAAGGCCTGAGTGCCGAGACCGCCGCTTCGCTGCTCTACCTCCGAGAACAACACGCATGAACCCCAAAGAACCCGCCGCCTCCGTCACCCCGGGCGACACACAAGCCTCCACCTCATCCCTGCTCGCTGAACGCCGCGCCAAACTCGCCACGCTGCGTGCGCAAGGCAATGCCTACCCGAACGACTTCAAACCCGACGCCCAGGCTGCATCCTTGCATACCGAGTACGACGCGCTGGAGCCGGATGCCGTGCTGGCAGCGGCGCGGCGGGTGCACATCGCGGGGCGGCTGATGCTCAAGCGGGTGATGGGCAAGGCCAGCTTCGGCACGCTGCAGGACAGCAGCGGACGCCTGCAGATCCATGTCAGCAACGACCATACCGGCGAAGCCGGACACGCGGCGTTCAAGCACTTCGACCTCGGCGACATCGTGGGTTGCGAAGGCTTGCTGTTCAAGACACGCACCGGTGAGCTCACGGTGCAAGCCACGCAGGTGCGCCTGCTGGCGAAGAACCTGCAACCCCTGCCCGACAAGTTTCACGGCCTGGAGGACGTGGAAACGCGCTACCGCCAGCGTTATGTCGACCTGGTGGTCACGCCAGAGGCGCGCCAGCGCTTCGTGCAGCGCGGGCGCATCGTCTCAGCCCTGCGTCATGCCATGGAGGAGGCCGGTTTCGTCGAAGTCGAAACCCCCATGCTCCACCCTATTCCTGGCGGCGCCAACGCCAAGCCTTTCGTCACCCACCACAACGCGCTCGACCAGCAGATGTTCCTGCGCATCGCTCCTGAGCTTTACCTCAAGCGCCTGGTGGTGGGTGGCTTTGAGCGGGTGTTCGAGATCAACCGCAACTTCCGCAACGAGGGCATCTCGGTACGCCACAACCCCGAGTTCACCATGATGGAGTTCTACGCCGCCTACTGGAACCACCACGACATGATGGACTACACCGAAGCGCTCATCCGTCAGGCCGCGATTCGCGCCTGCGGCACCGCGCGCCTGCCCTACCAGGGCCGCGAAGTCGATCTCGAAGCGCCCTTCGCGCGCATGAGCGTGCGCGATTCGCTGGTGCAGGTCGCCGGGCTCAGCCTGGCCGAAGCCACGGATCCCGCCGTGCTGCGTGCACGCATCCAAGCCGCCGGCGCCAAGGCACCGGTGCACTGGAGCCTGGCCGAATTGCAATTCGGCCTGTTCGAGGCGGTGGTGGAGGCCCGGTTGTGGCAACCCACCTTCATCATCGACTATCCGGTGGAGGTCTCGCCGCTGGCACGCGCCAGCGATGCCGACCCTGGCATCACCGAGCGTTTCGAGCTGTTTGCCACCGGGCGTGAGATCGCCAACGGATTTTCCGAACTCAACGATCCTGAAGACCAGGCTGCGCGCTTCGCCACCCAGGCCGCCAACAAAGACGCAGGCGACGAGGAAGCGATGTACTACGACGCCGACTACATCCGCGCGCTCGAGGTGGGCATGCCGCCCACGGGCGGCTGCGGCATCGGCATCGATCGACTGGTGATGCTGCTGACCGACGCCCCGAGTATTCGCGACGTCATCCTGTTCCCGGCCCAGCGCCGCCAAGCCGACTGAACGCGACATGGCCGCCGCCATGAAACGCTTGCGCCGGAAAGCCGCCGGCCAGCCCTTCATCTGCCAGGACCGCGGCGAAATTTCGCTGCACTTCGGCATGGCCACGGTGCAAAGCCGCATGCGTGTGGCGACGCCCGACAAACTGGTGCTGGACTACACGCGCAGCATGATGGCCTTCCTGCTGCTGGCGGCCGAACCCAGGCATATCGTGATGCTGGGTCTGGGCGGTGGCTCGCTGGCGAAATACTGCCACGCCCATTTGCCGCACACCCGTTTCACGGCGCTGGAAATCAGCCCTGAGGTCATCGCCATGCGCGACTTGTTCGCCATCCCGCCCGACGACGACCGGCTCCAGGTGCTGTGCGTCGACGGCACCGCCTGGCTGCACGACAATCCGGCTTGCTGCGATGTCCTCATGCTTGACGGCTTCGACGCCGATGGTCTGCCGCCCGCGCTGTGCAGCCAGACCTTCTTCGACGACTGTGCCGCCGCACTGCAACCCGGCGGTGTTCTGGCGTCGAACATCTGGGCCAAGGACAGCCTGCGTGATGTCCTGGTGCAACGGCTGCGCCAGAGCTTCGGTGAGTATGTCGTCACCTTCCTGGCGGAGGACGGCGAGAACACGATTGCCTTGGCCAGCAAGCAGGCCACGCTGCCATGTGCCGCCGTGTTGCACGAGCGCGCGCGCCAACTCACGCCCAGACATGCGGTGGATCTGTGCAGCAGTGCCACCCAACTGGCACAGGCCCTGGCCACCGAGGCAAACGCCTTGCACGAACCCGCCAGGCTTTGACCGGATACGCATCCCTGCGCAGCGGTTTCAACCCTGGCGCAGCGACGCCACAATGTCGTCCTTGAGCTTGAGCCGATCCAGCCGCAGCATGTGAAGCCGGGCATCGCCGGCCGACTCCTTGCCGCGCTCGATGCGCACGATTTCCGCGTTCACCACATCGAAGCGCGCGCAGAGCGCGTCGAAATGGCCGTTGCGCTCCCGCAGCGCGACGATCGCTTTCGCTTCCTCGGGAAATTCGCGCAGCAAATCATGGTGATCCATCCACATGGCGAGCTCCAGGTTGTCCGTCTACCGATCTTA